>NZ_JBDMSL010000062.1:0-1069 GCF_039758965.1 Collinsella aerofaciens | reverse complement strand
TGCGGTCCTCGGGCCGATGCCGGGCACGGTGAGCAGGCACGCGTAGGTCTCGTCGCCCTCGAGCAGCGCCGCCGTCTCGGCCTCGAGGGCCCCGGCCTCGTCGAGGGCCTCCGATATTCGGGCGGCAAGGAACCTGACCTGCCTGTTCTCGGCCTCGACGAGCGCCGGCGGGGGCGCGGTGGAGGCGGCCGCGGCCTCCCCGGCGGCCTCGGCCCGCGGGCCCTCGGCCCCGGAGCGGGCGATCCCCCACGCCCCGCCGAACCCGGCGAGCAGCTCCAGCCACCGCCGGTCCGACAGGTCGACCGCGGCCTCGAGGGCCGGGCAGGACTCGAGCAGCACCGCGCGCAGGCGGTTCTTGTCCCTGGTCGCGCAGGCGACGACGTGGTCGCGCTGCGACGAGAGGGTGCGGGCGGCCTCGAGGGCCTCGCCGCGGCCCGGGACCCCCGACAGGGAGTCCGGCACGCCCAGGGCGGTCCGCGCGATCACCGCGGCGTCGCGCTCGTCGGTCTTGGCCTCGCCGGCGAACAGGCCCGCGGCGCGGCTGGCGGCGAGCCCGGGCAGGTAGGCGACCCCGAGCCCCGCGGCGCGGGCCCGCCTCACGGCGAGGGACCCTATGTTGCGGAACTGGTCGACGACGACGAGCGTGCCGGCGGGCGCGGAGGCGAACAGCGCGTCGAGCTCGGCCTCCCTGTTGCGGACGGGGGCGCTGGCCAGCACCTCCCCGTCGCGGTCGATCAGGCAGGCCCAGTGCGACGACTTGCCGACGTCCAGGCCGAGCACGGCCGCGGGTCTGGTGGATGGCGCTTTCACGGTGGTATCCTTCCGGTAGTCGTTCGACCGGATGGCCTCCCCCTCGGCACTCACATTACCAGCCGCGGCACCTGCCCGGCACTTTCCTATCAGCCGTCGGGGGCGGCGCGCCCCGCGCCGGCAGCACCCAACAGGCCCTCTCGGGGGCAGGGACGTTCGGCCGTGCGCGGGCGCCCGGTCGGCGGCCCGTTCTGGGCGCGCCTCAATCGTAGCCCGAGATGGTCCCAGGCTGACAATTTCGACTGTAATGGACGTTCTT
>NZ_JBDMSL010000061.1:0-1119 GCF_039758965.1 Collinsella aerofaciens | reverse complement strand
CCCCGCGGTCCGGAACCCCCTCTCGCTCGTGCCCGCCATCATCGCCAGGCCGAGGGCCTTCGGGGAGTCGACGATCAGGCGCGACATGCCGCCGGGGCTCGTCGAGGGGATCGACCGGATGGACTCCGCCGGCAGGAGGCGCACGCTCAGGTCGATCGGCCGGGCGAGCGAGTCCTCGGGCTTCGAGGCGGCATGCGAGGCGGCGCTCAGGGTCGTCGAGGGCGGCCGCGTCCCCGACGACGCCACGGTCGACGTGCTGGCGAGGCGCATCGCGGGAGGAGGCGGCGGGGCCGGCGGGGCCGACCTGTCGGTCTACGACGGGTTCCTGAAGGGGGCGGTCGCCGATGGCAGCTAGCGAGGAGCTGGCCCGCAGGGTCGTGGAGGCCGGGCGGTCGTGCTCGCTCACCACCGCCGTCCTGGAGGAGTGGTCGAGGCTCGGCACCCCGAAACAGGTGGAGTACCTGGCGGGCTACCTCGAGGCGTAGAGGTCCAGCCGCGAGGCCTCGAAGCGCGCGACGCTGCTCAGGCGCTGCGCGCTGCCGGCGCCCAAGACCTTCGACGGCTACGACTGGTCGGCCGTGTCGTGGCCGGAGGGCATGGGGCGAGAGTCGCTGCTCGCGCTCGACTTCGTCGGGCGCAGGGAGGACCTCGTGCTCATGGGCGACGTCGGCACCGGCAAGACGCACATGGCGTCGGCCCTCTGCGCGCTGGCGTGCGAGAGGAGGCTCGAGGCGCGCTTCTTCACGGCGTCCTCGCTCGTGATGCGACTGAGGCGCGCCCGCGACGACGGGAGGCTCGACCGGGAGGCCGCGCTCATCGGCAAGGCCCGCCTGCTCGTCATCGACGAGCTCGGGTTTCTCCCGCTCGACGCGGACGGGGCGAGGCTGCTCTTCCAGGTCTTCGCCGACGCATACGAGAGGCAGTCGGTGGTGATCACCACGAACCTGGAGTTCAGCAGGTGGGGGTCGGTGTTCGGGGACGACCAGATGGCCGCCGCCGTGATCGACCGCATCGTCCACCACGGGAGGCTCGTCCAGTTCCGCGGCGAGTCCTACCGCGTCCGCCATGCCCTCATGCAGGAGGGCTAGCCGCTCAAAAAGCGTGCGCGCTTCCGATGCT
>NZ_JBDMSL010000060.1:0-1212 GCF_039758965.1 Collinsella aerofaciens | reverse complement strand
GCGTGTTGGCTAAAATGGGTCGGCCGGGATTGGTCAATCTCGGCCGACTATATTTGGCTAAAATAATCCGACGCTAAAAAAACTTCCTGCATGCTTTGAGGATTCTTTTCGATCCCAGCCTCTCCGCTAGGGATTTCGAGCTTACTACGTCCGATTTCAACTGTAGAACCAATCCTGATCGAGTGGAGATAACTGCGACGTTATGCGACGTCCGTGAGGATTGCCTGATCAGCACATTCGGCGGCAATTTGGCCGAAGGCAGAACTGTTATTGGTTATTCCTGCAACCGAGAAGGTGACTACAAGTTTCTGGTCGGAAATGAAAAACTCGGCATCGAGCCCGTGCAGTCACGCTTCTATATCAAGCATCTGGTGCTCGAGTATGTTAACAGCACCCGCGACGCCGCCCGCTTCCTAAAGCGCAGCCAGACTGCCCTGCTCGAGGCCGCACGCAATTCGCGAAACGACGACGATGCTCATGACGACGACGTTTCGATCAAAGAGATTCAAAGCAGCCTCGAATCGCTGAACGACGGAATTAGCGGGCTCCATTACATAACCAATGCTCTTAAAACTGTGAACGATGAGATGGCCAGTATGTCAGCCTTGAACGAGGGACGCGAGGCCCGTCTTGTGGCTGGAAACACGGACGCGGGCAAGCTTCTTGACAACCTTCAACTCGCCTATCTGTCCGATGATGTTCCCTTGACTTTTGGCGGTGAAGGCCGGAACAACCAGCTGTTCTTCTCTACTTGGCTCTCTCAGAGGAACATTAAGAAGCCTGTTGAAAAGGTGAGCATCGTCGCCATAGAGGAGCCTGAGGCGCACCTTCATCCGCAGCAGCAGCGGGCATTGGCTAAGTATCTTTCTGGCTGTATTGACGGGCAGGTTCTTCTAACGACTCATTCGCCTCAAATAGTCGAGCGGTTTGTTTCCGATGCGCTCGTAAAGATGGGCAGCGAGGGCAAACCTACGTGCTCCGGCATCAAGCTCAGAAAGGAAGTCGATGACTTGGGCTATCGTCTTAACCCTATCGTTGCGGAGGTGTTCTTCAGCCGCGGAGTGTTCTTGGTGGAGGGTCCTTCGGAAATCATCTTCTTCCGTGCTCTTGCAGCAGCTGTCGGCATAGACCTTGACAGACACTATGACCCAATCCGAGGGCACTAAAAAGATAGGAGCCCCCGCTCGTGACCGCGGGTCGGGGCTGCGACAA
>NZ_JBDMSL010000059.1:0-1248 GCF_039758965.1 Collinsella aerofaciens | reverse complement strand
GGAATCAATATCTACACCCTTCAACCGGCTATTCCGTCAGCCGGCAGGACTGTCACTTCTCCGTCTCCACGTCACTCCATGAGGCAGTATGGGAATATTAACCCATTCTTCCATCGGCGGCGCCGTTCGGCTTTGCCTTAGGTCCCGACTCACCCTGATCCGATTAGCGTTGATCAGGAAACCTTGGTCTTTCGGCGGGGGGGTTTCTCGCCCCCCTTATCGTTACTCATACCTACATTTGCTTTTCCATGCGCTCCAACAAGGGTCATCCCTCATCTTCGACGCCGCATGGAATGCTCCCCTACCATGTCTTGCGACATCCACGGCTTCGGCAGATCGTTTATGCCCGATTATTATCCACGCCAGATCGCTCGACTAGTGAGCTGTTACGCACTCTTTAAATGAATGGCTGCTTCCAAGCCAACATCCTAGCTGTCTCTGCGATCCGACCTCGTTAGTTCAACTTAACGATCATTTGGGGGCCTTAGCCGGTGGTCTGGATTCTTCTCCTCTCGGACACGGACCTTAGCACCCGCGCCCTCACTCCCTGTAAATATATATCGCGCATTCGGAGTTTATCTGGACTTGATAGGCGGTGAAGCCCTCGCATCCAATCAGTCGCTCTACCTCACGATATACTATAAAGAGGCTGCACCTAAATGCATTTCGGGGAGTACGAGCTATCTCCGAGTTTGATTAGCCTTTCACCCCTACCCTCAGCTCATTGGAAAGCTTTTCAACGCTTACCCATCCGGTCCTCCAGTTGGTGTTACCCAACCTTCAACCTGGCCAAGGGTAGATCACTCGGTTTCGCGTCTACCCCCCCCGACTTGGCGCCCTGTTCAGACTCGCTTTCGCTTCGGCTCCGTACCTTAGGTACTTAACCTTGCCGGGGAAGGTAACTCGTAGGTTCATTATGCAAAAGGCACGCCGTCACGTCATTACGACGCTCCGACCGCTTGTAGGCAGACGGGTTCAGGGTCTATTTCACTCCCCTGCTCGGGGTTCTTTTCACCTTTCCCTCACGGTACTGGTTCGCTATCGGTCTCTCGGGAGTATTTAGCCTTACCGGATGGTCCCGGCAGATTCACGCAAGATTTCTCGTGTCCCGCGCTACTCAGGATACCACTACGCTTCGTTCAGCTTCGAATACCGGACTATCACCGTCTATGGTTTCATTTTCCAAAGAATTCTTCTCACTGAATGTCTTGCGACAACGTGGTCCTACAACCCCAATATTGCCGTAAC
>NZ_JBDMSL010000058.1:0-1293 GCF_039758965.1 Collinsella aerofaciens | reverse complement strand
CGGGGCCCTCCCCGAAGGCCCTGGGGAGGACGGCGACCCGGCGGCCGCGGTCGGCGAGGATCTCCACCGTCGACGCGCGCATGCCGACGAGCAGGCTCCGCCCGTGCCAGGCGGGCCCGGCGACGTACTCGCGCCCGTCGGCCTCGACGTAGCCGCGCTTGTCGGCGCGGGCGGTGACCCACCTCACCGCGTCGAACTCCACGCCGGGAAGGGCGCGCATGGCGGCGAGGTCCTCCCGGTAGGCCTCCCCGTGCGGCCTGCCGTCGCGGCAGCGCGCCGCCGCGTTGACCCCCGCGCACCCCTCGGCGAGGAACGCGTTGAGCTCGGGGAGCGCGCCGAACGCCGGCACGGGGACGAGGAGGTTGCGCCGGAGGAACCCCACGGCGTTCTCGACGGAGCCCTTCTCGTTTCCCGAATAGGGGTTGCAGTACCGGCTCTCGAAGCGGTAGTGGGCCCTGAACTGCGAGAACAGCCTCGATTCCGTGACCTCGCCGCGCACCATCCTGCCCGCCTCGGTGGCGTTGTCGAGCACCATCGCCGCCGGGGCGCGGCCCCAGCGGCGGAAGATCTCGAGCGGCCCGGCGCACAGGCACTCCGACCTCTGCGACATGAGGGCGACGCACTGCCGGTCGTTCGAGTGCGGAAGCGTCGCGACCAGCAGCTTGAGGTCGAGGGTCCTCCCGCCGACCGCGGCGCGGAAGTTCCCGAAATCGACCTGGCAGGTGCCGGGCGCCCACTCGAGCTCGAGGTACCCCTCTCCGCCCGCCGCCGCCCGGGCGAGCCTGAGCTCGCGGACGAACCTCTGCACGGTGGAGTAAGAGCCGCCGTAGCCGCGCTCGGCGACGAGCCTGTCGTAGATCCGCCTGGCGGTGTGGCGCTGCTTCCTCGGGGCCCCGAGGTCGGCCTCGAGAACGCCCGCGACCCATTCCTCGTTGCCCTCGAGCGCGGGCCTGCCCCTCCTCCGGGGCATCGGCGCGGCGGGCGACATGTCCTCCATGTCGGCGTACTTCGCCAGGGTGTTCCGGCTCACGTGGAGCATTCGGGCGATCTCGGACCTCGAGCGCCCGGCGGCATCCATCGACCGTATATCATTCACTGTGTCCAGGGGCACGGTCATCTCCTCCATCCTTCCCGGGCGGGCTCGCCAAAGTAACCGCCCGGGGAAACCATACGGCGAGGGTCGCGCCCCCGGTCCCCGGGGCGCGGCCCTCTTGCTTAAACTGCTCAATTTTTCGTGCTCACGGTGCTCATTTCCCGGTGATCACTCGGACCACTTCTTAGTGAACATCAACA
>NZ_JBDMSL010000056.1:0-1342 GCF_039758965.1 Collinsella aerofaciens | reverse complement strand
CATGTCATTCACCTCCTTCGTATGTATCGAGGTATTCCTGCTTGAGCGTCTGCGAGGACGACTTGATCTTTTCCACGAGCGTGCCGGCTTCGATGAAGTAGAACGAGTTGGTGAGGTCTGCCAGGTCGTCGAGCAGATGGCTTGAGATGAGCACGCTTCGTCCCCGCGCCACCTCGCTGCGCATCGCGTCGCAGGAGGTTTTCCGTTTTCCCGGATCGAGGCCGTTCAGCGGTTCATCGAGGATGAGGTACGGGCAATCGGTCGCTATCGCCATGGCAAGCTTTACCTGCTGCTTCATTCCTGTCGAGAGTTTACGGGTCGGCTTGTCGAGATATGGGGAGATTCCGAGGGAGTCGCAGAGCGAGTCGATGTCGGCGGCCGATTTCCACGCCTCCCTAACGAAAGCAAGGTGCTCGATGGCCGATAGCGTGGGATAGAGATCCGTGCCGCCTGAAGAGCTCAGGTAGACGAGTTCTGCAAATTCGGCTGATCGACGTTGGCTGATTCCGTCTGCCGCCAGGCTTCCCGAGCGGATGCGGGTGGGAAATTGGCCCGACAGCGCTTCAAGAAGGGTGGTTTTCCCCGAGCCGTTGGGAGCAACGAGGCCCGCCGCCGTTCCCGGGCTCAGGAAAAGCGACCCGATCGAAAGTATCGTCGTGCTCCCGTATCCCACGCTCGCGTCCAGAAGCTCGAGCCCATGGTGCTTTTTAGCGGGTCCAGCCTGTTTGGGCGAACGTGTCGCAACGGCGCCGACCGCGAAAAGGACCGCGACGTATGCCAGGGCCACGGCAAGCATCGATGCGCCGCCCGAACCGGAGCCAATGAATTCTGTCGGGAAGCATCCTACGTAACCCGTTGCCTCGATAGGCGAGAACACGGCCAGCGGCAGGAGCTCGAGCGCGGCATTATGCCCCAGTGCCGAATCGGACAATAACGGGAATGCCGGGGCCGCGACAAGCAGCGCGGAGGTAAGGGGGCCCGCGAGGACGCGCCTCGTTGCGGTCGATAGGACGGCGGAGCAAACGGATATCAAGGTTCCGCCCGCGAGCAGCGCGAGAAGTATGGTCGTGAAGACGTTTCCCGCGGTCGTGGTAGTGAGCGCGCCGTCATGGAAGAAGGCGATCGGGTACCCGATCTGCCCGAAGCCGTTTAGGGCCAAGGCGTAAATACTCCCGGGCGCAAGGCAGGCGAGGAGCATCGCGGTCCCCGCGCCAATTATCGAAAACACGATCTGGATAAGGCGCCGGAATTTGGGCACGGGCGCCTTTGCCGCCAGGGTCCCGGGCCTTGTGGCGCCGAGCACGAGTATCGACGAGAGAAGGAAGGGGATGAAGGGAAGGAA
>NZ_JBDMSL010000055.1:0-1638 GCF_039758965.1 Collinsella aerofaciens | reverse complement strand
GGTTGATTTCCGATCTCAGCCGAACACTTTGAGCGGATAGGCCGTTCCCGCAGTTAGCTGAACGCCCCCGCGGCCCCTCCTGGGGTCCGGGGGCGCCGTTTTCCCAGTTGAAGGAACGGTGGAGATGTGTTTCGATAGGTCCGGTGGCCATGCTCCGCCCGCCGCCCGGCACCTCTTCCCAGACTCAGCCGGACGGTCGGTCCGTCTATTCCGTTTTTCCTTCTAGCCTAGGCCAGCGGGGCATCGCCCCTCTCGGCGCGCGCCCTCTCGATGAGCCCCGGCGTCAGGTCGAGATCGCCGAGCGCCACGTCCTCCACGCCGTAGGCGTCCAGCAGCGCCGCCGCGTCCTCCCCGAGCATCGCCCTGAAGGCCCTGGCGGGCGTCGAGAAGCCGAGCGCGCCGCGGGGCTCGGAGTTCACGTGCGACATGGCCAGCGCCAGGTCCGCCGGGGCGAGCCGGTCGAACCTGAGTCCGGAGCCCTTGGGCAGCAGCTTCCTTATCTCGACGTGGTTTCGCTCGCAGGCGCCCTTCTGGTCGCTGCGCCTCGGGTCGCAGTAGAACAGCCTCGTCTCGCCCGGCCCCTCGCCGACGAGGTCCGCGATCGCCCGCTCGTCGGAGAACTCCGTGCCGTTGTCGGTGAGCACGGCGCGGAAGACCCTGCCCATGCCGTCGGCGCCGAGGACCTCCCTGATATCGCCCAGGGCGGCCGCGACGCGCCCGGCGGTCTTCTCCGCCAGCGGCAGCGCGAGCTGCAGCCTGCTGGGGCGGTGCAGCAGCGTGAGCAGGCAGGCGGAGTCCTCCCGGGCGCCCTCGACGGTGTCCATCTCCCAGGCCGCGGCGCACGCGTCCTCCCCGAGGGCGAGGAACGCGGCATGCGACCTGCGGGCGGAGTGGCGCGTGGCCGCCCGGCCGGCGGCGCGCTTCCTCGGCCTGTAGCCGACCTTGCGCCTGAGCTCCATGTTGGTCATGCCGTCGTAGCCCGCCGAGACCCAGCGGTAGATCGTCGAGGGCGACAGGTCCACGGGCCCGCCGTTCCGGGCCGACAGCTGCTCGGGCGACAGGCCGCGGCGCAGGCCGTCGCGAATGTGGGCGAGCGCCTCGGCCGCGGCGGGCTCGTCGGCGTCTATCCCGCGCCTGGACGAGACGAGGACCGAGTCGGCGCACAGCTGCGCGGCCCGGGCCTCGTAGAAGATGTGGGGGCGGCGCTTGCAGCCGATCGCGCGGTACCGGCCGCAGCCGTTGCAGCATCGCGGCCACGCCGCCAGGCGCGGGCAGGCCGCCGACAGGTCGGCGGAGGCGTCCACGCGCTCGCCGCGCCTGGACTTCGGCGCCGTCACGAACCTGTGCGACGCCACCTCGGCGCTCACCGTCGAGGGCGACCTGCCCAGCTCCCTCGCGATCTCCCTGCACGAGGCCCTGCGCTCCAGCATCCTCTGGACCGTGTCCCGCTCGTGCCTCGTGAGCCTTCCGTAGGCCCTCGGGACCGCCTTCTCGGAACCCTTCTTCCTCTTTCCGGACATGCCGTCCTCCGATCTCCCGGGGCCGGCCGGTCCGGCCCTCAGGGTATCGGGTTCCCACATTCATCCGCACATGTGCGGATGAATGTGGGAGGTGTTCGGATGAAGTTGATAATCAAGG
>NZ_JBDMSL010000054.1:0-1662 GCF_039758965.1 Collinsella aerofaciens | reverse complement strand
CGACGGGAAACGAAAAAGCCCGGTTTAAAACCGGGCTCGAACAAACACGCCTATTGACAATGGCTTTCTCATATTAAGACGATATGAGAAAGCCATTTGGGCCGCCTCCCCCGCGGCGCAGCTTCTTTCCGCGGGCTCGGGATGCCACAATGGGCTTTGAGTATCGGCCCGTGCGGTAGCCCTTACCGCACCTGCGGGGAGGAGGCTTCCCATGCCCCATGTTACCTCCATCGGCCTGGACGTCCACGCGCGATCGGTCGCCGCCGCGGCGTTCAACCCCTTCACCGGCGAGGTGGTGCACCGTGACTTCGGGACGGACGCCGCCGAGATCGCGGAGTGGGCCCTCGGGTTCGAGGAGCCCAGGGCCTGCTACGAGAGTGGCCCCACCGGCTTCCACATGGCGCGCGAGCTGCGCGCGCTCGGCCTCGACTGCGCCGTGGCCGCCGTCTCCAAGATGCAGAGGCCGGCGGCGGACGCGCGCCGCAAGAACGACCGGCGCGACGCCGAGTTCATCGCCCGCATGCTCGCCACCCACAACATCGTGGAGGTCCCGCTGCCCGATGCGGCCGTCGAGGCCGCCCGGGACCTCGACCGCGCCCTCGACGACGCCACGGCGGAGTACCGCCGCGCCAGGCAGCGACTCAACATGTTCCTGATCAGGCTGGGCCACGTCTGGGACGAGCGCAACGCCGACGGGACGAGGAAGGGGTCCTGGACGCGCGCCCACTGGAGGTGGATATCCGGGATCAGGCTCGAGGGGCCCCAGCGCGACGTGCTCGAGTACTACGTCACGGCCGCGAGGTGCGCGGAGTCGGACCGCCGGCAGCTCGAGAAGAAGGTGTTCGCCCTCGCCCGGACCGACCGGTGGCGCCCGGCCGTCGAGGCGCTCTCCTGCATCAAGGGAATCGACACCCTGACGGCCTTCAGGCTCGCAGCCGAGGCGGGCTCCTTCACGAGGTTCCGGACGGCCCCGGCCTTCGCGAGCTGGTGCGGGCTGGTCCCGTCGGAGCGCTCGAGCGGCGAGACCGAGCGGCGCGGCGGGATAACCAAGACGGGCAACCGGCTCGCCAGGACGGCACTGGTGGAGTCGGCGTGGCACTACCTGACGTGCACGCCCCGCCCGAAGGCCCCGGCACCCGGCGCGGACGTCCCCGCGGCGATCCGGGCGCGCGCCGACGCCTGCACCGCCAGGCTCTGCCGCCGCCGCGAGGCGCTGGCGGCGGCGGGCAAGAGCTCGTGCAAGGCAAACGCCGCCGTCGCGCGCGAGCTCGCCTGCTGGGTCTGGGAGATCGGGCGCCGGGCGGAGGGGACCCTCGGCTGACCCCGTCGGACAACAAGCCTCCCGCCGGGAGGGCCCGCGCCTCGACGCATCGCCGGCGCGCGTTCACGAGCCCTTTTTGGGCAGCCCAAGGGCCGCGCCCGTGAACAAGACTGGTTTCGGACGAGCGCGCCGGACGGAGAATCGAAATGCGGTGGGGTGCGCGGACATACCGGGCTGACCGCCGGCAGCGCGCCCGCAAGAGCCCGCGGATATTAGCTTGCCAGGCAAGCGTCGACTAAACGTGCAGCGTGCGCGGGCCCTCCCGACGGGAAACGAAAAAGCCCGGTTTAAAACCGGGCTCGAACAAACACGCCTATTGACAATGGCTTTCTCATATTAAA
>NZ_JBDMSL010000053.1:0-1797 GCF_039758965.1 Collinsella aerofaciens | reverse complement strand
CGGATTGAGAAAAAAAACTTGAAAATTTTTCACCGAAAAATTTGGAGGTTAAGAAAAAGTCCTTACCTTTGCGGCCGCAATCGAGAAACGATAGCGAGAGGGTTCTTTGAGAGATTTACATAATTCAACAAGTAGTACAAGTATAGGAAAATTAATTTTCCGGATTGATACCGTCAAGAAGTATGACTTTGGACTACAAT
Organism: Collinsella aerofaciens; assembly: GCF_039758965.1. GTDB lineage: Bacteria > Actinomycetota > Coriobacteriia > Coriobacteriales > Coriobacteriaceae > Collinsella > Collinsella aerofaciens_BR. The sequence continues at coordinate 1,597 of NZ_JBDMSL010000053.1, read as the reverse complement.
AACGGATTCCGGAGCGAGGATATAAAAACAATTTAAACAACGAAGAGTTTGATCCTGGCTCAGGATGAACGCTAGCGACAGGCTTAACACATGCAAGTCGAGGGGCAGCACAGGTAGCAATACCGGGTGGCGACCGGCGCACGGGTGAGTAACGCGTATGCAACTTACCTATCAGAGGGGGATAACCCGGCGAAAGTCGGACTAATACCGCATGAAGCAGGGGCCCCGCATGGGGATATTTGCTAAAGATTCATCGCTGATAGATAGGCATGCGTTCCATTAGGCAGTTGGTGAGGTAACGGCTCACCAAACCTTCGATGGATAGGGGTTCTGAGAGGAAGGTCCCCCACATTGGAACTGAGACACGGTCCAAACTCCTACGGGAGGCAGCAGTGAGGAATATTGGTCAATGGCCGAGAGGCTGAACCAGCCAAGTCGCGTGAGGGATGAAGGTTCTATGGATCGTAAACCTCTTTTATAAGGGAATAAAGTGCGGGACGTGTCCCGTTTTGTATGTACCTTATGAATAAGGATCGGCTAACTCCGTGCCAGCAGCCGCGGTAATACGGAGGATCCGAGCGTTATCCGGATTTATTGGGTTTAAAGGGTGCGTAGGCGGCCTTTTAAGTCAGCGGTGAAAGTCTGTGGCTCAACCATAGAATTGCCGTTGAAACTGGGGGGCTTGAGTATGTTTGAGGCAGGCGGAATGCGTGGTGTAGCGGTGAAATGCATAGATATCACGCAGAACCCCGATTGCGAAGGCAGCCTGCCAAGCCATGACTGACGCTGATGCACGAAAGCGTGGGGATCAAACAGGATTAGATACCCTGGTAGTCCACGCAGTAAACGATGATCACTAGCTGTTTGCGATACACTGTAAGCGGCACAGCGAAAGCGTTAAGTGATCCACCTGGGGAGTACGCCGGCAACGGTGAAACTCAAAGGAATTGACGGGGGCCCGCACAAGCGGAGGAACATGTGGTTTAATTCGATGATACGCGAGGAACCTTACCCGGGTTTGAACGCATTCGGACCGAGGTGGAAACACCTTTTCTAGCAATAGCCGTTTGCGAGGTGCTGCATGGTTGTCGTCAGCTCGTGCCGTGAGGTGTCGGCTTAAGTGCCATAACGAGCGCAACCCTTGCCACTAGTTACTAACAGGTAAAGCTGAGGACTCTGGTGGGACTGCCAGCGTAAGCTGCGAGGAAGGCGGGGATGACGTCAAATCAGCACGGCCCTTACATCCGGGGCGACACACGTGTTACAATGGCGTGGACAAAGGGAGGCCACCTGGCGACAGGGAGCGAATCCCCAAACCACGTCTCAGTTCGGATCGGAGTCTGCAACCCGACTCCGTGAAGCTGGATTCGCTAGTAATCGCGCATCAGCCATGGCGCGGTGAATACGTTCCCGGGCCTTGTACACACCGCCCGTCAAGCCATGGGAGCCGGGGGTACCTGAAGTCCGTAACCGCGAGGATCGGCCTAGGGTAAAACTGGTGACTGGGGCTAAGTCGTAACAAGGTAGCCGTACCGGAAGGTGCGGCTGGAACACCTCCTTTCTGGAGCTTCAGGATTCCGTACCGAGGTCATACGAG
>NZ_JBDMSL010000052.1:0-1861 GCF_039758965.1 Collinsella aerofaciens | reverse complement strand
TTGTCGCAGCCCCGACCCGCGGTCACGAGCGGGGGCTCCTATCTTTTTAGTGCCCTCGGATTGGGTCATAGTGTCTGTCGTTGCCAAGGCATCGGCGTTGCCGGACTAGTCATTGGGGACGTTCTTGTTTGACCAGTCGTTTAAGAACGTCCCCAATGACTAGTCAGAAATGAGCGTGGTTAATCTCCCGTTTTTGGCCTGTGTGCGGGCTCAAAGTGGGAGATTATCCACGCTCGTTAGATAGGCGTCCGAAAATCCACGCTCATTCGGTTGGCGCAGGGACAAGCTGCTTTCCGCCATGGTGCCACATGTGAGCCCGGCCTTCTGCGTCAGATTCTAATAACGAGTTTACGGAATAAATAGTTATTAGAGCTGAAAAGGCCGACCTAATGACGAGAAGTCGTTATTAGGTCGGCCGTTAGTCATTTGGGACGTTCTTAAATGACTACTTGAGCCCGGGGAGGCGGGTGTAGGGGAATGAGCGCTCTAGGAATTCGGCACAGCGGGCGTAGTCTTTGGCGAAGTAGCTGCTGTAGAGCGAATCGAGCACGTATTGCACGGCGATGTGGCTGGCGAACTGCGTGATGCGATGCGTCATGCTCCCGTGGTCACTCACCGTAAGGTAGGCGGTAAAACCGGGATGCAGGCGCGCGCAATAAGGCGTGCCGATGACGATGACCGGGACATGCCGACTGCTGAGGATCGGCAAGATGTCCTTGAGGTTTGGGGCAAGGCCGCTGTAGGAGATAACGATTGCCGCATGGTCGGTGCCCGAGGCGAGCGCCGCTCGCACCTGGGCCTCGGCACCGTCGTAGCACGTCGCGCTTTTACCGGCGGAGAGCAGGCGATCGCGAAACATTCCCGCTGGATAGAGGTTGTGCGAGCCCGTGTAGATGTCGACCTGTCGGGCGTTCGCGATAAGCTTGGCGGCGTGGTCGAGCTTCGTGGGGTCGAGCAGCTCCTGCGTTTCGGCCAGCGTGGTCTGGTAGAGCCCCTCCATGCGCTCCATAATCTGCGCAGGCGATGCTCGGCTTATCGACCCGCGATGCAAAGGAGATGCTCGTCCCACGAGCACTACCGGGAAGGGCTCGCGATTCGAGTCTCCACCTTAGCATTTGAACCATTTGGCACTATAATTACCGTAGGCATGCGCACAACGTTGCGCTTAATCAAGAGGAGAAAACGTATGGGTCTGTTTGACATGTTCAAGAAGAAGGCTGAGCCCGCGGCTGCCGCTGCTCCGGCCTCCATCTCTGCTTCTGCTGGCGCCGACGTGCTGTGCTCGCCCGTCAAGGGCAAGGTCATCAAGATGGCCGACGTGCCCGATCCCGTCTTTGGTGGCGAGGTTCTGGGCAAGGGCTGTGCCGTGTGGCCCGAGGACGATCTGGTCTACGCTCCCTGCGACGGTAAGGTGACCGTCACCATGGGTCACGCCGTGGGTCTGCAGTCCGATAGCGGCATCGAGGTTCTGGTGCACGTTGGCGTCGATACCGTCAACATGAACGGTGACGGCTTCGAGGGCTTCGTCAAGGCCGACGACGTTGTGAAGGCCGGCCAGCCCATCCTCAAGATCGACCGCACCAAGATCGCTGCTGCCGGTTACAAGGACTGCGTCGTCGTGGCTGTGTCCAACACCGCTGAGTTCGCCGACGTCGAGCTTACCGTCGAGGCCGAGTCTGCCGTCGCTGCTGGTGACGCCATCGTTAAGGTCGTCCGCAAGTAGACTGCGACATCCAAAGGATGTGCAAGGGTGGTCGGGTTATCCGGCCACCTTTTTTATTTTATTCAAGACTTTAGTCCGCTGGCCGCGCAGCGGCCAGCTTTAAACCACCCGCTACGCGGGTGGAGACAAACGGCTTTA
>NZ_JBDMSL010000051.1:0-2100 GCF_039758965.1 Collinsella aerofaciens | reverse complement strand
GGGTATCGGGTTCCCACATTCATCCGCACATGTGCGGATGAATGTGGGAGGTGTTCGGATGAAGTTGATAATCAAGGCAGCGAAAGTGCATGTTATTTAGGACAGTCAAATTCTTTGAATAACAAATGACTGCTTTATAATTACATAATAGAGTTCACCCGGAAGGAGCGATCGATGAAAAGCAAACGATTTGCCCTGAATGCACTACTGGTAGTAGCAATATTGACGCTCTTCGTCTTTTCGGACTCATACATGAATCAGCCAAGATTTGGATATGCTTTATACGCTGTGTTTTCCGGCGAAACAACTTACAACACTTACAACACTATTGGCTTCATTGACGCAATCTTTTTCTATGTAGTCGGCCCCTTATCAAGCGAACTGGTCGCTTTCCTTGTCTGCCTCAACCTGAATCAACGAAGCCAAACTCATTCAGCGACTTCGGCCAAACAAGGAATCAATCTCTTCGCAATTACGATAATTCTGCAAATTCTGACAGTGTTGATTATCGCCCTGACCGCAACAAACGTTTTGAAGTATGAGTTCGGATTCATCGCGAGCTGCCTGATGGCAATTGCCGCGGGTATAGCGGTCTCGTATACGACACCGGCAAAGAAGTGGCTCAACTAACAGGGCCTATTTGGAATCCGAATCGTCCATGGAGCCGTCGATGCCGGTTTTGGTGTCGTCGTCCGTATTGGAATCGTCATCCTTGGGGCTTATAGGACAAAATGTGTATATCTCATAATGTATACGTTGCACCATGAGAGAGGGGTCTGTCATGAGCTGGAAACCGAGAAAATGCGTTATCGCCGGTCTCGTGACAACCGGTCCTGGCGGCGGCTTGTTTGCAACCGCAATGACATCGTACCGACTTTTCACTTGCCTGTTCTGAAAGGCAGTTGCCATGCTGTCGCAAAATCAATCGAGATTCTTGGTCACAATCGGCTTTGCCCTGCTCGCATTACTCTTTGCTAGCGACCTTTTGCTGAAACCGCCCAAGGAACTCGTTTTGCTTGCCATAGACTGCATTTCCGCCCTTTACTTTACGGCAACCCTAATCATCGGACTAAAGGAGAGGAAAAAGGGCGCAGTCGTTGCATCTGCCGTAGGCGTGATCATAACCATTGCATCATTCTTTATCTGACACATTGGTGATCTAGGGGCGATATCGTAGGAATACGACCGGGAGAGCCGGGACCAGATTGCCCGGGTTGCCCGGTCGGCTCGCGCGACGGCGCGGCGGTTCCACAGAAAGATCTCCGGACTTCACGCCGTTTCTGATCGCATTGTAGACAGCCATCTCGTCTTCGCAGTCGGCGAGCACGCGGTGTGCGTCGTCGTTTTGGATGTCCAGTAAATCTCTAAGGTCCTCCATGCACCAGCGTCCGAGATCTGGCCATGCGCGTTGCGCGAGCTGATAAGTGTCGATTGCGATGTTGTAGTTAAAGTCCAGGCCAAAGCCGTCCAAGGCAGAACGGCTTTGTTTCCTTGATTATCAACTTCATCCGGACACTTCCCGCATTCATCTGTGTGTGTACGGATGAATGCGGGGTTCAATACCCCGGCGGCCTGATCGGCAGGCCGCCGGGAACTCTCACTCCTCGATAAAAGCCGGCACTCGGTTAGTCCTGCGCATCTTGAAATCGCCGGTCTCGTGGGAGACGTAGAGAATGCCGTCCATCCCGTCTCGCGATGCATATGAAAGGTGAACAGAACCGCAATCCGCTCCATCATCGTCGAGAAGATCGAACGAATTCGGGTCGCTCGTTGCGGCCAAACGACCACTCAGACAAGAGCCATCGTCATTACAGATTTGCCATTCCATGTCTTCGCCTGCAAGAATCGCCATAGACGGCCTGGTCGCGCCATCGTTGACATACATCCCGTCTATGCCAAACCCATTTTCAGCGCCATCGATGAACGACTGCTCGGACCTATACCTCGCAAATGATGCACATAGCACCATTGCAAGGCAAAGGACAAAGCCAACAATCGCTATCTTTGCATAGCTCTTGCCTATCATGTCATTCACCTCCTTCGTATGTATCGAGGTATTCCTGCTTGAGCGTCTGCGAGGACGACTTGATCTTTTCCACG
>NZ_JBDMSL010000050.1:0-2210 GCF_039758965.1 Collinsella aerofaciens | reverse complement strand
TGTTAGCGCTACTGTAAAAACAACCAATTTCGCCATCGCACTTTAGCCGATTCCGCCAACGCAATTTCCCCAATCGCGCCAACGCATTTTCACCATTTCCACCAACGCCGGGGCTTACGCTTCGACCGACAAGCGAACGATGCTTTCGGGAGGAGCGGCCGTGGCGGAGAAGAACCTGATCGGAGAGTTGGACATGTACAGGGAAGCGGGCATAAAGCCCAACTTCAGCGACATAGCGAAGCGCTACGGCAAGGACAGGCACACCGTGGCGGCGTACTGGAGGGCCGAGGGCGGCCGGCCCCGCGACGGGCGCGCCGACAGGGCGGGCTCCTTCGACGCGCACATCGAGGAGGTGGCCGCCAAGGCGCAGCTGCCGGGGGTCACCAAGAAGGGCATCCACGAGTGGCTGCTGCACAGGTATCCCGGCGAGAACCTGGCCGGCTACAACGCCTTCACCCAGTTCATGCGCAAGAACGGCATCGCCGTCGGGGCCTCCGCCGGCCCGGAACCGCACCCGCGCTTCGAGACGCCGCCCGGGCTGCAGCTGCAGTTCGACTGGAAGGAGTCGGTCAGGATGGCGAACCGCGACGGCGAGCTGTTCGAGTTCAACGTGTTCGCGGCGACGCTGGGCCATTCCCGCAGGCACATATTCATCCGGTCGGGGACCAGGACGACCGACGACCTGGTCAGATGCATGTACGCCACGATCGCGAGGCTCGGCGGCGTGCCCCGCGAGTGGGTCACGGACAACATGTCCGCCCTGGTGACGGTCAAGGGCGGCAGGCGCCTCAAGGTCCAGCGCGCATACGAGTTCGCCAAGGCCGCCGGCTTCGAGCTGAAGCTGTGCCGCCCGCGCAGCCCCCAGACCAAGGGCAAGGTCGAGTCGTCGAACCGCTTCCTGTCGCGGCTCGCGGCCTACCAGGGCGACTTCGACGGCTGGGACGACATCGACGAGATCATCGCGCGGATCGAGGACGCCAGCAACTCCGAGCCCAACGAGACCACGGGGCTGCCGCCCTCCGCGCTGTTCATGGAGGAGAAGGACGCGCTGCTGCCCGTCGGCAACCTCCGCGCCCTCGAGGAGGCGATGGGCGACGTGGTGCGCGTGGCCAGGGTGCCGGCCACGATGCTGGTCAGCGCGCACGGCGAGCCCATGTCGGTGCCCAGGCGCTGCATCGGCAGGCCCGCCCGCATCGTCTGCATGCCCGGCGGCGCGATGGACTGCTACGTCGGCGGCGAGCTGGTGGCGACGCACGTGGCGGGCGGGCCGGCCTACGACCCGGCGCACTACGCCGAGGCCATGGCCGGGAAGCGCTGGTTCGGCGACGCCGCCGGCGACATCGAGGCGGCGGCCGCCGCCAACCTCGGGCTGCTCGACTCGATAGGGGGCTCGCTGTGAGCGCCGCCGTGCAGGCCAGCCCGCTCAACCGCCTGGCTGCCAATCTCGAGGAGCTGGGGCTCGAGGGCATGGCGTCGTCGGTGCCCGAGTACGTCAGGCTCGTCGCCGACGGGAGGAAGAGCCTGGTCGACGCCATGCTCGAGCTCACCGACGCCCAGATAGCCCTCAAGCGGCGCGCCGACGACGAGCGCCGCACGAGGATGGCCAACTTCCCCTACATAAAGACGCTGGCCGACTTCGACTGGGGTTTCCAGCCGAGTGTGCCCCGCGGGCTGGTCGAGCAGCTGGCCACGCTCGAGTTCGTCGACCGCGGCGACAACGTCGTGCTCGTCGGCAGCCCGGGCGTCGGCAAGACCCACCTGTCGATAGCCATAGGCCACGAGGCGGTGATGGCCCGCAAGCAGGTGTACTTCGCCGACTGCTCGAGGCTGGTCGAGGACCTAAAGCACGCCTCGGCGAAGGAGGCGCTGGCGCGCAGGATGCGGTTCTACGAGCACTGCAGCCTGCTGATAATAGACGAGCTGGGCTACCTCGATATCGGGAAGGAGGGCGCCGACCTGCTGTTCCAGCTGGTGAACAGGCGCTATGCGCTCAAGCGGTCGACGATCGTCACGACCAACGTGCCGGTCGGCAGGTGGGGCGACGTGTTCGGCAGCAACGTCACGGCCTCGGCGGTCGCCGACAGGCTGTGCCACCACTGCGCGATGATCAAGATAACGGGCCGGTCGTACCGCCTGAAGGACGTGTCCATCGGCGGTGAGGACGGGAAGGAGGAGGGCGCCTAGGCGCCGAAAGCGGCACATCCGCGTTG
>NZ_JBDMSL010000049.1:0-2231 GCF_039758965.1 Collinsella aerofaciens | reverse complement strand
ATTGTGGCATCCCGAGCCCGCGGAAAGAAGCTGCGCCGCGGGGGAGGCGGCCCAAATGGCTTTCTCATATCGTCTTGTTTTAAGCAATTGCTTAATTTTGGTTAAGCAACAGGGTGCCAAAAATCTACCTACGCGATAATCACCTTTTGCGGCTACTTGCGCGTTTTGCACACGCTTGAGCCGATTTATTAACGCGATGTGATTCTACATACGCGCAGCAGGTACACGCCGAGAACGGGCGGTATTTATCGCGGCGATTTACACCGATATAGCCACTGTAACGAACAAGCGTGTCGCTGTATTTATTCCAGTAGTTCACTTGATCGGTGGACAAGTGAGCTGTTGCAACGAAACGCCAAGCGGGATGAGCTCTATACGAGGACGTCGCAGCGGCAACGATATGGGAGCGCAGCAGGCGCTCTGAGAGCCGCTGCATGACCCCGTTTCTCCTCAAACCGACTTCCTGTGCCACGAACCTAAAATGTACGAGTAACCGCCAAAAGAAAGGCCCGCGCAGGGTTGCGCGGGCCTTCGGCAGACATGCTAGAAGACAAGCTAGAAGGAGAAAGCGGGGAACACATCGTAGGCGTTCGACGCGCCGTTGCCGCCCAAGGTGCCGTCGTAATTGATAATGCGGAAGCCCAGGGAATAGTTCGGATCCACGGAGCGAGTCCAATGATGGTGGCTCAACGAAGCTCCGGACCAGTTCGACTCCGTCACGCCCTTGGACTTGTAGTACTCGTACTGGACGCCGTCAGACTGGAGGTCACCGTAGACTTCGGTCGTCGAGAGCAGGAAGAACTTATCAGTCGTGGCCGAGGGGATGCCGGCACTGCCGCCGCCCTTGTTATCGGTCATCTTCGTGACGGCTTTCGCCTTGGACTGGACTTCGGCCGGCAGGAGCGCCCAGAGGTCGCCGGAGTTGAGGCGTCCGCGCAGCTCGGATTTCTCCCAGCCGCCTACGATTGTATCCGTAGCGTTCATGCGCTGAGTGCCCAGGCCGTCGTTGGTCACCTCGAACGTGAGACCAGCCTTACCCGATCCGTCGGCCGTGTCATCATGGTTGATACCGATGATGCGGTACTCGAGCGTCTTGCCATTCGTCAGCTTGACGGAGAACTTCGTCCCCGCGTCCATAGCAGCCTCGGCCTTGGCATACGCCGGCGACGCCTCGCCCTTCGCCGCGATGTCCTCGGCGACAGCCTTCTGCTCACCGAGCGTCCAGTCCTTCGCATCCTCGGCAACGGCCGCCTGGACGGTTGCGGAATCGGCCCCTGTGGAGCCTCCGCCGGACGCGCCGCCTCCCTCGGTGCCGCCTGTCGTCCCGCTGTTCACCGTGTTGCCCACCAGGTTGAACTGGTTTCGGATGGCGCCCGCTACGCCGGGCCCCGCGAGCACGATCACAAGGCCGACGACGGCGATGATCAGGACGTACTCGATGATTGATTGCCCTCGGAGAAGAGTACCTCTAGGAGATACCCCCCCCCGAAGGTTAATTGCCGCTGCATGCATATGCGACACTCCCTTCGCTCAGGGTTTGTAGATACATTGCCGAGCGTAGGGCTATTCCATAATTCTGCTCCGGTCTTGCCGCAGCGGCAACCGCACCGCAAAAATAGCCAAAACGCCCATTCGAAACCAAACGCCCAGGTAAACGGCTTAACACAATCGCGAATACGACCCCAAAAAGACCTACTTGGATACCCGCTAGGGGTACCTGTTTTCAGGCACCTTAAATCGCCTCTCGTTGCCTCGTTTTTTCGGCTACTCAGTAAAAAATAGGGGAGTACGCCAGTACTCCCCCTAAATCGTTTATATCCCGGTTGCTGCCTGCCAGTCTGCTCTCTCAAGCCTAGGCTTGAGCGCGGGGGGCTTAGGCCCCTAGGCTTGAACGTACTTGAGGTCAAGCTCTCCAGGCGCGTCCACGTACACCGCGCCGAACGTCAGGTTTACCAGCCGGGGCTGAGCTCCATAAGAGCAAAATCATTCTAGCGCTTACTATCAAGGATATCCGTCGTAGTGGCGGCTATCCGGCAAACGATCGTACTCTCGTGGTCCCGTTTCGAGTAATTCTTTGGCACGGTCAGGAGCATAGCGAACGGTTTCCGCTGTTCCGCTCATGTACATGGACGATGAATGAACTTCGATAGCAAAGGTTGATTTCCGATCTCAGCCGAACACTTTGAGCGGATAGGCCGTTCCCGCAGTTAGCTGAACGCCCCCGCGGCCCC
>NZ_JBDMSL010000048.1:0-2317 GCF_039758965.1 Collinsella aerofaciens | reverse complement strand
CCTCTCGGCGGCCTTGCGAAAAACAAATCCAAGTTAGACCATTTCAAATGGTTCGATGTCTGCCCGGATGCGACACATCTGGTGTGTCCATCCTCGCAGTATCCGGTTCTCAAGGTGCACGCCCCGCGGCTGATCCGGTTCCACCGGGCCGCGCGGCAAGGAGATATATTGCCAGACCGGAGGGGCCCCGGGGGCGGGAATCTGGTCGTACACATTTCCTACACAGTTTGGGATTCTCAGCTGTATTTGCCAGTAATAAAGAGGGGACCTCGTTTCCGAGATCCCCTCCTCTGTTTATCTATAGAAATAGGCTTTCAAAGCCTTAGGCCAGCAGCTTGCGACCGGACTCCTCAATCGCGTCAAGTGCTGCATCTGCCTCGGCGGCATCCGCGCCCTTAGCGAAGATGTACAGCTTAATCTTGGGCTCGGTGCCGGAAGGACGAACAATACCCTTGTTGCCGCCCTCAAGATCGAACTCAATTACGTTAGCCTTCGGCAGGCCGTTCACGCAGGTGTTGTAATCCACGACGGCCTCAATCTTGGAACCGGCGAGCTCCGCGGGCGGGTTCTCGCGCAGACCAGCCATGATGCCGGCCATCTTTGCCGCACCCTCAGCGCCCGGATAGCTTAGCGAAATCGTCTTGTTGTGATAGTAGCCATACTTCTCGTACAACTCGTGCATCGCATCGGCAAGGTTCTTGCCCTGGAGCTTATAATACTGCGCCATCTGGCAAATCAGAAGCGAAGTGCTGACGGCGTCCTTGTCGCGCACGTGGTCGCCGGCCAGATAGCCGTAGCTCTCCTCAAAACCGAAGATAAAGCGATCGACCTCGCCAGCATCGGAAAGAGAAGTAATGATGTCGCCGATGTACTTGAAGCCCGTCAGGCAGCGGCGGAGCTCAAAACCGTACTCGTCGGCCAGAGCGTCAACCATGGCAGAAGAAACGATAGTAGTAACGGCAACCTTCTTAGTAAGGTCCTCACCGCGGGCAGCACGGGTCTTGCAGATATAGTCGAGCAGCAGAACGCCCATCTCATTGCCGGTCAGCAGCAGATAGTCATCGCCATTCTTAACGGCAACGCCAACACGGTCGGCGTCGGGATCGGTTGCAAGCAGCAAATCAGGGTGAACCTGCTCGCAGAGATCGATGCCCTTCTGCATGGCCTGACGGATCTCGGGGTTAGGATACGGGCAGGTCGGGAAATCGCCGTTAGGCTCCTTCTGCTCGGGAACAACCGTGACATCGGTGATGCCAGCGCGCTCGAGCACCGTCGTGACGGGAATGAGGCCGGTGCCGTTGAGCGGAGTGTAGACGAGCTTAAGCGGAGCGCCAGCGATCTCCTCGGTAGAAAGGTTAGTCACGCCGCGGGCGAGAACGGCGTCGTAATAACGCTCGAGGCACGAGTCGTCGATCCATTTGACCAGACCCTGCTCAAGAGCCTCATCGAAGTCCATGGACTTCACGCCGGTGAACGTATCGGTCTCGGCGATAGCCTTAGAAATTGCATCGGCGGCCTCGCTAGTAATCTGGCAGCCGTCGGGGCCATAGGCCTTATAGCCGTTATAAGGCGCCGGATTATGACTAGCGGTCATGCAAATGCCACCGGAGCACTTAAGGTCGCGGACGGCCCAGGAGAGCGTCGGCACAGGAGAAATCTTGGGATACACGAGGGCAGTCACGCCGTTTGCTGCAAGAATGGCAGCCGTCGTCTTGACGAACAGCTCACCTTTATTGCGGCTATCACGAGCGATGGCGACCGTCGGATGCTCGAAGGTCGCATTGAGGTAGTCAGCAAATCCCTGGGTCGCACGACCGACCGTATAGATATTCATACGGTTAGTGCCCGCACCGATAGTGCCGCGAAGGCCGGCAGTACCGAAGGCGAGATCCTGGAAGAAAGCGTCGGTGATGGCGTCCTCATCACCCTGCTCCTTCATCGTGTTAAGCTCAGCGAGGAGCTCCTCGTCCTTGACATTGGCAATCCAAGTATCAAGCAGCTCATGAACATCTGCCATGTGAGTCCTTCCGTCACAATCAATAAAACGACCCGTGTAAAACAGGACAAGCGCAGCAGTGCGCTAAAGCAAATATTAGTCCATTGAGAACAAAGAACCGACCAAAGAACGGTGAACGTCTATATTCAGCGGTGGATGATTGGATTGATTTAATTGCTTAGTGAATGCCGCCTTTAACGCAAAAAAGGGGGAGGCCGCGAGGCCTCCCCCCTTCTCAGTTCAGGCGCACGGCTCGGTGCCGTCCACCGGTCAGCGGCGCCCTGGCCTCCCACGGGCTGACCCCGCAGTACTCTCGGCGCG
>NZ_JBDMSL010000047.1:0-2374 GCF_039758965.1 Collinsella aerofaciens | reverse complement strand
TTAGCGTCGGATTATTTTAGCCAAATATAGTCGGCCGAGATTGACCAATCCCGGCCGACCCATTTTAGCCAACACGCCCGCATCTATGTCTTTCCTATCGCTTCCCTACATCCCCTCGGGCTGGATCCCCCTCACCTTCACCGCCTGGGGGACGGCCTCCACCGAGTAGGTGTCGAGCCCCCTGCCGCGGTAGCTCGGGCCCCGCATCACGAACACCGACGCCTTGTCGAACAGCCTGTCGAGGGCGCAGAGGAGCGTGTCGTCGCCCGTGAAGAACTCATCCCACCCGCTCGGGGCGATGTTGCTCGTGAGGACCATCGCGTTCGGCCCCTCCTTCTCGTAGCGCCTGTCGACGACATCGAAGAACAGGTCGGTGCACGGCCTGTCGTAGACGCATCTTCCCACCTCGTCAACGATGAGGCACGACGGCTTGACGAGCGAGGAGACGACCCGCGAGGTGTTTCCCCGCTGGACGGCCTTCTGGAACCTGTCCCTGAGCTCGGTCGCCTTTATGTAGTAGGTCTTGAGCCCCCGCATGCAGCACTCGCGCCCGTAGGCCTGCGCGAGGTGCGTCTTCCCTATGCCGCCGGGCCCGACGAAGGCGACGTTGCGGTGCGCGTAGAGGTCGGCCAGCGACGGGAGCTTGCCCAGCGCGGCCGCGTCCCGGCCCTGGATCCTGGAGAAGTCGAAGCCCTCGAAGGTCTTGGGCTCGCGCCTGGGCAGCCTGCTCAGCCTCAGCAGCGTCTCGATGGAGGCGAGCCTCCTCTTCTCCGCAAGGTAGGAGAAGGTGGCTGCCACGGCGGCCATCTCCCCGTCGCCGAGGTCGAGGTCCGAGGCGAGGGTCGCGAGCTCCTCCGCCCCGACGGCGATCCCGAGCCTCGACGCGGCGTCGCTCGCGAGCTCGTAGGGGCTCGCCCCCGCGCCCGCCATCATTCGGCCCTCCCGAAGTCGAACCTCTCGAAACCGGGTTTCGTCCTGGGCGGGGCGATTTGCTCGACCACGGTCCCCACCGGCTGGGTCGGCAGCTCCTCGGGCTGCGCCGGCGATGTCTCCCACTGCCCCTCGCACCAGCTGTCGGCGCCGGTGCCGACGGCGTGGGCGACGAGCTCGCGGGAGAGGTCGTCGCTGTATATGTGCACCACGCGCCCCTCCCGGCTCACCCTGCACTCGCGGCGGACGTACCAGTAGGGCACGCCGTAGCGGTGCCCCTCGAAGCTCACGAAGCCGTCGAAGGAGATCTTCCGGCGCGGGCACAGGTACCGCTCGACCTCGGCCGTGACCTCGAGCGGCCTGGTGTTCGCCGAGCACGCCGCCTCGTGCTCGCGCATCGGGACGCATGCCGCCGCGCGGCGCCAGCGGCCTCCCTGCTCGGCGCACCAGAGGGCGGCCTCCCGGTTGAGGGCGTCAAGGTCGGTGAAGGACCTTCCCGCGAGGAAGTTCCCCTTCACGAAGCGGACGAGCCTCTCCACCTTGCCCTTCGTATAGGGGTGGCGCGGCCTGCACAACCTGGTGCGGAAGCCGACGACGCCCATGAACTCGGCGTAGTCGGCCTGCCAGACGGGCCGGCCGTCGGCATCGCGGCGGACGACCACGCTCTTCATGTTGTCGGTGAGCACGGTCGCGGGCACGCCCAGCGCCGAGAACGCGTGCAGCATCCCGATGAGGAGGTTCTCCTGGCGCGCGTTCGGGAAGAACTCGACGTGGGCGCCCCCGCAATGGTGGCAGACCATGGCGAAGCAGGCGATCCGCGCCCGCTCCCCGCCGGGGCGCTCGACCGCGACGAAGCCCCAGTCCATCTGGTAGGCCTCTCCGGGCGCCGTCCTGAAGCGCTGGCCGCGGCAGCCCTGCGGGGCCGCCTGCCGCCTCTTCGCGGGCACGAGGTCCCGGTGCGCGGCGATGTAGGTCTTCACCGTGGTGAGGCCGCCGGCGTAGCCCTGGCCGAGCAGCCGCTCGAATATCACCTGCGAGTTGGTGACGCCCTTCCGCAGGAGGTCGTCCACCAGGCCGGTGTGGCCGGCGAGCACGCCCGGCGCGGCCCTCCTCCCGCTGTTCCCGTGGGGCAGGGCCCTGAACCCGTGTGCCCTGACCGTCCTCGCGCGGGAGCGGGTGAGCCCCGTCCTCCTGCAGAACTCCGCGAGGTTGCATGCCTGCGGGTCGAACCCGTCGCCCTCCTCCGCGGCCATCTCCCGGAGCGCCGCGTCTATAATCTCCTGTAGGTCATCGTGTCTCTCGTTCACCTCAATGGTCCTCCTAACGCCGGCGTGTTGGCACCACCAGCGTAGTGGCGGCGGGGAGGCACGGTGGCCATTATTCGGTGACCGGGATTGGTCAAAATCGTTTGACTATTAGCGGCTAAAATCGCCCGGCGCTAACA
>NZ_JBDMSL010000046.1:0-2860 GCF_039758965.1 Collinsella aerofaciens | reverse complement strand
AACTTAGTCATTTGAATGAAAGCTGGGTTGGAGATAGCATCTCCCATCGGCTGGAAAGTGCGAAACAAAGATATCTCGATACGGTTGGGCAGAAGATGCAGGCTAAAGCCGCACCCATACGAGAGGGAGTAATAGTAATCAAACAAGAAACCACCATGCAGGAACTCCAGCAGTTTGCCACGGTCTGCAAAGAACGTTTCGGTATCGAAGCATTTCAAATCCATATACACAAGGACGAAGGATACATGAACGCAAAGCAATGGACACCTAACCTTCATGCCCATGTAGTTTTCGATTGGACGCAGCCGAATGGGAAAAGTGTGCGTTTATCGCGTGATGACATGGCAGAACTCCAAACCATAGCATCTGAAACACTGGGCATGGAACGTGGCGTTTCTTCTGACCGCAAACACTTATCGGCTATGCAGTACAAGACCGAATGTGCGAAAGAACAGCTTCAGGAACTATCAAACGATATATCCAGTGCATTAGACAAACACAAGGACGTACAAAACCAGCTTCTTCAGCTTCAGAAAGAACTACGTTCCATTGAAACAAAGAAGAACGTCCAAAAACTCATTTCTAAGGCTTCAGAGAAGTTTTACGGCTTGATTGGAAAAACAGTCAACGATAGGGAAAAGGATGCCTTAAAAGCCAAAGTAAAGGCTTTAGAGGGGGAAAATGAACAGCTATCCGATAGACTGGGAAAGGCTATACTTGAAAAAGAGCAAAACGGCACAAAGGCATTCAAAGCCGAGAATGACAAGGAGTATTATAGACAACAAATGGACAACGCAAGGACAACCAGTAACCGATTAAGGACGGAGAACCAAGAACTAAAGACCGAAACCAAGGAATTGAAAAAAGAACTTGGTAAGATGAAAGACTTGTTCAATTCCGAACAACTGGAGGCTTTAAGGCATCATTTCCCAAACATATCAAAAGCTATGGAAGAGGGGAAAGACCTACTCAAGCAAATCACCAGAAGCAGAGGTTTCGGTATGGGTATGTAACCCCCCCCCCGCCCCCAAAGGGGGAGCGACCAAACGGCAGCCTCTCTCAATGGAGTGTTACGTCGTTCGGATTCGGAAGAAATTTTGCAGGGTTCGGAAAACGGTTGTGTGCTTATTCTAAAAAAAGTTTATGGTGTGGCGCTCGTCGGGACGGGTGGTCCCGCCCCTTGCCGCTGGGCGCTCCCCGACCGATGATTTTTAAGTGACTGATTTTGTGCTGTTTTGGGGGTATATTAAGAATAGAAGAAATAGAATAAGTTAAGTACTTGATACACAATATAGGGCATTTTCCATATTGGAAATTCTCATTTTCCAATCTAGAAAATACTGATTTCCTAATATAATACTAAACAGGAAAATAATATTTCCCTTAATATTGTTTTTATGGAAAATAATAGTTTACTTTGTGGAGAATAATATTTCCCAAAAACACATCAAAATGGAAAATAAAAAAGCAGTTAAGTTAACCGATTTTCAAAAGAACGAAGAAAATCCTTTTATGAAACAAGCTATAGAAGGTATTGAAAATCATGTTGTTAAAAAGTATAAGAGTAATAGTGGTGGCGATAAGAGAGCCGTAGTAGCTTTAGCCGACACTGAAACTGGAGAAGTGTTTAAGACTTCGTTTATCCGTCAAATAGAAGTAGATGAAGAACAATTCACTAAATTGTATCTTTCTAACTTTGCTGCATTCTTTGACCTATCACAAGCAGCTATTCGGGTTTTTGGTTACTTTATGACCTGCATGAAACCCAAAAATGATTTAATCATCTTCAATAGAAAAAAATGCCTAGAATATACCAAATACAAAACAGACAAAGCCGTTTATAAAGGACTTGCAGAACTTGTAAAAGCTGAAATCATAGCCCGAGGACCAGCCGATAATCTTTGGTTTATTAATCCTCTGATAGTATTCAATGGTGACCGAGTGACATTTGCTAAAACATACGTTCGGAAAAAGACTTTAGCTGCCCAAAAGAAAGAAGAAGCAGAGAAACGACAATTATCACTTGGCTTTGATGAACAGTAACACTCCATTGAGTGAAGCTGCCGTTTGGTCGCTCCCCCTTTGGGGGCGGGGGGGGGATAGATAAAGTTCCTCTATGTAAAGTTATAATGGGGGATGAAAGGCAAGGTTCGCTAACCTTACCCCGATTGTTTATGCTTCCCAGCATTCAATCTATCCCCGTTTATGGGTTTCTCTTTCACCCTACAAAGATAACCTCATGGGGGAAAAATGTCCAAGAATATGGGGTAAAAACTATCAAGTCGGTAGAAAATAAGTATCTTTGAAGTACATTTTTAGTAGAGGTACTGGTATGCCTAGACGAAGCAGATAGGCAAAAATAAAGCCGCTGGAGATGTCGGATGTCCGTCAATTAACTCCAGCGGCTTGTATTTTGGTAACTCTCCCGTATCGGTCGGCTACCGTTTGGTCAGCAACAAAGGTAGTACTTTATTGTCGCAAATCCAAATGTTTTCCCCTTTATTTGTGCATTTACAGAACATTTGCTAACTTCGCACCTATGCAGTATGGTGATAGCACACTAGCACCCTAAAGGGTGCGTGTGTAAGGGGACAAGCCCCCTTAACCCCCTGTCAGCCGGCTGTCACCGGCTGTTATCGATTGTCACAAAAATGTTAACTTATGGGAGCAACAAGTATTCATGTACAAGCAGTGAAGCCGGGGAGTGAGATTCACAACTTTAGGGAAAAAGAGTTGGACTATGTTCGTCCCGAACTTAGTCATTTGAATGAAAGCTGGGTTGGAGATAGCATCTCCCATCGGCTGGAGAGTGCGAAACAGAGATATTTCGATACGGTTGGGCAGAAGATGCAGACTAAAG
>NZ_JBDMSL010000045.1:0-3196 GCF_039758965.1 Collinsella aerofaciens | reverse complement strand
ATCCCCATGCCCTGCGGCCCCGCGCGGGCGCCCCGCGGCGCGGTTCGCCGGGATGCGGCCTACTGGCCCTGTGCGCGGTAGCGGGCCTCGGTGGCCTCCTTGGCCGGGCGCCACCAGGACTCGTTGGCCACGTACCAGTCGATGGTGGCCTTGAGCCCCTCGGCGAAGTCGGTGTGGGCCGGCCTCCAGCCCAGCTCGCGCTGGAGCTTGGTCGAGTCGATGGCGTAGCGGCGGTCGTGGCCGGGGCGGTCGGCGACCCAGTCGAAGTCCTCGGGGTCCTTCCCCATCGCCTCCAGGATCATGCGCAGGACCGTGATGTTGTTCTTCTCGCCGTCGGCGCCGATGAGGTAGGTCTCCCCCATGCGGCCCTTGGTGAGGATGTCCCAGACGGCCGAGGAGTGGTCCTCGGTGTGGATCCAGTCGCGGACGTTCTCGCCGCGGCCGTAGAGCTTGGGGCGCACGCCGTCGATGATGTTGGTGATCTGCCTGGGGATGAACTTCTCCACGTGCTGGTAGGGGCCGTAGTTGTTGGAGCAGTTGGAGATCGTGGTGCGCAAGCCGTAGGTGCGGGTCCAGGCGCGGACCAGCATGTCAGAGGACGCCTTGGTGCTCGAGTACGGGCTGCTCGGGTGGTACGGCGTCTCCTCGGTAAACTTGGCCGGGTCGTCGAGCGCCAGGTCGCCGTAGACCTCGTCGGTGGAGACGTGGTGGTAGCGGATGCCGTACTTGCGGACGGCCTCCAGCAGGCGGAAGGTGCCCTCGACGTTCGTGCGCAGGAAGGGCTCGGGGTCGGCGATGGAGTTGTCGTTGTGGGACTCCGCGGCGTAGTGCACGATGGCGTCGTGGCCCGGGACGATGCGGTCCAGGAGCTCCGCGTCGCAGATGTCGCCCACGACGAGCTCCACGCGGTCGGAGGGCAGGCCCGCGATGTTCTCGGGGTTGCCGGCGTAGGTCAGCTTGTCCAGGACGGTGACGTGCACCTCGGGGTGGTTGTTGACCACGTAGTGCACGAAGTTGCTGCCGATGAAGCCGCAGCCGCCAGTGACGATGATATTCTTGGGTTCGAAAATCTCAGACATGAAAATCCAATCTGAAGCATGTACAGCTTCTTTAGTATGCCGCAGGAAGTGACGCCGCGACGCTATTCAACAAAACTATCGGACATTTCGGCATGCGATAAGAGCCATAACCTTCGCAGAATTACCTCCTGTACAAAACGCCTCCGAAATGCAGTCTTTGTCGTAGTGAAAAACCGAATCCCCAGTTATTTCACGTAAGTACTTATAGAAGAAATCCTCCCAGCTTTTAAACTTCTCACTGTTTACAAAGGCTTCTGGGGTTTCCAAAACCGTCTTAACATCTAGCCCTGAAATTACGCCGGAGCTCAGTAGAAGCCACTCGAATGATTCGGGAAGACAAACCGTAACAGTATCGCGGTGAATGTCTTGCAGCTTAAGGACGCGGTCCGCATAGCACCCAAATGCCGCCCCGTCCGCGACAACAAACACGCGATCGTCGAGATGCTGATCCAACCAGCCCAAAATCGCGCTGTTCGTCATGGCCGAAGTACAGGTAAGCTCACTGTCAGCAAAATGCCGTTTAAAGAACTGGAAACCAGACTTACTGTCCTCGCATAGAAGGATAGAAAAGTCCTGTTTTGGCGCCGACCGGGAAATAGCATAACGATGATTCCCGCGATCTTGATAAACAGGGACGAAAGAATGGTATTTTCCGCTCGTCTTAATCTTGTAAATCTCATCCACGCTATACGGAAGATTGGGGAAATCAGCCCTTGAGATCAGCACGAAATAATTCGAGGAATACAGCACATGATGGGCAAACTCATCAGAATGGATCTCTTTTAAGCCCTCATCGACAAATACAATCGAGTCATGAACGGACGAAAGCTGGTTTCGCCAATCATAATCGGTCAGGGCGACACAGGGACAATCGCATTGCAAGGAAACGCCCGACTGCTCGCCCGTTCGCATGTAGTCTGCGACCATGTCAAACAGCGTCGTCTTACCCGTGCCGCTATCGCCACGCACAATAGTGATGTTCCGCTTGATGGTAAATGTGTACTTGGTTCCCCTACGGCGGGAAATCTTAACAAGATGCGAACCGTTCATAAGCAGCACCTACAGATACGGAATCGACTCGTGAATCAAATCGGCCATGTTGTGAACGATTCGGCCGCTATTCACGACTTTAATTTTAAAATCCTCGCGACCAAAGTCCATCACATGATAGAGATTCACAACGAGCTTGCGGTCTTTCGCCATGTCGAGAATCCACTTGGCACAGTTGTCACCACAGGTAGAAGCGTTAAAAATATGCTTACGATCAAATCTCATAAGCAGCAGCGTTTTCACGCCACCAGAAAGCTGGAGTGGGGAGATGGATCCAAGCACAGGGCTTTCGATGACGTTTTCGGAGACAACAACCGATCGATCGACATCTTTAATTATCGAGACTGCATAGGGATCCGTAATCCAAGAAGACCGGTAAGAGTTTTTGAAATATGTCGCTGTGTTGTAAATCGCTTCTGGCATATCGCCAAAGTAGACGCTTAACACATCCACTCCCAATCATATTGTCTTTATGGTCAACGTAATCATAACGAAAGGGGCCACCAGATAAACGGTGACCCCTAAAAGAAAACAAGCTTGCGCTAGTACTCGCGCGGGCTATTGACGATCTCGCCGGCGGCGACCTTCTTCAGGTGCTGCCCGTAGACCGACTTGCCGTAGGCCTCGGCGGCCTCCTCCAGCTCGGCGGTCGTGATCCAACCGTTCTCCCAGGCGATCTCCTCGGGCACGGACACGGGCAGGTCCTGGGAGTGCTCCACGGCGCGGACGAACTCCGCGGCCTCGTGGAGGCTCTCCATGGTGCCGGTGTCCAGCCACGCGTAGCCGCGGCCGAGGGTGACCACGGACAGCGTCCCCTCCTCCAGGTACATCTGGTTGAGCGTGGTGATCTCCAGCTCGCCGCGCGCGGAGGGCTCGACCCTATGCGCCTTGGCGGCGACGTCGCCCGGGTAGAAGTACAGGCCGGTGACGGCGTAGGAGCTCTTGGGGCGCTCGGGCTTCTCCTCGATGGAGACGGCCCTGCCCTCCCCGTCGAACTCCACGACGCCGAAGCGCTCGGGGTCGTCCACGTGGTAGCCGAAGACCGTGGCGCGGCCCGACTCTGCGTT
>NZ_JBDMSL010000044.1:0-3219 GCF_039758965.1 Collinsella aerofaciens | reverse complement strand
GGAATGTCGTAGGCAAGGTCAAAGCGCTTGAGCCGAGCCTTGGACACACACGTCCCAAGCGTCTTAAGAAGTCCGTGGAACCTTTTATCGCCAGCAACCTTGTTCGGGTTGAACTCGATAAAGCCCTTGTGCATGTTGACTTTGCAGGACGGTTCCATAAACCCGATGCCGAGCGCGACCGAGCTGCCGCCCAAAGCGAAACTCCACAGCTCATACCACCCGCCCGGCCTGATTTTCGACGTCCAAGCGCTCATCTCGTCGCAGTCTGTGAGCTGCGCTCCCTTGCGGCTCAACCACTCGCCACGGTCACCCTTGAAGGTAAGAGAAAGTCGAACCATATCGACCGACAGCGTATTTTTATTTACACCCCTATAGGGGTTGTAGTAGCTAGGGGAAGTGCACGAAAGTGCATGAAATCCGGCTATTAGACAAGGGCCGGATTTCATGCCGCCGTTCTCGGGGCCATTCTCGTCTTCATCAATTTGTTTACTTTCGCCGCTCATAAAAGAAAACCTCCCGGGTCTCGGGAGGTCACAAACTCGGATATGGTTTGCCAGTTTGCTGTAGTCAGATGCCCGCGTGCTAGAATGGGGCCGTGGTACTACGGTGGCATTTGAGTCGTGACCTCAGTGTCAGCGTCGGGGGGTAGGAGCCCCGTTCGCCTTTGCCGAATTGTACCTCAAACGAACGACCCGCCCGCCTGGCTTAAGGCTGGGCGGGCGTTTTCGTTTCTAGCGGCTCTGACTCCACGACCGCTGCGGCGGTCTATCGTCACGGTTCGCATCCCGCGCCCTAGCAGCCCTCTGGGCTTCCGCAGCACGGGCTTTGGGGCTTCTGTCATCGTCTTCCCCGTAATCGCGCTCCAAGGCCGCCAAATCGCGTTTGAGCGCCCTTGTTGTCATCCGCGCACTTCTCGGCGCGAGCTTTCGGGAGAGGTCCGCAATTGCCACCTCAAGCCGTCCAACCGCTCCTCTGATTCCCTCAACGACCCGCTCAACTCGTCCTCGGAGTCCATCGCATCGAGCAGCGATTTCATCGATGATTCCGCGCTTCTCAAAGCGTCCCGCGTGGTCGAACTGGTCAGCGAGGGAAGCGATGGCTTCCAGCTCCTCAACGTCCTCCTCAAGCCGTCCCGCCGCTTGCCGAACCGACTCCAATCGCCGCTGCTCGCGCTGGAGGTTTTCGCCCACCTCGTTGCGCAGCTCGATTTTCTCGCCGATTTCGCCGTTCAAGCGGTCAAGCTCGGCCATTTTCTCCGCGATTCGGCGGTCGATTTCCGCAGCCTGCGCCCGCTTTTCATCGACCTTGGCGTTCACGGCACCCAATTTGACACTGGACTCAACCCTGAGCTGTTCAAGGCCGTCCAGCTCGCGCTTCGCCGTTATCGCCCCGTGCTTCGCCTTGTCTCTCTCGCCCTCAAGGGTCTCTATCTCGGACTTGAGCGCCCTCGTGGTGCCGACCTGCACCTTGTACGCGTCAAGGCTCCTGTAGCCCTTCGCGCGCAGCTCGTGGCGCATTGGGCGCTCGTACCCGTAGGGCTTCGCGACCTGCTCCCAGAAGTCCTCCTGAAGCCTGCTCATGGTTCCCTGGGCCGTCACCTCCCACTTGCCCTCGGCGTTCTTGCGCCGCTTGTCGGGCGCGAACAGCTCCTTGGCGCACAGGCGATCGTAGCCGTCCTCGCCGTGGATGACCGGGGCGATCCAGATGTGCACGTGCGGGGTGCCCTCGTCCAGATGAATCTGGGCGGCGAGCAAGTTCTCATAGCCGTACCGCGCACCGAACCACTGAACCGACCTGTCAAGAAACTCCTTGGCCGTCTCCTCGTCCGGAAGCGCTTCGTTTGTCGACACGATGAACCCCATCGCGCGAACTTGGTTGTCCCTGATTTTCCTCTTCGTGTTTAGCTCGCCCATACGGCGCTCGATGGCCTGTTCGAGCGGAACGGGACTCTCGTCCCCCGCGCGGCACAGGTACCCGACATGCCGGCCGCTCTGGTCAACATCGTTGGCGTAGGTGTGCGCCCGCCTGTCCAGCTCCTTGCCCACGGCTTCAAGGCTCTCGCATTTGGTCGACTTCATGGCAATCAAGGGTGCTACGGTCATGTCAAACTCCCGAGTTCGAACCACCTAAAGGTGCGTTAGCGACATTTGGTATAGTCACGTTATACCAAGCTACGCTTGGCACGTGCAAGGGCGCCGCCCTTGACCCGCTCGGGCGTTCCCCCCGAGACCCCCCAGCCCTACTCATTCGCGGCGTCGCTCATGAGGTGCGGGCCATCGGCGCAAGCGCCGAATGAGGGGGCAAGCCCCCTCAAACTCCCCCGCTCAACCTGATTTGTCATTTGTCATTTGTCACATTATTTTTCGGACGTAGTTAGCGAAAAATAATGAGCGCGCCCCTCCAAACCACCCCACAAATCACTATCGGTATCGGTATCGGATATCGGATTCCCATGGGCGAGGTCGTAGTACCTCGCCCATGGGAATCCGATATCCAGCCCTCCCGCGCTCGCAGACTTGGGCAAGGAAAGGGTCGATGGAGCAGGTGTGCCCATCGACCCTTATCCCAGTCTGTCTTTTGGCTCGACCGCCGCGTCAATTCCGCAGCCGGTGAACGAGGGCTACGTAGATCCGCTATGCGGAACTACTCCGCCCCCGTAGTCACCGCCTGCTCCATTGACCCGCCTACCGCGCCGCACCAGCTTTTCGCTTCCGCCAGCAGCAGGGCGGCAGCTCCATCCGGCAGCTTCACGCACGGCGTGCGCAGGTACTCGCGTACCTTTGGCCGGCTGGTGCGTCCAAGCATATTGATGAGCGTCTCAACGTCCTCGTTTCTCTCGGCTTTCTCGGCCAGCATGATTCCAATCACGCGAATGTAATCCTTTGTCCCAGATTCACTGTGCCACGCGTGCACCTGCGGCCAGTGCTCCTCAAGCTGCTCCGCAGTCCACTCGCCATCACAAGTCATCTCGATGCGCGTCAGCTGCACCTTGTCCGTATCAAGATGCAGCTCGGCGGCCTTGTCGTAGACCTTGACGTATGCGGGCGTGTTCTTGACCCCCAGATACTCCGTGATGCCATTCGATATGACGGACTTGTACATGCGCCTGTCCTTGCTTAAGCGGCAGTCGTAGCGGCTCACCGGAATGTCGTAGGCAAGGTCAAAGCGCTTGAGCCGAGCCTTGGACACACACGTCCCAAGCGTCTTAAGAAGTCCGTG
>NZ_JBDMSL010000043.1:0-3406 GCF_039758965.1 Collinsella aerofaciens | reverse complement strand
ACGGCAGGCCCCGCCGACCGATTGCAAGCGGTCGGCGGGGCCATTGTGGCTCTTGACAGCGGATTGGGTCATATGAGAGAAAACCCGCCAGATCGAGCAAGGTGCCTTCAAGCAAAATGGCGCCGCAGGTTGAGCATAAGTCAGCGAGCGGGCCGCATTTGAGACAAGGTGATGTGAAACGAAAGGGCACTGACCTTCTGGTCGCGCCCTTGAAGTTGAACGTCAGATTGTCCAAATGCGGCCCGCGCAGCGTCGGCTGGTCCGCCGTTCGTTAGAACGGCGGAACCTGAGACGTAACCCCCTACGGCCGCTGGCCCATGCCACCCTCGAGGGTGACGGTCTCGCCGTTCATGTACTTAAAGTCGGGACCGCAGAGCTGAACGACAACGCGGCCGATCTCCTTCTCGACGTCGCCGTAGTGACCCGCCGGCGGCATGTGGACGTTGGCCTTGAACGCCTCGGGATAGGCATCCTGGAAGTTCTCGAGCGCAGCGGTCCAAGCAAGCGGGCACACGATGTTGACGTTGATGCCGTCCTTGCCCCACTCGTTGGCGGCAACGCGGGTCAGGCCGCGGATGCCCTCCTTGGCGGCGGCATAGCTGCACTGGCCATAATTGCCAAACAGGCCGGCGCCCGAAGCGAAGTTGACCACGGAGCCCTTGGTCTCCTTCAGGTGCGGATAGGCCTTCTGCATGTACAGGTAGGTGGCATACAGGCCAGAGTAAATGGCCAGGTTGAACTGATCCATGGTGTGATCGGCGATGGTCACGCCCGAGGCGCTGGCCTGAGCATTGTTGACGACGGCGTCGATGCGGCCGAACTCCTCAATGGCCTTGTCGATGACGTTCTGGACGACGGCCTCGTTGTCCTGACCAGCCGAGACATCGGCCTGAACAGGCAGAACCTTGACGCCGTACTCGGCCTCGAGAGACTCCTTGGCGGCCTCGAGCTTGGCGACGTTGCGGCCGGTGATGACGAGGTTCGCGCCCTCCTTGGCAAATGCGATATCGATGCCGTAGCCGATGGAGCCAGCGGAACCGTCCTTAAGCGTGGCCTTGCCGCCGCCGGTGACGATCACGGTCTTACCAGTGAAAAGTCCCATACAAAGTCCTTTCAAATCGCGACGGGCACGCCCGCCGACTGCGCGCATCCAACTTCACGCGCCAAAAGCTGAAATGCAACTTTAGCTTCTTCAAGTGAAAAATAAAGCCCATGGCAGGCGAACGGCACCACGTCGTTCGGCGAAGGGATTGTCAAGTACAAACTGAATAAAGCGATCGAGTTATTGCTATCAGATCGAGCCATCGAACACGTTTTGAAACTTTGCTGCGGCGCGCGGGATGTCGGCGCGAGACTTTATCATAGGGTGACAAACAACGATGAGGAGCACATGCCTATGACAGACGAGCTGGACCCCCAGACTCAACAGCATATTGATGATTCCGCAGACGTCACCGCAGATACTGACGCTGTGACCTGCGATGGTATCGACATCGACGACCCCATCTTGAACGAAAGCGCTACGGCGGAAACCCCCGAAACAGAAAACGCCGATGAGCAAAACGACGATGCGCCCGCTCAGGACGACGCCCCTGTACAGGACGACGCCCCGCAAGCAGCGGGCCCCATCGAGGTGTCTTCGGAAGAAGAGCTCGATGCCGTCATGGACTCCATGATGGATGCTGTCAAAGCGATGAAAGACGCCGTCGCCGATGCCGATATCGATGCCGAGGAAGAGGAGGCCGCCGAGGCGGCCTCGACCTTTGTGCCCGGCGAGACTCCGGTTGCCGACCAGGGCAGCACCATGCCCTCGTTTCTGCAGCTCGAGCACCCCACGATTGGCGCCGATGCGGTCGATCCGCACGCAGCAGGCTTTTCTGTGGTCGAGGGCGGTACCGGCAATATCGCCGCGCCGCAGGCTGCCGATGCGGACGCTGCCGACACCGCTCGCCCGACCGCCCCGCACTCCCCCGCCGCAAGCCGCGATCTGGGGACCGCTGTCTCGAACACTGCGAACGCCGTGGGTACCTTTATCGCCCAGGGCGCCTCGGCCATGCGCGAGATGAACGCCGCGAAAAAGGCACTTGCCGATGCCCGCGCCCACCTGGCCGAACTTGAGCAGCGCATTGCCGATCAGGCCGAGGAACTCGAGACGCGCCAGGATATCGCAGGCCGCTACGACCAGATCGTCGCCGACCAGCGCCAGGCGATCGCCACAGCGCAAAAGACCGCTGCGGCAGCCGAAATCAATCGCGATGTCCATGCTTCCAAAGTAGCAGAGCTCAAGGGTCAGCTCGAACAAATGAAGACAGAGGATGACGCGACCGAGCTCCGCCTGAAGGCCGCGCTCGATGCCGTGGAGGCCCGCGAGGCGAGCTCGCGCGAGACCGGCAACCGCCTCGTTCGCCGTCTTGAGGATTCCAAGCGCATCCGCGACAAGGTGCAGGCCGAGCGAGACGCCGGCATTGCCGCCGCACAACAAACCGTCGACGCCACGCGCGCCCAGCTCGAGACACTGCGTCATGAGTATGCCGAGCTGCAACGCAATCCCTCGGCAAATCCCGCCAACTATACGGTGCGCACCAGCGAGCTCTCGATGCAGATCTCCGACACGGCAGATGCCCTGCGTAAAGCCGAAGAAGATGTCCCGCGTATCACCGCCGACCTTGAACACTCGCTTGCCGCAGCCGAGCAGGCCGTCGAGCAAGCTCAAGCCCCTATCGCCGACGCAAAACGCGCGCACCAAGCCGTGACGACCGAAGCCGATGCCGCGCGCGACGAGCTGCAGACGGCGAAGACTGCCGCCGCGACTCGTCAGCGCGAACTGCGCGAGAAGATCACTGCCGAGGACAAGGCACGCCGCGACCAGGAGCAGAGCATCGCCAACGCCCAAGCAGATGCCGCACATGCGCAGTCAATCATCGAACAGGCGACCGAGGTGCACGACCACCCAGAGATCACTGAGTCGCTTGCAGGATCCTTGGCCCGAGACAAAGCCGAACACGCCGAGACCGAGCGAGAAGTCGCCCAGCTCGAGGCCGCCGAGGACGCGGTGCGCGAGCGTACCCGCGACTCACGCATCAAATTCACAGGCGCCATCGTCTGCGTCGTCGCCGCAATCCTGGTGATCATCGCAATCTGGCTGTTCGCGAGCAAGTAAACCAGCCGCCAAAAAACGCCCAACGCAGTTGCGGTGAGATAGTTCCTGTTTAGCCCTCAAAAAGCCAATTCAATAGTCATTGGGGACGTTCTTAAACGACTAGTCAAACAAGAACATCCCCAACGACCACCAATCTCTTGACATAAGGACTGTCCCCAGGTGCCGGCACAGACGATATGAGCAGGACATAAAAACATTGAGAGCCCCTGCTGCATGAAAGACCGCGGATTAGGCCGACAATGGTGA
>NZ_JBDMSL010000042.1:0-4140 GCF_039758965.1 Collinsella aerofaciens | reverse complement strand
TGTGTCGCATCCGGGCAGACATCGAACCATTTGAAATGGTCTAACTTGGATTTGTTTTTCGCAAGGCCGCCGAGAGGCGGCCCCGAGAAATTCCTTTTCCTATACTAGAACCATATGAATCGAACGGAACCGATCAGCGATGAACTGAGGGGACCGGACGGGCTCGAAGCCCATATATTTTGGACGGAGAGTTCGATCCTGGCTCAGGATGAACGCTGGCGGCGCGCCTAACACATGCAAGTCGAACGGCACCCACCTTCGGGTGGAAGCGAGTGGCGAACGGCTGAGTAACACGTGGAGAACCTGCCCCCTCCCCCGGGATAGCCGCCCGAAAGGACGGGTAATACCGGATACCCCGGGGTGCCGCATGGCACCCCGGCTAAAGCCCCGACGGGAGGGGATGGCTCCGCGGCCCATCAGGTAGACGGCGGGGTGACGGCCCACCGTGCCGACAACGGGTAGCCGGGTTGAGAGACCGACCGGCCAGATTGGGACTGAGACACGGCCCAGACTCCTACGGGAGGCAGCAGTGGGGAATCTTGCGCAATGGGGGGAACCCTGACGCAGCGACGCCGCGTGCGGGACGGAGGCCTTCGGGTCGTAAACCGCTTTCAGCAGGGAAGAGTCAAGACTGTACCTGCAGAAGAAGCCCCGGCTAACTACGTGCCAGCAGCCGCGGTAATACGTAGGGGGCGAGCGTTATCCGGATTCATTGGGCGTAAAGCGCGCGTAGGCGGCCCGGCAGGCCGGGGGTCGAAGCGGGGGGCTCAACCCCCCGAAGCCCCCGGAACCTCCGCGGCTTGGGTCCGGTAGGGGAGGGTGGAACACCCGGTGTAGCGGTGGAATGCGCAGATATCGGGTGGAACACCGGTGGCGAAGGCGGCCCTCTGGGCCGAGACCGACGCTGAGGCGCGAAAGCTGGGGGAGCGAACAGGATTAGATACCCTGGTAGTCCCAGCCGTAAACGATGGACGCTAGGTGTGGGGGGACGATCCCCCCGTGCCGCAGCCAACGCATTAAGCGTCCCGCCTGGGGAGTACGGCCGCAAGGCTAAAACTCAAAGGAATTGACGGGGGCCCGCACAAGCAGCGGAGCATGTGGCTTAATTCGAAGCAACGCGAAGAACCTTACCAGGGCTTGACATATGGGTGAAGCGGGGGAGACCCCGTGGCCGAGAGGAGCCCATACAGGTGGTGCATGGCTGTCGTCAGCTCGTGTCGTGAGATGTTGGGTTAAGTCCCGCAACGAGCGCAACCCCCGCCGCGTGTTGCCATCGGGTGATGCCGGGAACCCACGCGGGACCGCCGCCGTCAAGGCGGAGGAGGGCGGGGACGACGTCAAGTCATCATGCCCCTTATGCCCTGGGCTGCACACGTGCTACAATGGCCGGTACAGAGGGATGCCACCCCGCGAGGGGGAGCGGATCCCGGAAAGCCGGCCCCAGTTCGGATTGGGGGCTGCAACCCGCCCCCATGAAGTCGGAGTTGCTAGTAATCGCGGATCAGCATGCCGCGGTGAATGCGTTCCCGGGCCTTGTACACACCGCCCGTCACACCACCCGAGTCGTCTGCACCCGAAGTCGCCGGCCCAACCGTCAAGGGGGGAGGCGCCGAAGGTGTGGAGGGTGAGGGGGGTGAAGTCGTAACAAGGTAGCCGTACCGGAAGGTGCGGCTGGATCACCTCCTTTCTAGGGAGATACGTTCTTAGAGAGACAAACTTTAACTCGAATGGAGGGCAGGAGCCCGTCCGGTGGATGTCGCCTGGATGATTCCCCGCAGCACCCGGTCCCCGGGGTCGCACCCGCGTACCTTGAGAGCCGCATAGCGATAGGAGAGAGATGGAAGAGATTCTCTTCCAGACTCGATTCTTTTCTGCGATTAATCAAACAGAATGATAGCAATCATTCATCCGATCCAAACAAGAAGAATTCACTTAATAATGAGTGAGGAGCATCTGATCGCGAGCACAGTGAAGACACTGTGCCGCGGTATGAGATACCCGAATTGCGACATACGAGCGCTATTCATGATATCGATTAATTTTTATTAGCGACACGTGGATATCCCGCGGGCCCGAGAGCGGTCCCGCAAGATACCACGGGCGCACGGCGGATGCCTTGGCACAGGGAGCCGATGAAGGACGCGGCAAGCTGCGATAATCCCCGGCGAGGAGCACACATCCTTCGACCCGGGGGTCTCCGAATGGGCGAACCCATCCACAGCAGTGTGGATATCCCCCCGCTGAACACATAGGCGGGGGGAGGACAACCCGGGGAACTGAAACATCTAAGTACCCGGAGGAGAGGAAATCAATCTCGAGACTCCCCGAGTAGCGGCGAGCGAAAGGGGACCGATGGCCAAACCGTCGAGCGGGCATACCCGGCAGGGGTTCCGCCGACGGGGTTGCAGGGCCGCGCATCCGGGGGCTGCCGCCCCCGGGCGCAGGTCCGGCTGGGGAGCGGAACGGCATGGGAGGGCCGGCCGCAGCGGGTGACAGCCCCGTACGCGAACCCAGACCGGACGGCGCGACGCGGTCCCTGAGTAGGGCCGGGCACGTGAAACCCGGTCCGAACCTGGGTGGACCACCATCCAAGCCTGAGTACTACCCTGTGACCGATAGCGCACCAGTACCGTGAGGGAAAGGTGAAAAGCACCCCGGGAGGGGAGTGAAACAGTACCTGAAACCGTGCGCCCACGAGCAGTCGGAGCACCTTTATGGTGTGACGGCGTGCCTTTTGTAGAATGAGCCAGCGAGTCGCTGGCGCGGGGCGAGGTTAACCGAAAGGGAGCCGGAGCGAAAGCGAGCCTTAACAGGGCGACTTGAGTCCCGCGCCGCGGACGCGAAGCCGGGTGAGCTATCCGTGGGCAGGCTGAAGCGGGGGTAAGACCCCGTGGAGGGCCGAACGCACGTCGGTTGAAAACGGCGGCGATGACCTGCGGATAGGGGTGAAAGGCCAATCAAACCCGGAGATATCTCGTTCTCCCCGAAATAGCTTTAGGGCTAGCGTCGCGCGTTCACCGCCGGAGGTAGAGCACCGGATGGACGAGGGGGCTTCGCCGCCTACCGAATCCAACCGAACTCCGAATGCCGGCGGCCCAGAGCGCGGCAGTCAGAGCATGTGGGCTAAGCTGTGTGCTCGAGAGGGAAACAGCCCGGACCGCCCGCTAAGGTCCCCAAGTTCCAGCCGAGTGGCAAAGGATGTGCGTCCGCCCAGACAACCAGGATGTTGGCTTAGAAGCAGCCATCCATTCAAAGAGTGCGTAACAGCTCACTGGTCGAGTGGACATGCGCCGACAATACACGGGGCTAAGCTGGACACCGAAGCGGCGGGATTTTAATTCATTAGAATCGGTAGGGGAGCTTCCCATGGGCGGAGAAGCCGGAGGGCGACCGACGGTGGAGCGCATGGGAGTGAGAATGCTGGCATGAGTAGCGAGAGACGAGAGAGTAACTCGTCCGCCGTGAACCCGAGGTTTCCTGGGCAAGGCTAATCCTCCCAGGGTCAGTCGGGGGCTAAGGCGAGGCCGGTAGGCGTAGCCGACGCGCAGCAGGCAGACATTCCTGCACCGCGCACGCGGCGCTACGACCGACGGGGCGACGGATGGGGGTGGCTCGGCGGGGTTCTGGACGTCCCCGTGATGGAGCGCGGCCCGCGGACCAGGGAAATCCGGTCCGCATTGAGGGCGAGGCTCCGGACGAAGCGACTGAGCGAAGCGAGTGAGCCCGAGGTCCCTAGAAAAACCCCTAGGCAGGCGCGTGCGCGCCCGTACCGCAAACCGACACAGGTGGGTGGGTAGAACATACCGAGGCGATCGGGTCAACCATGGTCAAGGAACTCGGCACAATGGCCCCGTAACTTCGGGAGAAGGGGTGCCCGCGCGTACGTGAACCGGCTCGCCCGGGGAGCGGAGGCGGGCCGCAGTGGAGAGGCCCAAGCGACTGTTTACCAAAAACACAGGACTCTGCAGAAGCCGCAAGGCGACGTATAGGGTCTGACGCCTGCCCGGTGCCGGAAGGTCACGCGGAGGAGTTAGCCATCTCGGCGAAGCCCCGAAGCCAAGCCCCGGTAAACGGCGGCCGTAACTATAACGGTCCTAAGGTAGCGAAATTCCTTGTCGGGTAAGTTCCGACCTGCACGAA
>NZ_JBDMSL010000041.1:0-4175 GCF_039758965.1 Collinsella aerofaciens | reverse complement strand
ATCCTTTTGAGCAAAGCGAGAAAGGCAAGAATGTCCGACAAGGACACTTCTTGCTATATATACACATGCCGCATGGGAATACATCCATGCTAACCGCCCGGCAAAAAGCCCCGGCGTGTTAGAAAATCCCCCCACAGCCTAACAATTTCTACCCCATTTCTACCCAAGGGGATTACACGCCGCAGAAGTCATCCGGGAACATGTCTTCCAGTTCGTCCAAATCAATGGCTTCTTCTTCGGACACCTCCACCCATTCAACGTTTTCTTTCCCTCTTATCGCACATGAGTACATCTCGGCGGCGGCAAGGTTAGAGAACATCTCGTGCATAGGCTCGCCGTTCTCTAACCAGTAAACACAATATTCGACCATAACAGTTTTATCATTTATCGTTGTAATGCCCCTCTACCTCCAAAATATAGACCTCTACCACTTCCTCGTAAATGTCATAGATTATCCGGTCATGGGCGGTGATGTGTCGAGACCATGTAATATCCCCACCGCCCCTTAACGCTTCGGGATGCCCAAGCCCAGTCTTAGGGTGCTCTAACAATTCTTTGTAGATTTTCTTATACTTCTTGAACAAATTGGGGTTTGATTTCTTCCATTTGGCAATCACCTTATCCACCCCGTCGGAAACCCTAATTGTGTACATCATAGACTGTCGAAATAAGCGTCAATATCCTCACTGCTTTTGAGGGTAACACACTTTCCGGATTTGATTTCTTCCCTTGCCTTGTCAATCCTTGCTTGCAGCTCCGGGGTTATCATCAAATCTTCACGACCAACTTTTACCAAAGCGTAAATCTCGTTTTTCCTGCGAATTAGTACCTGCTCGCCATTGTCAGCTTTGGTGAAAGACGCTGCGAGGTTGTTTCGGTATTCTCTTACTGATAATGCTTCCATATCTGTTTGCTTTTAAATTCAGCACAAAGATAGCTATATTTCAATAAAATACAAACTTTTTGTACACAAATGTGTACACGCCATAAAAAGCAGCTCACAGTCCTACCGCCCGTTGGTTGGTTTTGCTTTGCTCTTTTTCCCTATTGTTTTTCTTTTTCCGACAGTAAATCAGCCATTTAACTCTATAAATTTCCCTTGTCTGTTATAAGCATCGTCTGTAATATGCTCTATCACTTCTTCGCAAATACCAATGAATAAAGGGATTAAAGCATGAGTTTCCCTACATTTTGGGAGTTTTAATCCTACACTTTGGGAGTTTTTCACCTCACTATTCCCTACACTTTGGGAGTTTTACCCTTCTTTTTTTGTTTCAATGTAGGTTTTATGTATATTTGCAGCAAATCAATCGCTTATGAAAAAGAAACTACCTATTACCAAAAACAAAGATGTTGTTGTTTCATGGGTATATACATGGTCTAAACAGCAAGATATGTCCATACACGAACAAAGAATAGTACTTCGTATCTTGGAAGCATGCCAGGCAGAATTGAAAGGGGTAAAGCTGAAAGATTATGCAGGTACGAAACGCAAATTTGAGCATGGACTTTGGGATGTTGATGCACAAATGCATGTCTCGGACGTTATTTTTTCCGGACGTGATTACAATGAAATCATAGCCGCACTCGATTCTTTGGCAGGACGTTTTTTCACTTACGAAGATGACGAGGAGTGGTGGAAGTGCGGATTTATATCTAATCCCAAATATAAAAAACACACTGGCATTATAACCTTTCGTGTGTCTAATGACCTTTGGGATGTGTTTACCAAGTTCGCCAAGGGGTACAGAGAGTTTGAATTAAACAAGGCTCTTGCGCTGCCTACCGGGTATTCCCTTAGGTTTTACATGCTAATGAGTGGGCAAGTGTACCCTTTGGATATATCCCTTGACAACTTGAAAGACCGCCTTGGCATACCAGCGGACAAGTACAAGGACAAGAACGGAAAAGATAGAATTGACAACTTCGAGGAAAGGGTTTTAAAACCTGCAAAGGCTGCGCTTGATGAGAGTTGCCCATACACTTTCAACTACGTGAAAGTGCGTGAAAACCCAAACAACAAACGTAGCAAGGTGACCGGATTTAGGTTTTACCCGGTCTATCAGCCACAGTTCAGGGATGAAGAACTGGAAGGGAAAGAATTGCAGGCAAAGGTTACAGCACGATATCAGATAGACAGCCATGTATACGAGTATCTCCGTTATTCCTGCGGTTTCACATCGGAAGAGATAAACCGGAACAAAGAGACATTCATAACGGCACAAGAAAAGATAACCGACCTTATCGGAGAACTGGCTCTCCTAAACGGAAAATCACGAGAAAAGAACAATCCGAAAGGGTGGATTATAAACGCCCTTAAAGGGAAAATCAAGGATAAGTAACAGGATTACCCGGCTGAAACACTCCGGGTAATCTTGTCAAATCAGAGGAACGATTTCCATTTCTACACCAAGTTCTTTCATCTGCTGTTGTATTTCCTCGCTGCTTAGTTTCTCTTTCGCCAGTGCAAGCCCATGAAAGGCGTCCCAGCCTGCCGGCTTCGAAACGATACTACCGTTTAGGACGGCATGGGTGATTTCGCCGCCGGACTTCGCACCCTTGTTCAGTATGAAGAAGAACCGGGGTTCTTCGTGTTCCGTTGTTCCCATAATTCGTAAAGTTAGAGTTTATTTGTTTCCCTTTTGTTCCCTTGCCTGCTCTTGGAAGTATTCATAATACTGCTTGTAGTTGTCCCGGTCTTTGGCTGCATCCGTCCAAAGATAGCACATGAAACAAGCGAACAATAGGGAGATAACAGCACAAAGGATTGAGTAGAACGAAATCCGTTTGTCCACATAACCGCCGTTTTTCATT
This sequence comes from Collinsella aerofaciens, assembly GCF_039758965.1. Classification (GTDB taxonomy): domain Bacteria; phylum Actinomycetota; class Coriobacteriia; order Coriobacteriales; family Coriobacteriaceae; genus Collinsella; species Collinsella aerofaciens_BR. Next base: position 1,361 of record NZ_JBDMSL010000041.1, on the reverse strand, counting down.
CTGTACCCCTGCCGTTCAAAGTCCGACAATACGTTTTTTAGGCGATTTTCGGCACTTTCGAGGCTTTTCCCGTCTATTTGTACCTTTCGGGATGTTGCATCCTCTATGCGCTTTGTATAGGCTTCAATACGTCCCATTTCTTGAAAAAACAGTTCTATCGCAAGCTGCGGGTTAACCTTTGGTGCTGTGTCTTTTCTTTTCCGGGGGCTGTACTGTCCCTGCTTAACGGTGGAAGCTGCCGCTTCCGGGTGTGAGTTTGTTTCCATGAGATATGTTCATTGAGTTATATTTCAGTTTGCTTTGTGTCCGCTCGATATGGGCGAGAGTGTAGCCTTTCCCTATCTCGCTCGCCTTATACTCCGTACCGCTTCGGGCTGTGACGTAGTAGCCGTTAAGTTTTCCGGTGCTTGCCCTGGCTTCCCGAACTTTAAAACCTCTCCTACCAAGTTCTTCCTTGAATTTAGTCAAGTCAAAGCCCTGCATCTTCTTCAAGACGTCGTCCATGGCTTCCTTGATTTCCGCTTTGTTGGCTTTGCCGATGTCCTGCGACTGTACAAAGTTCCGTTCCTTGGCTATGGCGTTGGCGGCTTCCGTTGCCTTTTTCCCTATCCAGTTATCCCGGTACAGTTCCCCGGAAAGGGAAACCCGGTTTGCCAGTATATGCAGGTGGGCTTGTTCTTTTTTGCTCTCCGTACCGCTGTGCCGGATGATGATGTACTGGTGGTTCGCCAGCCCCATGCGCTGCATGAAGTCGTTACCAAGTTCCGCCCAGTCCGCATCCGTAAAGGTGGCGCTTTCCTCTATCGAAGGACTGACCTCGAAACGTAGGCAATTGTTTTTTACGTTCGGAAAATCAGCGTGGTATGGTTTCATTTCCTGTACCATTTCCGCACCCGTACACCCGTAAAGTTCATGCCGGGCTATCTCGATGGCAGCTGTCTGTCCGTCTATCTCTTTGGCAAGGTCATACTCCAGTGCAGCCGTACCATGCGATATGCTCTTTCCTTTCCCTATCATCGTGAAAGTATTTTTTTAAGTTCGGTGATTAGTGCCTGATTCTCTTCAAATACCTCCCGGTACTGGCGACCACCGAAGTAGTTGTTCAGCCGTTGGAGCGTTCCTTTCAACTGGGCTATGTCCCGGAGAAGCTGCCGTTCCTCCTCGGTGTACCTTTCCCTTGGGCGACCTCCAAGGGACAAACTCCGGCAATACTCCGATGTGCTCATGCTACATCGGGCTGCCTGCTCCGCAAGTGCCAGCTTTTCATACCGGGTACAGCGGAATGTAATCTTTTCGTTCCGTCTTACTTCCATGTCACAAAGGTAATCTTAAAATCTTTTTGAGCAAAGCGAGAAAAGCAA
>NZ_JBDMSL010000040.1:0-6533 GCF_039758965.1 Collinsella aerofaciens | reverse complement strand
TTGTCGCAGCCCCGACCCGCGGTCACGAGCGGGGGCTCCTATCTTTTTAGTGCCCTCGGATTGGGTCATAGTGTCTGTCGGAAATGATCCGTTGGGGACGGAGGAAAACGGATCATTTTTATCCTGGTGCATTGGTGCAGGGGGCAGGTTTCCTTTGCACTAGTTTCTGTCGAGTCGGTGCTCCTTGCGGGTTGCCCGTATAATGGTCTGCGTATGAACCGCAACCAAGGAGTTCCAGTTTATGGACCAGAGTCTTTTTAAATTCGACCTGATCGCCGAGGATCCGACCACGCACGCGCGCGCCGGCGTGCTGCATACCCCGCACGGCGACATCGAGACGCCGATCTTTATGCCCGTGGGCACCAAGGCAAACGTCAAGGGCATTCCTACCGAGACCGTCAAGCAGCTCGGCGCCCAGATCGTGCTTGCCAATACCTATCACCTGTCCATGCGCCCCGGCGAGGACACCATCGCCGAGCTGGGCGGACTGCATAAGTTTATGAACTGGCACGGCCCCATCCTCACCGACTCGGGCGGCTTCCAGGTCTTTAGCCATAACGACGCCGTCAAGCTCACCGACGAGGGCGTGCGCTTTATCGTCAATGACTACGACGGCCGTCACGTGTTCTGGACGCCCGAGGACAACATGGAAATCGCCATGAAGCTCGGCTCCGACATCTGCATGCAGCTCGACCAATGCCCCGGCTATCCTGCCACACGCGCCTACGTCGAGCGCGCGGTGGAGCTGTCGAGCATGTGGGCCGAGCGCTGCTACAAGGCTCATACCCGCGATGACCAGGCACTCTTTGGTATCGTTCAGGGCGGCATGCATCTGGACCTGCGTCTGCGCTCGCTGCGCCATCTGGAGGAGTGCGGCGACTTCCCGGGCTACGGCATTGGTGGCTACTCGGTGGGCGAGGACCACGAGACCATGTTCGAGACCCTGGCACCGCTTGTGAGCGAGTACATGCCCAAGCACAAGCCGCGCTACCTGATGGGCGTCGGCAACCCGACGACGCTCGTGCGCGGCGTGGGCGTGGGCATCGACATGTTCGACTGCGTGCTGCCGACGCGCACCGGCCGCATGGGCACGGCATTCTCCAGCGAGGGTCGCCTCAACTTCCGCAACGCGCGCTTTGCGCACGACGACGGTCCCATCGATCCCACCTGCACCTGCCCGGTGTGCACGGGCGGTTACAGCCGTGCGCTCATCCGTCACATGGTCACGCAGAAGGAGATGCTCGGCGGCATTCTGCTTTCGATGCACAATATCTACTACCTGCTCAACCTTATGCAGCGTGCCCGCCAGGCCATTATCGAGGGCCGCTACGGTGCGTTCGTGAGCGACTGGATGAACAGCCCCGCGGCGGTGGATTACTAAGAGCCGCGGGCGCGCTTGCGGGGCGTGAGTAACGGCAAAGGCCAAGCGGCGATCGGTCGTCGCGTTCGCTAGCACTATCTGCACGACCGCTGACCGATAGCTTGCAAGCACTTTATGCATCGTGGGTACCATACCGAATAGATGATGTTCGGGCGGGTGTTTGGCGCATGGCGTCGACCCCGCCCGTTTCTATCTTCGATAGGAGTACCCATGATTAAGAATGAGAACGTCGAGGGCGAGCCTGCCTACGACGAGACGTACCGCCGCGGTCCCGTGGTCATGCGCGGCCCCATGATTCCTAAGGACAACACCTACGCCAACCTGCTGGCGCCCGAGGAGTCGACCGACTGGTTGCATGCCGATCCGTGGCGCGTCCTTCGTATTCAGGCAGAATTCGTCGATGGTTTTGGCGCGCTGGCCGAGCTCGGGCCTGCGGTGACCATCTTCGGTAGCGCCCGCACGCCCAAGACCGATCCGCTCTACAAGGCGGCGCGCACGGTCGGTCGCAAGATTGCCCAACGCGGCGTGGCGGTTATCACCGGTGGCGGCCCCGGCATCATGGAGGCGGCCAACAGGGGAGCGGCGAGCGCCAACGGCAAGTCGGTCGGCCTGGGTATCGAGCTTCCGCACGAGCAGGGGCTCAATAAATACGTGAACCTCGGCATGGACTTCCGTTACTTCTTTGTGCGCAAGACCATGTTCGTCAAATACAGCTCGGGCGCCATCGTGTTTCCCGGCGGGTTTGGCACGCTCGACGAGATGTTCGAGGTGCTCACGCTGGTGCAGACGCATAAGGTCAAGCGCATGCCGCTTGTACTGGTAGGCAGCGAGTACTGGCAGGGCCTATTCGACTGGCTTAACGGCCCGGTGATGGACGCCGGTATGATTAGCCCGCTCGATCCCGAGCTCGTACACATCACCGACGACATCAATGAGGCCGTCGACATCGCCCTGAGCGGGCTGATGTAGATTAATCGTGCCACGCGACATGAATACGCATGGCAATCTGATGTTATTTAACATCAGATTGCCATTTATATTGGGTATACTTGTGTAAAAGACGAGGGCGAGGAGGTCGCAAATGTCTACAGCAACAGTTAAGCCTACGACGGTTCGAATCGAAGAGGGGCTCAAGGAGCAGGCGACTGAGTTCTTGGATTCGGTCGGCCTCAGCCTCAATTCCTATCTCAATCTTGCCGTTCGGCAGCTGGTAAATCAGCGAAAGATTCCTTTTGAGATTGTAGGAAGGGCGGAGGTGCCCAACGAGGCGACGAGACGCGCCATGGTGATTGCCGAGGCTCATGAGTTGGGGATTTTGCCGGACGATAGCCTGTCATTCAATAACGCTGATGAGCTTATGTCATTCCTCGATGAGGAATAGCGATGTTCGAGATTAAAGTCGAGGCTCAATTTAAGGTGGACTACAAACGAACGATGCGCATGCATCCGCAGCTAAAAAGTGAGTTTAAAGCGGCGGTTGCAGAGCTTGTGGCCCATGGGTCACTTCCGGCGGAGTATGGCGCCCACGAGCTCTCAAACCCGGGCGGAAACTACAACGGCCACATCGATTTCCACCTATCCGATGGCTTGGTCGATGTGGTCGTTCTTTATCTTCCCCATAAGACTAACCCAGTGATTAGGCTGGTGAGAATGGGCACTCATCAGGAGCTGTTTCAGGGTCCGCTGGGCTGATCGCCGATTTCCAAGTTGCGGTGGAATAGGGATTGATTTGCGGCTGATAAGCCAAAAACAGTCCCTATTCCACCGCAACTGATGTGGGCGTCCCTAGTGAGTTGGCTGGTAGCGGGGGCAGTAGCTGATGGCGATGGCATCGACGCCTACATGGGTGGCGATGGTGCAGCCGATGGGGCCGGTGCCGGCGTCTACATAGTCTTGGCCTGCGAGTGCTTGGCTGACGAGCTCCTGCTCCTCGGCGGCGCCGGTCGTGAGCACGCGCACGCTGGAGCCCGGATGCTCGGCCAAAAACGCGAGGCAGTCTGCCATGGTGTTGGCGACGATGCGCTTGGCGCCGCGGCCCTTTTTGATGGCCTTGATCTCGCCCGATTTCCACTCCGGCGAAACGGCCAGGCGAATGTTGAGCATCTGCGTGAGCTGGCCGGCGAGCTTGGGCGCGCGGCCGTTCTTAACGAGGTTCTCGAGCGTGCGGGGAATCAGCAACAGGTGGGCGTCGGGCAGCGTCGCGCGGATCTGCGCCTCGGTCTCGTCCAGGCTGCGGCCGTCCTCGCGCATGGCCAGCGCGTACTCCACCAGCAGGCCCTCGGCACCCGAGCCGGTGCGCGAGTCGATGCAGCGCACGTCGAGTTCGTGCGTTTCGGCCGTCAGGCTGGCGTTGGCATAGCAGGCGGACCACTCGCTGCACAGTGAGATAAAGATGGCGCTATCATGGCCGTCGGCGAGCACGCGGTCAAAGAGTGCCTTGAACTCGCCGGCGCTCGGCTGCGAGGTGTGCGGCAGTTGCTCGGAGCCGGCCATGCGCGCGACGTACTCCTGGGCGGTAATCTGTACCTGGTCGAGCAGGTCCTCGCCCTCGATAATCACATGCAGTGGAATCACGTAAATGCCGAGCTCTTGAGCGCGGGCGGGGGAGATGTCCGACGTGGAGTCGGTTATGATGGCAAAAGACATAATTGCACCTTTCGTTGGGGCGCTTTCGCGCCGCCTTCTGAGAGCAAAGTGCGACAAGTATAGTGGAGTTGCTCTACATTGCTAGGTTCAATTGTTGAATAGTCAACAGTTTGAAGTGTCGGTGTGGAAATCATCAACTGGGGAAGAGGAGTGCCGATGGCGGCATTACAGCTATGCGAGCGGCCGGTTGTGCTGTTCGATTTTGACGGCACGGTGGCCGATACGGGCCGGGCGGTGATGACCTCGACGCGCAAGACGTTGGCCGCGCGCGGGTTTTCGGAGGCGCAGATGGGTGACCTGCGCCGCATGATCGGGCCGCCCCTGTGGAAGAGCTTTCACGACTTTTATGGCTTCTCGCGCGAGGAGTCGCTTGTGGTGGCCGACGAGTACCGTGCCTTTTTTGATGAACTGGGACCGGAGGAGTATCCCGTGTTTGACGGGATCCCCGAGCTGCTGGATGGGTTGGTCGCCCAAGGCAAGCGTATGGCCGTGGCGACGTCACGCATGGAGGCAAAGTGTATCGACATGGTGGGAGAGCTGGGACTTTCTCAGTTTGAGGCGGTGGTTGGCATGAATCCGCCGCAGGGGCGCGAGACCAAGGCCGATTCGGTCCGCGATGCCCTGGCAGAGCTCGGTGCGACGGCGGGCGATGCCGTGATGATCGGCGATCGCTTTAACGACGTCGAGGGCGCGCACGCGATGAGCGTGCCGTGCATTGGTATCTATTCGGGCGCGGCGGCGTCGGGCGAGCACGAGGCGGCGGGTGCCGATGCAGTGGTGCACTCGGTGGCCGAGCTTGCTAAACTTTTCGCTATCTAATAGACGCAATGTGAGGGGCGGGCGTACCCGTCGCTCATTGGTAAGGAGGTCGTCCATGAATCAGGTGGAGCAGAGCGTTACCGAGTATGTCGACGAGGTCTGGGAGGACGTCGTCGCCGATATCGAGCAGCTGGTGAGTTATCCGTCCGTAGCCGTTGCTGCCGATGCGGAGCCTAGCGCGCCGTTTGGCCGCCCGGTTCGTGATGCGCTCGATTGCGCGCTCGGCATTGCGCAAAAGCTCGGCTACCAGACGAGCGACGACGAGGGCTATGTGGGCATTGCCGATATCCCGGGTCGCGGCGACAAGCAGCTCGCGACCATCTGCCACGTGGACGTGGTGCCCGCCGGCCCCGGCTGGAACACCGATCCGTTTGCGATGGAGCGTCGCGAGGGCTGGCTGCTCGGCCGTGGCGTGATTGATGACAAGGGTCCGGCGGTGTTGTCGCTTTACGCCGGTGCCTACCTGCTCAAGCACGGCATTGTGCCGCGCTATACCTTCCGCGCGCTGCTGGGCTGCGATGAGGAAGTGGGCATGTCCGACGTTCACCATTATCTGGAGAACCACGCAGACCCCGACTTTTTGTTTACGCCCGATGCCGAGTTCCCGGTTTGCAATGCCGAGAAGGGCCAGTTTGGAGCGACGTTCGTGAGTCCCAAGATCGACGGTGGGCGCATTGTGTCCTGGAGCGGTGCCGAGGCGAGCAACGCCATTCCGTCGCAGTCCATCTGCGAGCTCGCGATTGCCGCCGATGAGCTGCCGGCGCCCGTTGAGAACGCCGACCGCCTGGAGATCACGGCGCTCGACAATGGCCATGCGCAGATTTTTGCCCACGGCATTGGCGGTCATGCCTCGATGCCAGAGGGAACGATCAATGCCGTCGGCCTGATCGTGGCGTATCTGCGCGAGGCCGAGGACGCGTTTGGTGCACGCGACGAGCGTCTGCTGACGCCTGCCGAGCACGAGTTCGTCAAGTTCCTGGCCTTTGTGCATGCGGATGCCTATGGCCGCGGCCTGGGTATCGATGCGACGAGTCCGGCGTTTGGCCCGCTTACCTGCAACGCTGGCGTCATCCGCGTGGCGGATGGCCATATTGAGCAGGTCATCGACGTGCGCTTCCCCGACAGCTCGAGTGCCGATACCATTTGCGAGCAGCTCGACCCGCTCGTGGGCCGTTTTGGCGTGACGTGCCAGCTGGGTCGCGCGAAGGTGCCGTTCTCGGTGTCTGCCGACGATCCGGCCGTGAAGGCGCTTATCGATACCTATAACGAGTTCACCGGCAAGCATGCCGAACCCTTTGCCATGGGCGGCGGCACGTACGCGCGCAACTTTGCCCGCGCCGTCTCGTTTGGCCCCGAAGAGACCGGCCTAGAGCTGCCCGCGTGGGGCGGCCAGATGCACGGCCCCAACGAGTGCGCCAACGAGGAACAGCTCAAGCAGGCGCTCAAGATCTATATTGTTGCGATCCTCCGTCTCAACGAGCTGGAGCTGTAGGGCTTCCCCTATATCCTGCTTGGATACAAACTTGCATTACGAGCCCGGTGCTTTTGCCCGGGCTTTTTCTGTTGCGGTGGGGTAGTCATTGGGGACGTTCTTAAATGACTAGTCAAACAAGAACGTCCATTACAGTCGAAATTGTCAGCCTGGGACCATCTCGGGCTACGATTGAGGCGCGCCCAGAACGGGCCG
>NZ_JBDMSL010000039.1:5692-7403 GCF_039758965.1 Collinsella aerofaciens | reverse complement strand
GCCGACGCCCATCAGGAACACGGCGTCGTAGCCCTCGTCGGCGACCTTGTCGGCGAGCGCGGTCATCTTCTTGCCGGCCTCGTAGACGTTCTTGCCGTCCTCGACGTAGCCCTCCTGGCTAAAGTGCATGATCTCGATCTTCTCGGTTTCCTTCATGGCTTTTCCTTTCTGTCCTGCACGCGAATCTATACATCGCGTTTCTTTTCGATACCAATTATAGACATACACCCAACGTGTTTTTAATACCACTTTTCAATCTGTTCCAATCCTCGGTGAACGGTCGAAATTCTCTGGTGAGTGGTATTAAATTAGAATTTGATGTATAGCTAACGCCCCCGGCGTCTCCCTTGTGTGACAAAGAACAGCGTTCCTACCAGCGCAATAATGGTCGATGCTCCAAACAGTACCGTCTGGACGCCCAAAGCCTCCGCCAAAAACGGAGCCGCCAGCAGCGGCACCACGCCGGCGCTCATCAGGCCAAAGCGCACAAAGCCGGTAATGCGACCCAGGTATTTGATGTCGGCGCGCTCCTGAATCAAGATCATCTGCAGCGGCTCCAGGAACCCCCAGGCCAGACCGTTAATCGCCTGACCGACAATCGCGACCCCCAGCATATCTGTGCCCACGTACACCATGGACCCAATGCCCACGGCCATGAGCGCGCCGAGCAGCAATCGTAGGTTGACATGGCGAGCAGAAAGCTTGGTCAGGATGAACGCGCCCACCGAGGAAGTGAGGCCCACGACAGAGGACAGCCAGCCCAGCCAGACGATATCCACGTTGAGCACATCACGGTAGAACAACGACTCAAGCGAATCAAACGCGCCAAACGCAAAGAATCCCAAAAAGCCCGAGATAAAGATGAGGCGCAGGTCGTGGTCGCGAAACGTAAGTCGCGCACCCTCGGCCATGCCGCCCAGAATACCGCCCTTCGGCTTTTCCCCTTTTGCGGGAACAACGCACTCGCGACAGCCCAAGGAGAGCACGGCCGCCACACCCATCATGCCCGCCATGAGCAGGTAGACCGATTGCGTGGCAAAACAGCTCACGATAGCACCGCCGAGCAGCGGGCCAGCGGTATAGGCGATATTGCTGTAGAACACCATGAGGCCGTTCACGCGGGTACGGCCCTCGGTGGTCGACTCCAGGTATCCCGGAAACGCATGCGTGCAGGTGTTGATAAAGCCGCCCGCAAGCCCCAAGACGCACGCGGCAAACACAAGCCCGGGGACAGACAGCGGCGCCAACCCCACGCCAAGCGATAGCACAGCCGTAATCACGCACGTCACAAATGACGTCCGGCGCGGTCCAAAGCGATCGATGACCGAACCCGACACCATATTGCCCGCCGACGTCATAAGATTGCGCACGAGCGTAATGGCGGCAACCAAAAAGGCCGTGCCGGCCAGATCATACGTGGCCGCACCGATAAGCCCTAAAAAGTAGACCGCGTTGTTGGCGCACCACTGCAGGGACTCAATAAGAATCAGCCTGACCTCCGCCGGCGTCAGGCGCATTGCTTCGCGATCCTTCGCGAACATACGAACTCCTTCTATACAAAAAGGGGATGGAGGGCATAGGCCTGCTCCATCCCCTTTCCAGGTTGCAACGAAAATCTATGCAGCCGGGCCCTTACGCCAGCACGCCGAAGAACGCGCCGATGATGCCCACGACCATGGTGGCCACGATCAGCACCATGGGGTTGATCTTC
>NZ_JBDMSL010000039.1:0-5595 GCF_039758965.1 Collinsella aerofaciens | reverse complement strand
CTTACGCCAGCACGCCGAAGAACGCGCCGATGATGCCCACGACCATGGTGGCCACGATCAGCACCATGGGGTTGATCTTCTTGGACAGCAGCCAGTAGTACAGCCAGAAGGCGATCATGCCGAGCATGCCGGGCATGATGCCGTCCAGGATGTCCTGGAGGGTCTGGGCGTCGTCGCCCGAGCCGATGGCCACCGGGATGCTGGCCCAGAACATGTCCTTGCACATGGCGCCCACGACCATGACGCCCACGATTCCCACGCAGGTCATGATCTTCTGCATGAGGCCGGTCCTCTGGGCCTCGTCCAGGAAGCCCACGCCCAGCTCGTAGCCCTTGACGGCGCCCCAGACGCGCAGCGCGAAGCCGGGGACGTTGTAGATGAGCAGGAAGGCGATGGGGCCGAAGGGGTTGCCGGCCTGGCACAGGCTGATGCCCACCGCGGCGGCGACCACGCGCAGCGTCGACAGGAAGATGGAGTCGCCGATGCCGGACAGCGGGCCCATGAGGGCGGCCTTGACGTCGTTGACGCTCTCGGGCTCGATCTCGCCGCGGGCGACCTTCTCCTCCATGGCCATCGCGATGCCGCCGACGAACGGGGCGAACTGAACGGTGATGTTGAAGAACGCGCAGTGGCGGTGCAGGGCCGCGGCGTAGTCGTCGGGGCGGCCGGCGTAGATCTTCTTGAGCATGTTGGCGACCATCAGGCAGAAGGCGATGTTCATCTGCTTGTAGTAGGTCCAGGAGAACTCCATGCCCAGGGCGCCGACGTTGACGGCGCTCTTGACGAGGTCGGAGCGCGTGATCTTGTTCTCGGGACTAGAAGTCATCGTCCTCATCCCCTTCCGCGGAGAGCTGGGGCTGGGCTCCGCCCAGGCCGAGCAGGTCGAACTTGTCGATGCCGATGATGATGGCGATCAGGGCGACGCCCAGGACGGGCACGTTGGCGTAGGAGCACAGCAGGAAGCCCAGGAAGTAGAAGGGCACGAGCTGCTTGGTGAGCACCAGGCGGCCGAGCATGGCGAAGCCCATGGCAGGCAGGATGTTGGCGGCAACGCCGCAACCATCAATGATGAAGGACGGGACGAAGTCGAGCAGGCCCTGGATGGCGTCAGACCCCAAGTAGAATGCGCCGCCGCACAGCAAGAAGTACTCGAGGCAGCCCCAAAGTCCAAGTCCCCAATGGACGGCGTAAATACCTTTGAGATTTCCCTTGAGGGCGAACTTGTCTGCCATATCGACAAACACGGGGAACAAGGCACTGGTAATGTTGTCGAACGTCAGCGAAAGGACGGCGATGGGCATGGCAAGCGCGATGGCTGTCTCGGTACCCTGACCGAGCTGTATGGCAAACGCGCAGGCGAGTACGCCGCCGATGGTTTCGTTAGGCGGCACGTAGGCGCCGATGGAAACCGAACCCATGAACAGCAGCTCCAAGCTGGCGCCAACGGCAAGGCCAGTCTGCAGGTCCCCCAGCACCAGGCCCACGAGCGGGCACAGGACGATGGGGCGGAACGCGTAAAGGGTGCCGAGCTGGTAGTCGAGGCATCCAAACGCTCCGACTAAGCCGACGAGGATTGCTTGGACAAGCATAATTCCTCCCAATAAGGAATCTCGAACCGTCGTCACTCCCGTCGCGCGCGTTGTTGATATCAATTCCGGGAGTTCGATTACACGGCTCGAAGCGCACCTGGTGTGCTGCTAACACCTATGCCAGGCACAAATGATTTGATACCAATTATAGGTATGCAGGTTCTTACTATTTAATACCACTCGCTCAGCGGGGTGTTTTTTACCGTAAACGGCAGACGTATCCCGTCAGGTGCGCTCTTTGTTTCGATGGCGGACAAGCGCCACCAGAAAGCCATCGCCAAAGGCATCGTATGCCAAGTTGCCTACAATCACCAAAACGATAATCGCCGCGCCCAAAAACTCGTTCCAGCGAAAGACCTCGCCAAAGAGGAGCGCCGACCAGCAGGGAGCGAGCACGACCTCGCTCATGCAAACCAAGTTGGCCGCAAACGCGTTGGTGCGCGCGATCCCCTTGGCATACAGCACGCTCGCAAGGCCACTGCAAAAAAGGCCATGCACCAGCATGAGTCCCCACTCAAATGGTCTCACGGAGTCTAGGGCGCCGGCAAAATAGACAATCGGCAGCATCGAGATACCGCAGGAGATGAGCGAGGACACCATAGGCGACGCATCGGGGCGAGAGTTCAAAAAGAAACACAGCCCAAAGGTGGCGCCCGAAATGACGGCAAGCAGGTTGCCGAGCATGCCCTCGGCACTCAAATCGCCTAAAAAGAAAAGTCCCATACCCGTAAAAGCAACCACCACGGAGGCAATCTTCACAGGCGAGGGCAACGTGCGAGTTGCGAGCGATTGATACACGATAACAAAAATCATCGAGGTGTACTGCAGAACGATCGCGTTGCCGACCGTCGTGAGCTGGTTGGCAAAGTTAAACGTGGTGCCCGTCACGAAGTTGCAGACGGCCACAAGGACAATAAGACGGCTGACGCGGAGGACGGGCCTACCGACGAGCAGGATAAAGAGCGCCATAAATATTGCCGTAACGGCACCGATCAAAAGAGCTGACTGCGAATTGGCGCGAACGAGGATGCCGATAAAACTCCACAAGAGCGCCGTGCCAAATAGATACATCGCCCCGCTCACGCCATTATCGGGTGGATTGTCAGATCGAATCACGAAGCACCTCCAGCTAGCTTTCGGTAATAAAAAACGGCGACCGCAATGGGTCGCCGTTTCCCTTGGGGGCAGAATAGAACGCAGGAACCTACGCCAGCACGCCGAAGAACGCGCCGATGATGCCCACGACCATGGTGGCCACGATCAGCACCATGGGGTTGATCTTCTTGGACAGCAGCCAGTAGTACAGCCAGAAGGCGATCATGCCGAGCATGCCGGGCATGATGCCGTCCAGGATGTCCTGGAGGGTCTGGGCGTCGTCGCCCGAACCGATGGCCACCGGGATGCTGGCCCAGAACATGTCCTTGCACATGGCGCCCACGACCATGACGCCCACGATGCCCACGCAGGTCATGATCTTCTGCATGAGGCCGGTCCTCTGGGCCTCGTCCAGGAAGCCAACGCCCAGCTCGTAGCCCTTGACGGCGCCCCAGACGCGCAGCGCGAAGCCGGGGACGTTGTAGATGAGCAGGAAGGCGATGGGGCCGAAGGGGTTGCCGGCCTGGCACAGGCTGATGCCCACCGCGGCGGCGACCACGCGCAGCGTCGACAGGAAGATGGAGTCGCCGATGCCGGACAGCGGGCCCATGAGGGCGGCCTTGACGTCGTTGACGCTCTCGGGCTCGATCTCGCCGCGGGCGACCTTCTCCTCCATGGCCATCGCGATGCCGCCGACGAACGGGGCGAACTGAACGGTGATGTTGAAGAACGCGCAGTGGCGGTGCAGGGCCGCGGCGTAGTCGTCGGGGCGGCCGGCGTAGATCTTCTTGAGCATGTTGGCGACCATCAGGCAGAAGGCGATGTTCATCTGCTTGTAGTAGGTCCAGGAGAACTCCATGCCCAGGGCGCCGACGTTGACGGCGCTCTTGACGAGGTCGGAGCGCGTGATCTTGTTCTCGGGACTAGAAGTCATCGTCCTCATCCCCTTCCGCGGAGAGCTGGGGCTGGGCTCCGCCCAGGCCGAGCAGGTCGAACTTGTCGATGCCGATGATGATGGCGATCAGGGCGACGCCCAGGACGGGCACGTTGGCGTAGGAGCACAGCAGGAAGCCCAGGAAGTAGAAGGGCACGAGCTGCTTGGTGAGCACCAGGCGGCCGAGCATGGCGAAGCCCATGGCAGGCAGGAAGTTGGCGGCAACGCCAAAGCCAGCAAGGACAAAGGGCGGGATGAAGTCGAGCAGGCCCTGGATGGCGTCAGCACCCAGATAGAACGACAACGAGCACAGCAGGAACGCCATGATGATACCGGTCAAACCGATCAGGAAGTGCATCGCATAGACACCCTTAAGGTTGCCCTGGCCGGAGTAGACATCAGCGCGGTCGACCAGGATCGGCAGGGCGGCGTTAAGGATGTTCTTGATGGCAAGGCACAGCGTGGCGATGGGCATGGCAAGCGCGATGGCTGCCTCGGTGCTCTGGCCCAGCTGGATAGCGAAGGCGCAGGCGAGCACGCCGCCGATCGTCTCATCAGGCGGCACGTAGGCGCCGATGGAGATCGAGCCCATGAACAGCAGCTCCAGACTCGCACCGATCGCGAGGCCGGACTGCAGGTCCCCCAGCACCAGGCCCACGAGCGGGCACAGGACGATGGGGCGGAACGCGTAGAGCGTACCGAGCTGGCAGTCGAACTTACCAAATGCGGCGATAAGTCCGATGAGGATTGCTTGGGTAAGCATACATCCCCCTTTCCATATAGGACACTACGAAGAGCTCAGACTCTTCGAAATTGAACGCCTAGAGCACGCTGGCGCAGTCGACCTTGGGGTCATCGGCCAGGGGTCGAATCTCGACCTCAACGCCACGATCCAGCATCTCGCGCACATCGGCTTCCTCGGCCGCGGTCAGGAAGATCTGACGAGAGACCTGACGAGCGTCGGGACGCTTCTCGTCCTTGGGCTTGGTGTTGCCCAGGTTGACCGACTTGATCTGCGGGCAGCCCTCAACAAGCTGCTTTGCCTCAGCGATAGTGGCGACGCAGATGATCATCTTGTACTTGTCGGTCACGCCCGAGTTGATAGCTTCGATTGCATGCTCCATATCTTTGATGACGAGCTTGCAGCCGGCAGGCTTGCCCATCTTGAGCGTCGTCTTCCACACCGGGTCGTTAGCGACCTTATCGCCCACGCAGAAGATGCAGTTGGAGCCAAGGCCCTGAACCCAGGAAACTGCGACCTGGCCATGAAGCAGGCGATGGTCAACGCGAAGTAGCTGAATCATAATGTGACCCCCCAAAGGTCTTGTGCCGTCATACGGCGTGTCAGTAGGTGCTGCGGATTAGAACTCTTCCTCCTCCTCGTCATCGACCAAAAGATCGTTGACAAACTTCACGCGCGTATCGTCCGCAGCGACGATGGCGCGAATCGTCTCCTCAACCGGCGCCGACTCGTCAGAGAACAGCAGCTGGATGAGCAGAGGAAGGTTCATGTTGGTAACGAGGTACGTGCGGGGACGCGTCTGGACGATCTTGGTGAACTCGTTGTTAACGCTACCGCCAAAGAGGTCGGTGCAGACAACGACATCATCGTCGGCAGACATGCCTGCCAGCAGTTTTTGGGCCTCCTCGGCCACGTCCATGCGGCCATCGACGAACATCGAAAGATCGTGGACGTTGTCGCGAGCGCCCGAGAGCAGCTCGACGCTCTCCTTGATGCCGGTGGCGAAGTGCGCATGGCTGGCGATGATGTACTGCCTCATTCTGTGTTCCTCTCAATAGCCCGGCACGTTCCCGCACCCGTTTTCTTTAGTAGTCGAACTGGTGATAGTAGCGACGATACTTGAGGTTGTGCTTGGTGACCGTCTCGTAGTAGCGAGCCAGGCGGTCGGTCACGAGCACCGTCAGAATCCACGGGGAGACGATGACGCGGAACTCGTCGTCAAGGCCGGGGATCGC
>NZ_JBDMSL010000038.1:0-7700 GCF_039758965.1 Collinsella aerofaciens | reverse complement strand
GATATACGCCGTGATGCGCGACCGGGTGCCCTACCGGGAGTAGCCCCGACGGTTGACAAAACTATAGGAACACCCAATGACTACCTTCCTCTGGTGTAAAAGGCGCGCCACGCTAAATGCCGGGTTTGTTATTCGTTTGTAAAGGCCGTGCTGCGCTTGCGGTAAGGGTCTATCAAATGCCCGTAAGAAACCGCAGCTGGCGCGGGCGCTGCCCGGTCGGGGCCGTATCTTTCCAAACAGCAAAGCGGGCAGGGTGCCCGCGAGTCGCATGTATGAAAGGAAGATCATGCTCGATCAGGCTTATTCTCGTCGTCAGTTCCTCGGCCTCGCTGGTGGTCTTGCCGGCATCGTCGGTCTCGGTCTCGTTGGTTGCGGCGGCTCCGGCGCATCCGACGCCGCCGACAAGGGTAGCGCTGCTGCCGAGTCCGTCTCCGGCGAGGTGACCTACGACGGTGCCTCCTCGTTCCAGGCTCTCGTCGAGGCTGCTGCCGAGAAGTTCATGGATGCCAACCCGGACGTCTCCGTTTCCGGCTCGGGCAACGGCTCGGGCAAGGGTCTGACCGCTGTCGCTGCTGGCACCGTCACCATCGGTAACTCCGACGTCTTCGCCGGGACCAAGCTCGAGGCCGACCAGGTCAAGAACCTCGTCGACCACGAGGTCGCCGTCGTTGGCATGGGTCCCGTCGTCTCCAAGAACGTGACGGTCGACGACCTGTCCCTCGAGCAGCTCAAGGGCATCTTCTCTGGCCAGATCACCAACTGGAAGGAGGTCGGCGGCGACGACGCCAAGATCGTCGTTCTCAACCGCAAGGCTGGCTCCGGCACCCGCGCTACCTTCGAGGCCGCCGTCTTTGGCGACGAGGTCGTCGACTTTAAGGGCGACGCCGAGCTCGACAAGTCCGGCGACGTCCAGACTCAGATGGGCAGCACCGACAACGCCATCTCCTACCTCGATTTCTCGCACTTCGATGACTCCAAGTTCAACGCCATCAAGGTCGAGGGTGTCGAGCCCAAGAGCAAGAATGTCACCGACGACTCCTTCAAGATCTGGGCTACCGAGCACATGTACTGCGCAAAGGACGCCGACGAGGCCACCAAGGCCTTCCTGGAGTTCATGCTCTCCGACGACGTCCAGGGCAAGCTCGTCGAGGAGCAGGGCTTCATCCCCGTCTCTGCCATGAAGGTCGTCAAGGACGCCAGCGGCAAGGTCTCTGCTAAATAAATAATCGCCCCGGAAAGGTTTGCAATGGCAAAACAGCTGCCAAAGCGCGATCTTGAGAACGTGGGCCTGGGCGTCACGGGCGCGTGCGTAGCGCTCGTGACGCTTGTCGTTGCCGCGCTCATCTTTATGGTCGCCCAAAAGGGCCTCTCGGCTTTTATCAAGGACGGCGTCTCGGTCGTCGAGTTCTTCACCGGCACCAAGTGGGACCTGGCCAACACGGCCAAAAACGGCCTGCCCTACACCGGCGCCCTGCCCCTGATCGTCACCTCGTTTGCGGTCATGGTGCTCTCCACGCTCATCGCGCTGCCCATCGCCATCGGCTCTGCCATCTTTGCGGTCGAGATTAGCCCTAAGTTTGGTTCCAAGATCTTTCAGCCGCTTATTGAGCTTTTGACCGGCATTCCCTCGGTCGTCTTTGGCCTGATCGGCTTTCACGTGGTCGTCGGTCTTATGAAGAGCGTTTTCCACGTGAGCACGGGCCTAGGCATCTTGCCCGGCGCCATCGTGCTGGCCGTCATGATCCTGCCGACCATGACCACGCTTTCGGTCGATGGCCTGCGCGCTGTGCCCGATAGCTACCGTCAGGGCTCGCTCGCGCTGGGCTACACCCGCTGGCAGACCATCTGGCACGTGGTGCTCAAGTCCGCCATGCCATCGCTCATGACCGCAGTCATCCTTGGCATGACGCGTGCCTTTGGCGAGACGCTCGCCGTGCGCATGGTCATCGGCGGCATCGAGGCCATGCCGACGTCGCTGCTGTCGCCGGCGTCCACCATCACCACCACGCTCACCACGTCCATGGCGGTCTATGCCGAGGGCACGGCCCAGGACGATGTCCTGTGGGCGCTCGGTCTGCTGCTGATGGGCATGAGCCTCATCTTCATCCTGATCATCCACCTTATCGGCCGCAAGGGGGCGAAGGCTCGTGGCTAGCACGCGCATCCATATCGACGAGGCGAGGCTCGGGTGTGTCCAAAAACAGGATCGCATCGCCACGGGCGTGCTGACGGCGATCGTCGCCATCGTCATGCTCATCGTCATCTCCATGGTGGCCTATATCCTGTTCGAGGGCATCTCGACGCTGTTCCAGCCGGGCTTTCTCACAGAGCCGTCGCGCGCCAACGGAACGCAGGGCGGCGTGCTCTACCAGCTGTTCGACTCGTTCTACCTGCTGCTGATCACTCTGATCATCTCGGTGCCCATCAGCCTAGGCGGAGCGGTCTTTCTGGTTGAGTACGCACCGGGCGGACCCATCCGTGACATCGCCTCCACCGCCATCGAGACGCTGTCCTCGCTGCCTTCCATCGTCGTCGGCATGTTCGGCTTTCTGGTGTTCTCGGTGCAGCTGGGCTGGAAGTACTCCATCATCTCCGGCGCCGTCGCGCTCACCATGTTCAACATCCCCATCCTGGTGCGCGTGATTCAGCAGGCGCTCGAGGACGTGCCGCAGGCCCAGCGTGATGCGTGTCTGGCTATGGGCCTCACCCGCTGGGAGGCCACGCTGCACATCTTGATCCCCGAGGCCATGCCCGCCATCGTGACCGGCATCGTGCTTTCGGCCGGCCGCGTGTTTGGCGAGGCCGCGGCGCTGCTCTTTACCTCGGGCATGAGCTCGCCGGTTCGCCTCAACTTCTTGAGCTTTAACCTATCGAGCCCTACCTGCGCCTGGAACGTGTTCCGCCCCGGCGAGTCGCTCGCCGTGCATATCTACAAGATCTATGGCGAGGGTAGTCCCGAGGCACAGCAGATCGTTTGGGGTACCGCGGCGCTGCTGATGATTTGCGTGCTGCTGTTTAACGTAATCGCCCGCATTGTGGGCAAGCAACTGGCAAGGAAGATGACGGCCGAATGAGCGAGATGAAAGCAACGCCCGCAACCGAAGCGGCATCGTCCGAGACCCAGGACTTCCTGTCGAGCGTGGGGGAGAGCGAGAGGCGCGTGCGCGTAAGCGGCAAGGCCGTGAGCGACGAGGTCGTGCTCTCCACCAAGGACGTCAACGTGTACTATGGCGACCACCATGCGCTGCACGATACGTCGCTCGACTTTCACAAGGGCGAGATCACGGCGCTCATCGGGCCTTCGGGCTGCGGTAAGTCGACCTTCTTGCGCAGCCTCAACCTCATGAATCGCGAGATTCGCGGCTGCCGCGTGGAGGGCGAGATCAACTACCGCGGGCGCAACGTGAACACCAAGGCCGAAAACACCTACGAGCTGCGTCGCTCCATTGGCATGGTGTTCCAGCAGCCCAACCCTTTCCGCAAGTCCATTCGCGACAACATCACGTTTGCGCCAAAGCGTCACGGCATTACCGACCGCGACGAGCTTGATCGCATGGTCGAGGAAAGCCTGCGTGGTGCGGCGCTGTGGGACGAGGTCAAGGACAAGCTCGACAAGAGCGCCTGCGCGCTTTCGGGCG
This sequence comes from Collinsella aerofaciens, assembly GCF_039758965.1. Classification (GTDB taxonomy): domain Bacteria; phylum Actinomycetota; class Coriobacteriia; order Coriobacteriales; family Coriobacteriaceae; genus Collinsella; species Collinsella aerofaciens_BR. Next base: position 4,062 of record NZ_JBDMSL010000038.1, on the reverse strand, counting down.
GCCAGCAGCAGCGTCTGTGCATCGCGCGCACGCTGGCACTCAACCCCGACGTGATTTTGTTCGACGAGCCCTGCTCGGCGCTCGACCCCATCTCGACGTTGGCGATCGAGGACCTCATGTCGTCGATTGTTGGTGACCGCGCCATCGTCATCGTGACGCACAACATGGAGCAGGCGTCGCGTGTGTCCAACCGCACGGCGTTCTTCTACATGGGCGATATGGTCGAGTATGACGAGACTGACGAGATTTTCCAACGGCCCAAGGATAAGCGGCTGAATGATTACCTCACCGGCATGTTCTCCTAGTCCGGGACATGCTTGAGGCCCGCGGCGGCCACGGTTGCCGCGGGACTGATTGGAGAGGCGGGTCATCTCTTGCGGGAGATGGCCTGCCTTTTTGTGTCGTGTGCGGCCTGCCTTTTCGCTGCTATCATGGACAACGTTGAATTTCTACGAAGGAGCAAGGCATATGGCGATTCTTTTGGGATGCGATTCCGTCAGCCTAGAGTTTCCCACCAAGCATATTTTCGATAGCGTTACGCTCGGCGTGGGCGAGGGCGACCGTATTGGTATTGTCGGTAAAAACGGCGACGGTAAGTCGACGCTGCTGAGCGTGCTCGCCGGCACGTTGGAGCCCGACGACGGCCGCGTGACGCACCGCCGCGACACGACGATCGGATTGCTCGGCCAAAAGGATAACCTGGTCGATACCGACACCGTGCATCATGCCGTCGTCGGTGACACGCCCGAGTACGAGTGGGCCTCGAGCCCGCGTACGCGCCAGATTCTGGCCGGCCTCATCAGCGATGTGCCCTGGGAGGGCACGGTGGGCGAGCTTTCGGGCGGTCAGCGCCGTCGCGTGGACCTCGCGCGCCTGCTGATCGGCGACTATGACGTGCTCATGCTCGACGAGCCTACCAACCACCTGGACATGCGCACCATCAACTGGCTCGCGCGTCACTTAAAGGCCCGCTGGCAGCGCGGTCAGGGCGCCATGCTCGTGGTCACGCACGACCGCTGGTTCTTGGACGAGGTCTGTACCAGTATGTGGGAGGTCCACGATGGCCAGGTCGATCCCTTCGAGGGCGGTTACTCCGCATATATCCTTCAGCGCGTGGAGCGCGACCGCATGGCCGCCGTTACCGAGGAGCGCCGTCGCAACATGGCGCGCAAGGAGCTCGCGTGGCTGAGCCGCGGCGCCCAGGCTCGTTCCACCAAACCCAAGTTTCGCGTGGATGCCGCTCGCGAGCTGATCGCCGACGTGCCGCCCGTGCGAGACGAGCTGGAGCTCAAGCGCCTCGCCGTGAGCCGCTTGGGCAAGCAGGTCATCGATGTCATCGACGTGGATGCCGGCTATGCGGATACCGATGGCGCTCCCAAGCAGGTGCTCACCGATGTGACCTGGCTCATTGGTGCGGGCGACCGCTATGGTCTTTTGGGCGAGAACGGCGCCGGTAAGTCGACCTTGCTCGACGTGATCCAGGGCAAGATTGAACCCACGCGCGGCCGTGTAAAGATCGGCCAGACAGTGCGCTTTGGCGTGCTGTCGCAGCAGCTCGAGGAGCTCGAGCCCTACATGGGCGACACGATTCGCGAGGTGCTCAGCAACTATAAGAAGTACTACGTCATCGACGGCAAGGAGACTTCGCCTGAGAAGCTCTGCGAGCGTCTGGGCTTTACGACGCAGCAGCTCTGGAGTCGCATCGGCGATCTTTCGGGCGGCCAGCGCCGTCGCCTGTCGCTGCTACTGACGATTCTGGACGAGCCCAACGTGCTCATCCTGGACGAGCCTGGCAACGACCTGGATACCGACATGCTCGCGATTGTCGAGGACCTGCTCGACGGCTGGCCCGGCACGTTGATTCTGGTGACGCACGACCGCTTTTTGATGGAGCGCGTGACCGACCAGCAGTGGGCGCTGCTCGACGGCCACCTGACACATATGCCCGGCGGCGTGGACCAGTACCTGCGCCTGTGCAACGCTACCGCCGAGGGCGAGCCCGTGGGCGCGCCGAGCGCTAAGACCGGCACGTTCGACACCGGTACGGCGGCGGCTGCTGCCGACAAGCCCAAGTCGAGCGGTCAGCCCAACGGCCTGTCCAACGCCGAGCGTCAGAAGCTTCGCCGCGAGGTGAGCTCGCTCGAGCGCAAGATGGAGACGCAGCGCGCCCGCGTGGAGGAGGCCGAGGCCGCCATGGCTCAGGTCGATCCCACCAACTACACGGCGCTCGGCGAACAGCAGGCAAAGATTGACGAGGCCCATGCCGCCATGGACGAGCTGGAGATGGCGTGGCTCGAGGCGAGCGAGAAGCTCGAGGGCGAGGAGTAGGCGAGGATGATCAAAGCCGCGTTTTTCGATATCGACGGCACGCTGCTGAGCTTTAAGACGCACCGGATTCCGGCGTCGGCGCAGCAGGTGCTCGACAGCTTTCGCGAGCAGGGGATTGCGTGCGTGATCGCCACGGGCCGTCCGACCTACCAGATGCCGGACTGGCTGTTTGACCTGGGCTGGGATGCGTACATTACGCTTTCGGGCCAGCACTGCTTTGATGCCGAGGGGGTTTACCGCAGCTGTCCGATCGATCCGGACGACGTTGCGGTGATTGTGGATCAGGTGGCGCAGGGGCGCTACGACTCGCTGTGCATGCAGGGCGAGAACTCGTTTGTGAACCGTCTGTCCGAGCGCGTGGTGACGGCTGGCAGCAACGCGGGAATCGTCTACCACGAGGAGCCGTTTGAGCATGCCTTTGACGCGCCGGTCTATCAGTTCTGTGCCTTTGTTGACCCAGTTGACGAGCATATCGTGACCGATGCCGTGTCGCATTCGCTCACCACGCGCTGGTGCGACCTGTTCTGCGACATTATTCCGGCCAACGGCGGCAAGGACCTGGGTGTGGCGGCGACGCTGGAGCGCCTGGGCATCGACGCGAGTGAAGCGATTGCCTTTGGCGACGGCGAGAACGACCTGTCGATGTTCTCGGCCGTGGGCACAAGTGTGGCCATGGGCAACGCGCAGGATACCGTGAAGGCCGCGGCGACCTATGTGACGACTGCCGTGGACGACGACGGCATCTACAACGCCGCGAAGTACTTTGGACTGTTATAGCTGCGGCTCGGCACTTGGGGACGTTCCTTATCTGCCGGCACCTGGGGACACTCCTTGCGGGGCGTCCCCATTTTGTTTTCGTCCCGCACGTTTTGTGAAACACGGCTAACTTTTAGGCAAAGTAGTAAGACATGGGCAACTTTTGCGGTAAAGTAAGCTGTGAAAAGTATCCAAAGGCTAACTAGCAATCATCGCGAAAGGCGGCCCATGGCCCTACGTGAATCCGGAGAAGACTATCTCGAATCGATCTACGTTCTGTCGGAACGTCAGGGCATCGTGCGCTCGATCGACGTTGCGGAGTACCTCGGCGTAACCAAGGCGAGCGTTTCCAAGGCCATGGCGACGCTGGAAAGCAACGGCTATGTCGAAATGGGCAAACGAGATGTTCATCTGACAGAGCGCGGTCTGGAGGTCGCGCGCCAAATGTGGGAGCGCCACTGCTTTTTCGTGGGGCTTTTGGAGGATGCAGGCGTATCGGCCGAGGTGGCGTCGCAAGAGGGCTGCCACATGGAGCACTGCCTGAGCGAGGAGAGCTTCGAGAAGCTGAGGGCGATGCTGGGACGGGACGGTGCTTCGGCGCCAATAATGACCGACTAGCACTCCCGCAGCGGCGCGCCTCCCGCGCCGGAACGGCGCGGGACAGCGACCGAGACGAGTGGTCCCACCAACTAAGTCCAACTCAGACAAGGAACCCCACCAGCAAGCGATGCCCAAGAACCGCCAGCAACGTTACCGCAGGCCGGGGCCGGGCTTGGTTTTGAAAACATTCCGCACTGATATTTTCTGTATTGAAGACGTCGATGATGCACCCGTATACCATTGACGTCGACACCATCAGATGCGGACCGCGCGGTGACCCCACATTCCGCTGGCGCCCACAGGGCTGCCCTCGTTTCCTGACATGTCCCGCGCGGGCCGCGGCGAGCCGAGACCGCCGCATGACCTAATAGGAGCATG
>NZ_JBDMSL010000037.1:0-8741 GCF_039758965.1 Collinsella aerofaciens | reverse complement strand
GATATACGCCGTGATGCGCGACCGGGTGCCCTACCGGGAGTAGCCCCGACGGTTGACAAAACTATAGGAACACCCAATGACTAGCTGCCGGGGTGCGGGTGTGACTTTCATCCCGTTTGGCGCTCCGGTCGCCTAGATGTTCGCCATGCGTACCTGCAAACGTGGGACAATGGCGCTGTTGGTTTTACAGACAAAGGATGTGCCTATGAACACCCTCGCCGCCAAAGTCAGCCGGCAGCGCCACCTGTTTGCGCGATTCGCTTCCGTCTGCGTGCTCGTCACGCTTGCGTTGTTGCTGCTGCCTGTCGCCGCGCACGCCGACGGCTACTCCATGACCCAAACCTATATCGGTGCCACGGTCGAGGCCGATGGCTCGCTGAGTGTTGTCGAGGGACGCCAGTTTGATTTCGACGACGACATCAACGGCGTGTTTTGGGAGATCAATACGGGCTCCAACCAGCAGGGCGGCACGGCGGGCGTCGACGTGCTGAGTGTCGAGGAAGAGGACACCGCGTTTAACAAAGTCGATAGCGCGAACAAGGGCGACTCTGGCGTCTACACGGTCGAGCAGACCGGTGACGGCGTAAGGATTAAGGTGTTCAGCCCTCACGAGAGCGGCGACAGCGCAATCTACTACGTGAGCTACACCATGACCGGTGCGGTTATGAACTGGGCCGATACCGCCGAGCTCTACTGGAAGTTTGTGGGCGACGGCTGGTCTGCGGATTCCGATGACGTCGAGATGGAAGTGTGCTTCGCGAATGCCGCTGCCGGGACGGCGGCCGTCAAGGGCGATAACTTCCGCGCATGGGGCCACGGTCCGCTGACGGGCGACGTGTCGCTCGATGAGGGCGAGCCCATGGTCACCTATACCATTCCCTGCGTGCATCAGGGCGAATTCGCCGAGGCACGCATCGCCTTCCCCAGCGACTGGGTGCCGCAGCTTGCCGCCTCGGGCGAAGAGCGCATGTCAACGATCCTGAGCGAAGAGAAGGAATGGGCCGACGAAGCTAACGCCCGCCGCGCTCACGCTCGCATGATTGCCAATGCACTTGCCGTGCTAAGTGTTGTCGCGGCGTTGGCCTTTACCGGCACAATCGTTGTGCTTAAGCTGCGCCGCCGTAAGCCCAAGCCGCTTTTCCAGGACGAATATTTCCGCGATGTGCCTTCGGCCGACCACCCCGCCGTGCTTTCGGCCCTCATGAGCTGGAACGAGGTGCCCGATCAGGCATATATCGCCACGCTCATGAAGCTCACTGACGACCGTGTGATCAAGCTGGAGCAGGCGACCGTGACCAAGGCCAAGAAGGGTCTGTTGGGGCGTGAAAAAGAAGAGCAGACGTATCGCGTGACGGTGAGTGATGCGGGCTGGAAGTCGGCCAAGGGCATTGACCACATGGTGCTCAAGGTCTTCTTTGCCGGTGCTAAGCCTGACGAGAACGGTGACCGTTCGCGCACGTTCGACGAGCTGCAGCACTACGTCAAGCAGCACGCTACACCCGTGGGTGATAAGCTCGAGGACTATCAGAACACCGTTAAGGGCAAGCTGGCCGATAGCGAGTACGTTGCCTCGGACGGCATTGTTGCAATGGTGTTTTGCCTGGTTCTTGGTATCCTGATTGCCTTTGTTCCCGTGGGATCCATTTTCTTTACCGATGGCGCACAGGCGAACATTACCGCCGCGGTTATCTCGGTGCCGATTGTGCTGGTGGGTATCGGCGTGGGCCTTACGTTCCGCCGCTTTACGCCGGAGGGCGCCGAGGTGGCGGCTCGCTGCAAGGCACTTAAGCATTGGCTCGAGGACTTCACTCGTCTAAAGGAAGCCGTCCCGGGCGATCTGGTGCTGTGGAACAAGCTGCTGGTGATGGGCGTTGCCCTGGGCGTTTCGAAAGAAGTGCTGCGACAGCTGGCCGAGGCCGTGCCTGCGGACCTGCGCAACAGCGACGATTTCTACGACAACTACCCCTGCTACTGGTGGTACTACCATCATTACGGTACCGAGTCCCCGCTCGATTCATTCGATGACGTGTATCACGAGACCATCCGTGAGCTGGCGTCGAGTTCCGATAGCTCGAGCGGCGGCGGAGGCGGCGGCTTCTCTGGCGGCGGAGGCGGCGGCGTCGGCGGAGGCGGCGGCGGAACGTTCTAGCGCGCTCTGATTTTTGGGATGGATCTTCTCCGGCGACTGTTGGCGGAAAATCTATCCCATTTTTATGCTTTGAAATGGGTCTATCTTTCCGTTACGGATCCCCACACAGGGGGCAGTGGGCAAAAAATGCCAAATATGAGTACTGTTGCCATTATAGTGACATATATTTGCACTAAATAATGGGCTCCTAATGAGATTATCTCTCGTTAGGGGCCCATTTTATTGAACATTTGTGGAAATACGTCAGCTCGCCTGACTGGCTGCTATGTCTAAAAGCCTCTAAAATGCCCCAAATCGCTGCTACTAAAAAGGTAACAGTACTCATATTTGATGTTTTTTGCCCACAGCTATTTGCAGACCCCTCTATAGGGCGACGCCAACGAGGGTTTCGTCGACTGTGCTACCCAAGAATGTCCCCAACGACTAGGTGCGGTTGCTGCCAAGGAGTGTCCCGGGGTGCCGGCACAAAAGGAACGTCCCTAACTGCCGGGTTTAGGCTGTTAGATCGAGTTCGTAGAGGAAGCTTTCGCGCGGCATGTCGTGACGGCGCTCTTCGCGGTTGGCGCGGTGCGTGGCCGTGCGCTTAAAGCCGTGCAGCTCGTAGAACTTCCACGAGCAGTTGGAGTCGGTGTACAGGTGCGCCCTCGTCGCTCCAAGCGAGGACAGGTGCGAGACCGCGGCATCGAGCAGAACCGTGCCAACGCCCAGGCCATGGACATCGCGATCCACGGCAAGCAGCGTGACCTCGTTGTCGTGCGGCAACGGGCTGCTCTCGAGCAGGCGGTTGTTGGTTCGGATGGTTGCGCGCACAAACGAGAGATACTCGGCGCAGGCATCAGGCTCCAGCTCACGCATCTGCGATAGCAGCGCGCGTTCGGTATCCATCCAATGCTCGTTGATAGTGACGCCGGAGTTCTGTCCTGCGCGTGCAAGTGCAATGCCGCGCGCCTCGCCGTCAATCACCGCAACCTGCGAAAACGTCGATGACGAAAGGCAATAGGCAAGGTCGCATGCGGCCTCAAGGCGGTTGTACTCATCGTTATCCGAATTGTTATGCCAAAGCTGTTGCAGAATCAGCGCGATGGCGTCAAAGTCTTCGGTATCAAACGGTCGGTAGAGAACCCGCGAGACCATGGTGCCTCTTTCTTTTGCGGATGCATATCGAGCACAGTTCTACCACGCTATTGGCATCTAATTATGGTGCCCCTGTGTTCCATGAACTCACCGTGCCCGGTGCCGTGCCCATCCCCTCTGCTCGCAAACTTTTTCTGCACATGCGCCCGTTGCGGGGTGCATCGATGCGCTCGATGCGCTACATTGAATCAGTATTTTCAATGCCGCTGCGCGAGCGCTGCAGATCGACGTATCACCGACTCACAGAGCACGGCGGCGTACCAGACAGGAGGACTGCATGGGATCTGATGTGAAGATCGCACGCGCGTTGATCTCGGTTACCGATAAGACGGGCGTCGTCGATTTCGCACGGACGCTGGTCGATGACTTTGGCGTCGAGATCATCTCTACGGGCGGCACGGCTCGTGCCATCGAGGACGCGGGCGTTCCCGTAACCCCCATCGAGGAGTTCACGGGCTATCCCGAGATGATGGACGGCCGCGTTAAGACCCTGCACCCCAAGGTTCACGGCGCGCTGCTGGCCCGCCGCGATTCCGAGCAGCACATGCAGGAGGCCGCTCAGCACGGCATTAAGCTGATCGACTTGGTCGTCGTCAACCTGTACGAGTTCGAGAAGACCGTCGCCAACCCCGAGGTCACCTTTGCGGACGCCATCGAGCACATCGACATTGGCGGTCCCTCCATGCTGCGCTCTGCCGCCAAGAACGCCGTGAGCGTTACCGTTATCTCCGACCCGGCCGACTACGACGCCGTCCTGGCCGAGATGCACGAGACCGGTGGCTGCACCACGCTTTCCACCCGTCGTCGCCTGCAGGTGAAGGTCTACCAGACCACCGCCGCCTACGACACGGCTATCTCCCGTTGGCTTGCCGCCCAGGCAAGCGACGTGGCGGACACCTCTGCCAAGCTCGAGATCTCGCTGGAGAAGGTCGACGACCTGCGCTATGGCGAGAACCCGCAGCAGAAGGCTACGGTCTACCGCTTTGCCGAGGGCTGCGAGAACACCGCGAGCTCGCAGTTCCCGCTCGTGGGCTCCGAGCAGATCCAGGGCAAGCCGCTCAGCTACAACAACTATCTGGATGCCGACGCCGCCTGGAACCTGGTCCGCGAGTTCGACGAGCCTGCCTGCGTGATCCTCAAGCATCAGAACCCCTGCGGTTCCGCCGTTGCCGAGGACATCACGGCTGCCTACGACCGCGCTTTCGCCTGCGATCCCAAGAGCGCCTTCGGCGGCATCATCGCCTGCAACCGCGAGGTTCCCTTTGATCTGGTTGAGCACTTTGCCGATCAGAACAAGCAGTTCGTCGAGGTCATCATCGCCCCGAGTTACACCGCCGAGGCGCTCGAGCGCATGGCCAAGCGCCCCAACCTGCGCGTGTTGGCGACCGGCGGCGTGGACCACGGCGCCCAGGTGGAGCTGCGCTCCGTCGACGGCGGCATGCTGGTGCAGGAGGTCGACCACGTGACCGAGGATCCCGCGACCTTTACGTTCCCTACCGACCGCAAGCCCACCGACGCCGAGATGGCCGAGCTCGAGTTTGCCTGGAAGGTCTGCAAGGGCGTTAAGTCCAACGCCATCCTGGTCTCCAAGGGCAAGGCCGGCATTGGCATGGGCCCGGGTCAGCCCAACCGCGTTGACTCCGCACTGCTTGCCTGCGAACGCGCCGAGGACTTTTGCGAGCGTGAGGGCGTGGAGAAGGGTGGCTTTGCCTGCGCAAGCGACGCATTCTTCCCGTTCCGCGACAACGTCGACGTGCTTGCCGAGCACGGTGTGACTTGCATCATCCAGCCCGGCGGCTCCAAGCGCGATGACGAGAGCATCCAGGCCTGCAATGAACACAATATCGCTATGGTCTTCACCGGTGCCAGGCATTTCCGTCACTAAGTTTCGCCCCGGGACAAAATAATCTCTGCAAAAGGCGGCTGCTCCGTTTGGAGGGCCGTCTTTTTGGTATAAGAGGACGGAATGACTAACACGAAAGGTACAACCATGCCCCAGATTGATGATGCCGAGCTGTTTGGCAATGCCGAGGATCAGCGTGCGTACGAGGACTTTTGCGCCAATCAGGAGGCGGTCGAGAAGTTTACGCTCGACAAGCCCGCGCTTATCTGCCGTTGGCGCATGTCCAATAAAAAGGTGCCCATGCTCAACCGCCACATTCGCGCACTGTCCGAGCGCCTGGTGCAGGGCGAGCCACTTACCCATAACATGCTCAGCTGGGCCAAACAGCACGTTGAGTGGTCACTAGCCGAGGGCGACTATACCGCGCACGATGGCGTGCTCATGCTGGTGATCGACATCAACGGTAACGCCGCCATGACGGTGGGCGAGTACGAACCGCTGGCCGATACGTCGGCCAAGGCGCTACGTGCCCGCTCCGCCGAGGCCCGCTCCGAGGCCGACGAAACCGGCGTGGCGCCCGAGCTGCTCGCCGCCGTCGATAACGGCGAGCTGGCCTTTGTGGCGCCAGCGGACGAGTGCCTGTGCGGCACGGCGACGCTCATCGAGCAGCTGGCCCAGACCAAGGGCATCCCGGTCACGCGCGTAGATATTCCCGCGCAGCTCAAGGGTGCCCTGTTCCTGGTGAGCGACGAGCACGGTGTGGTTGCCGCCGCCGACTCCGACGCCGCCGACTCCGACGCCGCCACGGTCGCCTTCTTCGCCGAAGGCTACGAAAAGCTTCGTGCCCGCCGCTAAATGATGTTTCTGGGACGGGGATTAAAGAATCATTTTGGTCCCCGCCACCGCTGCGAGTGCGAGGCGGACAAAACGGCCCCGCTCGCGAACAGTTCTGTCACCTGGCACCGCGCGAGGCGTGTACTCGCGACGCTGTGGGCATAATGGTGTGAAAGGTGCAAGTTACGCGAAATGGGAGGATACATGGCGCTGATCTATGTCGTTGAGGACGACGAGCCCATTCGTCGTGAGCTTATCGACATCCTTGCCCGCGCCGGGTTTGAGATCGAGGCCTGCGAATCGTTTGAGCACGTCTCGCGCGATATTCTCGCCGCCGCGCCCGACCTGGTGCTGCTCGACCTCACGCTTCCCGTCAAGGACGGCCAGCATATCTGCCACGAGGTTCGCCGCGAATCCGAGGTTCCCATCATCGTCCTCACGTCGCGCACGACCGAGATCGACGAGGTCATGGCCATGACGCTCGGCGCGGACGACTTTGTTCCCAAACCCTATAGCGCCCGTGTGCTCGTGGCGCGCATCAATGCCTTGCTGCGCCGCACCGCGGCGGCGGGCGAGCGTAGCACGCTCGTCCACAAGGGACTGGAGCTCGACCTCGCACGCTCCATGGTCACCAATACGCAAACCGGTACCAGCACCGAGCTCACCAAAAACGAACTGCGTATCCTCTCGCTGCTTCTGAGCCGCGCGGGCAAGATTGTTTCGCGCTCGGCCATCATGCAGGACCTGTGGGACTCCGACGCCTTCGTGGACGACAACACGCTCACCGTCAACATCAACCGCCTGCGCACCACGCTCGAAAAAATCGGCATCAAGGGGTATTTGACGACGCACCGCGGCCAGGGCTATTCGGTTTAGGGGCCGGCTATGTCGTTTGCCAAATTCTTCAAAGATGCGCTGCTTCCCGTCGCCGTGTGGACGTGCGGCGTGCTGCTGAGCTGCTTTGTGCTGACGGTCGCCGGCGCACCCGTTTCTATCGTGGTCGTGGCGGTCGGCGTGTCCTTTATCTTCGGTATGCTCGGCATCGTGATCGAGTACGTTCGCCGTCGCCGTTTTCTGCGTCAGTTGGAGCGCGCGGCAGAGGAGCTCGAGAGTCCCGCATGGGTGCAGGAGATGGTGCAATGCCCGACCTATGCCGAGGGCGAGCTCGAATACGAGGTCTTGCGCCGGGTGGGCAAAGCCGCTTGCGATGAGGTGGCGGAAGGCCGCCGTCAGACCGTTGGCTATCGCGACTATATCGAGAGCTGGGTCCACGAGGCCAAGCTGCCTCTGGCGGCAGCCCATCTGATTTTGGAAAACCTGGACGGCAGCGAAGATGATCTGTCGCGCGTAGATGACCTCGGTCGCGAGCTTGCCCGCGTGGAGCGCTATATCGACCAAGCGCTCTACTATGCGCGCTCGGAGGTTGTGGAGCGCGATTACCTGATTCGTCGCTGGGACCTTAAGACCTTGGTGACGGGTGCGATTAAAGCCAACGCCCGCGAGCTCATCGCGGCGCACATGGCTCCGGTGTGCGAGAACCTCGACTTCGAGGTCTTTACCGACGAGAAGTGGCTCGAGTTTATTCTGGGCCAGCTCATTCAGAACAGCATTAAATATGCGCGTGAGGACGGCGCAAAGATCGTGTTTTCGGGTGCCTTGCTGGACGAGGGCCTGGCGAGCGAGCGCATCGAGCTTACCGTCGCGGACAACGGCTGCGGCGTGAGCGCGGCCGACCTGCCGCGCGTGTTCGAGAAGGGCTTTACCGGCGACAACGGCCGCACCACCAAGCGTGCAACGGGCATCGGCCTCTACCTGGTGGCGCGCCTGTGCTCCAAGATGGGCATCGACGTCACCGCAGCATCCGAGCCCGGCGAAGGCTTCGTCGTAACATTCGCGTTTTCAACGAATAAGTTTCAATATTTCGAGTAACGCACGCGGTAGACGCCCACCCAAACAAAAACGTGCCGTCCCAAACGGGGCGGCACGCCGTTTTTCTATCAGCCAACTCGTTGAAGTATGGTGACGAAGGCGCAAGGCCGGGAGGGGTTATCTAAGCCGACATCCCGCAGCCGCGAAGCGGCGAGGACGTCGGCGTGATAACCCCGCAGGCCTTGCGCCGACGGGAAGGAACCTACTTCACGACCAAAATGTCGCAGTCCGTATTGCGCAGCAAAAACGTCGAAATCGAGCCCAGGAGCGCATACTTGATCGAGGACAGGCCGCGAGCGCCGCAGAGCACCAGGTCGGGCTTGACCACGTCGAGCATCTCGTCCTTGAGCGTCTCGCGAATACGACCGGCGCGAATCATGACCTCGACCTCGGGAATGTCGGGATTGGCCTTGGCCTCTTCGAGCTGCTTGGCGATGGAGTTCTTAAATGCCTCCTCTAGGCCGTTGACCAGATCGACCGGATAGGAACCGGCACTCTCGAGTGCCGTGGAATCGATGACGTGGCCGATGATCAGCTTAGCGCCGTTGTTCGCGGCGACTTTGATGGCGCGTGCGAGCACAAAATCCTGCTGTTCAGTACCGTCGAGTGAAACAAATACCTTGGTGTAGCCCTCGTTCATGGTTTCCTCCTTGGTCTATCGCACGGGCGCGGGGCTCGTGCGTCGGGCGGGCGCGGGCGCGTTGGCCGCCGGACACTTTATCTTGTTGCAGTTATACCCAAGGATTTCGGTTTGACCGCTCGCAATTCTGTGAACGGTTGATTTCCGATCTCAGCCGAACACTTTGAGCGGATAGGCCGTTCCCGCAGTTAGCTGAACGCCCCCGCGGCCCC
>NZ_JBDMSL010000036.1:0-8803 GCF_039758965.1 Collinsella aerofaciens | reverse complement strand
CGGCGAGTCCTACCGCGTCCGCCATGCCCTCATGCAGGAGGGCTAGCCGCTCAAAAAGCGTGCGCGCTTCCGATGCTCAGGCTGCTCAATTTCCGATGCTCTTTTTGCTCAAATCCTCTTGACGAAACACACTCCCTCAAAGGCACGGCGCAGCAGCAGCGAGTTGCCCTCCCCCATCAGGCTGGCGGGAATGCGCGTAAGGTTTTCCTCGTCGCCCAGAATGTGGTCGATGTTGGAGCGGATGGGAAGGCGGTAGTCAAAGACAAGCTCGGAGGGGTCCTCGGCAAAGCGCACGCGGCACGGCAGGTACTCAAACGAGACCAGCATAGGGTCGCTTTCCTTAAAGAAGCCTTTCAAAAACCAGCGCTGGCGCGCGTCGGGCTTGGTGTTGGGCTCAAACAGGCCGTAGATGGTCTCGTAGCGGCGCGTGTACAGGCCGGTGTTGAACAGGCATCGGTCGTCGTCGAACACCAGCGGCAGGTTGGACGGCGCGGTCTGGTCCACGTCGCGCTCGGTCAGGAACACCGCGCGGCTAAACGAAAACGACAAGTAGTTTTTAAGGATGCGGTTGCTGGGACCCCAGTCCTCGGGATCGGCGAGGTCGACCAGGCGGTCATAACAGGGCTCGGGGCAAAACGCGAAGTCGTATACATTGCTGCACAGGGTGTTGGGGATCTCCATGTGGCGTCCAATCCATTTCATAGCTGGCAAGCGGATGCTTTGATTCTATACGTGCGAAGCGTCGTCGGAGATCACGATGCAATGGCACCTCAGCTCGTTGGCTAGATCGTCGAGCGTGCGGCGTCTAGCAACGAGGTCCTGGATCCAGGCGTAGTACTGGTTGTCTTTGGGTTCGGGGCTGTCGGACAGCACGACCGGAGTGCCGGCGAACCTTAGGACGGACAACGCAAAGACAAGGCTGGTTCGCTTGTTGCCGTCCTCGAAGATGTGGTCCTTGACCATGTGCTCGGCGACGTAGGCGACCTGGTCAAAGATGTCCGTGAAACGATCGGCTGGCGATTGGCCGAATATCGTGCAGAACGCGCCCGCAAGCACGGACTCGACGCGCCCAAGTTCGCGCGCGGCTCTTTCGTCCGTAGCGTCGGTCGTATAGCAGCGTCCGATTGTTAGCAGCGTACTGTGAAGGCGCATGACGGCGCCGGCCATGGCCTCGAGCGACCCAGCGTCATCGAGCACTAGCGGCGCAACAGGAATCGCCCGCCCGTCGACATCGGCAATCATGAGTTTTCCAAAAGCCTGAGCGCGTTGGGCATGGACGCTATGGTTGACTCAACTGCATGGTCAATTGACATAATGCCGTCAAGTGAAATAGGCGAAGCGGAATCTGCCTCGTGCGCAATTGAAGGATCTTCCTGGCCAGCACAATCAGCATCGTCATCAACTTGAACGTAGTTCCAAGGCATGTCCGCCTCCTTTAAATAGATACGCCTCGCGGACGTCGTGGCGAGGTAACACGCGAGAGCCGACAGCGGATATGTCAACAAGCGTAATCATGGTTCAATTGCGGTTTAGCAATAGAATGTCAGGGAATCATCACCAAAGGTTTCGCGCCACTTGTCACAAATGTATCGATGGTTCATGGTGATTAGTTTTGAAAGATCCCTGAGATCCTTAGCCGGAATCTTGCTCTCGTTGTTCGCAAGCGTGCATCCGCCATTTTTAGTGAGCCAAAACTTAGTCGAGTTAGCAGCCGCCCTCTTTACCCCTACATGGATGTGAACGGGTTCTCCGTTTTCCGCGATCCAAAAGAACAGAACATACTGTCCAAAAACAAGAATTCGAGGCATTATGCCACCGCCGGTCCAGCTTTTTGCCGTTCTGCAAGCTCGAAGATAAATGGGGCGTTTGATCTAACGAACTCGGTCAAAAAATCCAGATCGTCAGTAGAAAATCCTTCGACGTTAAACCATTTGACCGCAGGTAGAAAGCATTCTGCATGGTCAAAACCAAAATCAACCGGGCGCTCGACGGCTACGCGAACGGTCCCGTCGTCTCGTGTTTCTGAGTAGGCAAACTGAGTGCCGTCATCTAGCTGAACATAGCTCCAAAGCATTGCTGCCTCCTTAGTGTTTATATCCAAGTATAAACAGCCGCTTAGATGCAACGTGATGCGAATTGAATTATTCCCATAAGACCTGAACTACTGATTATCTGTATTACTGAGATTTGAACCACCTCACACTTCAGTGTCTTTTTGGCATGGAAAACCGTCATTGTGCGATGGTCGGACTTTATGTCAAGGATCGTATTCAGATTCAAGCGCTCGCATGCTTAACTACTTGCAGGCGCTTGAATCCTATAGATTACCCAAATGCTGCTCAACAGCCTCCATGCCAACCTCCGCATATTTTAGGAGGCCTTGTATATCGTTGTAGTTCTTGGGCAATCGATCTTTTTCAATACCAGTAATTTTGGCGAATAATTCGATTGTTAGATCGAGTGCGAAGTCGATTAGTTTTTGAATTTCGCTGAAAGTTAAAGGAAGTCGCCTAACAAGCTCATCATAATTCAGTGCTTCTATGTCGCTATGGGCGAATACTTTATTTCGCTGATCGCGAAGCATGTCAGTTAGTTTACTGAGACCGTTGAGTCGTTTTTTCCACAAATTGGAAAGGTCATGAGTGGTTATACACACGGTAACCATTTCGTAATGATCTCCGAACAGTTTTTCATATGAGCGTTGAGACTCAACTTCTTTGGGGTAAAAACGCTCCTCGTCCTCTGCCAATGGGTGAACGATTGGATTAAGCCTGTCAAAGTTTGGTCGATCACTGAATATAGAGATTGCAAGTGCGTCGATTTCAGCAGAATGAGACGAGACTTCTTCTATCAAGTTCCCAATACTGATGTCGCTTTTGGCATCAAATAACCGCGCGCAATTCATGAAACAGGATTCGGTTAATGCAAGTTGTGTAAAGCTGAAGAAGCAGCCAGCGCAAATTACTTCATTCTCATAGCCAGAAGATGCTTTAGACAGTTCGCGAAGGATTGCTAGTTCCGTGTTGGCATAAAATGCCTCGTTGTACAGATAGCTGCAACGCTCGAACAGCTCAAGAAGGTCGGCGTTTAATTCTTTCTTGGCAGCGTCAACTGTATGATCCGATTCGTGGTTCATGTTAGATAAATCCTGAACAATTGTCGTTATAAACTATTCTACTAATGCGTCGTTACGAATATGGTCCTCTACATTGCTTATCGAAATGGGTGCTTCAGCAGCGACATGCGGCAGCTAGAAGCACTGTACCAAGCAGGAAAAGCGTCACGGAAGCGGTGATCCAGTTGCTGTCGCCGGTCTTGGGGAGCGTGGCGGTTGTCGTGGTAGCGGTCTTGGGCTTAGTGGTCTTGGCGACCGTGGTCTTGGTTACTGTCGTTGATGTCTTGGTTGTTGTGGCCGCGGGTTTCAGCGCCGGATTTGCCGTGGGCCCTGTGGTGAGCTCTCCGGCAGCGGGGTTAGCATCGGCAGGAGACTTGCTCGAGCTATCGCCAGGCACGTTGTCTCCATCGGTCTCCCCCGCCGGAGGCGTGGCGACATCGGGCTCAATCACCACATGCGGTGCTACCGCACCGGAGGCATCCACCACGCCACTAGCACCAAAGGTTCCGCCAGCAGGCGCCACAAAGCGCGCAGACACAAGTGACCCGCCCGTGCACGCAACGCCGCCGTCGGCACCGGCCGCATCAAGCCACGAGGCATCGACGGAAAGCCGACAGCTGGCCGCGCCATTGCCAAGGCCTAAGTCCTGCAGATACACGCCGTAGGCGCGCACGTCCGCTCCGGACCCGGCGCCCGCGGCAACGACGCGCCCGCCGCCGCGCACGGCCATGTCGCCGGCAATCACGCCGGCGACCGCCTCGTTTGTAATATCGGCCCCGTCTGCCCGCGCATCGACGGTGCAGCCGTCAACCACGAGCGCCTGCGACACGTGGATCCCGCACTGCGAGCCCGTCGCCGTCAGGGTCCCGGTGCCGCGAAGCGTCAGGTTGCCCCACACCTCCATGCCGCACAGCGTGATGTCCGCATCGGGCGCATGCGACTCCGTCACGGAGTTCTGCCCGGCAAGCGTCAGCACCAGGTCGCCCTCGGCGCCGATGGCCTCGCCCGCGTAGCCATTAAGCTCCAGGTGGTCGGCATCGGTCCAGACCCAGCCGGGGCCCGACACGCCCGGCTCGTAGTACGTCGCGCCCGCGATGATGAGGCTCTCCGCGCCAGCGGCATAAGAAGGCCCGCCCAGCAAAACGCATAGGCAGGCCATGGCAACAATCGGAATGTAATGACGGCTGGTGTGGGACTTGGCAGCAAACATACCTGCTCCGATCTGCGCAGGAGCCAATAGAATATGTACCAGTAAATGCCCTGGTAGCAGCAGCTATTAGTTTAGCGAGATCAAGCCGTAAACAAAGAAAATGTCCCTGAGCAGCGCCAATAATTAGGTGTAAATCGTTTTGCCAGTCGGCGAATGGAAGGTCGGATGATATCGAATGGGGTCCTTTAGATCCAAAATTGGGATTCATGGCATTGTCGATTTTGACAGCACGCGATTCTACTCTGGTAGCCGCATTTGATCTGACGATTCGGCAGCTTCAACTATTGTTAACCAATCTGCTACTTTTGGAGGACGAATGGTCCATAAGGCATCTCGGCCCTTCAACACCTCTTCATTTGGTGGAACCATTACGCGTACGGCTTTGTTTCCATATTGATCATCTGGACTTAAAACTAGCTTCCGCTCAGAATCATTCGTTTGGTCTGTTGAGCATTCGAAAGAACCGACAACTAAAGTAGTCTGTGCAAAACCGCAGAATACCCCTCTATCTCCAAGCCTAACAGTTAACGGCTTTATCCAGAGGGCTAAAGAGGGACATTCAAGGTTTTGAACTTTATCCCCATCCAGATTAAACCAATGCGATTCCCAGCTATATACAACCGATTCACCATCGAGTAGTCTTGCCGCGTCTCTAAGATTTGCAATTTCCCCTTTAGTAGTTTTATAAACGTCTGGAAATGGCATTTCACTGTCCGCAGCCCTGTTAACGGTTTCTAGCGCAACCGCCAGACCGTATATTTTATTGATTAAATCAATCAGATTATCCCTAATGGCGAGATTGAAAGAGAGGGCGCTCGTGCCATTGATTCGGAGATCCACCTTTTTATCAGTGGTTTCACTTAAAAATCGATAGGTTCTTGCAACGTCTCGAGAACGCTTATTGGCTAAATTGCTAAATGAAAACTCGTAGTTAAGGGTGCCGCCGGGCTGACTTGCATCCCATTTAAAGTTCAACCTGAAGGTTTCTGTATCATCGTGGGCAGAAAAGAATACTCCTTTAGTTCCATGGGTGGTTTTGTCAACTATTAACTGTAGCTCGCCGCATCCCTCCCAGAATAACGATGCCGACCTTATGCAATTTGATGAATTCAGGTCAAAGCTCTTAATGATCCCCCCTCGAAATCCTTCATAGGAACGACCAACAGGTAATTGGCAATCTTGGTAAATTACTTCCGCCGGCAACGAAGTGAAGGGCATGCCATATTCGATATAATTCTGGACCTGCTCTTTTTCTTCATCAGTCCCTGCAATAATTTTCACTGAAAACGTTTATGGATGCAGCATTGAAGCTATTGGCGTCTTTTCAATTACGTCGATTGCGATTCGGCCTGCCCCGGGGGTTACTAGAATTTGGGACATAACAACACCAGGAGCACGCGTGCAGAAATCATCTCGTTTGTCGTATTCTGAGAGCACGTGAACTGAATATGCATAGTATGGATCGAGTTTATCTAGATTGGAACAAAGATCGCGCAGCCTATTCTCGAGAATGACTGGATCGCTGCAGTCTGGAAGATTGGCCATGGAGAGCAGTTTCGCAGCATACTCAGAGACCTCTTCTTTTCCATTAGAAAAGTAGTAATCAATTACTTCTGGATATTTGGACGCCCAGCCATCAACTCTTGAAAGGCCATCCCAGATGAATTTTGTACCGGAAGGTTCAACCAGTTCCTTAGCCCATCTTAGATTCTCGTTTGTGGGATCTAATGGCATCACAAGATGCCAACTATTTATTATTACATGCAAAACGGCTGTAGTTGCCGATAATTCCTGCCACGAATTCTCAATCTGAGCCTTCTGACTGTTTTTTAGGTTTTCAGCAAATTTTTTAATTTGATATATATCGACCGTTTCAGCATCAAGGTAAACGATAAGGTCAATTCCTCCATCGCCCCTAGAAGGTCGAATTTTAATGGCGTTACGCTCTTCAAGAGAAATAAACGTCGCAAGAACAGACTCGACATCCTCACCTGAATATCGAGTCCAAGGGATACGTCCAGTCATGGCTGCACCTCAGCAGAAATTATTTATTTACGCTGAAATTCATTATAGTTACTCTAGCTTAATGAACTGTATCCCTTTCCTTGTAATGGCTTTCCTCTCATTGGGCGGTAACCGATCTTTTAAACGAATGTGGCATTAGCCCTTTAGATGGACCGCTCAATCAGCCAGGTCGATATTAAACCCATATGTGTCAGACTCGACGCTAGGCATCATCTTCTGCATTTCCGGTGCCCCAGCGCACTTCACGTCGAAGGTTCATTAGCCCAGGCTTTTGTAGGAACTCCGAAGGAATTGCCTCCATTGTTTTCCCCTTCGCATTATGGCGCCAGTCGGCAAGCGGAATATAGCAAACTTTTCGTGCTCGCGTAAGCCCGACATAATGCATATTCAGCGATTGTTGATATGCGTCATAGTCTTGTTTCTCGTAATTATAAGGAGGCATGAGGAACTTATAGCAATCAAGACAGAACACAACGTCGAACTCAAGTCCCTTCGCCTTATGGTATGTAAGCAGGTTCACCTCATCTTCGCGGGCAGGCCGAAAACCACCCCTAAGCTCATCGACATCAGAAAGGACCTCTCCGAGATCAAATCGCGCTTCCGGGTCGACATCGTTCTCAAGACACAGCTCTTCTAGGCTGCAAAAGGAATCATATAGCTCGATCCATGAATCATCTGGGGCATTCTTTAGAGCCCGCAGAAGGTCGTTAGCTGTAAACCTTGCGCGGGGCATTTGCTCTGCAGGAATATACCTGTCGAGAAAATCACCCACATAACCACTTGAGTACAGAAACGCCAGCAATTCCCTGAAAAATATGCGAGACCGGCTGAAGCCAACGTCCAGCTTCGTGGAAATAACAATCTTAGAAGGTATGCCGAGAAGTCCTGCGTACCGCTCGAGCATCATGTTGGATGTAGACAACAATGCGAACTCGTTGCGGCGCTCAACTTTGTATTGTTCGGTAATCACATCTAGATGCTCACAAATGGTGTCGGCTATGTTTCTTTCGTCGCCCGATACCTTAACCAGCACAACTCTCTTGTCTTGACAGGCGCGAGAAGGCGCTTGCGTACCTAGAAGCCTCAGTGAGTAATCAACGATGCTCCGATGACACCTGTGGTTTTCGGTAATCTCGAAAGTCTTGAAGTGTGGATCCGCAATCAGCTCATTTAGGAAGACTGAAGACCGGCCGTCATATGCGAAGATAGCTTGATCCATATCCCCGAAGGCCACGCCTCGAATTCCGATGTTGACGAGTTCTCTGAACAGCATGTGCTGGGCAAGTCCACAGTCCTGATATTCGTCGATGAACACCGCCTTATAGCGGGCATGCAGGAAACTCCTCACGGCGGGGACGTGTTTCACCATGCAATAAGCGACCTCGCTCAAAGCCGAGACCGGAAGCACTCCCAAGGAAAGTGCTTCGCGGATAAGATCCCAGCGGTCCTCGTTGGGGCTTACCCAATGGTCTTTGATCCTCGACGCGGGAAGCGACTGGTCATCATCGACTACATCAATTTCGACCATTCGACCAACGACATGGGGGACGAACTGCTGGATAATCATAGCAAGGCAAAAAGCATCGATCGTTCCGAAAAACGAATTGCCAGCACGTACCCCTAACCCAGAGCACCTGTCCCTAAGCTCAGTACTAGCCTTCCTGGTGTATGAAATGGCCACAACGCCCTGATAACTCAAAAGACGCTCAGATGCTTTGACTATCATCCTTGCCATCGTAAACGTTTTGCCGCTGCCCGGTCGTGCCGAAATGACGGCGGACTCTTCACAGGCGATAACCTTGGCCTGCTCCTCACTAGGCTTAATCATCGCCGTGACCCAGAGAAGCCAGCAGTTGGAGTCTCCTCAACGGCTTGCAGAAGGTGCTTTCCGCAAGACATTCCAGCTCGCGTGGATGCTTAGAGATGAACGCATAGATGCCCTCTGCCTTTCGCACGGTCATCGCGGCGCAAAGCTCTTCTTGGTTATCCACTTCATAATGCTCTTCCAAAACTCCGCGGAGACCGCTTGCAATGAGATCGTACTCGAGGTCGCGATCTGAAAGATATATGCCCTCAAACTCAAGGGCATTGCGCAGCTCATTCACCGCGGATGCAACTTCAACAGGGACAGCCGGTCCGCCATCCCATGTCAATGAATTCTTGATTCTCAGCCATAGCGCCTCAACGCAGGAACGTCCGAGCGATTCGACGATCCCGTATGCGCGAGCAACTCCGGCAAGCCTATATCGTTCCTTATTTGGGACCTTGAATACATCGTTATCAGTGCGTAATACCCAGGGAATCCCAAGCGCCTCGCAGCAAAGCACGTAAGGCATGAAACCGATGCCATCTACAGAGAGAACCGACAGGTTTTCTCTCATATGACCCAATCCGCTGTCAAGAGCCACAATGGCCCCGCCGACCGCTTGCAATCGGTCGGCGGGGCCTGCCGT
>NZ_JBDMSL010000035.1:0-13392 GCF_039758965.1 Collinsella aerofaciens | reverse complement strand
AACGCCGAGTCGGGCCGCGCCACGGTCTTCGGCTACCACGTGGACGACCCCGAGCGCTTCGGCGTCGTGGAGTTCGATGCGCAGGGCCGTGCCGTCTCCATCGAGGAGAAGCCCGAGTGCCCCAAGAGCTCCTACGCCGTCACCGGCCTGTACTTCTACCCGGGCGACGTCGCCGCCAAGGCGCATGAGGTCGAGCCGTCGGCCCGCGGCGAGCTGGAGATCACCACGCTCAACCAGATGTACCTGGAGGAGGGGACGCTGTCGGTCGTCACCCTGGGCCGCGGGTACGCGTGGCTGGACACCGGCACCATGGAGAGCCTGCACGAGGCCGCGGAGTTCGTCCGCGCCGTGGAGCACTCCCAGGACCTGCCCGTGTCCGTGCCCGAGGAGATCGCCTGGGAGAACGGCTGGATCACGACCGCCGAGCTCGAGGAGGCCGCCAAGGCCTACGGCAAGTCGGTCTACGGCCGGCACCTGAAGAAGGTCGCCGCCGGCGAGATCGTCAACAGCCCGCGCGAGTACTAATCCGATCCAATGGGAGATAGAAACATGACTGAAGAGCTCTTCGAGCCCAGGAACATCATCGTCACGGGAGGCTGCGGCTTCATCGGCAGCAACTTCGTGCACTACGTCGTGGACAACCACCCCGACGTCCACGTGACCGTCCTGGACAAGCTGACCTACGCCGGCAACCCCGAGAACATCGCCGGGCTGCCGTCGGACCGCGTGGAGCTCGTCGTGGGCGACATCTGCGATGCGGAGCTGCTCGATAGGATCGTGCCGGGCCACGACGCGATCGTGCACTACGCCGCCGAGAGCCACAACGACAACTCCATCGCCGACCCCGAGCCGTTCCTGCGCACCAACGTGGAGGGCACCTTCCGCCTGCTGGAGGCCGTGCGCAAATACGGAATCCGCTACCACCACGTCTCGACCGACGAGGTCTACGGCGACCTGGCGCTCGACGACCCGGCCAAGTTCACCGAGGAGACGCCGTATAAGCCGTCCTCGCCGTACTCGAGCACCAAGGCCAGCTCCGACATGCTGGTCCGCGCCTGGACCCGCACTTACGGCCTGCGCGCCACGATCTCCAACTGCTCCAACAACTACGGCCCCTACCAGCACGTGGAGAAGTTCATCCCCAGGCAGATCACCAACATCGTCGACGGCGTGCGGCCCAAGCTCTACGGGAAGGGCGAGAACGTCCGCGACTGGATCCACACCGAGGACCACTCCTCGGCCGTCTGGGACATCCTCACCAAGGGCCGCACGGGGGAGACCTACCTCATCGGGGCCGACGGCGAGAGGGACAACATCACGGTCCTGCGCATGATCCTGGAGGCCATGGGGCGCGACCCCGAGGACTTCGACTGGGTCGCCGACCGCCCCGGCCACGACCGCCGCTACGCCATCGACAGCACCAAGCTCCAGCGCGAGCTCGGCTGGAGGCCGGCCCACACCGACTTCGTCGAGGGGCTGAAGCAGACGATCGACTGGTACGTCGAGAACGAGGCCTGGTGGCGCCCGGCCAAGGAGGCCACCGAGGCCCGCTACCGCGCACAGGGCCAGTAGGAGGGGATAGAACTATGGCAGACATCGCATTCGAGAAGGACCTCTCCGTCGCCGAGACCGGCATCGGGGGCCTGAAGGTCGTCGACCTGGCCGTACACGGCGACTCGCGCGGCTGGTTCAAGGAGAACTGGCAGCGCGCCAAGATGACCGCCCTGGGCATCCCGGACCTCCGCGTCGTCCAGAACAACATCTCCTACAACGACAGCCGCGGCGTCACCCGCGGCATCCAC
The DNA here is from genome assembly GCF_039758965.1 of Collinsella aerofaciens. GTDB lineage: Bacteria > Actinomycetota > Coriobacteriia > Coriobacteriales > Coriobacteriaceae > Collinsella > Collinsella aerofaciens_BR. The sequence goes on along the minus strand of NZ_JBDMSL010000035.1, from coordinate 11,590 downwards.
GCCGAGCCCTGGGACAAGTTCATCTCCGTGGCCCGCGGCTCGGTCTTCGGCGCATGGGTGGACCTGCGCGAGGGCAGCGAGACCTTCGGCAAGGTCTACACGACCGTGCTCGACCCGAGCAAGGCCATCTACGTCCCGCGCGGCGTGGGCAACTCCTTCCAGGCCCTGGAGGACGGCACCGCCTACACCTACCTGGTGGACGCCCACTGGTCCCTCGAATTGAAGAGGACCTACACCTTCGTGAACCTCGCCGACCCCGAGCTCGCCATCGAGTGGCCCATCCCGCTGGGGGAGGCCACCGTCTCCGAGGCCGACCTCAACCACCCGATGCTCAGGGACGTCGTCCCGATGGCGCCGAAGCGCACCCTCGTCACCGGCTGCAACGGCCAGCTGGGCCGCGCGGTCCGCGCGCTCGCCGAGGAGCGCGGTGTCGCCAAGGACTTCGACTTCTGCGACATCGACACCTTCGACATGTCCGACCCGGCGGCCTATACGCAGTACGACTGGTCGCTCTACGGCACCGTCATCAACTGCGGCGCCTACACGGCCGTCGACAGGGCCGAGACCCCCGAGGGCCGCGCCACCGCCTGGAAGGCCAACGCGACCGGGCCGGCGCTGCTCGCCCGCACCTGCGCCGAGCACGGCATCACGCTCGTCCACGTATCCAGCGACTACGTCTTCGACGGCACCGCCGAGGTCCACACGGAGGACGAGCCCCTCAGCCCGCTATCCGTCTACGGCCAGACCAAGGCCGCCGGCGACATCGCCGTGGCCGGGTGCCCGCGCCACTACATCATGCGCTCCAGCTGGGTCATCGGCGAGGGCCGCAACTTCGTGAAGACCATGAAGGGCCTGTCCGACCGCGTCGCCGACCCCGAGGACAAACTCGAGCAGGTCACCGTGGTCGACGACCAGCTGGGCCGCCTGACCTTTACGCGCGACATGGCCCAGGCCATCTTCCACGTGCTGGGGACGCACGCCCCCTACGGCACCTATAACTGCACGGGCTCCGGCGCCGTCAAGTCCTGGGCCGACATCGCCCGCGCCGTCTTCGAGGCCGCCAACGGCAACGGCGACAGGGTCGTGCCGGTATCGACCGCCGACTACTACGCCGGCGCCGAGGGCCCCGTCGCCCCGCGCCCGGTCCACTCCGCGCTCGACCTGTCCAAGCTCGAGTCGGTCGGCTTTCACATGCCCGACTGGGAGGAGGAGCTGGCTGTTTTATTTATTTAGTTCGTTAATTTTAGTTTGATATTTGGAGTGACAATTGATTTCATATTCTTCAGGAAAAATAGGTTACACACGGCTATTAAATACCAAGTTTGAAGATATGATTTATTATATCGCATTTATAGCTTATTCGTATTCTTGTGCATTCGGTTTTACGACTGCTGAGTCTTTGCTCGGACTGCCTATAAGTGCATTGATTATTTCACTCCAAGTATTTGCTCTTTGCTGTTTGGTATTAAAAATCTTCCGTCAAAAAATGAACGGCTTCTCTTGGGTATCTTTTTTTCTTATTGTTGCAATTGGTTTTATTTCATGGAGATGCTCTGGGGAGAACTACTTTCTATGGCTTGCATTATTCGTGCTTTGTGGTTTGGGCGTTGATATCGAGATACTTGCTAGAATTTCTTTGTTTGTTTCAGCTTCGGCGATTATATTTGTGTGCGTATTGTTGAATGCCGGGCTTGTTCGCGATGTGTTGATTTATGGAACAAATGGAGTTCGTCATTCCTTGGGATTTGTCCACCCTAATACATTAGCAAGGTATCTTGTAGTCGCTTCTATTTCCTATTTGGTTTCGCATTATAAGGGCTCTATATTTGCTAATCTTGCAATGGCTCTTTCATGTGCGTTTATAGCTCAGACGGTGACTGGCTCACGTACAGCGGTTTTATTATTGGTGTTTCAAGCCATTTTACTTGTATTTTTTTCGCGTGTTCAAAATATTGAGCTGAAGTTAGTGACTCTTAAAGTGCTTTTTGTCGGTGCTTTTATTTTAATAATTGCTAGCTTCTATTTTATGATCTGTTACAACGTCCAGGCTCCATTGCATAATCATCTTAATTTACTTCTTAGCGACAGACTGGCATTGGCAAACAAGTATGCAGAAGTGGCCCCATTTACCCTTTTTGGTCGTGACTTTTCTTCGTTAGCCTTCTTCGGTCTTCCTTTGACTTTCACCGTTGACAATGCATGGTGCCATTTATTTTTAAGAGAAGGAATTATTCCTACTGCTTTATTGCTTGCTGGAGTAATCGCGTTGATTATTCATGCCATTCTTTCTAATCGTATTGACGGTATTTGTCTCGGTTTGCTTTTAATGGTTTTTTATTCATGTTCCGAGACAGTCGGAATTATGGTCGATTCAAATTATTTTTTGATTGCAATGGCTCCTATTGTGCTTGGCAATCATTTGACCATCGGAGGTTCAATGTTTTATCCGCGCGACAAGAGCATTGGTGAATAGAGGATTTCTAATATGAAAACTAATAGGATTACTTTTATATTCCACAGCTTTTCTCGCGTGCCTTGGGGCGGAGCTAAAATGGTCTTCATGTATGCGAACTATCTTTCAGATCATGGCTGCCTAGTTACTATTTGTTTCGATTGTTTAAATACGATGAATAGAGGTTTAGTTTTCGAGCCTATTAGGCGGTTGTTGTGCCGGTTGGCTGTTTCTGTTGAGCCAAGATGGTACCCCCTAAATCCTTCGATAAAAAAACAGTGCATTTTTGGTATAAAGGATTCTGAGGTTCCTGATTCTGACCATGTTGTTGCAACGGCAGCTGAAACTGCTTATGGCGTTTCTAGTCTCAGCAATAGCAAGGGCAAGAAGCACTACTTTATCCAAGATTTTGAAAAATGGGGCATTTCTGAGAAAGATGTGAGAGCATCTTTTAGATTTGGAATGTCAAATATTGTAGTTTCTGATTGGCTTTTTGATCTCGTGCAAAAGGAATCCGGTGTAAAGCCCACTCTTATCAAGAACCCAATTGACGCGACTGTATTCTATGAAGAGTCAATAAAAAGAAATAACAATGCGGTCGCAGTCCTTTATCACGAAGGGTCACATAAAGGATTCGATGATTTATGGAAAGCTTTAACAATGGTTCATGAAAAGAATCCTGAATTAGTTGTTAATGCTTTTGGCACACCTGCCAGACCTTCGTGGTTTCCCGAGTGGGTTGTATATACGCAAAACGCAACCCAGAGCGAGCTGAGGAAGATTTACAGTTCCTCGCTTGTATATGCTTGCGCAACAATTAATGAAGGATTTGGTCTGACATTAGCTGAGAGTATGTTTTGCGGCTGTGCTCTATGCTCAACCGATTTTTTGGGCGTTCATGAATACGCGAATACCAATTGCGCACTTATTTCTCCGGTTGGTGACTATTCCGCGCTAGCAGATAATATTTGCAAGTTGCTTTTAAATCCCGATTACGCGTTGACCTTAGCTGCTAAGGGCAAGGCTTACGCTATGTCTCAGTGTTCAATGCGAAAGTCGTTTAATGCGCTTGAAGAAGAGTTCTGTCTGAAATAGAGGAGGAATCGCTTATGCGTATCAATGGTCATGCGACATGTAGCAGCGATATGCGAATATGCAATTTTGATTCCAGTTCTGACACTCAAGATACATTCTTAACAATTATTATTCCTGCGTATAACGCTAAGGATACCATTGTGCGAAGCGTTCGAAGCGCTCTTGCAATTGGTCCCGTTCTCTCTAAAGTAATTGTTGTTAATGATGGCTCCTCAGATGGGACCCGCAATTTGCTTGAGCAGTTATCGAAAGATGATTCTCGACTTCTTGTTATAACTCAAGACAATTGTGGTAGATCTATCGCGCGAAATGTTGGCTTTGCAGCTTCATGCAGTGACTGGGTGATGTTCCTTGATGCTGATGACTATCTATTTCCAGGCGACTATAAAGAATTAATTTTGGCTGCTGAAAAAAAAGACCTTGATTTAGTTGTCTGCTCCTATCTTCAGCCGAATATTGTAAATAGCAGCTCTTCCGATGTATGTCAGGCAGTTTCTGATATGAAGGTTGTGCACAGCGGGGCTCTCTTGGATGCAATGATAGATGGTTTATATAGTGAAACTATTGATAGGTCGTTATACGAATTAAATGCCTCATGGGCCCGTTTGTATCGAAGTGCCCATATTAGGCAGCTTGTTGATCGATTGGGTGATGATTTGGCACCCTTCCCTATAGGACTGAGGTTTTCCGAGGATAGATTATTTAATTTAGAGTATCTTTGGCAGCTTCACGATGGTCGTGTTGGTTTTGTACCATTTTGTTTATATTATTGGGATCTTGATAGTTCCTCAACATGTGCAAACGTTCGTCCTCGTGACACAGACTCTCTTGTTCTTTTTGCCAACATTGTCGAACGGCTTAAGAATGCTTCTGTCTTTTCAGCCAAAGATGAGCATCTAATCGTTGGACGTGAATTCATGGAGCAATTCAAGAGAGCTGTTTTTGCGGGCTCCCAAAATAACTTAGTAAAGTCCTCGTGGCTGACTTCATTTGATAGGCAATGGCTTAGAAACCATTTATTGAATTTCCCAGTTGATTGTCTTGGAAAGCGGGGCGAATGGCGTGTTGCTGCAGCGTTACTGCCTATGGGTCATTTGAGTTTGGCGTTTGCAGTTTATGGCGCTATGACAACGTTTAATTCTTTATTTAAACGATTTTGTAAATTCATTGAAAGGTTATTGGGTAAATGAATGTTGGAATTATAACTTTCCATTGTTCCTATAATTTTGGTTCTGCTCTGCAATCGTTTGCAATGCAGGCAGCAGTGCAAAGACTGGGTCATGTTGCGTCTTTGATTGATTACAGAAGCAAAGATTTTGACCAGTATAGGTTGGTGCAATTTAAACACCCTAAATCCTTTATTAGATTCTGCATGCGTCCTGCGTCATATTTGAAACGTCGAAATGCGTTCCATTCTTTCTGGAAACGATTTTTTAATCTGACAAATAAATATAATGACAAAACTAGACATCGTATGGATGAGCTTGCCTCTGAGTTTGATTGTTTTGTCTGCGGCAGCGATCAGATTTGGAATCTTGATTGCACGAATGGCATAGTTAAACCGTTTTTTCTCTCGTTTGCTGGAGATAGACGTCGTGTAGCCTACGCACCCAGCTTGGCTCACACGTCGTTTAAACCTGAGAATTTTGATAAAAGAAGAGTCTCTGCACTTCTTTCAAAATTCGATTATCTTTCTGTGCGTGAGGAAGAGACGGTATCGCTCTTTCAGCCTCTTGTTGATAAGCCTATTGAGGTGGTGCTCGATCCCACTCTCCTCCTGAACGCTGATGACTACGCTGTGATGACTTCAAGGAAGCTCCTGGAAGACGGATATATATTCATGTATCTGCTGCGTGAATGTCCTGAGCTCGTCGAGAGTACCGTCTCAATGGCAACTGCAACAGGCAGGAAGGTCGCCTATATATCTGAAAATAACTTGGATATTCCAAATTCGGTTAACCTGTTCGGCGTTGGTCCGGAGGAGTTTGTTTCACTTATTGCGCATGCGGGCCTTGTTCTCACCAATTCTTTTCATGCAACTGTATTCTCAGTCATCTTCCATAAACCTTTCCGTGTATTTGCTACGGATAAATCTGGCGCTCGCATGCGCGACTTGTTGGGAAATATTGGGCTTTCTTCACGTTGCGCTAATGCTATATGTGTCGACGATATTGTTCCCTGCGATTGGGACGATGTGGATTCTCATCTGGATTCTCTGCGGGAGCATTCCTGGTCCTATCTTAGAAAGGCGCTTTCGTAATGGGGGAGACGCGCCGACTTATTAAAAACACTGGCATTATCGCAGTGGGTGGAATGGCAACTAAGCTCGTTTCATTTCTTCTTTTGCCGCTCTATACTTCAGTTCTTTCCACTGGCGATTATGGTACCGTCGATTACATCAACACTATTGCTCTGTTTTGCGTCCCTGCCGTTTCCTTGCTTATGGATGAAGCGCTGTTTCGGTTCCTCATCGATTGCCGCACCGATGAAGATCGAGCTAAAACCGTGACGGCGTCTTGTGCTGTTCTTCTTGCTGGTTGCGTGTGCTTTACGGTTTTAGCGATTCTGGTCTGGCTGTTATTTAAGCCTGAAAATCTTGGCTGGGTCGTTGGGCTTGTTGTTGCAGGGGCGCTTCTGCAAATGGCTTCTGCGGTCTTGCGTGGCTTCGGAGATACTGTGGGATATTCCGTCATGAACTTTACCGCGAGTGTCCTAACTATCGTGCTCAACGTTCTGTTTATCGCCGTGTTGCGTTGGGGCGTTGTGGGCATGCTTTCTGCCACGGTCATTGCACAGGGCGTTGTTGCCCTTTCTTTCATGGTCATGCGAAAACTCTGGCGTTATATCGATCCGTCGTCTTTCTCCATTATTTATGCTCGAGACCTTTTGCGGTATTCATTTCCGCTCATTCCCAACAAGGTTTCCTGGACTATTAACAACCTGCTGGACAGGTTAATCATCATGAACACGCTCGGGGCTTCCTCCGCCGGCGTGTACGCCGTGTCCTACAAGTTCCCAGGCGTTATGGACCAGGTGTACGGATTCTTCTATCAGTCCTGGAAGGAGAGCTCGGCGCGTGCTCTTAACTCTGATGAGGATGAGTCGGCTTTCTACAACTCTGTGTATCGCGCGCTAAGGCGTTTCATGATGAGTGTTGTTCTGCTTATGTCTGCGCTTATGCCTCTCGTGTATGGCATCCTGATCAAGGGCTCATTCGGCGAGGGCCTGTTGTATGTGCCGATATTGCTCTTGGCCACATATTTCAGCAACATTTCCGGCTTTTACGGCGGTATCTTTACCGCGCATAAGGAGACTGGAATTATGGGTACCACCACTGCGGTGTCTGCTGCTCTTTGCGCCGCGCTGTGTGTCCTGCTGATTCCGCACTTCGGTCTTTATGGCGCATCTGTTGCAACACTCTTGGCGATGATCGTGGTGAATGAGTACCGTAGAATCAAGGTCGCTAAGTTTACGAAGCTTGTCGAAGACCGTTTTGAACAAGTTCTGACTTTGGTTTCGATTGTCGGCGTGTTCGTTTTTTATTATCTGTCCGCCTACGGTGCGGGCTTTTTGTGCGCGATCGCCTGCCTGGCAATTGCGCTGGCTTTTTCCGTTTATATGAATGCCGATATTCTGCGCAATCTTATCTCGGCCCGCAAGTAGGGGGATAACTGAATGTCTATCGTGAAAAGGGGCGAAGTCCCCACACTGTTTGAGTCGCCGTCGCATTGCTGTGGATGCGGGGCGTGTGCCGCCGCTTGCCCGAAAGGCGCCATCACCATGTCTGGGGGCAAGAACGGGTTTGTTCTTCCTGTAATTAACAGCGAACTCTGTATCGGTTGTGGCACGTGCACGAGGGCGTGCGGCCTCAACCGGGGGATAGGCTCTAATTCCGTCGGACCGTTCTTTGCCGCTGCTGGTAGGGACGATGTCTCGGAGTCCGCTTCCGGCGGAGTTTTCGGTGCCGTTGCACGTGAGCACATTTCCTCTGGTGGGGTTGCATACGGTGCTGCCTATGAGCGTGAGGGGAATACGCTTCGTGTGCGACATCGTCGTGCAGTGAGCGTTGATGAGCTCCGCCCGCTTCTCAACTCTAAATATGTCCAGAGTGACGCCGGATCTTGCTTTGCCGACATCAAGGCGGATCTATGCGAGGGAAGGCGGGTCTTATTTTGCGGAACGCCTTGCCAGGTTGCTGGCCTTAGGGGTTTCCTCGGGCGCGATTATGAGGGCCTGACAACTATTGACTTGATTTGCCATGGCGTCCCTTCCGCTCGCATGTTCGCGGATTGCGTGGAGGACTATGGCAAGCAGTTTGGATCTCCCGTGGTTGATTTCCGGTTTAGGTGCAAGCGCGAGGGGTGGGGACACTCCCTTCTTCTTCTTCTTCTTGAGGACGGAAGAGAGGTTACCATTCCTGCGGCGAAATCTCCCTTCTACGACATGTTCTTGAACCTTAAGACGCTTCGCGACAGCTGTTATAGGTGCCCCTATGCAGGGAGATTACGTGCCGGTGATCTTACCATCGGCGATTTTTGGGGTGTCGACGTTAATAGGCCCGACGTTCTAAAGGATTCTGAGAAGTTCAATCAGATGAAGGGCGTCTCCTGCCTGCTGGTTAATAACGACCGCGGAAGGGAATTCATTGAGTCCAGCAACGCTCTGGACTTGTGCCCTGTTGAGTTCGACGATATAGCCAAGGGCAACGACCAGCTCCGTCATCCTAGTGATCTTCCCAACGACAGAGAACTGTATATTGATGCTTTTACGAAGGGCGGTTGGAAGTCAATCTACAAATTGTATTTGAGGCGCGAGCGAGGACTAAAATTTCATTCAAAGAGAATGCTTAAAGTATTGCTCCCTGCCCCATTTATTTCTTTTGCTAAAAGCTTTAGGTCTCGGGGGCTGTCCTCTTAGTAGCGTTGCTTTTCTATTATTGCTGTTCTTGTGATTCGATTGATGCTACGTGAATGTCATTTGCACTATATTTTTCAATTGAGTTTGCTTTAATTTGCGCCTTCTGAATTGTTGAAATATGACCCGCCACGATTTGCGTCGCGGCGGGTCATATCATGTGTGTATCACTTGTAAATATGTCTTGTAGTAATGAAATATCTATCTTATTTCAAACTTAAATAGTGTCTCTATTGTTCCGCCGTTTGACCATGTTTGAACATTTGCTCCATCTCTTGCCATTGCAAGCCTAACGTTTAAGTATTCATTTGCTCCAGCTAGTTGTACGGTGAATCCATTTCTATGTTTTGATAGCTTCCAATGCTGAAGATTTGAACCAGTATATGTTGCCTGCGAAACGTTTGCGCCGTCCTTGACAGCTTCTGCTGTTAGCGCCTTTTTGGAGTGTACAAAAAAATGTGTATGCTCCGTCTCCCTGTCTTCTAAGATCAACTGATTGATTTGGGGAATTGTAGTCAGTCCAAATTTGAGCATTTGCAAAATCATCTTGGGACGCTAAGCGAATGTCGATTGTTTTTGTCGTGTCAAGTTTGGTTATTATGGCGTACCTACCGTTTGGAAGTGCATCGAGTTCAGTTGGAACAAGATTAAAGATTGTTTCGGCCACACCGCCATTTGACCAAGTTTGAATATTTGTGCCGTTTCTTGTGTCGGCTCTTCTAACATTTAGCCACTGGTTCCCTGCTTTATTTTTTATTGTATATCCCGTCCCCATTCGTTCGACAACCCATCTCTGTAGATCGGAACCATCTATATTTGACTGACTAACATTCGATCCATCACGACTTGATTCAGCAGACAGCGCTTTTCCTGAATGAACGAACGTAATAAGATAGGTGCCGTCGTTTTGGATTTGGAGGTTGACCTTTTGTTGTCTGCCGCCGTGATCTTGCCAGAGCTGTACATTCGCCCTATCGTTCTTCGACTCCATGCGGACGTCTAGGGCTTTTGATTGGTCGAGGCATGAGTATATGGAATACATTCCGTTGGGCAAAACCGGTGTAGCGGCTGGTTTGATTTGCAAGAACTTTGCCGTGAATTTGAACGTAGCAATCCAAGTAGTGCTGGTTTGTGTGGTGACTATTGATGCCGCTTTTAGATCTGCTTGGTCAGTTTCAGTCTTCCACTCTCTCAGATTCATCGCATACGCAATGATCCCATTCTGAATCCCCGAGATGCTCGGCGGGAAAGATTGATTGTCAGCATTGATGGAAAAGCTCTCTTCTTTGGGTTCCAGATGCTGCTGAATGCGGTCGGCATATTTCTTTGCCCATTCATCGGCCTTGCCATTTCGCACAAAGTAATTGTTGGACAGGTCGGTCGAGCGGTAGGCGTAGTCGTTCTTCTGGTAATTTGCTGTGTGGTCGGAGTGGGCGATCGCCATGAACTCGTCGGTCAGGCCAAAGTACAGATGGCGCTGGTCCAGGTCTCCGTACCAGTTGTTGCTGGTGTCGTCCCAGGTTAGGTCCATCTGGCACCATTTGCCGTCGATCTTTACGGCGTTCCAGGTGTGGCCGTTGCCGGTGATGCGGCCGTTGTCGATGCCCGCGGCGTCAAGGAGCTTGGAGTAGATGCGCTGGTAGCTCTCGCAGGTGCCCTGGTGGCGCGTGAGACCGCTTTCGGCCGAGCACCAGTTGAGGCTGTGGTCGTACTCCAGCTGGTCGAGCGTCCAGTCGTGGAGCCACAGCGCCATGTCGTATTCCGAGGCGTCTGTCTATTGCCTGCACTGGGCCACGGCGTCGTTGACGATCTGCGTGACGCTTGGGCGGGCGGCGTCGTTTACGGTCACCTCCGCCGTGGTGCGCAGGTAGTAGATCCCCTTGTCGTTTTGGGGGTCGTATCTGTCGTTGTCCATAAAGTAGAAGTAGATGCGGTACGTGCCCGATGCCGTGAAGTCAAAGGTAAAGTCGTGGCCCGTGGTGCCCAGGCTGCAGTAGCTGCCCCATGCCGCGCGCGACGGGTCGCAGACGCTTTCCTGGCTGCCGCCGTCCCAATAGGTGGGCACGTCCATGCGTGCCTTGGCCTGGGACGAGCCGTTGGTTTGGGTTACGTGGAAGGTCGTCGCGGTGCCCGCGGGGACGTCGTTCCACGAGACGGTGAAGGTGACGCCGTTTTGGGTTGCCGTGGCGGAGTGGGCGTAGGTGGTTTGTGACGTGATGGAGATTGCCTCGGGCGTGGGGTTGGTGCGGGCTCGGAGGGATGGGGTGGGGGCTGTGGTGGCCGCGCCGGTTGCGGCGGCGGTGCCGGGGGTGGCGGTGTCTGTGGTGTTGGCGTCCGCGGGGTCGGTCTGGCTGGTGCCGGTAGATGTTGCGGTGCTGTCCTCTGCGGAATCTGCTGTCGCATTTGTGTTGGTGCCGTCTTCAGCCTTGTCTGTGCCGCTGCTCGTGGCGTCGGCTTGCGCCTGCTGCTCGGTGGTCTCTTGGGGCTGAATTGCCTCCGCGATGGCTGCCATAGGCATCGTCGCGCCGACCATGGACGTGCACGCGATCGCGCAGGACAGGTAGTAAAGGGGTCGTTTCATAGCGGAGCCTCTCGGTGAGCAGCCAATAGGGTCCGAAGGTAGCTCCAGGCCAGCACTCCGCACATATTTTATTGGGGATTATTTTACGGGAACCCCAGTCAACATCAGCGAACTTTCTGGGGGATGTTGGGGAGGAGGAGGGGGAGCAGGCCCGCTTTAGTCCCCGGCGGCGCTCGGGCTCGTGCTAGGTTGGCTATAAGCGATGCGGCAACTCCAACATTAGACCGTCTTGCGCTTCTTCGAGTCTTGGCGCCGAGGCCTCCAAAGGTCAGTTTGTGTCCGCGCCAGTAGTTAAACTTTAAGCAAAGTGACGCGAATGGACTTGTCATAAGTCTCATTCAGTGACTGTATCAACGGTGGGGGAGGGTTCATTGTGGCTGCAGGTAGGGATAACGTGCGCGCAGCCGTTACATGGTTTCATCTTTAAAGAAAGGTGCTAAACCGGTATCAATCGTTCTGGTCGAAAGGAGATGTTAGCGCCGGGCGATTTTAGCCGCTAATAGTCAAACGATTTTGACCAATCCCGGTCACCGAATAATGGCCACCGT
>NZ_JBDMSL010000034.1:0-13597 GCF_039758965.1 Collinsella aerofaciens | reverse complement strand
GCGTGTTGGCTAAAATGGGTCGGCCGGGATTGGTCAATCTCGGCCGACTATATTTGGCTAAAATAATCCGACGCTAACAGACAGACCCTTTGCCGCATTTGGCTGCTGACAATTCACGTCAGAATTCAACTTCAAATACAAACGACTGCCGAAGTTCTCGCTTAGCTTGGCTTGTCAGGCTCGAATTCGCCCTTATGTTCAGCTTGCTGCATGCCTCATCGATAGCCATAGCAAGCGATACGGACATGGTCATGGTCGTCTCGCTTTTCAATTCAACCCGATAACTCTTCGCCTTGTTTTTATCCTCTCCACCGCATCTCGTTTCGATTAACAAGAGAATGTCAGAGTCATGGGCATACCAATGGAGTTCAGGGCGCTGTGGAACCATGTCTCCCTCGAATTCCTGTGTAAACAGGATTTTCTTCTCATTTCTCGTTAAATCGCTCAAAGAGCCGTTGATTCGAGCCGAGCCCTTCTTTCCCGCTTTGGCATTCCCCTTAACCTGGTGGCCTCTCCGAGTTTCCTCGTACTCCGTCACCTCCAACTTGCAGCGCTTCGCGCCAAGCATGAACGCAATCCGTCTCAACTCGGCCATCTTGTCTTGTTGCATGGTTGCGAAATAGGAGTCTAGATCAACAAAGCGAGACCGATCAAAAGCATCTATGTAATATGTGGAATAAAGAGATGGTTTAGGGTAGAAAGACAGCTCGCTATCCCCAATTGCCTCGCGGTACAAATTGAAAATCTGCGTGCCCTTAACAGTATCCAACCAACCAATAGCATCCCTACAGACATCGATGCCCCGACGCTCATTTCCGTCAACAATTCGAATCATGTTCGGCAAATGGAATGAAGGGCTCTGATAGATCTCTTTGGTTACAGGCCTGTACCTATTGAGCTGTTGCTGGTATGCCCAATCGTTGACGGCGTCACCAATATCCGCAGCAGCACCTGCTGCACCATCGGCCGCATCAGCAATAGCCGCCAAGGCGTCATCGACCATCGGAGTTGCAGCACGCATTGCGCCATCGGCAACTTTCTGTACGGTTGCAACCGCGCCCGCCATCGCGCTTCCGGCGCCATCAACCAACCCGGCAGCGGCCTTACGGATATCAAAACTCTGCTTATGTCGCGACAGCTCCTCCCTTTCGACAACAGCTAGATCGTCTTTATCCTCCATAGTGACCTCCTATTTCCGATAGTCGAAATCAACCGTATATTCATCGCCAAATGCCGAGTTGAACATCGCACGGATATTTGCTTCGGCGTTCACTCGAGCCTCTTCGAGCAGCTTGCCATCCTTGATGGCCTCGCTTTCACTCCGCTCCTTGCACTGCGCTTCAAACGCCGTGACGTCTTTGACCTCAATGGGATTGAGGATGTTGTTGCGTTCCTCGAGAGCACCCGACTTATTCATATCCGGCGTGTTCGAAATTACATAAGGCTCATCCATCGCAATGGTCAGCTTTTTCTTGTTTGTATGTATCTCTGCCGTCTCGAGATTCACACCCGCCTTAATGGTTCCCACATAGCGGTACCAAAAGCTGTTTTCCGTAAACGGGATATCAAACCAATCGAAGAACCTCTTGGTATCCGTCACCTTATCGACAATCGCATAGTTCTGCGATGCAGAAACCATCTCGTTCTGGGAAGCGATGCGTTCAAACACGACCGACGGGGAAAGCGTATTGGGGGTCGTTTCTTTCGCGCCCGCAGCTTTGCCGTTATTAAAGATGGTAATGAAAAGTACAGCCACAATCACTCCACCAAGCGCCAGGCCCGCAAAGAATACCTTGGGCTTTGTCAGGATTCTCCCGAGTTTCGCTTTCAGCGCCCCCATGCCTTCCTCTATCTCATCCATCCCCTATTCCTTTCAAAATCCCTGTTATTTAAGAAACTGCCGTGGGTTATACCTCATGCCTTAATTGTCGTTTTCAGCATGTCTTTAGACGAGGGCAGTTGTTTGCAATCCGATATAATACACATTCGTTCGCGGCACTTGTTGTTCAATAATTGGCATAAAACGGGCAGGTCAACCATTCATTGCCGATTAACCCGCCCCTTCCGTGCAGAACTTATTTATTTACATCGTAGCTGGAAACAGATGCGACAACGCGCGCAGCGTCAACATCGGACATTGCCTCGAACTTGACTTTCTCACCCGGCGCCCACGAAGAAGTGTCCGCATAGGTCTCCTCCGCTTTGATGTCATCTGCATCATAGAGAGCAAGTGTCAGGCTGACGTTAGAGAACGATATACCAGAGGTGTTCTCAACTACCGCCGTATACGTATACAGGCCGTAACCGTCATCCGATTTTTCGAAATTTGCTCCCTGAATCAAACTGTTGATGGCATCCTCATAGCGGGTCTTCTCTGCTACGGACTTTCCATTCTTAATTAAGTCGTTGAAATCATCCTTGTATTTCTCCCCGACTTCCAGCCCGTAATTATCAACAAGCTTTTTGAGCTGCGCAGACCGCTTATCGTAGACCTTATTCCACTCTTCGTAATAATCCGAAGACGATTGCGAGTAATCCTCGGTCACTTTAAGCTGGTCATCAAGCAGATTCAGATACGTGATTACGTCCTGTTGCATCTTGGAATCCTTAAACCTAGCGTTCTTGAGTTCCTTGTCGTTCTTGATTTCGGCCTCAATAGCTTCCTGGATATTCTCGGTTGAATGAGGATCATCATCGTTTGCATTAGATTCAATGACGTCGGACCTTCTCTCAAACCCGGCGGCGATAACATTCATCGCCTTATCGTCGACATATTTCGACTTTGCAGCGTTTGCATCATTCTGTGAACAGGCCGAGATGAATCCTAGAGAACAGATAAGTAGGACAAGCAAGCCCATCATAGGCTGCTTTTTAGTAGCATTTCGTTTCACGACTATTTCCCTTCGATTGACGTTAAGACTTATAGCCCCTCGCCAAAAAGCAGACGAATTGGCAACGCGGTGGCACTATTTGGTTCAAGGGCGTGAACTGGATAAACATCGAGGGAAGGAGTGAGCTCTGTACAATAAACTCCCCTCGTCAAAATGTCTAGCTAAAGAGGACGGACGGACGGCGAACGGTCAAAACCGGTCGTGTCCGCCCGCCTCCAACGATCGAATGTCGATGTGCTGACGTTCAGTAGCGTTGCGGCCTCTTGCCTCGTAACCTCACCTCCTTCGAATGATTTGATGACATCGCTATAGCTATCCGGGCGTTCGAGCGCCGGCCTTCCAAATCTCACACCCCGCAGACGCGCCGATGCGATACCCTCCGCCTGGCGCTGCTTGATGTTTTCACGCTCCAGCTGCGCCACGTAGCTCAAGATCTGGAGGACAAGGTCCGCCATGAATGTTCCCGTGATGCCGTCGAGTTGCTCGCGTGTATCGAGCAGAGGCATATCAAGCACCACGATGGCAGCATGCCTATCCACCGTGATGCGTCGCCATTCATCGAGGACTTCACGATAATTACGACCCAAACGATCGATACTTTTGATCACGAGAACGTCGCCCTCGCGCAACCTGCGAAGAAGCCGCTGGTACTGAGGACGCTTAAAGTCCTTACCGCTTGCCTTGTCAGCGTAAATCTGGTCCCGTTGAACGGGAAACCTTCCCAATGCGTCTAACTGGCGGTCCAAGTTCTGATCCTCAGATGAGACACGCGCATACCCAAAGATTCGATTGTCCATAATTGCCCCTATCGGCCGCCTCCTGGCAGCATCGGCTCAAACGAGAGCCCACTCACTATAGGGCGTGCAAATTCCGCGAATGGGCTGAGGCCATTTTGGCCCTCAGGCACAAGCTATTCAAGCGCCGTGCCGACAACGCGCTCGCCTTTAACTGTGATTAACTGTTTTTAACCAGAATTAACTGCTTTTAACTGAAATTAACTGCTTTTAACCAGAATTAACCGAAACAGAAAACCGTGATGCCGACAGTCTTTGCCGGAATGTGACAAAGGGACAGCCCCTTTGTCACATTCGGTTATAGGTAGCGGCCGGTGATACTTGCGGAGCAGGCTGCGATGTCGCCCGGCGTACCGGCGCAGACGATTTGCCCGCCGGCGTCACCACCGCCCGGGCCCATATCGATCACATAATCGGCATTTCGGATAAGGTCGAGATCGTGTTCGATCACGATAACCGTGGCGCCCTTGGCGACAAGGCCGTCGAACACACTCAGCAACACCTGAACATCGAGCGGATGCAGGCCGATCGTGGGCTCGTCAAATACGAATACGGCATCATCCTGCACGCGGCCCATCTCGCTCGCGAGCTTAAGGCGCTGCGCCTCGCCGCCCGAGAGCGCCGGTGTGGGCTCACCGAGTGTGAGATAGCCCAGGCCCAGGTCGTGCAAGGTCTGCAAGCGCGCCTGAACCTTCTTGAGTCCCACCGTGGCGTCGAGGGCCTCGTCCACACTCATGTCCATGAGCTGCGGCAACGTAAGCAGACTCCCGTCCTTGCCCTCGCGATGGATATGCGAAGCCGCGTCTGCATAACGCGAGCCGCGACATGCTGGGCAGACGATCTCGACGTCGGGCAAAAACTGCACGTCGAGCGATATCGAGCCTGTGCCGTCACACGTAGGGCAGCGCAAGGCGCCAGTGTTGTAACTGAAGGCGCCCGCCTTGTAGCCGGCTGCCTTGGCTTCGGGCGTACGGGCGAAGGCGCGGCGCAGCTCATCATGGATGTCGGCATAAGTCGCCACCGTCGAGCGCACGTTGGCGCCGATGGGCGTGGCGTCAATCAGGTTTGCGCGGGCAATGCCCTCGGCATCGATCCAACTCACGTGGCGTGGCAAGCGCTCGCCAGCTGCCTGCGCCTTAAGCGCCGGGATGAGCGTCTCAAGCACCAACGTCGTCTTGCCCGAACCCGAAACACCCGTCACCGCGACAAGGCGACCGCGCGGGATATCGACTTCGAGCGGTTTGACGGTATGGATGGCACCGGTTGCCATGCGGATATGGCCCTGATCGAACATTTCGTCGTCAGTCACCTGTGGGCGCAAGCGCTTGGGCTCGGCGCGCAAAAACGGCGCGATACGGCTGCCCTGCAATTGCTCGACCTCGTCTACTGTACCGGCAGCGATCACGTTACCGCCGCCTGCTCCGGCGACGGGGCCCATCTCGACCAGGTAGTCGGCTTCCGCCAGTACGCGCGTATCGTGGTCGACAACAACCACGGTGTTGCCGTCGCCTACCAGGTCGCGCATCACGCCCACCAAGCCGTCGACATTGGCAGGATGCAAGCCAATCGAGGGCTCGTCCAGCACATAAAGCACACCCGTCGACCGGTTGCGCACCACGCGGGCGAGCTGCACACGCTGGCGCTCACCCGTGGAGAGCGTGGCACCGGCGCGATCGAGTGAAAGGTAATCGAGACCCAGGTCGACCAGACGACGGGCCACGCTCAAAAACGAATCGCAGATATCCGTCGCCATGGGCCGCATCTCGGGCGGCAAGGATGCGGGCACTCCGCGCACCCACTCAATCGCCTCGCCCAGCGTCATGGCTGCGGCCTGCGCCAGATTGATACCGCACACCTGGGGCTGGCGCGCAGCCTCGGAGAGACGCGTGCCACCACAGTCACGGCATGGACCCTCGCGCAAAAAGCGCGCAACGCGTTTGAGGCCCTTGTCGTCCTTAACCTTAGCGAGCGCATTCTCAACGGTATAGACGGCGTTGTAATAGGTAAAGTCGAGCGGCGTGGCGCCCTCGCCGTTTTTGGGAACGTAGAGAATGTGTTTCTTAACCGCCGGGCCGTGGAACACGATATCGCGCTCTTGAGGCGTGAGTTGGCTAAACGGCACGTCGGTGCGTACGCCCATCTCGCCTGCCACCTGCTTCATCAGATCCCACATGAGCGTGCCCCAGGGAAGGACTGCGCCCTCGTTGATGGTCTTTGACTCATCTGGCACCAGGCTCGCCTCGTCCACCTCGCGCATGACACCGGTGCCGCCACAGGTGGGGCATGCGCCGCCGCTATTGAAAGCCAAATCCTCGGCACTCGGCGCGTAGAACTCGCGGCCGCATGTCGGACACGTGAGCGACAGGCCCGCAGCTACGTTAAGGCTCGGCTCCACACGCGCCCCGCAATGCGGGCACACGTGATGGGCGCAACGGCTAAAGAGCAGACGCAGGCTGTTGTTGAGCTCGGTCATGGTACCAAAGGTCGAGCGCACGCCCGGCACGCTGGGGCGTTGATGCAATGCGAGCGCCGCCGGCACGTGCAGCACCTCGTCCACCTGGGCGTGTTCGGCCTGCGTCAGACGACGGCGGGTATAGGTGCTGAGCGCCTCAAGATAGCGACGCGAGCCCTCGGCATAAAGAACCCCCAGCGCCAGCGAACTCTTGCCCGAGCCCGACACGCCGGCAATGCCCACAAGCCTTCCCAGTGGAATATCGATATCGATGTCTTTGAGGTTGTGCACGCGCGCGCCACGCACCTCGATAGCCTGCGGGCTCATCTTCTGTTCCGTCACCTTTATCACCCTACTCATGCCATAAAACTCGATCGCGGATGTACTCGCCCAGCATGGGCACGGTAAACCGGACGAGACCGTATCCGGCAGCCCCGATGACGCGCTCGCGAATCAGGCTTGCGCGATATTTACTCGCCCAGCTCTGGGTGCGATCGCAGCGCTCAATGATATCCGCCATGCGCGTCGGTTTGCCCTCGTCAACCGCCATGGCCTCGATAAAGAGGCGCTGTGGACTGCGCAGCCCGTAATACAGGGGCGCGTCGACCGCTTCGTAGAACTCGGAGACGGCATCCGTATGGCCAGCCTCGACATCGCACCTTTCGATGACCTGCGAGCCACGCCGGACGGCAGAGCGCCACATGTAATATCCCACCAGCTGAACCATATAGGGATGCCCCATGCTCTTGCGCGCCGCAAGGTCCGCCGTCCCCGCGTCCACGTAAAGACCAGCGTCCTTGACCGTCTGGATATACGAATCGCGCACCTTGGGCAAGGATATCGCCCCCAGCGTACGCTGCTGGGCACGCCGTAAAAACGTTACGCTTGGCTCTTCGAGCAGATCGTCAACCATACTGGGTAAGTCGGCGAACACCAGCGCAAGGCCGCGCTGCTCGCTATCGGGCAAGCCCGTAGCATCCTGGTCTCCGAGCACCTGCTGATAGAGAACGGCAAGAGCCGCCAGTTCCTCGATAGACGCCGATTGCGCCTCGTCAATCGCAAACAGTATGCCCTTGCCTGGACCGAGCTTCTTGAGGCGCTCGTTGACCAGCCCTCGCAACGTTTCGCCCTTTGCCCGCGCCGCCTCGACCGACATCCGGCCAAACGACGGACCGAACTCCATTGACGTCACAGCGGGCTTATTCGAGTGAAGCGCGTCGGCCAATCGGTCGCATAAGCCAAGCGAAGCGGAATCGGAGACAACCGCCCATCCGCGCTCATTGGCTAGACGTTGCAGCTCCCGCAGGAGAACCGTCTTGCCGCAGCCGCGATTTCCCGTAATGAGCATGAGCCTACCCGGCGCTCCGGCGCCGTTGTCGAGTCCTTCCTCAAAATCTTCGATGACCGACTCTCGACCGATGAGCATCGGAGGCCGCTTGCCTGCCGTTGGCTTAAAGGGATTTGGATTCATGTCGGCCTCCTCGGATCGGTAAACCCTGGTAACAGTTATACCAACTTATACCGAGTTATACCAATTAAATGCGGTAAAGAGTCTGACCCTCTATCACCTATGGCCGAAAAACTCGGCGTCTGCTGCTCGCCAGGGGCGGAAGGTGGCGGGATCGACCTTTACGTGAGCTGCGGCGGGTACGTCGTACCATTTGACCGTGTAGCCGGCGCCGTGAGAGCAAAAGACCGAGTCGGGCGTGTTGGGCAGATCGGCCTCGGGCTCATAGGCGGCCGTCTCGATTACGCGCTCGGCATCATGGCAAGCCGAATAGCCGGCGAACTCCAGGTACAGATGCCCGCGACCGCTCGTGTAGGCAGCCACCTCCAACGCATAATCCTGCACCTCGGATGCCGGCACGCGACCCACAAGCTTCGCCCGGCCTCCCGCCATCGTCGGCGGCTCGTACTCGGCACCCATGCGCGTGGCGTCCGAGAGCGCCCGGCCCACGCACTCCCCCGGCACCTCGAGCTCAAAGTGGTACCACGGCTCCAACAGCACCGCCGTGCCGGCCTCACGTGCCTGCATCAAACCCTGGCGAATCGCGCGGTACGTGGCCTGGCGAAAATCGCCGCCCTCGGTGTGTTTGGCATGCGCACGGCCGCCCGTAAGCGTAATGCGCGCATCGGTGATGGGCGAGCCGGTCAGCGCGCCCAGATGATCGCGCTCCATGGCGTTGGTGAGCGCCAGACGCTGCCAGTTAAGATCGAGCTCGTCGGTCGAGGTCACGGTGCCAAACTGCACGCCCGAACCCGCTGGCAACGGCTCCAGGCGCAGATGCACCTCGGCATAGTGGCGCAGTGGCTCAAAGTGGCCCACGCCCTCGACCGGCTGCGAAATAGTCTCCTTATAGAGAATGCCGCCGGGCTCAAACTCGACCGCAAGGCCAAAGCGATCGGCCAGCACCCGCTGCACGACCTCGAGTTGCACGGCGCCCATCAACTGCAGATGAATCTGCTCAAGATGCGTATTCCAGCTTACGCCGAGCATGGGATCCTCGTCCGCCAACTCAGTCAGCGCTTTGAACACCGCGTGGACATCGTGTTCGCCCGGAAGCACCGTATAGGTGAGGACCGGCGCAATGACAGGCGCATCGCCCGCGGGCTCCGCGCCCAGGGCGTCCCCCGGGCGAACGTGCGCAAGACCCGTCACGGCGCAAATACCGCCAGCAGCAACTTCTTGGGCAAGCTCATACTTCTCGCCGTTATAGATGCGTACCTGATCGACCTTCTGCTCCCATGCCTCGGCACCGGAACGCCCGGCGATCATCTGCTTGGCATGCAGCGTGCCGCCGGTCACCTTAACCCATGCCAAGCGCTCGCCGCGATCCCCGCGGCTGACACGATAGACGCGCGCGGCAAACTCCGGGAGCCACGCCTGTTCACGCATCAGCGCGCATATACTATCCAGCAGCTCGTCCACGCCCTGGTCCTTGAGCGCCGAGCCGGCAAAGCAGGGAAAGAGCTTGCGCTCGGCAACCATGCGCGACAGCGTTGCGACGGAAAGCTCACCCGCTTCAAGAAACTCCTCGAGCGCCGCCTCGTCCAACGCAGCAGCGTCCTCCTGAACGGCACCGCCCGCCAACAGTTCGTTGGCATCCAGGCAGCCTTCGGAAAGACGCTGCCCAAGCTGTGCCAGCAAAACATCGCGGCCGGGATTCTCCAAATCGATTTTGTTGATATAGATGAACGTCGGAATGTCATAGCGCGCAAGCAGGCGCCACAGGGTTTCGGTGTGCCCTTGCACGCCATCGTTGGCACCCACAACCAAAATCGCATAGTCGAGCGCGCGCAATGTGCGCTCCGCCTCGGCAGAAAAATCGACATGCCCCGGTGCATCCACGAGCATGACGTGGGTATCGCCATGGTCGAGCACGGCCTGCGACGAGAAAATCGTAATGCCGCGCTCGCGCTCAATCTCGTTCGTATCCAGATGCGAATCGCCATCGTCCACGCGGCCGCGCTTGCGAATGCGACCCGCGTTGAACAGCATGGCCTCGGCCAACGTGGTCTTGCCGGCATCGACATGCGCCAAGATTCCAACGACCGCTTGCTTCGACATGGCTCTCCTCTTATTGCAAGCCCGTCGCACGCGGCAACGGGCACTCACGCTCCACACTGGATGATACAATTTACGGGCCGGCGGGCGAAGCGGGCCCTATCCCCCGACCGAGCTCATCGCCCCGCGTTGCCGCGCGGCGATTTTCGTAGGTTCGCGCCTTGCGAAAGCCGGCTTTCAAAACAGTGCAGCGAACGAAAATGGCCCCACCCGGAGCCATTTTCGTTCGTGCGAATTGTTGATACGCGTCCCCGCTCTTATGTCTCGCGCAGCCAATCAAACGCGACGCGCGGCGTACCGTCCGACACATATACGATACCGGCGCGCTTAAACCCGGCCTTGGCGATGGCGCCCTGCATAGGCAGGTTGTCTTGGTGCGTGTCGATGCGCAGATGGTCGATACGTTCCTTGGCAAAGGCAAACATCGCGGCCGCAACGCCATGCGTGGTGCCGTCGGATGCCACGCGGTGCAGCACGGCGTACGGAGTGTCGCTACGCCATTGACCGTCCTCAATGACGTCATAGCACTCGTCCGGGCCCGGTAAAAAGGCAAACGTCGCCACCACGCGGCCATCGACTTCGCACACATAGCTGCCACCGGCAGCGATATCGGCAGCCAGCTGCTCGGCAGAAGGCGTGCCCTCGGGCCACTGCGTAGCGTTGCCATGTGCGCGCATAAAGGCGCGGGCCGCGTCATAGATAGCCATGACGGCGGGAATGTCAGTATCGAGGGTTTTTCTGATCATCACGCGGCGACCTCACGTTTATTGGTATCACTTTGGTTGAGCAATGATACCAGCGTTTGGAGAGAGGCGCGAAGCAGATGGGAAGCAAAAAGCGAGCCGCCTGGTCAAAGGCCAAAAGCGAGTTTTTGGGCGCTGCTACCGGCGGCGATATGAGCGACCTGTTTGCGCGCGAGGACGAGCGCCGCGACGCCCTGGACGCCGAGCGCGATGAGGCCTGGCGCTACAAGTCGTGCGAACGCAAAAACCGTTACGACACACGCGCCGAGGCCGAGGCAGTTATGGCCGACTGCGAAAACCGCGGGCGGCGTGGTTTGGCCTGCTACAAATGCGAATACTGCGGTGGATGGCACCTAACGTCGCACCCTTGGAAATAGGCGCCACATCGGCACGGCACTGACGGAGCGCCAGCCATCGCACGCAAACTACGGGCGCGGCGGCACCAAAACATCGTAACGAACGGCCTTGCCCGCAAGTTGATAGCTCGGCTTTATGCCGGCGAGCAACGGGCCCTTCACCGGCCGTTTGATAACGACTTTGCGCGGATGCACCGCAAGCGCTGCCTGGACCAGCGCCTCCTCATCGGCGCACGGCTGCTCCAAGTGATGCAGCAGCTGGAACTTCTTTTTCACCGCCGCGCTCTTGGTGCGCTCGGGAAACATGGGGTCCAGGTACACCGCATCGGGAGCGGCAAGCTCGCCCCGCCCGATCAACTCAGCTGTATGGCGAAGGCCGGCAATGCTGTCCTCGCCCGCATGCAAGCGCATGCGCGCCACGGCTGTCGCAAGCGCCGGTTCATCTGCCGCGCGATCCAAAGCATCCTTGAGGAGCGCCGCGATCACGCAATCCTGCTCATACAGATCGACGGTAAAGCCCGCGGCCGCCAACAGCAGCGAATCCTCGCCAAAGCCTGCCGTGGCATCAATCGCCCATGGGCTCTCGATGCCTTTTGTGCGCGCAGCCTTTACCAGCAGCTCTTGCTGCAGACGGCCTTGCTTGAGTCGTGGCAGCATGCGGGCAAAATCGGCTCGCAGCTCCATCGTACCGTCGGTGAGCGTGAGGCCCTCGGGCTTCCCGGTCAGCTCAAGCCCCGCGGCCCGAGCAACAGAAAAGGGATCGACGACGCCCATGGACACTCCTTAATAAACAAACGAATACGCGGGGCGCCGTTTATGCCAGCACCCAACCGTCCGCTATTGTCCCACATGCGACATGGCCCACAGCATCCCAATGCAAAGCACCGCCATCAATCCCGTGCACACGGCAGCGATCACAGAATCGCTCATGCGCCTTCTCAGCGACCGCGGCTCACGCACTTGCTTGACTCCGTACATCATGACTCCTCCTTGAGACCAGCTCCTTGTTACGGCCTCATCATCGCAGCGCCGCACATGAGCTGCCATCGATTTGGCTTACGTCCAGCTTTCCTTTTTGAAAGGTTGGACCGTACAGGCAAGAGACGCTTTCAAACGCATGCATCGTCCCGTTGAACTACAATGTGCTTCACGATATGTGCCGTAACCTGGGCGCGACAGATTCTCCGCGCCCGCATCGAAAGGACCAGCTATGAGCGCTGCTCGCAAGACACTCAAAATCCTTGCCCTGATTTATTTTGTTCTGGGCATCGCCAGCCTCGTCATCGGAATTGCCGGCATTGTTACCGGCAATTTTGGATCCGCTTACGGATCGAACGCCACGCTCGCCGCTGTTGTGGTGATTGTTAAGGGCCTCGTCGACCTTGCCGCAGGCGTCGCCGGTATCAAGGGCGCCAACAAGCCTTCGCAGGTAGACGGCGCATTTAAGCTCGGTATCGTTGCCGCGGCAGCCACGCTCCTCCAGGCCGTGCTCACGCTTCCCGCACTCGGCGGCAGCTCCGTCAATATCATCGCCTTTGTCATCGTGGTGTACGACCTGTTCTTTGTTCAGCAGGCACACGCCGTTAAGGCCGAGAACAAGGACCGCTTGTAGGCACCTGTCTCCCATAGCCCCTGCTATCAAGCAGCTAAAAAGGGCCGATCGCGCATCTCCGCGGTCGGCCCTTTACGTTTGCCCAGATAAAACCTGCCAAAATAAACCTGTCCCTTTTTGGTAGGTTAGCTGTGACGGTACTCGGCGATGATGAAGTCGATATCGGTCTGGAGCGTGTCCAGATTTGCCAGGCGCTCTTTGTCGGCAGGGCGTGTGCGATAGTAGTACGGCGTCATCTGGAACACCGCCTCGATGTCGGCCTGCGTCTGGAGCGTAATATTCGCAGATACCCGCTGCGTTCCGACCAACTCGAGCTCGGTGGTCTTCGGCAGCTTCTCATCGTTAAGGTACGGCGTGTCGTAGAGCACCTCTTTAAGCCCAAAGAGATGACGGGCGCCCGGCACCACGGTGTAGAGCGAGCCTTCGGGCGCCAGCACGCGGGCAAACTCGCGCTCGTTAAAGGGAGCAAAGAGCTCGGTCACCATATCGAAGGCGCCATCGGCCACGGGGATGTCCTTCATGTTGGCCACGAAGTAGGTCGCATCGCCGCGCTTGGCGGCAAGGCGTACCATCTCCTTGCCCAGGTCGAAACCGTAAGCATCCACGCCCGGCACCGCGCCCATAGCACTGGTGTAGTAGCCCTCGCCGCAGCAAATGTCGAGCAAGGCCAGCGGCTTGTCCGACGTAGCCGCGCACCGCTGAGCTCGTTCGCGCACCAGCTCAACCATCGCATCGCGCAACGGCGCATAGTATCCGCGGTTCAGAAAGTCACGTCGGCTGCGCGCCTGTGACTTGGGATCGCCCATGGAATCGCCGCTCTTGGACGAGCGCAACAGATATAGATAGCCCTCGCGCGCACGGTCAAACCGGTGTCCGCCCGCGCATGCAGCACCGCGCTCGTCGCCCACCAACGGCTCATGGCAAACGGGACACAACAACATGGCAACTCCTTAGCGCGAACAACACAACGCCCACCATTGTCGCACGCCTTCCCCACCTAGTCATTGGGGACGTTCTTAAACGACTAGTCAAAAGGGACACTCTTGCGTCACATAGGGACACTCCTTTTGGTCGGTGCCAAAGAGTGTCCCCAACGACTAGTCGTTTAAGAACGTCCATTACAGTCGAAATTGTCAGCCTGGGACCATCTCGGGCTACGATTGAGGCGCGCCCAGAACGGGCCG
>NZ_JBDMSL010000033.1:0-20206 GCF_039758965.1 Collinsella aerofaciens | reverse complement strand
GAAAGCACTTAATGTGCTTTCCGTCTTGCGCAGGACTGTAGAGCAGCAAACTTAACCCCCGCCCTCAGCCCCGGAGACCCTCCCGGATGGCCCCGAAAAATTTTTTCAAAAAAGTTGTTGCGCGCCGGACAGACTTCTGTGTATACTAATCCCCGCAGCGCACGCGAGCGGAAACAAACGCGAACGTCTGCCTGGGGAGTTAGCTCAGTTTGGTTAGAGCGCCGGCCTGTCACGTCGGAGGTCGCGGGTTCGAGCCCCGTACTTCCCGCCAACGCAATTAAAGCCACGTCTTCGGACGTGGCTTTTTGCGTTTGATGCACTTTGTTTTGATAGAACGATCGCCCTGGTGCATCTTCGCCCAGAACCCCCGCGCCTTCGGGAACGCAAGTAAAATCTAATGAGTATATCTGTCTGAACAACAGCTTTGTTGCGCAACACCTGTTCTACGAGACAGGGGGTTAGGTTATACTAAATTGCACTGTGCGCCGCATCTGATGCATTTCGCTCCAAGCGCGGCACTCAGTGGATATCCGATTTACCATTTGGATGTCCTGGCGGTCATTTAGCGTCTCGACACAAGCTCGGCCCCGGAGCTCGTTCGAGCTGTTCGTATTCCTTGAAAGGGGAAAAATGGACATATCGAGGAAGACTGATTACGCCCTTCGTATGCTGGCGATGCTTGCTGAGGATCCGGAGTGTTTGCTTTCTGTTCGCACCGCTGCCGAAGAGGTCAATGTTCCGTATTCGTTTGCCCGCTCGATTCAGCACGGTTTGGTCCAGGCCGGTATTGTGGAGAGCCTGCGTGGCGTCCACGGTGGCATGCGTCTCAAGGTCAGTCCAGACGACGTCACTATCCGCCAGGTCGTCGAGGCCGTTCAGGGTCCTATGGTTATGAACGATTGCACCGCGCCCGATGGTGACTGTGCGCGCATGGGCGCGTGCTGCTATCATCCCCTGTGGGCCGGAGCTCAGGCGTTGATGCGCGACTACCTCGATTCCGTTTCGCTC
The DNA here is from genome assembly GCF_039758965.1 of Collinsella aerofaciens. GTDB lineage: Bacteria > Actinomycetota > Coriobacteriia > Coriobacteriales > Coriobacteriaceae > Collinsella > Collinsella aerofaciens_BR. The sequence goes on along the minus strand of NZ_JBDMSL010000033.1, from coordinate 19,198 downwards.
GGCGACATCGTCGCTCACCGCCAGTTCCCGGCCGTCGATCCCAAGTTCGCCGACCGCGAAGCGTTTCCCGAGTACGCCACCTGCGCGTGCGCTTACCGGGAGGAATAGCGCCGCATAAGGAGCATAGCCATGATTCAGGACCCCTTTCGTTCGATGATTCGTTCGGAAGGGGTCCTGCGTTATCGCGACCTTCCGTGGCGCCGCACACGCGATCCGTACATCATTTGGCTTTCTGAGGTCATGCTGCAGCAAACGCAGGTTCCGCGTGTGGAGGCGCGCATGCCGGTGTGGCTCGATCGTTTTCCGACCGTGCAGGCGCTTGCCCAGGCCGCGCCTTCCGATGTTTTGGACGCTTGGCAGGGGATGGGCTACAACCGACGCGCTCTGGCGCTCCACAAGGCCGCTCAGCGCGTTGTAGAGGACTGGGACGGGGAGTTTCCACACGAGACGCGTGACTTGGTCGCCCTGCCTGGTATTGGCCCGGCAACGGCGCAGGGTATCCGGTCGTTTGCGTTTGATCTTCCAGGTGTGTATCTGGAGACCAACGTGCGCACGGTCTTTTTGCATCATTTCTTTCCCGATGTACCGGCTGTTCCCGATCGCGAGCTGGTGCCGCTGATCCAGGCTGCTTGTCCGGCGGCTCCCGGTGTGTCGGCGGACGAGATTGCGCCCTTTGCCGCGCCTCAAGACGATGCCGACACGCCACGCGCGTGGTATTACGCATTGCTGGATTACGGCGCGTATCTTAAAAAGACGCTGCCCAATCCGTCCAGGCGCTCGGCGGGCTATAGTCGTCAGTCCAAGTTTGAGGGCTCGCGTCGCCAAAAGCGCGCGCATATCGTGCGTATGTTGCTGGCAGCGCGCGATGGCCAGCCGGCGGGGATTACGGTTGATGAAGCTGTTGCAGGCGTTAACGAGATGGAGACGGCAGCCGGCCGAGATTCGGTCGAGCGCGAGCTGGTCGCAAGTATTCTTGCCGATCTGGAGCGTGAGGGCTTTTGCCGAGCCGAGGGCGATCGCTGGCTGAGCATCTAGCCTGTGCAAATCTGAAGAACAGGATTGTAAGGTTTAGATTTCCGGCATGAGGGCATCCTAAAGACAAGGTCGCTCAAAGCCTATGGGCGGCACGTGTTGAAGGGAAGTACACCTATGGATTTTGAGAACTCTCAGACCAAGAAGAACCTCGAGACTGCTTTTGCCGGTGAGTCCCAGGCACACACCAAGTATCGCTACTATGCATCCAAGGCCAAAAAGGACGGCTACGTTCAGATCTCGAATATCTTTGCCGAGACGGCGGGCAACGAGTCCGAGCACGCCAAGCTGTGGTTTAAGTATCTGCACGACGGCGCCGTCCCTGATACCCTGGACAATCTGCGTGATGCCGCTGCGGGCGAGAACTACGAGTGGACCACGATGTACGACGAGTTCGCCAAGACCGCCGAGGAGGAGGGCTTTACCGAGATCGCCGCAAAGTTCCGTGGCGTCGGTGCTGTCGAGAAGGCCCACGAGGAGCGCTATAACAAGCTTGTCGAGCGCATCGAGTCGGGCGAGGTGTTTGAGCGTGAGGGCGTGAAGGTATGGAAGTGCCTGAACTGCGGGCACCTGCACGTTGGTGCCGAGGCGCCTGAGGTGTGCCCGGTGTGTAACCACCCGAAGGCGTACTTTGAGGAGCAGGTGGTGAACTACTAGCGCGTGGCGCTGGCTGCTGCGGAGCGCGGGGCGGGAGGCCGGATCGCCTTCCCTCCCCGCTCACGGCTCCGCAGGGTCGCGTTGAGGGAAGGCGCTCCGGCCTCCCGCCCTGCGCTCCGGCTTCGGGTCGTCGCGTGCTCGCTACAGAAAAGCTGATAACTAAGTTTGTGTGCCGCCCCGATCGGGGCGGCACGCTTTTATATGGGGACTGGTTGGGACGGCACCGTCTGGTTGGGACGGCACCGTTCATGGGTGGGGTACACTGGGTAGCGACTTTTAGTTTATCTACTACCTGATGGGGTGTTTTTTATGGGCAAGAAGTCTCGAGCTCGGGTTGCTGCGGCGGGAACTCGCAAGGATCCTGGTCGTCGGGTTGCCGAGGGTAAAAAGGCCGATCGTGCCGAGAAGGACAAGAAAGTCGGCGCGCATGCTCATCCTGAGTGGGCGCCTCATTTGAATTCGGCTAATGAGGATTTGACTGCCAAGTTGTTTACTCTGGTCGAGGTAATTTTGGGCGTGGTGCCCCTTGTGGTTATCGGTTTATTCTTGGCTTCGAAGGACGCCACGAGTGTCGATAAACTCACCGAGGTCTTTTCGCAGGACCCCTCGATGGTGGTCTCGTTTATTTCTGCGTGCTTGCAGCCGTTTGTGGCGTACATGCTGTATATGGTCTACCGCAAATACTGCGAGGGTGATGCGGGCTTTGCCGCCGGTAACCTGATCGGTCTTTTGTGCTCCGAGATCCTACTGCTCAATATCCCGGGCGTCATCGGTATGGGCATCTTGCTGTGGCGTGTTTGGCGCAACGTTGCCCCGCACTTCGAGAGCTGGTTGTTTGAGCGTCGCTTTGCGGGCGTGGTGGCCGATATTGCGGGCTCGCTCGTGATTCTAGCCTTGGCGTTTCTGTGCGCCACCGCCGCCCGCGGTCTCGCGGGCATGTAGTCTGTTCTCACCGACCACGGGGCGCAGGGCGGGGAAACCTTCCCCTCTCGCTCACGGCTTCGCAGGGTCGCGCGAGGCAAAGGTTTCCCCGCCCTGCGCCCCGGCGTTGAGTCGTCGCATGCTCGTTACAGAAAAGCTGATAATAAGTTTGTGTGCCGCCCCTTTGGGGCGGCACTTTTTGTGTGGGGTCCCGGTCTCCACAATTTTCGTCAAGCTTTTGGTTAGATTTTGGTCAGTTGGCGTAAGGGTGGAAGGCCGAAAGATTGCTGGCGAAAAAAGCTCAGAGAAAGTGCTGGTAGGGGAGTTGTTGAGCTTTTCGACAGCTTTTGAGCAAAAGAAACTTTGTGGCTATTGCCGGCGATTGCGTTGTCGCGGTCATGGCGGTGCGGGATGCTGGTCGTAAGCGTCGAATGCTCCGATTTTGGAGGCCAGCATGGATCTGTTTCTTGAGACTCCGCAGCAGCAAGCTGAGCGCATGCTGCGTCAGCAGCAACGACTCATGGAGATGCAAATGCAAGGGGTAGCCGCCCAGCTCCCTGCGCAAAACGTTACACCCGCGGTTTCGCCTGCGGGTGGATCGGCGCCAGAGAACTATTCCGTACAACAAGATTCATATGCGCAGGAGCTTGCGTTCGACAAACGCCGCACGCGTCGCCGCCGCGTGGGCCAGCGCCTGCGTACATTGGCGATGATGGTGCTCATTCCGTTAGGACTCGCGGCGATTTTCTTGGTCTCGTATGCGCTCACCTGCATCCTCAACGGCGCCTCGCCCAGTGAAGTGCTCCAACATCTGTCAGCCCTCGGCCAGCGCCTAGGCGATGTCATAACAACAATCCGCACCGGCTGGGAGAGCTAGCGTTTTAGCGTCCACGGCTCTAAGAGAAATTTGTCTGCAAGGCAGTGGGTGATCCGTGCGTGTGGCGGGGTAAGATTGATCGCGGTTTTGATTGGTGCTCGATTGGGTTTGTTGGGCGGAGTTTATGTCTGCTATTGATATTGTGCTTGTTGCGATCGCCTTGGTGGCGGTGGGGGTTGCTGTGGCTTGCGCCCTCCAGCTCAAGAGCCTGCGTGCCGAGTTGCGGGAGCGTGGCGACAGTAGCGCGGAAACGCTGGCAGCACTCGAGCAGGCCAACAACGCGCTCGATGCCCTGAACGTCGCGCTGGCCGAAACTCGCCGCACGGCCAATGCCATCGCGCAGCAGCAGACGACAGATGCGGCCGTGGAGCAGCAACGTTACCTGACCATCGCACGTGAGTTTTCGCAAGCTGGTGACCGGATGGATGACCTGCGCCGCGAGACGGCCCAACAGCTCGGTGCCAACCGCGAGGGCATCGAGCACCGCCTGGACAAGGTGCGCGAGACGGTCGATGCCCAGCTGGGTGCTATCCGCAAAGACAACAACGTGCAACTCGATCAGATGCGCGCAACGGTGGACGAGAAGCTCTCCCGCACGCTCAACGATCGCCTGTCGGCATCGTTTAAGCAGGTGAGCGACCAGCTCGAGGCCGTGTACAAGGGCCTGGGCGACATGCAATCCATCGCCACCGGCGTGGGCGATCTTAAGCGCGTGCTGGGCAATGTGAAGGCGCGCGGTATTTTGGGCGAGGTGCAGCTGGGTGCGATCCTGACGGACATCCTTACGCCCGACCAGTATCTGGAAAACGTCGCCACCAAGCCCGGCGCCTCGGAGCGCGTTGAGTTTGCCGTCAAGCTGCCGGTGGACGAGGGCGATCCCGTGCTGCTGCCGATCGACTCCAAATTCCCGGGCGACGCGTACGAGCATCTGCTCGACGCCCAGGAGTCGGGCGATGCGGAGGCCGTTGCCGCGGCACGCAAGACGCTCGATATGATGGTGAAGCGCGAGGCCAAGGACATCTGCGAAAAGTACCTGAGCGTGCCCGCGACGACCAACTTTGGCATTCTGTTCGTGCCGTTTGAGGGACTGTACGCCGAGGTCGTCAGCCGCCCCGGGCTTATCGAGACCCTGGGCCGCGACTATCACGTCAACGTAGCCGGTCCCAGCACCATGGCTGCCATTCTCAACAGCCTGCAGATGAGCTACCAGACGTTTAGGCTGCAAAAACGTACCGACGACGTACTGCGCGTACTCTCTGCTGTCAAGGCCGAGTTGCCACGCTATCAGGCGGCGCTGCGCCGCGCCCAGCAGCAGATCGAGACCGCGGGCAAAACGGTTGAGGGCATCATCACCACGCGTACCAATGTCATGGAGCGCAAGCTCAAGGACATCGACGCGCTGGAAGACGCCAACCAAGCCGATGAGATCTTGGGACTCACATCCGCGGAGCTGCTCGCAGGCCAAAAAGACGAGGACTAGCTGCATCTGACGGCTGTGCGCCTGTACGAGCACGGCGCGGGCGCTTTTCGCATCGCGCTTGTCTGAAGTGCGCTTTAGTGTGCAACAATGGCGTTTCGCCCTATCAGACGCGAAAGGAAGCCCATGTCTCAGAGAAACACCAGTCCGCTCAAACGCTCCACCGTGCGTCGCACGCTGCAGCGTTTTTGGGACGTCACGCGCACGCAGCCGCTGATCGTCTTTCTCTCGGTGTTCTCGTCGGCGGGCTACATCTTTTTGCTCACGTTTGCCAACACCTATGTGATGGCCCTCATCGTCGACCGCGTCCAGGCCGGTCCCGTGGCAGGCGACCAGGTGTTTGAAGTTTTTGGCCCCTACATTCTGGCGCTCGTGCTCGTTAATCTGGTAGGCCAGATCCTCTCCAAGCTGCAGGACTACACCGTCTACAAGCTCGAGATTGCGGGCAACTATCACCTGGCACGCCTGTGCTTCGACACGCTCTCCAATCAATCCATGACATTCCACACCAGCCGTTTTGGCGGATCGCTTGTGAGCCAGACGAGCCGTTTTATGAGCGGCTACACGGGTCTGGTGGACGTGACGGTGTATTCGCTCATTCCCACCATCACCTCGGTTGTCTGCACGGTGGCAGCACTCGCCCCGGTGGTGCCGACGTTTACCGTGATCCTGGTGGGCATCATGGTCGTCTATATCGCGTTTGTCTGGCTTATGTACAAGCGCATCATGCCGCTTTCGGCCGCGACGTCCGCCGCGCAGAACAAGCTGTCGGGCGTGCTGTCCGATGCGGTCACGAATATCCTGGCCGTCAAGACCTGTGGGCGCGAGGACTTTGAGCGCGACCTGTTCGATGCCGCCGACCGCGCTGCGCGCGATGCCGAAACGGTATCGATGCACGCCATGATGCAACGCAACTTTACGACCTCGGGCCTTATCGTTATCACCATGGCCGTGGTGAGTGTGTTCGTCGCGGGCGGCAACGCGTGGTTTGGCATCTCTGCCGGCGCGCTCGTCATGATCTTTACCTATACGTACAACCTCACCATGCGTCTGAACTACGTGAGCTCCATGATGCAGCGCATCAACCGCGCGCTGGGCGATGCGGCCGAGATGACGCGCGTGCTGGACGAGCCGTGTCTGGTGGCAGACGACGAGAACGCCCCCGAGCTCAAGGTGGGCGAGGGCGCGATTGATTTTGAGCACCTGAGTTTTGCGTACCGTGACGCCGCGGCGGGCGAGAGCGTGTTCAACGACCTGACGCTCCATGTGGCGGCGGGCCAGCGCGTGGGCCTGGTGGGCAAATCGGGCTCGGGCAAGACGACGCTCACCAAGCTGCTGCTGCGCCTGGACGACGTTCAGGGCGGCCGCGTGCTCGTGGACGGCCAGGACGTCTCGCGCTGCACGCAGCAGAGCCTGCGCCGCCAGGTTGCCTACGTGCCGCAGGAGGCGCTCCTGTTCCACCGCTCCATTCGCGAGAATATCGCCTACGGCCGCCCCGACGCCACCGACGAGCAGATCCGCGAGGCAGCGCGCCTGGCCAATGCCCTGGAGTTTATCGATCGCCTGCCCCGTGGCTTTGACACCATGGTGGGCGAGCGCGGCGTTAAGCTCTCGGGCGGTCAGCGCCAGCGTGTGGCCATCGCCCGCGCCGTCCTTACCGACGCGCCGATTCTGGTGCTCGACGAGGCGACATCTGCCCTCGACAGCGAGTCCGAGGCACTGGTGCAGGAGGCGCTCGAGAACCTGATGCGCGGCCGCACCTCCATTGTGGTGGCACATCGCCTGTCCACCGTGGCGGCGCTCGACCGCATCGTGGTACTGGCGGACGGCGAGATTGTCGAGGACGGTACGCATGCGCAGCTTATCGAGGCTGGCGGCGAGTACGCAAGCCTGTGGGGCCGCCAGACCGGCGCATTTTTGGAGGCGTAAAGACCCCATACGTGGGACAATCGTGCCCATAGGTTTGTTATGCCGCCGAGCCGAGGAGTCGTTATGCCACGCGAGACCAATGCCGCCAAACGCGAGCGCGCCATCGAGGTGTGCGAGCGCCTTAACCGTCGCTATGGCCCGGTCGAGTGCTTCTTGGACCACGAGAATCCCTTTAGGCTGCTCATCGCGGTGCTGCTCTCGGCGCAAACGACCGACGCGCAAGTCAACAAGGTGACGCCGCGGCTGTTTGCCCAGTGGCCCACGCCCGAGGCCATGGCCGGGGCGAGTGTTGCCGACGTGGCGGACACGATCAAGTCGCTCGGCTTCTACAAGAGCAAGGCCAAACACGCCGTGGAAGCGGCGCAGATGATCGTTGCCGATTACGGCGGTGTAGTGCCGGCGGATATGAAGGAGCTCGTCAAACTGCCGGGTGTGGGGCGCAAGACGGCGAACATCGTGCTCAACGTGGGGTATGGCATCGTGGAAGGCATCGCGGTGGATACGCACGTCAACCGTATCGCGCATCGCCTGATGCTGAGTCCCAAGACGCACGCCAAAGAGCCGCTCAAGACCGAGCAGGATCTGCTCAAGATCTTGCCGCACGAGTATTGGGAGTCGGTCAATCACCAGTGGATCACCTTTGGCCGCGAAATCTGCGACGCCCGCAAACCCAAGTGCGACGAGTGTCCGCTGGCAGACCTTTGCCCCAGCGTGCGTGTGACGGGGTAGGGCCCGGCACGTTTTGTCGGCACCCGAAGACGGCGACCAATGTTGCGCAACACATTTGGGCTGCGAAGGCTCAATATGATGACGGCAGATGCCGTTTGTTGTAAGGGGATGCCCGAATATGTTTTGCACCAAGTGTGGCTCCGAGATGCCCGACGGAACCGATTTTTGCACGAACTGCGGGGCGCGCATGGGCGCTGCCTCTCCGGCGGCCGCGCCTGCTGAGCCCGCATCGATGCCGGCGGCAGGGATGCCTCCCGTGCAGAAGAAGTCACATAAGCGCGTGGTGATTGTCGGCATGTGCGTGGTGGGCGTGCTCGTTGCCGGCAGTGCCGCTCTGGCGCTGACCGGCGTGCTGGGTCCGCTTGGGCAGGGCAATTCATCGCAGATTACGGTACTTGGGTCCGACGAGGGCTCGGCCGAGCACAAGGACGAGGGAAGCGCCAAGGAGAAGCCTGCCGCCGACGAGGATGAGGCGGATGAGCCTGAGCAGACCGGCAGCAGCGTAAAAGTCGACCTCAATGACCAGGCAACCTATGCCGCCGCGAATCTGTTCCTGTCGAACTTTACGGAGGAACAGTTTGCGCGTGACGGGGCAGGCGGGCTAGCCTCGTTTGATGCGGCGGACGGTCTGTCTGCAGAGGAAAAACGGGGCATGACGATTTTCGTCTTTAACCACCTGCTCGAAAACACTACGAATCGCGTGGAAAGGGGCGGGGATGTGGACGGCAAATCCTATGCAAGCAAGGTCCCCGTTGATTCCATGAAGCGCGAGATGAACCGACTGTTTGGCGTAACGTTATCCGATGACGAGATGCACATCGACGCTGATGGCGGATTGCCTGACAATCTGGCAACGAGGGTTACGGTTCGGGACGGCTACCTGTACTTTAACGAGATGCACGGCTTTGCCGGCTCGCCTATTCCGGCAATCGTTTCGGGCGCGGAAGACCTGGGCGACAACACGTACTGCCTTACATTTGAGGCTTATGTCGCGCTGAGCTATAACGGCATCTCTTCTCCTTTGATCTCGGATGTTCCTGAGAGCGTTTATGGGCTGCCTGCCGATCAACTGAAGTCGACGATTGGGGCTGACTCTACACCTATGATGTCCGGGACCGCCGTGGTAAAGGTTACCGCTGACGACGGCGCTCCTTCTTTCACTCTGCAAAGCATCAATTACGACTAACGCATTCGCCTGAGCTCGATATGATTGATTTAGAACGCTAAGTTGGTGGCCCGCCTGGCGCTTTTAACGTTTAACGTTGCGCGATTGGGAAGTGCGCGTCGATCATTCGTTGTCCCATGCAAAAATGTGTTGCTAATTTAGAAGCCTATTCAAGCGCGCCGAAGTTGTGGCGTGCTGGCGTAGCATGAGCAAAAAATCAAGCAATGGAGGGTAACGTGGCAACATCGAAGACGCGAGAGCTCGAGGATGACTTTGAGCGCATCGTGCGCACGCGCGAAGGCGACCTACCTGGTCGGCGTAAAGGCGACGAATACTTGTCTCAAACCCATGCGCTCTACCATGGCGACCCTGCGCCCTGGGCTCTGACGCCAAAGATATTCGACAAGGATATGACGGCGATTCTTAAGGAGGCCGCCGAGCGCATGTACGGCATTATGGACAAGGTGACGCGGGCGTTTTGTTCCGATACCTCCGTGCGTGCGTGGTTTCGCATGGATCCGGCTTTTGCTGACCTGTGCGCTATGGATGCCGGCTATGATTGCCAGATTCCCCTTGCGCGCGTTGATATCTTTCTTGACGAGGACACCGGTTCGTATACGTTTTGCGAGCTCAATACCGACGGCAGTGCCGGAATGGTAGTGACCGATGCGGTCTGCCAGGCAGTGCGAATGACGCCTTCCTTTGAGGAGTTTGCATCAGACCATCCCGGCTTTCGGCAGTACGATTTGTGCGGTAGCTGGATAGATGCATTGTTTGAGACCTATGCAGAGTGGGAACTGGCCCATCCTCGCCGCACCGAGGATAGTGCGCGATCGGACGATGGGGCCCACGTTGACGAGGGGTTTTATGCACCGCAATCAAAGATATATCCCGCTTCGGTGGCAATCGTCGACTATTCGGAAAGCATCGACTTGGAAGATGCGGCTCATTTTGTCGACCTTATGAGACGGCGGGGTGTAGTCGCACGCTTTGCGGATGTGCGCGACCTGCGGATTGGCGAAGGCGAGGGCGGTGCTAGGCGGCTGTGCGATGCCGTCGGCCCTATTGATTACGTTTGGCGGCGCGCGGTGACCGGCGAGTTGTGGGATAAGCCGTGCGATGGACGCTCGGCCTTAATTGAGGCGGCTCAAGAAGGGATCGCGTGCATCGTCGGGGGATTTAGAACGTGGCCGTGTGCGACTAAGACCGTATTTGCATTTCTGTGGTCTCGAGCCGGGCAGTCCTTGTTGAGCCCGGAGGAGCAATCGTTTGTACGGGAGCATGTGCCCTATACCGAGATTTTGGACGAAAGCACCCAGTTGTCGAGATTTGCCGAAAAGGACCGATGGATCGTCAAGCCGTGCGGCGGCTACAATGCGGTTGGCGTTGTCGCTGGTTTGGATGCCACGGAACAGGAATGGTCCCAGGTGCTTGCTCGTGCTGCGGCCGCTGGGGCGATTGTGCAGGAGTATGCTCAGCAGTATCAGACTCCCTGCTTGCGCGGAACGCTTGTCGATGGGCCGCATCGAGGAGAGGCGCCCAAAGGACTTGTGGATGATCTTGGTTTTGCGCCCGCTTCTAATATGGAAGGCCTGTACCTGTATCGCGGCCGTTTTGCGGGCGTGTACACACGCGTCGGCTTTGCCAACACCATAGGAGAGTGGACGAGCCGTTTGAACGTTGCGAGCTTTTTTGAGGAATAGCCGTTTCTTGGGGAGCTTTCCGTGGTTGCGGCGTTCGACGTGACGGGGAGATTTGGGCGAAGCCGGCGAGTCCAGTTCTATCTGGCGTTTTTGTTGCGGGGCTGGGCGTACGCTTGAGCTGGAGTCCTCTCCATGCGCTACCATGACAGGCAACGAATTTGACGAACGACCCGCCGAGCTTGCCTCGGCGGGCTTTTGGCGTTGCAATGCCGGAGGAACAGCATGCTCATTCACCGTATAGCCGCGCAGCTCTACACTGCCGAGGCGCTGCAGACCGTCGAGGCCGGGCTCGATGCTGGCGAGGACGTGACGCTGGCCGTGTCTCAGTCGGGTCGAACGCTTATGGCCGCCGCCCAGTTTGCGCGCCGCCCGCGCCCTACGGTCTACATCGTGAGTGGCGAGGATGCGGCCGATCGCGCCGCGCGTAGCCTGGCCGCCTATGTGGGCCTGGCGCACGTGTGCCGCTTTCCCGAGCGCAAGGACTACCCTTGGCGCGAGCAGGCGCCCGACGACGCCGTGGTGGCCCAGCGCTGCGAGGCGCTCGGGCGTATCGTGCGCGGGGACAACTGCATCATGGTCGCCTCGGCTCGCGCGCTGCTGCGCTGCGTGCCGCCGGTCGAGAGCCGCTACTGGGAGTCCACTACTTTTGCGGTGGGCGAGGAGATTCCTTTTGACGAGGTGCCGCAGCGTCTGGTAGGCATGGGCTACACCAATGCCGGCGCCGCCGACGCGCCCGGCCTGTTCCGTGTGCACGGCGACACCGTCGAGGTGTTTCCGGCGCAGGAAAAGGCGCCCGTGCGTATTGAGTTCTTTGGCGACGAGGTCGACCGCATCCGCCGCATGGTGAGTTCAACGGGCCAGACCATCGGCAACGAAGACAGCATCGAGATCTTCCCGTGCCGTGAGCTGGCGCTTACCGACGAGGCCGTCCACAACATGCATGTGGCGCTCTACCGCGCCAGCCAGGACGACAGCAAGTTGGCGGCGCTGCTCGAGATGGTGGATGCGCGCATCGTCACGCCTGAGCTCGACCGCTTTTTGCCGGTGATGTACGGCCAGACCGTGAGCCCGCTATCGCATGTGAGCGGCAAGGCGCTCGTGGTGCTGTCCGAGCCGCGCTCGCTGTTCGACGATTGCCTGCACGCCTACGAGGATATCGAGGCACGTGCCGGCGAGGCGGGTGTCGACCGCCTGGACGGTCTGTACGTGCGTGCCCAGCAACTCGACTTTGGTTCCCAGCAGCGCCTGAACTACGTGAGCCTCATCCGTGCCGGCGGTGCGGTGACGGCTGAGCTCAAGATTGAGCAGCCTGCCATCGCAGGCTCGGACAACCGTTTTATGACGCGCATCCAAGAGGTCGTGGGCAAGCGCTATGCCTGCGTGTTTGCCATCCCCGACCGCGGTGCGCGCGAGTCGATGGAGCTCACCTTTGGCGACGAGGGCATTACCTTTGAGGAATCGCTGACCGCGGCGCCCGAAAATGCCGGTGCCATCGGCGATTGCGTGCGCGTGGCAGCGGCGGATTCCGCCGATCGCGCCGCACGCCAGGAGGCCCATGCTTCCATTCGCGAGCGTCGCGCCGACGCGCTCAACGCCCGTTCGCTCGAGGCGGGCGCCGCGCAGGCTGCCGCCGGCGCCGCCGTGCCCACCATCTCGCGCGGGCGCGTGACCTTTGTGGACGCTGCCCTGCCGCAGGGCGTGGTGGTGCCCGATGCCAACCTGGCCGTGTTCTCGATCGCCGACCTCAACGCCCGCATGGATGCCAACCGCGCGCGCAGCCGCCGCAAGGTTGACATTACGCAGATCACCTTCCCGTTTAAGCCGGGCGACTACGTGGTGCACGCCACTCACGGCATCGCGCTCTTTAGCGAGATCGCGCGTCAGGAAGTGGGCGGCAAGGAACGCGACTACTTTTTGCTGGAATATGCCGATGGCGACAAGCTCTACGTGCCGCTGGAGCAGGTTGACCGCATTACGCGCTACGTTGGTCCCGACGGCGATAAACCGCGCTTGACCAGGCTCAACACCGCCGACTGGACGCGGGCTACCAACAAGGCGCGCAAGAATGCCAAAAAGCTGGCGTTTGACCTGGTCGACCTGTATACGCGCCGCTCGTCGATTACCGGTATCGCCTGTCCGCCCGATACGCCCGAGCAGATCGAGATGGAGGAGAGCTTCCCCTACGACGAGACGCGTGACCAGCTGGAGGCCATTGCCGACATCAAGGCCGACATGGAGGCGCCCAAGCCCATGGACCGCCTGCTGTGCGGCGACGTGGGTTTCGGCAAGACCGAGGTCGCCCTGCGCGCGGCCTTTAAGTGCGTGGACTCCGGCCGCCAGGTCATGGTGCTCTGCCCCACGACCATTCTGGCCCAACAGCACTACGAGACATTCTTTGAGCGCTTTGCCCCGTTTGGCCTGGAGGTCGAGGTGCTCAGCCGCTTCCGCACGCCGGCGCAGCAAAAGCGCGCGCTCAAGGCGTTTGCCGAGGGCACGATTGACGTGCTCATCGGCACGCACCGCTTGCTTTCTGCCGATGTGAACCCCAAGAACCTGGGCATGGTGATCATCGACGAAGAGCAGCGCTTTGGTGTGCAGCACAAGGAACAGCTCAAAAACCTGCGCGAGCAGATTGACGTGCTCACGCTTTCGGCCACGCCGATTCCGCGAACCATGCAGATGGCAACGAGCGGCGTGCGCGACATGAGCCTGATCACCACACCGCCGACCGGGCGTCGTCCCGTGATCGTACACGTGGGGGAGTACGACCCCGACGTGGTGAGCGCGGCGATTCGCCTGGAGGTGGGTCGCGGCGGTCAGGTGTATTACGTGTCCAACCGCGTCAAGACCATCGACGATGCCGTGTCGCGCGTGCACGAGGCCGCGCCCGAGGCGCGCGTGGGCGTGGCGCACGGCAAGATGAGCCCGCGCGAGGTCGAGGACGTGATGATCGAGTTCGCGACCAAGAAGATCGACGTGCTTATCGCCACGACCATCGTGGAGAGCGGCATCGACAACGCGACCGCCAACACGCTCATCATCGAGGACTCGCAGCGTCTGGGTCTGGCACAGCTCTACCAGCTTAAGGGCCGCGTGGGCCGCTCGGCCACGCAGGCATACGCGTACTTTATGTTCCCGGGCGAGCTGCCGCTCACCGAGGAAGCCACGGCGCGCCTGACCGCGCTTTCCGAGTTCCAGGACCTGGGCAGCGGCATGCGCATCGCCATGCGCGACCTGGAGATCCGCGGCGCCGGTTCGCTCATGGGCGCCGAGCAGCACGGCAACCTGTCGAGCGTGGGCTTTGACCTGTTTACGCAGATGCTGGGCCAGGCTGTGGCCGAGGCGCGCGGCGACGACGATGCCGGTGTGGAGGCGGCGAGCGTGGGCATCAACCTGCCGGCCGACTACTTCTTGTCCGAGGAGTATATGCCGGCGGTGGACCAGCGCGTGCTCGTGTACCGTAAGCTCGCGGCAGCCGAGGACCTGGAGAGCATCGACGAGGTGCAGGAGGAGACCGAGGCCGCGCACGGTGAGCTGCCGTTGGCGGGGCTCAACCTGTTCAATCGCGCGCGCATCCGTATCCGTGGCGAGCGCCTGAGGCTCGAGAGCGTCACGCTCAGCGGTGGGCGCATCACGTTTTTGGGCGTCGACGTGCCCAAGAAGGTGGCCTTTGAACTAAAGACTCGCTATGGCGCGGTGAACTTCCCCAAGAGCCGCAAACTGTCGGTACCCTACAAGGCGGGCGCCGGCGCGGGCAGCGGCCTGGGCCGCGGTCTCGACGCCAACGACGGCACCGGCCCGGTGGCGGCCGCGCTCATGCTGCTGCAGCAATTGGGTGCGAGCGACGACGACTAACAAGTAGGGGGTGTGGCGGGGCAGAGCTAGCAGTTGTTCTTTGCCCTGCCACCTCGCAGGTTGATTCCAGCCCCATCGAAAGGAAAGCATGTTCGGATACATCTACAAGAAAGATGTCGCCATTATCGCGGTTGTCCTGTGCCTTTGTCTGGGCGTGGGCAGCTTCTTTGATTATCAGATCTCGAGTGCGCTGTTCAACATCGGCAGCATGTACGGTCGCTTTGTCGAGGCGGCCGGCGAGCTGCCGTTCGAGCTGACGGCGAGCGTCGCGGGCGTCATGCTCGTGCGCTCGGTACGCCCCGATTCCAAGGCGAGCAAGTGGCTCGCCGCGCTGGGCGTTCTGATCAACGTGTGCCTGGTCGGCTACGAGATTATCGGATCGCTGCGCGTCGGCGGCAAGCTTATTGCGTTTCAGCTGGTTCTGACGTTTGTGCTGGTCATCGCTGCCAACCTCATTGTCTATCGCTTTACGCGCACGACCGAGCCCGACGAGCTCACGCGCTGGGCGTTGATGGTGCTTGCCGTGTGGGTCGCTCAGGCCATTATTCTCAACGTCATTGTTAAGCCGTTGTGGTCGCGCCCGCGCATGCGCGTGATCGAGGTCACGCCGGGGCTCAATTTTCAGCCGTGGTGGGTGATCGGCAACCCCGACAAGTGGACCTATATCGCCGCCGGCGTGATTAAGGACGGGTTCAAGTCGTTTGCGAGCGGACACACGGCGCATGCGGCGATCGGCCTTATGCTCGCCGGGCTTCCCGCGGCAGCCTTTAAGGAAAAACCTTCGCGTCGCCGCGTGATCTTTTGGGCGGCGGCTGTGGTCGCGGCGCTCGTCGCGCTTGGCCGCATCGTGATCGGTGCGCACTTTTTGAGCGACGTGAGCTGCGGTTTTGCCCTGGTACTGGCACTTGAGTGTCTTGCCGCGCGCATTGCCTATCCCAACGGCGTACAATAGCCCCGTTTGAATCATCTGGCCGATACCCGGTATGAGAGGATTGCCATGCTCGCGTTTAACAACGACTATTCCCACGGCGCACATCCGGCAGTGCTGCAGGCACTCGTCGACACCAACATGGAGCCGCAGCCCGGCTACGGTACCGATGCGCACACCGAGCGTGCCAAGCAGCTTATCCGTGAGGCCTGTCAGGCCCCCGATGCCGACGTGTTTTTTCTGGTGGGCGGCACGCAGGCCAACGCGACGGTGATTGACATGCTGCTTGCGCCCTACGAGGGAGTCGTTGCTGCCGAGACTGGCCACGTCGCCTGCCACGAGGCGGGCGCCATCGAGTTTGGCGGCCACAAGGTGCTCACCATCCCCGGCTACGAGGGCAAGATGCACGCCGAGGACCTCGAGAACTATATCCAGGTGTTCTACGAAAACGAGAGCTACGAGCATACGGTGTTCCCAGGCGCCGTGTACGTGAGCCTATCGACCGAGTACGGCACGCTGTACTCCAAGGCCGAGCTCGCGGCGATTCACGCGGTGTGCCAGAAGCGCCAGATTCCGCTGTTTGTGGATGGCGCCCGCCTGGCCTATGCGCTGGCGGCCGATGAGTGCGACATTACCCTGCCCGAGCTGACGCAGCTGTGCGACGTGTTCTACATCGGCGGCACCAAGTGCGGCGCTCTGTGCGGCGAGGCCGTGGTGTTTTGCGGCATGCACGCCCCGGCGCATCCCATTCCGCGTATTAAGCAGCATGGCGCGTTGCTGGCCAAGGGCCGCCTGACGGGTGTGCAGTTTGAGGCACTCTTTACCGACGGCCTGTATTTTGAGATTGGTCGCCAGGCGATTGAGACCGCTCAGGCGCTGCGTCGCGTGCTGCACGAGCGCGGCTACCAGTTCTTCTTGGAGACGCCCACAAACCAGCAGTTTGTGATTCTGCCCAACGAGGACATGGCCCGCATTCGCGAGCATGCCTCGATTGAGTACTGGGAAAAGTACGACGATACCCACACGGTGGTGCGTTTTTGCACCAGCTGGGCCACGACGCAGAAGGATATCGACGCGTTGGCGGCTGTCCTGTAGCCTGATGTAATGACAAGGGGCCGCCCTGCGCCTGAGCTTGGCGCAGGGCGGCCTTTGCTTTTGGGGGAGAAGGGTTGTATGACCGAGATGTCCGAGCCGACGATTCGCCTGGCGACGCCCGATGATGCGCCGGCGTTGCTTGCCATCTATGAGCCGTATGTGCGCCAGACGGCGATTACCTGCGAATACGAGGTGCCGAGCGTTGAGGAGTTCGCCGGGCGTATTGAGCATACGCTCAAGCGCTATCCGTATTTGGTGATGGAGTTGGACGGGCGTCCGGTAGGCTATGCCTATGCGAGCCCGCTTAACAGCCGCGAGGCGTACGACTGGTCGGTCGAGACGTCGATCTACCTGGCGCGCGATGTACGCCACGGCGGGCTGGGTCGCGAGCTGCACGATGCGCTCAAGCAATGCCTGATCGCGATGGGCATCACCAACATGTGCGCGCTCATTGCCGTGCCGCACGATAAGGACGACGAGTACCTGACGCACAACAGCCAGGATTTCCATGCCCATATGGGATATCGCCTGGTGGGCGCCTTCGACCGCTGCGCCCAAAAGTTCGGCCGCTGGTACGACATGTGCTGGATGGAGTTGGTCCTAGCCGAGCGCACACCCAACCAACCCAAACCAACCTGGTTTCCCGACCTCCCCAAACCTACCATTTAGGGGCAGGTTTATTTTGGCAGGTTAGCCGATGGGTTCGGTGTATTTGGCGCGGTCGGTGCGCTGGATGCGCTTGGAGACATGGAGCGGGCGGCCGTCGGTGTCGTAGACGTAGTCGGTGATCAGGATCAGCGCCTGCCCGCGCTCAACGTTGAGCAAAAACGCCTCGTTTTGCGAGGCATAGCACACCTCAAAGGTCTTATGCCCCTGTGCCGGCGCGCGATGGAATTCCTGGCGCAGTGTGGCGTAGAGCGAACCGTTGATATCGCGATCGATGAGCGTCTCGAAGCTTGGCGGCAGGTAGGTGGTCTCCAAGCACAGCGGCGCGTCGTCCAGGTAGCGCAGGCGGACAAGTTTGACGAGTTTGCTGCCCACGGCGGCGTCAAAGAACTTGGCTATGCTGCCGGCCGCCTTGGCAAAGCCCGAGTCCACGGTGCGCGTGGTGGGCTTCATGCCCTGGCCTTCGACCTGCTTGGTATAGCTCGAAAACACCAGGTTGTTCTCGTGGAGCGCGGGCGTGTCGGCCACAAAGGCGCCACGCCCGCGCTCGGTGCGCACCAGGCCCTCATCAACGAGCACCTTAAGGGCGTGGCGCACGGTGCTGCGCGACAGGCCCGATTCGTCCATGAGTTCCATCTCGGACGGCAGCTTGTCTCCGCGTGCGTAGATGCCGGCGGCGATGCGGTCGCGAAGCGTACCCGCCAAGCGTTCGTATTGGCTCAGTTTCTTTTTAGATGAGACGCTCATATTGCCAACCTATATCTAACTTGTATGCCTAACTAAGCAAGCATGTATTCAATACAAGAACAAAACTGCTGGTAACGAACAATCGAAAACCTTACCAGCAAAATTTCTAAGACAAATATAGCATACAACTAGTCGACATAATCAAAACATGTATGTAACTTGTATGCCATCGAGAGCATCAAACAAGAAGAAAGGCTGATGCACGATGACTACTCAGGAACAGGTTAAGGATGTCGTCTCCCAGGTTTTGGCTGACAAGGCAGACAAGGGCGGCATCAAGCGCGTCGTGTGGATTGGCGCCGGCGGATCCAATGGCGGCAACTACCCTGCTCAATACTTTATGGAGCACGAGGCCACGCAGGTCGTGAGCTCCAGCTACACCAGCAACGAATTCGTGCACGCAACCCCGGCCTACGTCAACGAGAACACCCTGGCCGTCGTCGTGTCCATGCGCGGCACCAAGGAGACCATCGTCGCCGCCCAGGTCGCTAAGGACCACGGCGCCAGCACCATCGCCATCTATGTTGACGAGTCCGGCCTCACCGAGGTCTGCGACTACAAGATCCAGTACGACAGCTTGGCCGTCGACGAGTCCTGCATGGGTCGTACCAACTCCGCCGTCGTGACCATGATCGCCATGGAGCTCACGCAGCAGACCGAGGGCTATGCCGAGTACGAGACCGCTATGGCTGCGTTCGACTTGGTTGACCCCATCTATCGTAAGGCCGTCGAGTACACCCGTCCGCTCGCTGCCAAGTGGGCCGAGCAGAACGCCGACAAGCCCTGCATCAACGTGATGGCTCAGGGTCCGCTCTTTGGTGCCGCCTACGTCTTTAGCATCTGCAACGTGCAGGAGATGCTGCAGATCGACTCCTGCACCATCAACACCTGCGACTTCTTCCACGGTCCCTTCGAGATCCTGGACAAGCGCACCTCGCTGTTCCAGCTCATCAGCGTCGGCCGCAGCCGCTGCAACGACGAGCGCGGCATCCGCTTCGTCAACCAGTACGGTGGCGAGCGCGTCTATCAGCTCGATGCCAAGGAGCTCGGCCTCAACGACATCAAGGACAGCGTGAGCGAGTACTTCAACCACCTGATCTTTGCCCCGATCCTCAACAACGTGTATATGCGCGCGCTCTCCGCCGTTACCCACAAGGACTACATGACGCGCCGCTACATGTGGAAGCTGGATTATTAGTTACGGCGTTTTACCAAACGCCGTAACGGCTCGACGCTGCAAACCCACCTGAGCGGCAATCTGCCTTTCAGCTTCAGCGGCATGACCAGAAGGTCAATGCCGCTTCGCTTCAAGGCACCTTGCTCGCTCAGGTGGGTTTTCGCTCATATGACCCAATCCGCTGTCAAGAGCCACAATGGCCCCGCCGACCGCTTGCAATCGGTCGGCGGGGCCTGCCGT
>NZ_JBDMSL010000032.1:0-20396 GCF_039758965.1 Collinsella aerofaciens | reverse complement strand
GACGGGAAACGAAAAAGCCCGGTTTAAAACCGGGCTCGAACAAACACGCCTATTGACAATGGCTTTCTCATATTAAAAAGGTCAGGCACCTAGTGCCTGACCTGCAAACTTCTGGTCGGGACGACTGGATTCGAACCAGCGACCCCTTGACCCCCAGTCAAGTGCGCTACCAAGCTGCGCCACGTCCCGAAGCTTTTGTTTGTTGCTCTGCTCTCGCTCGCAACAGGGAGTATATTAACCCGAAACTTTAGACTTGTGCAAGAACTTTTTTATAAATTTTGAAGCAAGTCCAAAATTGTATTTGCGAGCTGGGGTTTTGTTAGCACGGGAAGTTCTTGCGTACCCGTTGTGCTCACAATCCAGGCCTTGTTGGTATCGGTTCCAAAGCCCGAATCGGCGCGCGAGACATCGTTGGCGATAATTGCATCGCAACCCTTGCGGGCCAATTTGCGCTCAGCGTACTCGACAACGTTATCGGTCTCGGCCGCAAAGCCGATCACGCATCGCTCGCCCTTCTGGCGCGAGAGCTCGGCCAAAATATCGACCGTTTCGACAAGCTCGATGCGATCCAAGCGTTCGTTGGACTTTTTGAGCTTATGGTCGGCAGGGTCGGCGGGTGTGTAGTCGGCGACGGCAGCCGCACAAATTGCCGCATCGGCCGTCTGGAAGGCGCTCAGTGCCGCCTGGAGCATCTCTGCGGCGGTTTGCACGCGCATGCACTCCACGCCGCGGGGAACATCGAGCGATGTCGGTCCCAACACGAGCGTGACCGCAGCGCCGCGGCGTGCGGCCTCCCCCGCCAGGGCGATGCCCATCTTGCCCGAAGAGCGGTTGCCAATGAATCGCACGGGGTCGATCGGCTCGTGCGTGGGACCGGCGGTAATTACGATGCGCTTACCCGCCAGGTCCTGTGGCGCGGGGTTGAGCACCTCACAGACAGCCTCTACGATGTCCTCGGGCTCGCTCATGCGTCCCGTGTCCACGTCGCCGCAGGCAAGGTAGCCGCTGCCCGGACCCACCACATGGACACCGCGCTCGCGCAGCGTGGCCATGTTGGCCTGCGTCGCCGGCGCCTTCCACATGCCGTTGTTCATAGCGGGTGCGATCACGATGGGTCGCGGCGTCGCAAGCAGCGTGGTGGAGATGAGGTCATCGGCGACGCCGTTGGCCATCTTGGCGATGATATTGGCCGTCGCGGGCGCCACGACCACCAGATCGGGCTCCTGCGCCAGCGAAATGTGGTGGATGGGGTCGGAGGGATCGTCGAATAGGCCCACGGCAACGGGCTCATTGGTGAGTGCGCGGAAGGTAAGCGGCCCCACAAACTCGGTGGCATGCTCGCTCATAACGACCTTGACGCGCGCGCCGCGCTTTTGCAGCAGGCGCACGATATTGCACGACTTATAGGCGGCGATCCCGCCGGTAATGCCCAGCAGGATCGTATTTCCCTCAAGTTGCATTGAATTGTTGGGTGCCGCCATCGTTTAAGCTTCCTTGCTCGGGAGCACCAGGAGGCGGTGGCAGTACGGGCAGTGCGTAATCTCGCTACCGTCGTGGTTCAGGTCGCTCATGGACGATGCCTGCAGCGCGGTGTGACAGACCGTGGGGATGTTGCCCTGGATGGTCTCGACGGCCAGGCCGCGGAACTGCTTGAGCAGACGCTCGTAGTCGGTGAGCACGTCGGCCGGCAGCGTGGCAGCAAGCGCGGTGCGCTCTTTAGTGGCGGCGTCAATCTGAACCTGAAGGTCGGCAGCCTTGGCGCGGGCGGCCTTGGTATCGGCCTTCACGCCCTCCTCGAACTTGGCGATGATTGCCTGCGCGCGGGCCTCGCGCTCGAGCGCCTCCTTATGGGCGACAACGACGTCCTTGCGGGTGTGCTCAATCTTGTCCAGACGCTTGGCCAGGGTGGCGAGTTCATACTCCAGGTCCTGAACCTCGCGGTAGTCGGAGCCGTCGACATGGCGCTTCTTGGCAGCCTCGATGGCGTTGTTGGTCTGAATCTCGGTGGTGTTGAGATCGTCGAGCTCAATGTCCAGATCCTTGCGCTGGGCGTAGAGCTTGGTCATCTCGGACTTGAGCTTCACATAGGTCTTGCGCTTGGAAGCGAGCTCCTTGAGCTCCGGCATATTGGCAAGTTCGCTCTTGTTGCGGGCGAGCTCCAAATCGATCTGTTGCAGCTTGAGTAGCGTAGCGCCGGCGCTCATAAGTTCTCTCCTTTTGTCACAGTCCACCATTGGCAAGGGTTCAGTATTTTAATCGCATGACGGGGGTCGACCCCGGCGTCAACTGCAGAGTTCATCAATATATCAACGAACGGCTCCTCAGAGCGGTCGTGGCCGAGCAAGATCACCGGTAGCCCACGCAAGGCAAGGTCTTGCGCAACGTGGTAGCCCGCCTCGCCCGTCACGACAACGTCCGCGCCCGCGGCGATGGCGAGCTCTCCAAAGTCACCGAGGGAGCCGCCCAGAATGGCGACGGTGCGGCACGAGCGCTCGGCATCGCCCCATACACGCGGGTCGCTTCCGAAGGCCGTGGCAGCACGGGCGGCAAGATCGCGCAGCGTGCACGGGTCGTTGAGCGTCGCAAGCGCGCCAAGGCCGGTCGACTCGGGGTCGTCTACGTGCTCCAGCGAGCTCACGGGCACGGCGTCCAGCAGCTCACTTAGGCAGGCACGCGCCTCGTGCGAGCGGTCCAGATTGGTGTGGAGCGAAATAATGCTCACGCCGCAGCGGGCAGCCTCGTAGAGGGCCGCGCTGCACTGGGGTCGTGTGGCATCCGCCGGACAAAAGGCCTCGGGTGCCTTGATGTATATGGGATGATGCGTCAGCAGCACGTTGGCGCCGGCTTCTTGGGCGCGGCGAACGTTAGCCACGGTCGCATCGAGTGCGCAGGCAACGCCGGTGATCTCCGCGGCCGGATCGCCAACGGAGAGTCCTACGTGATCCCAGCCCTCGGCGTCCGCCTTGGGATAGCGTGCCAGCAGCGCGCGCTCAAGCTCGGCGACGATCATGCGGCACCCACGATCGAGAGCAGCGTCCGGGCGAACTCGTCCAGATCGCTCGGATTCACGCGGTCATCAAAGGAAATGCGCAGTGCTCCCAATGCCTGCTCGCGACCGATGCCCATCGCGCTCAAAACGTGGCTCGGGTCCATGCTGCCGCTCGAGCAGGCAGAGCCGGCCGAAACCTCAAAGCCGGCGGCGTCGAGCTTGACGATGAGCTCCTCGGAGTCCATGCCGTCGACGTAGATCGAAACCATACCCGGCAGACGGTCGACCTGCTCGTAGTCGCCCATGGTGGCATGAATGCGTGGATGGGCCGTAAGCGTGGCGTAGAGTTTGTCGGAAAGGGCTTGCAGCTTTTCGCGCTCCTGAGCCACTTGGGGCACCAGCGTGCGGGCAGCAGCGGCAAAGGCTAGCTGCGTGCGCAGGTCCTGCGTGCCGGCGCGACGTCCGGCTTCCTGTCCGCCGCCAAAGATGCGGGGGCGCAGTGGCGTGCGGGTCTTAACGTAGAGCGCGCCGGATGCCACAGGACCGCCAATTTTGTGGGCCGCGACGGACATAGCATCGACGCCCAGCTCGGTGACATCGAGTGGAATGTGCAGATAGCCCTGGATAGCATCGGTGTGGAACACTGCGCCCACGGTATGAGCGGCCGAGGCAAGCTCGCGGATGGGCTGCACCACGCCGGTCTCGTTGTTGGCGACCATAATGCTCACGAGCGACACGTCGTCGCTCAGCAAGTCGCTCAGCGTGGCAGGCTCAATGTAGCCCGCGCGGCAGGGCTGCACCAGGTCGACGGTAAAGCCGGCGGCACGCAGCAGCGGCAGGTTGTCCAGAATCGAATCGTGCTCGATGGCCGAAACGATTACACGATCGCGCTTGCGATCGCGCTGACGAGCGCCCTCGGCAAGACCGAGCAGCGCCAGCTGGTTGGCTTCGGTGCCGCCGTTGGTCAGAACAATCTCGGACGGGCGGACGCGTGCGCCAAAGCTATGGGCGATCTCGCGACGGGCAACCTCCAGGCGCGCGGCGGCCTTGCGGCCGAGCGAGTGCAGCGAGTTGGGGTTGACGCCGGCAAGCTCGCTGTCGTCATATTCGCGCTGCGCAAGGAGCGCCTCGGCGCGCATAGGCGTCGAGGCGGCGTAGTCAAGATTCACGGGTATGCGGTTTTGACCTGCGGTCATAAGGGTTTATGCCTCCTGTGCGGCCTCGTTGCCCAGCTTCTGCAGCAGCGCAACCTCGGCAGCGGGATCTTCGGACTTAAATACGGCGGAGCCGGCCACCAGGACATTTGCGCCGGCCTTGACGACCTCGGCAATGTTCTTGGAAGAAATGCCACCGTCGACCTCGATGAGGGGCGAAACGCCGTGACGCTTGCACATGGCCTTGAGCTCGTGGAGTTTAGCGATGGTACCGGGGATAAAGCTCTGGCCGCCAAAGCCCGGGTTCACGCTCATGAGCAGCACCATGTCGACAACGTCGATAATGCTCTCGAGCACGCACACGGGGGTGGCGGGGTTGAGCACCACGCCGGCCTTGACGCCGCGCTGCTGCAGATGCGTGAGCGTACGGTGCAGGTGCGTGGAAGCCTCGTAGTGCACGGTGATCATGTCGGCACCGGCGTCGGCGTACCAATCGACCGTCTCGTCGGGGTTCGACACCATCAGGTGCGCGTCGACCGGTATATCAGTGGAGCGCTTGACGGCCTTAAGGATGTCAACGCCAAAGGTCAGGTTGCCGGTAAAGTGGCCGTCCATGACGTCGAAGTGCACGTAGTCGGCACCGGCGATCTTGTCGAGTTCGCCCTTGAGGTTGGCCATATCGGCCGAGAGGACGGACGGAGCGATTTTAATGGAACCCATGGTAGTAGCCTTTCTGCGCTAGTCGGTGAGTCCGTAGAACTCTTGAGAGGGGACGCGGTCGGTGAGAATCTCGAGCGCCCTATCCAAAGTAACACCGTTGTAGAGCGTTTGCTCCACGGCAAAGGTGAGCGGAATGTCTACGCCCAGTGAACGGGCAAGCTCGCTGACGCTGCGAGCCGCGACTGCGCCCTCGACAACCATATGCGTGCGCGTCTGGTACTCGTCGAGCGACACGCCGTGGGCAAACTCGTAGCCAAAGGTGCGGTTGCGCGAATGCTCCGAGGTGCAGGTGGCAATGAGGTCGCCCATGCCGGCAAGTCCCATGCAGGTCATAGCTTGACCGCCGCGGGCGTGCACCAGACGGCTGATCTCGGCCAGGCCTCGCGTCATGATGAGGGCGAGCGTGTTGTCGCCCGCACCAGAACCGGCGGAAATGCCGCACACGATGGCGATGACGTTTTTCATAGCGCCGCAAACCTCGACACCGGTCATGTCCTGCGACAGGTAGATGCGGAAGGCCGTGGACAGGAGTAGGTCCTTAAAGGTCTCCCCTATCTGTGGATCTTCGCTGGCGATGACGGCGGCAGAAAGACCTCCGCGGCAGATCTCCTCGGCATGGTTGGGGCCTGAGAGCGCCGCTACGCGCGTCTCGTTGCCGATCTCGCTGGCGATGACCTCGCTCATGAGCAGGCCGGACTCGGGCTCAATGCCCTTGGTGAGGCAGAGCACCGGGGTATCGGCGGCGATAAAGGGCGCGGCCTGGTGGCACACGCTGTGAAGGTGCGTCGAAGGAACGGCAAAGATGATGGCCTCGGCGCCGTCGAGCGCCTGGGTCAGATCCGTCGTGGCAACAACGTTGGTCGGCAGTTCATAGTCCACTAGGTAGCGAGGATTACGGTGCTCGCCATTGATGCCGGCGGCCGACTGCTCGCTGTGGGCCCACATGGTCACGCGCTCGGCTCGCGCGGCAGCTAGGCCGGCGACGGCGGTTCCCCAGGAGCCTGAGCCAATCAGCGCAACATTCATGACTCTCTCCTACTTATCGTCGGGCTCGGTGACGCGCTTGGTAAACGAGAGCTTGGACTCTTTACCGGTCATGAGCTTTTTGATGTTCGCGCGATGGGCCCACACCACGGTGATACCGATCATCGCCATGCAAAACTTAAGGCCTAGGCTGCTGTACGGAAAGACCGCACAGGCGGCGATGGGTAGGCCGATGGCGGCGGCAAGCGAGCCCACCGACACAAATTTGGTAATGGCGACGGCTACGATAAACATGCCTAGCAGCGAAAGTCCGATGGGCCAGTACCAGGCGAGGATAACGCCCAGACCCACGGCGATACCCTTACCGCCATGGAAGTTGAGATAGGGCGAGAAGATGTGGCCCCACACCGCTGCCAGGCAGATGACACCGAGCATCCAGTCGCCGGGGGCTCCGGGCGCCATAATGTTCGGCGGAAACCCATAGCCCACGCTCGCGATGAGCGGACGGGCGATGACAACGCAGATGGCGCCCTTAAGGCAGTCGAGCAGCAGCGTGAGCGCGGCCACCTTGGGGCCGGCCACGCGCAGGGCGTTGGTGGTGCCGATGTTGCCGGAGCCCGCCTTGCGAATGTCGGTGTGGTTGAACACGCGGCCCAAGATCAGGCCAAACGGAATCGCCCCGATAAAGAACGAGACCACGGCGCAGATGGCGGTCAGCAGAATCGGATTATGCATCCTTTTGCTCCTTCTTCCTAAAGAAGAGTCGAATGGGCGTGCCGGCAAAGTCGAAGGTCGAGCGCATGCGGTTCTCCACGTAGCGCTGGTAGGTGTCGTTGACCAGGTCGCTATGGTTGACGAAGAACGTGAACGTCGGCGGGTTGACGCCCGTCTGGGTCACGTAGTGCATGCGCAGGCGGCGCTTGCCGTCCACCACGGTATGACCGAACTCGCGCAGGTCGGTGAGGAACGTGTTGAGGCGCGAGGTGCTGATCTTCTGCGAGCGCGTCTTTTCGGCGGCGTCTACCATTGCCCAGATCTTCTCGACGCTGCGGCCGGTCAGGGCAGAGATGCGCAGGTACTGGGCCCAGGGAGCCATGACGCCCAGACGGCGGTCGATGGTCTCCATGCAGGCCTCGCGCTTACGGTCGTCGTCGAGCAGATCCCATTTGTTGAGCAGCACAACGATGGCGCAGCCGCGCTCGATGGCAAGACCCATGACCTTCTGGTCCTGCTCAGTAACGCCCACGGAGGCGTCGACGACGAGCAGCGCCACGTCGGCGCGGTCGATGGCGCGTAGGCCGCGGACCATCGAGTAGTACTCGATGTTTTCGTACACGGTGCTCTTCTTACGAATGCCCGCGGTGTCGACCATGCGGTAGTGCTTGCCGTTGCGCTCCACGACGGTGTCGATGGCGTCGCGCGTGGTGCCGGCAATGTTGGACACGATGGAACGGTCGGCGCCCAGGATGCGGTTGAACAGCGAGGACTTACCGGCGTTGGGGCGGCCGATGATGGCGACGTTCAGCGCGTCGGGGAACTCATCGGCGACCTCGTCCTCTTCCTCCGGAAGCAGGGCCACGATATCGTCGAGCAGGTCGCCCGTGCCATGACCATGCAGGGCCGAGAGCGGCGTGGGCTCACCGATGCCGAGCGAATAGAACTCCCAGATGCTGTCGTTCTCGCGATCGGGGTTGTCGAGCTTGTTCACCAGCAGAAAGACCGGCTTGTCGCAGCGCTTGAGCATGCGGGCGACCGACTCGTCCTCCTCGGTGACGCCGGTGCGGCCGTCGACCACAAACAGGATGACGGCGGCTTCCTCGGCGGCGGCGAGGGCCTGGTCGCGAATGGACGTGGCGAAGACGTCATCGCTCTTGAGCGGTTCGATGCCGCCCGTGTCGACGATGGTGAACTCGCGGCCGTTCCAATCGGCCGTGTGGTACGAGCGGTCGCGCGTGACGCCGCGGGACTCATGGACGATGGCGTCCGAGGTCTGGGCCAGGCGGTTAACGAGCGTGGACTTGCCCACGTTGGGGCGTCCGACGACGGCGACGATAGGTTTCATCTGCACTCCTTTAATGGGTAGGGTCAGTGGAAGTGTTAGAGTCGGCAGGCACAATGCCAAGGATGTGCTCCAGGGTATCGAGCAGCTCATGCGGCATGGTCGACACCACATGAACCTCGGCGCCGCGACTAGTAAGGCTTGCGAGTAAATCGTCACGATGATACTCGTCAAGCGTCATGCCGTCAGCGTTGAACATGAGCTTAGGCACAAAGAGCATAACCCCCGAGAGGTCCTGCGGCAGCTGTTCCAGAATGTCGCAGGCGACGATGAGGCCGGTCACGTCCACGTTGCCGCCAAAGTAGCGATTCTTGATGGCCGTGACGGTGCCGGCGAGCCCCTGCGGCGATTCCACGAAACGTGCCACGGTGTCGCGTGCGCTGGCGCCCGAGAGGCACAGCAGGTGCTGGTTGCGCTCGGCGATGCCAGCGCGGACGCGGGCCAGACGCTCGACGTCGGAGGCAAGCACGTCGTCGGTCTCGTCCAGATACGAGCGGATCATGCCGATGCCGTCGTAGTACTGCGGATAGCCGTCGTAAAAGTCCGCCTCGGGCGGATCGATGCCGGCGTCCAGGTAGAACTCGTCGCTCATCTGGAAGGTGTGGCGGCCAAAACGCTCGAAGGCGCGGTCCTGGTAGGGACGGATCATGGCAATGGTCTCGCGCGCCAGTTCGGGCTTGTCGCTGTATGACCAGCTAAAGCGGTTCTGATGCTTGGTAAAACCAAGCGGCACAATGCCCAGGCTGGTGATCTGCTCATGTTCCTCGCAGTAGCGCAGGGTCTTTTCCAGCTCCTCGCCGTCGTTCATGCCGGGGCACAACACGATCTGCGCGTGAATCTCGATGCCGGCGGCCATGATGGCCTCGAGTACGTCCATGCCGCGCTGGGCGTTGCGGCCCATCATACGACGGCGGACGTCGGGGCTCACGGCATGGACCGACACGTTCATAGGGCTCATGTTGCGTTGGATGACGTTTTGCACGTCCTCGTCGGTGAGGTTCGTGAGCGTGACAAAGTTGCCCTGCAAAAAGCTCAGGCGGTAGTCGTCATCGCGAATATAGAGCGTTGAGCGGCCGCCCTTGGGGAGCATCGTC
Source organism: Collinsella aerofaciens (assembly GCF_039758965.1). Lineage (GTDB taxonomy): Bacteria > Actinomycetota > Coriobacteriia > Coriobacteriales > Coriobacteriaceae > Collinsella > Collinsella aerofaciens_BR. The sequence goes on along the minus strand of NZ_JBDMSL010000032.1, from coordinate 11,396 downwards.
ATAAAGCAGAACACGCAGGCGTTGACGCAGGTACGCATGCCATCAAAGATGGGGCCATCGAAGTCCAGGCCCCAGTCCTCGCCGGGAAAGCGGTCGAGCTCTACAGGGGTGACGGTGCCGTCGCGCGGATCGAATACCTCCAACTCGACGGTGTCGTCGTCGGCCTCCCAGAGCCACACGATCATATCAGTCAGCTGCTCGCCGTTGACCGTAAGCACGCGCATGCCCGGCTCGATACCCACATCCCATGCGGGCGACTCGGGACGCACGTTCTTAACGAGCGCGCCCTCACCCGGCTCGGGGTCGCGGCTGCGCCCGTAATCGGCCACCTCGGCGGCGTATGCGGGTACGGTCTGGTCCATGATTAGCGGCAAAGCTCCTTGATGCGCGCGACGGCGCGCTCGATGTGTTCTTGCGGGGTGGAGGCTCCGGCGGTGATACCGATGTGGTGAGCGTCGGTAAACCACGCGGCCTGGAGCTCGGAAGCTTCCTCGATGTGATACGTGCGCTCGCAGGCGTCCGCGCAAATCTGTGTCAGGCGACGGGTGTTGCCCGAGTTCTTGCCGCCCACGACGACCATGCAATCACAGCGTTTGGCAAGTGATGCGGCTGCCTGCTGGCGCTCGCTCGTGGCGGCGCAGATGGTGTTGATCACGCGCAGCTCCTGTACGCGTGGGGTGATGGCAGCCACGACCTCGGCGAGGTTCTGCGCGGTCTGGGTGGTCTGCACAACCAAGCCCACCTTGCCCTTGAGCGGCAAAGCGTTGGCATCGGCGGCACAGCTCACGACCTGCGCATCATTGCCGGCGTGACCCAGAATGCCCTCGACCTCGGGGTGGCCTGGCTCGCCCACGACGATCACGCGGTAGCCCTCGCGCACCAGGCGCTCGGCTGCCACATGGACCTTCTTCACGTAGGGGCAGGTGGCGTCGACCACGGTAAGGTCGCGCTTGCGGGCAGCATCGATTACCTGCGGCACCACGCCGTGGGCGCGGATGATCACGGTGCCGGTTGCGGCGTCGTCCAAGGTGTCGGCCAGACCGACGCCTGCCTCAGCAAGCTCGCGCACCACGATGGGGTTATGGATGAGCGGCCCCAAGGTGTGAACTTGAGTGCACTCCTCTGCCTGCGGCGCAGCGGCCAGCGCCATATCGAGCGCACGCTGTACGCCGTAGCAAGTGCCGGCGTGGGCGGCGATCTCGATGGTAGGCGCGGTTGCCTGGCCGGACACAGTCGCGGTGGTGTTCGTCACGTTCTCGCTCATGGCTAGAACCTGCCCGGATGCTCGGCGCACAGCTCGTCTCGCATGGCGTAGACGCGGTTCATGGCCTCGGACTCAAACCATTCCAGGCGCTCCGTGCGCTTAAGCCCAGCCGGTGCGTCGGAAAGCGAGACGGCCTTGCCGGCGCGGATCCAGCACTTCTTGGGACGCATGAGCTTTTTGCCCGCGGGCGTGATGTCGGACCAGCCGCAGATGGCGAGCGGGTTAACGGGCGCCTTGCCCATCTGAGCGATGAGCGCAAAACCGCCGTGGACCTCGGGCTTGATCTCGCGCGAGCGGATGCGCGTGCCCTCGGGGAAGATCAGAACGTCCTCGCCGCGCTGCAGCGCATGCTGGGCGGCGCGCAGGCACTTCATATCGGCAGTACCACGCTCCACGGGGATGCCGCCTACGCGGCTAAAGGCCCAGCGCACAATCTTGCTCTTGGCGAACTCGGACTTAAAGATGGGACGAATGCGGCGGCCCCCAAAGAACAGCGCCGTCTCCACGGCCAAGAGCTCGGCCATCGAGGTGTGGTTGCAGATGACCACGCTGCCGCGGCCTTCCTGGCGCTCAAACAGCAGATCGGCGTCCTCGACCTTCCAGCGCCACATGAGCTTGGAGAAAGCCCAAAGGATTGCCATGACCACGAAGACGGTGCCGCGGATGAGCGCGGGAAACTCGGCATATGGGGCGTTGTAATAGTCCTCGGGCGTCTGCTTAAACAGGCGCATGGGCTACCTCCTTTGGTTGATGAGGTCCTCGATTATCGAGACGACCTCATCGATGGTGTGGGCGGTGGAGTCAACGTGCACGGCGTCCTCGGCGGGCACGAGTGGGGCGACCTCGCGGCTGCTGTCGAGCTTGTCGCGCTGCTTAAGGGCGTCGAGGGTCTCGTCGACCTCGGCCTCGAGCTGCTCGGACGTGAGCGGCTGGGCGTCGTTTTGGTGACGCTGCAGCACGCGGCGGCGGGCGCGCTCGCGCGGGTCGGCGGTCAGGAAGACCTTGACTTGTGCGTTAGGGAACACGACGGTGCCGATGTCGCGACCCTCGGCCACGATATCGAGGTCCTCGGCGGCGCGGCGCTGATGGATGAGCATGGCGGCGCGTACGCCCGGATAGGCCGAGACCTTGGAGACGTTGGCGTCCACCTGTGGGGTGCGGATGGCGGCCGAAGCGTCCTGGCCGTCAATGGTCAGGCGCGTATCCTCGCCGGTGCCGTTGGTAAAGCGAATTTCGATCTGCTCGGCAAGGGCGTCGATTGCCGCCTCGTCGTCCAGATCGATGCCGCGGTCGAGCGCGGCGAAGGTGACGGCGCGATACATGGCGCCCGTGTCGAGCTTGTTAAAGCCCAGCTGGCGGGCGATCTCCTTGGCGATGGTGGACTTGCCGGAACCGGCGGGGCCGTCGATGGCGACGATCATGCAATGCTTCCTTTCGATGATTGACGTGCTGGTGTGGTTCGCGGGCGTTGGGGCGCGGTGGGTTGCCTAGCCCGTGTAGCGCTCGCGGTAGGTGTTGCGCTTGGGTGCGGAGCCGTGGCTGCCGTGATGACGCGTGCGGCTGGCGGGCGTGTCTTGGGGCTTGCCGCCGCGTATGGCGCTGGCCTGCTTGGGCGGGATACCACCGCTTTTGAGGATCTGCACCTCGCGGTCGGTGAGCTCGCGCCACGAGCCCTTGGCCACATCCTTGAGCTTCAGGCCGGCAAAGTTGCAGCGATGCAGACGGATTACCGGATGGTGAATCTTGCTCAACATGCGCTTAACTTGATTCTTGCGACCCTCGCGGATGATGACCTCCACGGCGGTGGTACCAGGCTTGACGCCCTGGGGAGCTACGGCCTCGGCCTCGCGTGCGGTGATGACGCGGCAGATTGCCGGCTGGCACAGGCCGTCATCGAGCTCGATGCCACGGCGGAGCGGTTCTAGATCGCGGTCGGAAAGACTGCCGTCCACGAGTGCCTGGTAGGTCTTATAGACATGCTTGCTGGGGTGCAGCAGGTCCTGTGACAGGTCGCCGTCGGTGGTAAAGAGCAAAAGGCCCGTGGTGTCACGGTCCAGGCGGCCCACCGGGAACAGTCCCGGAAAGCGGTCGCGGGGGACCAGGTCGGCCACGCAGGGGCGCTCCTGCGGGTCGCTCATGGTGGTGAGGTAGCCGGTCGGCTTGTAGAGCATCAAGTACACGGCGCCCTGGTTGAGCTTGACGGGCATGCCGTCGACCTCGATATGGTCGCGGTCGACGTCGACCTTGGTGCCCAGCTCGGTCGCGACCTGACCGTTGACGGTCACGCGTCCGGCGGTCATCAGGTCCTCCGACCCGCGGCGGCTCGCAACGCCCGCGCGCGCCAAAAAGCGCTGCAGCCGCATGGTGTGCGGGTAGACGGGCTGGGCGTCGGTTACGGGTACTGCGTTGCCCATGGCGCGCGTCTCCCCTACTTCGTTAGTCCTCGTCATGCAAATCCTCCGAGGTCTCGTCGACGACCAGGGCCTCAAAGTCCTCGACTGCCTCAACATCTTCAACATCGGTATCGAGCAGTTCGCGCTCTTCGTCCAGATCTTCGGCCTGCTCCTCGAGCGTGGACTGAATGCTGTGGCCGCTCAGACGCTCGCGGATAAACTGGCGCGACTGCTCGTCGGGGGCAAACTGCTCCAGATCGGGCAGGTCGCGGGTGGAGCGCAGGCCGAACTTTTCCAAGAAGGCGTTGGTCGTGCCGTAGATGATGGCTTGACCGCGCTGGGGGTCGCGGCCGAGCTCGCGCACCAGGCCCTTGTCGACGAGCGACGCGATGACGCCGTCGGAGTTGACGCCGCGGATGCCCTTGACCACCTCGCGCGTCACGGGCTGGTGGTAGGCGATAACGGCCAGGGTTTCGAGCGCCGCCTGCGACAGCTTTTGCGTGTCCCAGCTCAACACATAGGCCTCGACCACGTCGTGGTAGGCGGGGTGCGTAAACAGGCGCCAGCCGCCGGCGACCTCGCGCAGCTGAAAGCCACGGTTGGTCTCCTCGTACTCAACCTTGAGCTCAGCGAGCAGCGATGCACACTCGCCGGGGGCGATATCCAGTGCGCCGGCCAGCGCGGGCGCACTCACCGGGTCGCTCGACACCAGCAGCAGCGCCTCGAGGGCGCCTTTGAGGCTGTTTGCCTCCAGCGTGGAAAGGGTTGACATGGTTGCGGCTCCTATTCGGTGAGCTCGGGGCCCTCGCCGGGCACATAGGCCTCGGCGCCCTCGACGCGGTTGATGCGGATGGTTCCAAAGATCTCGTCCTGGCTCAGCGTGAGCGAGCCGCGCTTGGCGAGCTCAAGCATAGCTAGGAAGGTGACGACGAGCTGCTCGGTGGTGGCATCGCCGTCCAGTAGCTCGCGGAAGGTGCAGGTTTGGTGCGCCATGGTAAAGCGGTCGACCGAGGCCACCGTCAGGTCGAGCGGCACGCGATGCGGCGCCACGTGCTCGGCCTCCAGCAGGAAGGTCTGGCGCTTGCCGTCCAGGTCGGCACAGATGACGGCGAGGCCGCGCAGGGTGATGCCGGCCAGATAGTCGGGCATTAGGCCCAAAAACTCCGGGTCGGGACCGGCCACACGCGGGTGCATGCGGCTTTCGGCCTGCATGCGGGCACCGAGGGCCGCCGCCGCGCCCTTAAACTGCTTGTATGCAATCAGGCGCTGGATCAGGACCTCGCGCAAGGCGTCGCCGTCGAGCGTGCTGAGCTCCTCGAGGTCTTCGTCGAACTCGTCATCGTCGTCATCGACTTTGCGCGGGGCCTCCTGCGGCACCAGAGAGGCGGCCTTGATGTCCAAAAGGGTTGCCGCGACCAGCAAAAAGTCGCTCGCCACGTCCAGGTCCAGCGCCTCGATGCGCTCGGCCTCGGCAAGGTACTGCTCGGCCACCTCGCTGATCGAGATGGCGCCGATATCTACTTTTTGGCGGGTTACCAGCTGCAGCAGCAGGTCGAACGGTCCGCTGTAGACCTGCGTCGACACGCGATACGACATCTTCGACCTCCTTTGACGGCGCCTTCGCGGCGCGGTTTGGGTGAAAATTGCGACCGTTTTGCACGGTCGACCTGTAAGTTTACCTTAGATGCCGGCGATTGCGAAGTTGAGCAGCCACTCGGCCAGCGGATACACGGTAACGTCGAAATAGCGCCCGATCACGTCGATGCCGGTCCACATGGGCAGCAGGTACAGCACGATGATAAGGATCGGCATGGCGTATTGTTGTAGACGGTAATAGTTGTTGAGCGCCTTGCCATTGAGGAACGGCACGATGATCGACGAGCCATCGAGCGGCGGAATCGGGATGAGGTTGAAGAACGCAAGCGACAGGTTGGCCACGATGAACGTGGCGCCGAAGTTCATGATCTGTGATGCCACGGCAAAGGACATGCTGGTGTAGAGGTTGCCGTACGTTGCGTGCATAAGGGCGGCCGCGAGGCACGCGAGGGCGATGTTCGACGCGGGGCCGGCCACGCTCACCAGGACCTCGTCGCGCTTGGGGTGCTTGAGGTTGTTGAGGTAGACGGGCACGGGCTTTGCGAAGGCGAATACGGGACCGCCGGCGGCAAGCATCAGCAGCGGCAGGATGATGGTGCCAAACGGGTCGATATGGTTGAGCGGGTTGAGTGAGACGCGGCCGCGCGAGCGGGCCGTCTTGTCGCCGAGCGCCCAGGCCGCCGCGGCGTGTGCGCTCTCGTGGATAACGATGCCCACGATGACGGCGACGGCGCTAGCGAGCAGGTTCATGAGGTAGCTGCTGGACATATCGATCCCCTAGCGGACGCGGCGCGAGGCGCGCGTGAGCAGGTAGTCGGCCACAAAGAGGATTACCGCGACGATGGCGTAATCCAGGCGGAACACACCGCCAAAGGGCGACGTGATGACGCCGTAGCCGGCGATGGCGTTCGGCAGCGCGCGCGAAAGCTCAACGACAAAGCCCACGATCTGCAGCTTGGCGGTGAGGCCGCTAAAGCACAACAGCACGGTCATCGCACTCATAAAAATGCCGCAGATGCGACAGGCGATGGCGATGATGCTCATCGCCACGGCAGCGGCCTTACGAGAGTTCACGTGCGGTCTCCTCTTCGATCTGGGTGGAAAGCTCCAGCCATTCGTCCTCGAGCTTGGGCAGCTCTTGCTTAAGGCCGTTATATTCCCCCAGCGCGGCGTTGAACTTGTCCTGATCGGCATAAAGCTCTTCGCTTGCCATTAATTCCATAAGCTCGTCATAGCGGGCTCGCTTTTTATCGAGCTCCGTCTCGATCTTCTTGAGCTGGTTGCGCACGCCCTTGAGCTTTTTGTTGAGCGCGGCACGGGCCTGAGCCTCGGCACGCTTTTGCTCCTTGGTCTTTTTGCCCTCGGCGGGCTTGGGTGCTACGACGGGGGTGTTGGCCTGGGCGGCGCAGGCGGGCTTGCCCGCCGCCGGCGCACTCTCCCCTGCCGCCTCGGCGGCGGCGCGGGCCGCGAGGTCCTCGCGCTTGTAGAGGTAGTAGTCGTAGTCGCCGTCGTAGACCGTGACGTTACCATCGCGGATGTCGATTACGCGATTGGCCACGGCACGTACCAGGTGCTCGTCGTGGCTGATCAGCACGATGGTGCCGGGGAAGCTTTGCAGGGCATTCTCGAGCATGTCCACCGAGTCGATGTCTAGGTGGTTGGTGGGCTCGTCCAGGCACAGGAGTGCCTCGGGGGCCACGAGCATCTTTGCCAGGGCCAGACGCGCCTTTTCGCCACCGGAGAGGACGCGAACCTGCTTCTCGATGGAATCGTTGTCGCTAAACAGGAAGGCGCCCAGCAGGCTGCGCTGCTGCGGCACGGTCCACTTGGGCGTAACGGTGTCGATCTCTTGCAGGACGGTATTGGACTCGGTCATGCCCTCGAGCGCGTGCTGGGCGTAATAGGCCACGCCCACGTTGGTTCCCAGGTCCCGGGTTCCGGTGGTGGGCGGCTCCAGTCCGGCGATAATCTTCATGAGCGTGGACTTGCCGGCGCCGTTGGGGCCGACGAGTGCCACGTGCTCGCCGCGGTAGAGCTTGAGGTCGATGTCGCTGTAGATGTGCTTTTCGCCGTAGGACTTGGAGACGCCCTCGAGCCCCACGACCATGTCGCCGGAGCGCGGCGGGTCAGGGAACTTAAAGTCGATGTGCTTGTGGCCCTCGGGCAGGATGACGAGCTCCTTTTTGATCTGCTCGATCTTGCGGATGCGCTCCTGCGCCTGGGCGGCCTTGGTGGGCTTATAGCGGAACTTGTCGACGAAGACCTGCATGTGGGCGATGTCGCGCTCCTGGGCGGCGCGCTTGGCGCGCATCTGCTCCAGGTTGTCCTCGCGTTGTTTGAGGTAGCTGCTGTAGTTGCCGGTGTAGGTGGTCACGCGACGGTTTTCGAGCGCGGCGACGTGGTCGACGCAGGCGTCCATGAAGGCGCGGTCGTGGCTGACGATGAGCACGGCGCCGTCGTAGTTGGCGATAAAGCCGCGCAACCACTGGACGCTTTCGAGATCCAGGTGGTTGGTGGGCTCGTCCAGAAGCAGCAGGTCGGGGTGGCGCAGGAAGAGCTTGGCGAGCGCGATGCGCATCTGCCAGCCGCCCGAGAACTCGGAGCACGGGCGCTCAAAGTCGGTGACCTTAAATCCCAGGCCGGACAGGATCTTGCGGGCGTTGCTCTCGAGCTCGTAGCCGCCCAGGTGTTCAAAGCGGTCCTGGACCATGCCGTACTCGTTGAGGAGTGCGTCGACGTCTTTGCCCTGTTCGGAGAGCTCGGTGATCTGAGCCTGCAGCTCGTTGGCGCGCTCTCCCATGCGGCGGATTTCCTTGGCGGCGGCCATGACCTCGGCGAGAATGGTGGTGTCCTTTTGCTCCAGGTTGGTTTCCTGCTCTAGGTAGCCCACCTGGCAGTCCTTGGCGTACTGGACCTGGCCGGCGTCTGGGCTGTCGATGCCCATGATGATCTTGAGCATGGTGGTTTTGCCGGCGCCGTTGGGTCCCACGAGCGCAAAACGCTCGCCGGGGTTGATCTGGAAGGACGCGCCACTAAAGAGGACGCGCGCGCCGAAGCTTTTTTCGATCTTGTCGACCAGGAGGATCATGGTGCCGCCTTTGACCTTGTGTGCCTATATGAAAAAAGGCCCCAACTTGCGTTGGAGCCTCATTCAATGCTCGGGTGGAGACGAGGGGGATCGAACCCCTGACCTCTTGACTGCCAGTCAAGCGCTCTCCCAGCTGAGCTACGCCCCCGTGCGAAGAAGTACTATACGGGAACTCGGACGGCGATGCAAGGACAATTTTGGAAAAACTTTCCGGTGGCGCGGGCGCCGCTGGGACGAGAGCGCGGCACGGACTCGAGGGCAAGGGACCCGCGATGCCGGATCCGGCCCGCGGGGCGCGCCCAGGGCATCTCGGGTTCCGCCGCTCGCCGGTTTTCGCTTCCACCCCACGGGCCGCCATCCGCCCAACGACCATCCCGCCGGCGCCGGGCCCATTATCGGGGCCAATCGCGCTCCCGCCGACCCGGCGATTTCAAAACCATGCCGGTTTACGGGGCCAGGCCGGGAACCCCCGAGCATGCCGTAATCGGTAAAATCAAAACCGCAGGTAGACGACTTGCGCATTCAGCGAAATGCAGGGTATGGACGGCCGGTCCGGGTCCAGCCCCGTAATCCGGCGTAGTTTTGAAATGGTTCTTGTCAATCAGCATTAACTATTGCGTGGATTTGACCGAAAACGTTTATCAAGACAATTTCGCAGGCATGTGGAGTGGGAACTTTAGCAAAAAGAAGCCGGGCTATTTGCCCGGCTTCTTGATTCTCTGGTGGGCCCTCCGGGATTCGAACCCAGAACCCAGGGATTATGAGTCCCCTGCGCTAACCGTTGCGCCAAGAGCCCTTATAAAGTGGCACTTACAGTTGGGGTGGCAGAACAGCCTCCAACGCTTTGAACCACGTCGTGAAATACTACCATGCACGCGACGCCCGTTCAACGCACGATCTTGTCGACCAGGAGGATCATGGTGCCGCCTTTGACCTTGTGTGCCTATATGAAAAAAGGCCCCAACTTACGTTGGAGCCTCATTCAATGCTCGGGTGGAGACGAGGGGGATCGAACCCCTGACCTCTTGACTGCCAGTCAAGCGCTCTCCCAGCTGAGCTACGCCCCCGTGCGAGAAAGTACTATACGGGAACTCGGACGGCGATGCAAGGACAATTTTGGAAAAACTTTCGGCAGCGGGGGCGAGGATGCGGGACGGACTCGAGAGCGAGGGGCCCGCGATGCCAGATCTGCCCCGCGGGGCGGCGGCAACGTCGCCGCCCTCAGAACATCTCGAGTTCCGCCGTTTTTCGCTTTCGCAGCGCGGGCCGCCACTCGTTCAACGGCAATCCTGCCGGCGCTAGGTCCTTTATTGGTGCCGATCGTGCTTTCGCCCAGTCGGCCATTTCAAAACCATGCCGGATTACGGGGCTAGACCGGGGACCACCGAGCATGCCGGAATTGGTAGAAACAAAACCGCAGGTAGACGACTTGCGCATTCCGTGAAATGCAGGGTATGGACGGCCGGCCCGGGTCCAGCCCCGTAATCCGGCATAGTTTTGAAATGATATTAATTCACTAACAGGCAAACTAGGTAGTTCTAGCGCCTTGTCGCCGGCTAATTTCCGATTTCCAACCAGTTGCACAAAACATTTGCTCGCAGTCGCGTCTCGGCGGACTTCATTGCTTCAGTTTTGGCTTTATAGCGAATCCCTAAACGGTCGCAGACACTTCTGACTATGGTGTCTAGCTGCTTTGAATCGTTGAGCATATCGTGAGTCACCAGGAGTACATCGAATCCCATGCTCTGCAACGCAGTCATGCGCTCCGCATCGTGGTCAAGTATTGCACCTGAGCCATGAATGACTTCACCTTGGATCTCGAGAATTACCGCCTTCATTAGGATTGAGTTTACGATCACGATATCGCCGTAGCAGACCTTTTGACCTGCAATGCTTTGTGCCGATATGGAAAGAGGGGTTAAGTCGTTGGCATAAACGTTCGTGAAGCCCGCGCCGCCAAGACGCCGCGGACGGTTTAAAAGCAAGATTCCTGCAACCTCGAGCGGAGACGCAGCAATGCCGATAACCTGCTGAGCGGCATCATAGAACTGCTTTCCCCACATTTGACTTTTGACCTTGTCGGCGAAACGATGCAGGTCGCTCAGTTCGATGAGCGGCTTTCTCATCCAGAGAGAAGTACCTTTGAGTTTCGTAACCTCTCTTCCATCCTCGCGATTGTTCGTTTGGCCTTCATTTGCTGGGACCTTTACGGTTGTGCGGGCATAAACTCGTTTCCAAGGAATCTCGTCTTCGCCTTCTCCAAGTTCGAACAGATCCTGCGTGCTGGAATTGCGATTCTCCTTTAACGCGATTTTTAACTGCATTTCGACAGCGGGGGTCGGCTCGAAAACAGAAAACCAGCCGCAAAGTTCGTACATAGCCAGTACGAGATCTATTTGGGACACAAAGCGTGTCATAGTAAATAACGTGTTAAGCGGATTGGTGACGCTAAAGCCTAAATGAGTGTTGGTTGTTGTGCCGGTATCCGAAGCCCCTTCCCAGCGAATAGTGGAGCGCAATCCCGAGTGGTGATTACAACAACCTGGCGAAGCAACAGCGATAATCGGGGTCTTGAGGACATCGGTTACGAAAGGGGCTTGGGATAGGGCCCGCCAGCCGTCATCTGAGCTGGGTAGGCGCGGGTAGAGGTCATGCACCTGCGGTGGGCAGCGCCAGTAGCGGAATGCGGTGTTTGCGCAGACGATTTCGTCCATGTGGCCTCCCCTGGTTTCGACCGTAGGCCGTGCGGATTGCGGGCATGGCCGATTATCTACCGGGGCATCATGCGGGTAAGTACGGGAAGCAAACCAAATGCTGACAAAAGCATGCCGAGTTCCGCCGAAAAACCGTCGTGTGATAGAAAACCGCTGGAAGGAGCTTTGGGCATGTGGTCCCTGTCTCCACATTTGCGCGCGGATCACATGGGGAATTCAATGAAAATACACATGCGTTTTATACAAAACATGCAATGGCGTCAGCAAGACGATATGAGAAAGCCATTTGGGCCGCCTCCCCCGCGGCGCAGCTTCTTTCCGCGGGCTCGGGATGCCACAAT
>NZ_JBDMSL010000031.1:0-20844 GCF_039758965.1 Collinsella aerofaciens | reverse complement strand
GACCTTCTGGTCGCGCCCTTGAAGTTGAACGTCAGATTGTCCAAATGCGGCCCGCGCAGCGTCGAGCCGTTACGCGGGTTGGTAAACCCGCGTAACTACTACTCCCGTGCTCCGTACTGCTCGTAGTAGGCGTCGATGGCGGTCTTGAGCTCGTCATCGATGACAACCTTGCCGTCGATCTCGTGGTTGTAGAGGGTCTCGACGACCTCAGCCATGGAGACGATGCTCGCGACGGGGAAACCGTACTTGGCCTCGATCTCCTTCTGCGCGGTGGTCACACCGCCCTTGCCGACCTCCATGCGGTTGAGGGACACGATCAGGCCCTTGATCTCGACATCGGCAGCAGCCTTGACCTTGGGATAGGTCTCGTCGATGGACTTTCCGCTGGTGGTAACGTCCTCGACCATGACCACACGGTCGCCGTCCTTGGGCTCATAACCCAGCAGGTTGCCCTTATCGGCACCGTGGTCCTTGGCCTCCTTGCGGTCGCAGCAGTACTTGACCTCCTTGCCGTACAGCTCGTGGTAGGCAATTGCGGTCACGACGGCCAGCGGAATACCCTTGTAGGCCGGTCCAAACAGCACATCAAAGTCGTCGCCAAAGTTATCGTGGATGGCCTGAGCGTAATACTCGCCCAGCTTCTTGAGCTGATAGCCCGTCACGTAAGCGCCGGCGTTCATAAAGAACGGGGACTGACGGCCGCTCTTGAGCGTAAAGCTGCCGAACTTAAGGACGTCGGACTCGACCATAAACTTGATGAACTCTTGCTTGTAAGCCTCCATGCGGGCTCCTCTCGTAATTGCGTACGTGCTCTTCAGTTTAGCGCAGGCGAGGCGTCGATGTGGGCGTGCTTTGAGGCCACATCCCCCCGTTAGAGTAAGGAACTGGGCGGCGGCTCATACGCTAGTCCTTGGGCGTCCAGGACCAGAAGAAGTTGATAAGGGCCACGCGCGAGGCGGTGCCGGTCTTCTTGTTGATCGAGGAAATGTGACGATAGAGCGTGGAACGCGAAAGAAAGAGCGTTGTGGCGATGTCCTGAACGCTCTGGTCCGAAACGACCAAGACCTCAAGAATATCGCGCTCGCGCTCTGTAAGCCCAAAGGTGGCGACGAAGGCATCAAGGCGTTCATCGGACGTGAGCTCCGCTGCCTCCACGGGCTCGGGGTCGGAGCATGTGGGCGCAAGATCCCCACCAAGATCGTCGGTGGCAAGCGGCAGTCCGTCCCGCATCGCGGCATCATCGGCTCGTTGCCCCAACTGCCCCAGCAGCGTAATCGCAATGCCCACAAACATCACGAGCGCCGCACCGACCGCAGCCAGCACATTTTGACTCGAGATAATCGCCACTGCCGGCGCCGTCACGAACATCGAGCACACGTTGTTGACGACGCGACCCATGCACGGCCAAAAATATGACCAGCGCGCATAGAGCGAGACGGCGGCATATTTTGTGGTAAAGAACACCACGAAAAAGCCCGAGCCCAGATAAAAGATGATCGTGGCAGCAAGCTCGTTGCCGCCATTGCCATCGACGATGAGCACAAAGAACGAAAGCGTGGACAGTATGGCGGCACATGTCATGCCGATATTCATATACGAGCGGCCGTGCAGGTCAAATAGTGCGCCAGCGACCAACGAGCTCACGACAAGCAGCAGGCGCGGCCAATCGCCCAAATCGACGGCTCCGACAGCATGCAGGGTCGTGAAGCCCGCGTTGAGAGCGGCGAATACGCCGGAAAGATACGCCGTCGCCACGGTCAGGCGAACTACGGCGCGACGGAATGCCGCCTTTGCCTCGGGATCGTCATGCCACTTGGCGCCATATTCCAGAGCATCTACCGAAAGCCCGGCAGCACTGGGTTCAAAGTTGGGATTGGACTCGTCGCGCAGCTTGGCGCGTCGGGCACCGTGGAGCAACGCCACCTGCGCGATCGCGCAGACGACCAGAACAGCCTGCTGAGGAATGCCGGCAGGCATCACCATGTGGTTGAGCACCTGCACCAGAACGCCCATGGCGTAGGAAAGTGCAGCCGCACGCGCCAAGCAGGGCGTCCGTGCAAAGCGCCGCGCAAAGTTTGCATGAGCAGTCGATCCGCAGTAGCCCAGCGCGCAGCACGCCACCAAACCGCCGGCAATGATCACCTCAACCTGAACCGCCATAATCAACAGCAGCAATGCCGCCACCAGCAAAACGCCCGTGACGTCACTCGTTGCGTCGATAGCATGGGGACGGCGATAGTACAGAATGGGACGCACAAAAAAGCCAATCACGCTCGCGCCGATGACAAGGCTCTCATAAATAACGACCTCGTTCGGAGACACGAACTCGGCCATGCGCACATCAAAAAGATACTCGCACGCCAAAAACGTGAAGAAGAACAGCGCCAGGCATATAATCTCCCGAATGCCCCGACGCAAATATGCGGTTATGTCTCCCATGCCCCTCATGGTTAACCCCCAGCCGCTCAATTGTCTGGAAATCTATTTTAATAAAGAACAAGTCTCAATATCGAAGCCAGGCTCGAAATGCTGCCAATTCGACCCCAACCGTCCACATCACGCCGCAATTTTGAGCCGCATGGACCAGAAGGGACACGCGCGACCTCTAGCTCGGCCAGGAGTGTCTCCAACTACCACTCATTTAAGTACGTCCCCAATGAGTGGCCGAAGAGTGTCCCCCGCGACTAGTCGTTTAAGAACGTCCCCAATGACTAGTCAAAAATGGGCCATGTGTCCCAGTTGTGGAGACTCCTTGAGCCGTCTGGGTATCGCGAAGGATCGCGCACTCCCCCATCATCAAAAGTGACACACGCTACCAGTTGATGGGAGGCAGCCATGGGCTTCTTTGACAAGATGTTCGAGAAGAAAGAGTGCGCGATTTGCGGTACCGAGCTGGGACTTCTAGGTAAGACAAAAATCAATGAAGGCTACCTGTGCAAAGAGTGCGCCGGCAAGCTCTCCCCCTACTTTCACGGCTATCGCTCCAGCACCGCGGACGATATCCGTGAGCAACTCGCCTACCGCGAGGCCAACGCCGAACGCCTGTCTTCGTTCAACCCCACGCGCACGCTTTCTGCCGGGCGCACCAATATTATGCTCGATGAGGACGCGGGCCTGCTGATCATCACTTCGCAGAGCCGCTGGCGCGACGCCAATCCCGACATCATCGAGTTCTCGCAGGTACTCGGCTGCGATATGGATATCGACGAGCATCGCACCGAGATCTATCGCGAGACCAAGGACGGCGAGCGCGAGAGCTACAACCCGCCGCGCTACGACCTGGATTACGACTTTAATCTGACCATCCACGTCAACACGCCGTACTTTACCGAGATCAACCTGCGCGTGAACGACTCCACCATCGATCAGCGCGGCTCCATCGAATACCGCGAGGCCAAGCGCCAGGCAACCGAGGTCCGCGACGCGCTGGTGCAGCTGCGCCAGGAGACGCGCGACAGCGTCGTGGCCGCCAAGGCCCCCAAGACCGCGGTGACCTGCCCCTTCTGCGGAGCCACCACCATTCCCGATGCCAGTGGGCGCTGCGAATACTGCGGCGGCGCCATCGGCGCATAGCCTCCGGCAGCGAAAGGACCGATCATGGCCTTCGAGAGCGTTAACTATCAGTGCCCTGCCTGCGGTGGCCCCCTGCATTTTGCAAGCGCCGAGCAAAAGCTCGTCTGCGACTACTGTGACTCGCGCTTTGAAGTCGAAGAAGTCGAGGCCCTCTATCGCGAGCGCCAGGACAAGGCAGATGCCAAAGCCGATGCCGCAGCCGCGGCCCCCAAGCCTGCTGTCGACGATGCCGTGCAGGAGCTGGCTCAAAACGCCGGTTACATCTGCTCGTCGTGCGGCGCCGAGCTCGTGTCCGACGGCACCGTCGCTGTCACCACCTGCCCGTACTGCGGCAACTCCGCCGTAGCGCCCGGTCAGCTTTCGGGCGACTTCTCGCCCGACCTGGTGATTCCATTTAAGCTCGGGCGCGATGACGTCACGGCCGCACTCAAGGAACACTACAAGGGCAAGATCTTGCTGCCCAAGAGCTTTGTCACCGGCAACCACATCGACGAGGTCCAAGGTGTCTACGTGCCGTTTTGGCTCTACGGTGCCCGCGTTGACGGCGAAGTGCGCTTTGACGCGACCAACGAGACCGTGACCGAGGAATCCGACCGCACCGTCACGACCACCGACCACTACGATGCCTATCGCAAGGGCAATATCTCGTTTAAGCGCGTGCCCGTCGACGGATCGTCCAAGATGCCCGACGGCCACATGGATGCCATCGAGCCGTTTGACTACGACGCGCTGCGTCCGTTCTCGGTCGCCTATATGCCCGGCTACATCGCCAACCGTTACGACGAGGACTGCGAGACCTGCAAGGCGCGTGCCGAGCGCCGCATGGAGGAGAGCACGATCTCGGCCCTGCGCGAGACCGTCGTCGACGAATACGACGATGCCACGGTCGAAAGCAAGCAGCTCGACTACACCTGGGAAGACAGCGACTACGCCCTGTTCCCCGTCTGGATGCTCTCCACCTCGTGGAACGGCAAGAGCTACCTGTTTGCCATGAACGGCCAGACCGGCCGTTTGGTCGGCGAGCTCCCCTGCTCCAAGCCCAAGCTCGCCATCGCCTCGGTGCTGTTCTTTGTGATCGGATTTGTCCTCTCCCAGATTCTCTTTATGGGGGAATACGCCTTCGATCCAGATTACCTCACCTTTGATATCGAGGGCATCCTCATCAACGTCATCGCGCCGCTGATCATCGTGATTATCGGAGACGTGCTACTGGTAGGCCAGCTCAAGACGGCCAACGAGGCCACCCACGCCGACGAGTACTGCGGCGAGCTCGACCTGACCGAGAAGCACGACACCTTCAGCCACACCGAGACCACCGTTGTCATGAAGGACAACAAGGACGATTAGCCATTCTGACCAATACCACCCGGCCTTTGACGAGAAAGGAAGATCACCATGGGACTCTTGAAAGCTGGATTGGGAGCTGCCGGCGGCGTCATGGCCGACCAGTGGAAGGAATTTATCTATTGCGAATCGATGCCTGCTGACGTCTTGGCCTGCAAGGGCAGCAAACGCACCGGTGGCCGCAGCTCCAACACGCGCAGCGAGGACAACGTCATCTCCAACGGCTCGGTCATCGCCGTCAACGACGGCCAGGGCATGCTCGTGGTGCAAAACGGCAAGATCATCGAAGTCGCGCTGGAGCCCGGTGAGTTCGTCTTCGACACCGGCAGCGAGCCGAGCGTCTTTAGCGGCAACCTGGGCGATTCCATCAAGGAGACCTTCGCCAATATCGGCAGCCGTTTTACCTTTGGCGGCGATGCAGGCAAGGACCAGCGCGTCTACTTCATCAACACCAAGGAGATCATCGGCAACAAGTACGGCACCGCCTCGCCCGTGCCCTTCCGCGTGGTCGATAACAACATTGGCCTGGACGTCGACATCTCCGTGCGCTGCAACGGCGAGTATTCGTACCGCATCACCAACCCGCTGCTGTTCTACACCAACGTATGCGGCAACGTGACCGATAGCTATACGCGCGACAAGATCGACAGCCAGCTTAAGTCCGAGCTGCTCACCGCCCTGCAGCCCGCCTTTGCCAAGATCTCGGAGATGGGCATCCGCTACAGTGCCATCCCCGGCCACACCACCGAGCTCGCCCGCGCGCTCAACGAGGTCCTCTCGGCCGACTGGCGCGACCTGCGTGGTGTCGAGATCGTGAGCTTTGGCGTCAACTCCATCGCCGCCTCGCAAGAAGACGAGCAGATGATCAAGGACCTGCAGAAGGCCGCGGTCATGCGCGATCCCACCATGGCAGCAGCCAACATCGCCAGCGCCCAGAGCGACGCGATGCGCGCGGCGGCCGCTAACCCCAACGGCGCAATGGCCGGCTTTATGGGCATGGGCATGGCAGGTGGCATGGGCGGCATGAATGCCAGCCAGCTGTTCGCCGCCGGCCAGGCACAGCAGCAGGCCGCCCCGCAGCCGGCTCCGGCTCCCGCCCCCGCACCGGCTCCCGCCGCCGCACCTGCGGCCGGCACGTGGACTTGCAGCTGCGGCGCCACCAACACCGGCAAGTTCTGCTCCGAGTGCGGCAGTCCCGCACCCGCCCCGGCACCGGCAAAGTGGTTCTGCCCCAACTGCGGCAGCGAAAACGGCGGCAAGTTCTGCAGCAACTGCGGAACGCCCCGGCCCTAGCCCCTCTATCTGGTAATTGGCGGGGGATCCGCCACCCCCGCATTTGCTTCTATGGGTTTCGTTCGATGAAGGAGGACACCATGAAGACAACGTTCAAAAAATCCGTACTCGCATTCCTGACATGCGTCCTGGCGCTCGCCTTTGCCCTGACGGGCTGCAGCGGCGGCGGCAAAGACCCCAAGGCCAACTTCGTCGGCAGCTGGGAACTCTCAGGTGGAACCCTGGAGGGCGAAGAGCTGACCGATGAGTACATGAAGATGCTCGAGGATTGGGGTGTCCACTGCGTCCTGATTCTCGACGAGGACGGTACAGGCGCCCTCGACCTGTTCCTTGAGGTTGTCGACCTTAAATGGGAGGCAAAGGACGCCACCACCGTAACCATCACCGCCGAAGACGAGTCGCATGACATGAAGCTCAAGGACGGCAAACTCATCCTCGAAGAAGATGACGGCAATCTTGTCTTTACCAAGTCCGACAAGGACCTGTCCGGTACGGTGAAGAAGGATCGCGAGGCGGCCGAGAAGGAAGAGGAGATCGATGAGGCCGTCGAAGACGACGATGTCCAGAACGTCGAAATCTCCCCCGCCGTCACCGTCGCCGATGACGACCTGTGCACCATCACCATCACCGAGAAGTTCAAGGACGACTGGGGCGACATCGGCTTTGTCGTCAACATCACCAACAAGAGCGACAAGGATCTGACCTTCTACGCTCCTTCCGGCAAGACCAACGTCAACGGCACCATGAAGGAACCCTGGTTCTCGGCTCACCTGATGCCCGGCACCAGCGCCACCGAGGAATTCACGTTCTCGAACGGCGAGCTTGACAGCCTTGACGACCTGGTCAATACGACCATCGGCATCGACGCCTACCTGACCGATTCCTACGAGGACGTCGCCTCCTACAGCGCAACCATCGCGTAGCGGCAGACATCGACGGCCGCGGATTGGCGGACACATCCGCGCACTTGCCAGGCGGGGCCGCAGGAGATAATTCTGCGGCCCCGTCGCTTTATGCCGACAGCACCGCTCGCACAAGCAGGCCGCCCGCCGTTTTTAGATGCAAAACGGCGGGCGGCCTATCTTTGGCGTTGGAGCACGGGCGGCACACCGACTACGGGCGCTCCATATTGGGGACGATGCTGCCCTCGGTCACCGCATGCACGGCCAGGCGCATGATGTTGTCGTAGCCGGTCTTGCTCAGGATCTCCGAGATGCGACGCTTGATGGTGCCCTCACTCATAAACAGCTCGGCCGCAATCTCGCGACGGCTCTTGCCCTCGCAGGCAAGGCGCAAAATCGACAGCTCGACATCGTCGAGTGCCGCCGTGCCCGAAAAAATGCTCTCGGGCGGCTTGGGAAACGTGCAATAGCCCGCCAGCGTGGAGCGCATCACGGCGAACAGCTCGTCGATACCGACGTTCTTGTACACAAAGCTATCGACGCCCGCCTCGCGCGCCTGGTCCACAAAGGTGATCTCGGGCATGCCGGTCATGATAATGATGCGACACTCGGGCAGCCGCTCCTTGATGCGCGCCGCCGCCACGATGCCGTTTGAATCGTGTTCGGTGCACACGTCCATCAGTATCATGTCCGGGCGCTCCTTGAGCGCGGCACCCAAGGCCTCGGAGGCATCGGCGATGGCGGAAACAACGGTCATATCGGGCTGGTCGCCAACGGAGCGCGCCAGGCTCTCGCGCAGGATGGCCTGGTCTTCGACTATAAGGACGCGAATCATGAACTTCTCCTTTGGACCGTGGCGTTGGAGCTCAGCGGGATGGACACCGCAAGCGTAAAGGGCGGGGCAGCATGGACCTCTAGGCTGCCACCCAGATCTTGCGCGACATGCCTCATACCTGGGATACCCGTTCCCTCGCGATACGATACGGGTGCAGGCGCGCCGTCGTTAGAAACGGTCATCCGCGCAACAGCGCTGTCTTCCGACGTCTCCCGCCACAGGCGCACATGGACCCGATGGGCCTGTGCATGCTTGGTGGCATTGGTCGAGGCCTCACGGATAATCTGCAAAAATGCGGCGGCGACACGCGCGTCCTCAGGCAGCGCACCCTCAACATCGATCTGCACACTCACCAGGCCAAAAGCATGGACGATATCACCCAGCTGCTCTGCAGGCTCGCTGGCACCGCCACTGCGCAAATCGGCGGCAATTGAGCGCAGCAGCGGGTCGATCTGCTCGAGCGACTCGTCATCCAGGCGCCCCTCCTCCAGATAACGATGGAGGATGGACAGGCGCTGCCCGATCACGTCGTGCACGCGAGCGCGCATACGCAGATAGGCCGCATTGTCAGCAACTTTTTTGACTTCTTCGATCTGGGCTTGGAGCTCTTGGCCCGCAAGCTCAAGCAGGTGGTTGGCTTGCGCTAGGCGATCATGAGCATGCGCATACTCTGTTACATCCAGGCCGATAATGCGCTCAAAGAGGCGGCCCGAAACCATAACGTCATCGTGCACAAACAAGCGAATCTCGGCGGGAGAAACCTCGACCACCGCCCGCGCCTCACCAAAGCGGTCCAGATTAATCCGCACACGGTTCTGGCTGCTTTCGGGCATTTGCATGCTGAGTTTGCGCAGGCCGTTCCATGTACCGCTCATATCGCCTAGGTCGGTGGGCATATGAAGCTCCAGCAGGTTTTTGCGCATGCAGCGGTTCATGAGCAGCGGACGGCCCCTCGGGTCCAGATACAGGATGCCCACGGGAATCACGTTGATGGTCTCGATCGTCGAGAACATGGTGATATCCTCCTGGCGGTTGCGGACATCCATCAAGAGCGCCGCGATGGAACGGAACAGGAAGAACGCTCCCTCTGCGATAAGGACAACGGTCCACGCCGAGCCCATGGCAAAAACCGCCGGCGGTGTAACGGTGACAACAAGCAGCAGCTCGACCAGCATGACGGGGCGACGATAGCGCACCATAAGCACCACGCCGTAGGCAAAGATCACGGCATTGAGCCACAACGCTCCGCCCATTGCCCTGGCGCAAACGTCAAGCGGCGCCACCAGATATGAGCCAGACGACGCGAACAAGATGAGCGCCGAAATAACTAGGTGAAGCACAAGGCTCGCCTCGTAGGCACAAATCACCTTACGGTTATAGGACGAGCGGCGCGATGCGATGAGCGGGACGTGGATAGTCTGCAGACACGCAGCCAGGGCAAAGACAACATCGAGCGCAACGATTTGGGGAAGAATGAGCGAAATCTGCATCGTCACTCACCCGCCCTCGGCATCAAGACGATCATGCGCAGCTGGCCGGGCTCGCCCTCAAGGCGGTATGCCACGTTGCGCCCTTGCAGAGCGCTATCGAGCTCTTGCGCAGCGGGCGTCTGCGAAAGATCTGCATCATCGTTGGAAAAAAGCGTGGCGCGTAGCTCGACACTGCATCGGTCATGGTCGCCCAAGTGATACATAAGCGCCGGATGGTCGGTGGTGTAGGCAAAAAACGCAAAGTCATACACGCAGTCGTACAGGGCGCTTACCGTACTGGCGTGCATCGGGCGCCGTATGGCGATAATCGAGGCGCAATCGATATCGATGGTGCGCAGGTCGCTTGCGAGCTCGTTGGCAATGAGCTGAATGCGGTCGCGATCAAAACCGCTCTCCCCGTGCTGTGCCAACGTGAGCGACCCCTTGCGCTTGCAATAGGCGACGAGCATCTTGGCGCGCTGTAGCATGCGGTAACGCTCGTGCGAAGACGATTCATCGGTCAACGGCGGCAGCGAGCTCAGCAGGTCGTACATCCCTTCGAGCGCGCGGGCAAGCGCCTGGTCCACGTCTTGGACCAGCAAGGTCTCGGCCTCTTGGTCTGCCAGGTGCGTCTTAAGGTCGTAGTCGGCGGCGAGCAGCTCATTTTGACGCTGCAGCTCCATACGACGATGTGCCAGTTCACGGTTAAGCTCGTTGAGATCCGACACGTCTTGGGCAAGCAGGGCCGATCCGCCCAGCAGTGGAAAGGCTCGGTACATTACATCGGGATTGGACTCCACGGCAAAGGCATGGGCATGCCCGTGTTCCTGGGCTCGCAGCTCTTCGCACACGCCCGCCGGCATTGGCTTCGACACTGGCGTGGCATAGACTTCCTGCAGGTCGCGCGTTAGAACTTTGAGGTCGAGCGGCAAGGTGTCGAAGATGCCGGCGATGTCGTGATATGACGGAATGACACCGCAATCGAGACAGATTTCCATCGCCACCACGCACAAGACGCAATAGATGAGCGAGAAGTTGAGCCTCCATGCCCAGGACACGCGCAACGCATATGAGATGGCAAAGAACGCGCCGCCCAGCAGCACGAGCGCCGCCGTGCCCGAGAAACGTTGGATGCGAAAGGACGAGGACCGGCCCACCAGGATAAAAAAGGCCACAAAGTTAAAGGCCGTCCACACGAGAACGGCGAAATAACCCCAGCCGTACGTGTAATCGTTGCTCCAGGTGTCACTTGTACGGTCAAAGCGGAAGACCTGCTGGTGAAAATCGTTGGTGAGCACAAATCCGATAAGCAGGATAGCCACAATCCACAGCGCAGCGCAGTAGCGGCGACCCAGGCGGTGTTGCTCCAGGCCTGCAAGGCGCAGACCACACAACTGGTAGAGCAGCGGAATGAGCGTCATGGGCACGTAGTACAGGTACCACAGCACGGTGGCATAGAACGGCGTGAACGACTTGTACTTGAGAATGACTTCGATCATCCACAGGGCGCAGATGGTGGCGACGGCAACAAGGCGGCGGCGCAACACATAGTCCAAACAGCGCAGATAGACCGATACGCCCCAAATCGAAAATACAATTGCGGCGACAAGCAGCGGGAGAGAGCTCGAATGGACGAGCGCATCCACGACCTCTTCGGACACCTCGCTATAGGCGGGCACGGCGTTAGAAAGTTTGGGGTCGAAGGCGAACAGCGCCGGCAAGACTGCCAAAAGCATGAGGAACAGCGCGGTGATGACACCGGCGATAGCAAAGACGCGGTGGCGGTACACCTGATGTGTTATGCCAACAAGGAATCGCGGCATGGCGAAGAGCCTGCCGCCCCTGGGATCCGCAGCCGGTGCGGTCCGGGCGGCCGCGTGGCCAATATGTCGCTCGCGGGTATCCATAGTGCTTTTAGTGTACCGACAGATGGGTCGAAAAAGCGGGCCGCATGTCCCAAAATCCGCAGACGGCAAGGCGCCCGGCAGCCTCCCCCGTCTGGCACTTCCCGATATCCGCCCGCCCCAAACCACCGCAAAGGGAACAGGCACCTTTGTGGTGGTTTGGGGCGATGCGCTAGTCCACGGTGATGTCGAGGTTTTTGCCGATGAGGCCTACGTAGCCGCCTTCGGCTGCCTTGGGGCTGTCGGCGTGGCAGAGGACCCACTTGTCGGCCTTCCAGTAGCAGTAGCTGTCACCGGTGGCAGGCATGTCGGCTGCGGCCTCGGGGCGCGGGCCGTTGGTGCCCGCCGGCAGCGCCACCATCACCTGGAAGCCGCCTTCGTCGACCATGCAGGGCGTATAGTGGAGCGTGGTGTTGAAGACCTCAACAACCGTACCCGCCGGCACGCGGAACGCCTTGACGCACGCGGTGTCGAGCTTGCCGTCCTCGATCTCCCAGCGATGCGCCACGAGCAGAATAAAATCGCGGGCGCCCAGGTTAAACTCGCTGGCGCGGTGGTACTCCAGGCAGTTGAGACGCGTGTTGTGGCCGTTGCACCAGCCGAGCTGGAAGGGACGGCCACCAAACATGAGAAAGCCCAACTTATCGGCATCCTTGACGCCCTCGAGCTCCGGCGCACTTGCTACGTACTTGCTGCCCTCGGGAATGGGCGTGGCAGAGAGCGCCTCGAGCACGGGCGACGTGAGCTCGGACGAAACGTCATCCCAAACGTTGCCATAGGATTTGAACTCGGGATCGTTGACAGAGTAGATATGCATGTTCACTCCTGTTCGTAAATGTGACGATACGAACATTCTAGAACAAACATGAGCGATTTTGAACGCTCGTCCCGACCAATCAACAAAAAGGCGCCCCCGCATAAGCGAAGGCGCCCAATGCGCGCGTTTTGGGCGATAAAGCTCTTACGCCTGCTGATAGTGCAGGTGCTTCTCGTCGATATCGGCCAGGTCGCGGTCGAGGTAACGGCGTGCGAGCCAGTTGGCCATGGGGAGGTTCTGGTCCAGGTAATTACCGCACTCCTCGGGAGCGGCACCGGGGACATCGCCCTCGAAGCCGGCGACAAACTCAAACAGCTCGCGGACGAGCGGCAAGATCTTCTCGCTCGTCAGCTCGCCAAAGACAACCAGGTAAAAGCCCGTGCGGCAGCCCATGGGGCCAAAGTAGACAATGCGGCTCGACCACTCGGCATGATTGCGAAGGAACGTCGCGCCCAGGTGCTCGATGGTGTGGCACTCGGCCGTGTTCATGACCGGCTCCTTATTGGGCGTGGTCAGGCGTAGGTCAAAGGTGGTGACGGCGGCGGCGGTCGCCGGATCGCGGTCGATGCGGCTCACGTACACGCCGGGCTCAAGGAGCAGATGGTCAACGGAAAAGCTCGCGATGCGCTCCATGGCAGATCCTCTCGATAGTCAAATTGGGACGGGGCTTTTTTAGCTGGTTCGAATGGTCGCACCAATCATACCAGTCAAAAAAGCCCGTCCCAAAAAGACAACCTAGCCCAGGACGCGGGCCATGCGTGCCTTGAACTCGGACAGGAAGCGCGGGGCGTCGACGGTCAGCGCCACGAGTGCGCTCTTGTCCGGATCGGACAGGCGGCGCTCATCGCAGATGGTGCGACCGCGGTACTCGCCCAGCAGATCAACACGCAGGTTGCAGCCGAGCGCACCTACGAGCGTGGGGTCGATCGCCACGGCAACGGCCAGCGGATCGTGCAGCGCACAACCACCCAGGTAGGGTGCGTTCATCTCGTACGAGCCAATGTAGTGCTCGACCATGCTCGCAAATGCGCAGCCCGCCATGGTGCCCGAGCCCGTCCAGCCGGCAATGTCGCGGCGTGTGAGCACCACGCGATGTGTCACGTCCAGACCCACCATGGTGAGCTTACGGCCCGAGCGCAGCACCGCGTCGGCTGCCTCGGGGTCGCTCGCCATGTTGGCCTCGGCGCCCGCGCTCACGTTACCGGGCACGGTAAGGGCGCCGCCCATCACGACCACGCGGCCGATGGACATCATCGCCGCCGCATCGCGCTCCAGGGCGAGCGCCAGGTTGGAGAGCGGGCCAGTCGCTACGTAGACCAGATCGGGACCATAGGTGCGCGCGGCATCGATCAGATAATCGACCGCAGCGTTGCCGTCGGCCGAGGTCGCCCCCACCGGCTCGTAGGGCGACGCGGGCACGCTCGCGCCGCCGATGCCGTTCTTGCCGTGAATGAGCGCGGTGGACGCCGGCGGCGTATAGGGCTCAGTCGCCTGCAGAGGACGGTCGGCACCCAGGTACACCGGAACCTCGGGGCGACCCAGCAGATCGAGCACCGCCAGGCAATTGTGCGCCGATTGCTCGACGCGCACGTTGCCAAAGCACGTGGTGATGCCCACGAGCTCCACCTCGGGGCTCGCGATGGCATAGGCCAGCGCCATCGCATCGTCCACTCCCATATCCAGATCAAGGATCAGCTTCTTGATTGCCATTGTTCTACTCCGCTTCTCCGTCTTTATCGTTTAACCAAACCAATGTTCAACTTCGGCGCGCGTGGGAATCGATTGCTGAGCGCCCAGGCGCGACACCGTCACTGCCGAAGCGCGAGCACCCGCGGCCATGCACTCAAAGAGCGGCAAGCCCTCTAGGCGAGCCGCCGCCAACGCGCCGATAAACGTATCGCCGGCGGCCGTGGTATCGACTACCGCACTCGAAAGTGCCGGCATGCGCAGCAGCTCACCGCCATCGCCGAGCGTAACCGAGCCGGCACCGCCCAGCGTGATGACCGCAGCTCCGGCACCCCTAGCGAGCAGGGCGTTGAGCGCCGCGACGCAGCTTGCATCGTCCGCGGGCAAGATTCCCGTCAGCACCTGGCACTCGGTCTCGTTAGGACAGGCCAGGTCGACCGCAGGCCAGACCTCCGCAGGCAGCTCGCAGGCGGGCGCTGGATTAAAGACCGTATAGAACCCCAGCTCATGAGCGCAAACAAGCGCCTCGGCCGTCGCCGCAAGGTCACATTCGCCCTGGGCGATAAAGACGCTTCCGGCAGTCGGGGCAATCTCGCTGGCGTCGCCGTCGAGCTCATGGGCCACCAGACGCCTCAACGCGCAGGCAACGTCCGCACCCGCAAGCGCATGGTTGGCGCCCGGTGACAGTATGATGCGGTTGTCGCCCTCGCAGCGAATGATGGTCGCCGTTCCCGTCTCCACGTCATCGCGATGCACTACAAAGTCACAGTCCACGCCGGCGTCTTGGAGCCCCACCACGAGCGACGCGCCGAACGCGTCGCGACCGACCGCGCCGATCATGTGCGTGCACGCGCCCATACGCGCGGCAGCTACGGCCTGATTGGCGCCCTTGCCGCCGGCGTTGGTGATAAACCCGCTGCCGCCGACGGTCTCGCCCGCACGCGGTATGCGCTCGCACGCCACCGAAAGGTCCATGTTCATGCTGCCGAACACCGCAACGATGCTGTGATCCGCCATGGAAACCTCCTCATCTGCGGGCCTTATGCCCACCGCCGGCCGTCGATCATGCGCTCTCGCACCCCCTATAACTTTAGTTCACTTTGATGTGGACGCGTACTTGAGCTTGCGCCAGCAGCAAGCATTCACAGGAGCAGGCAGCTACAATGAAGGCGTGCTGATTATTCTCGTCATTGGATGATGTTTTATGGAACAACTCTCGCAATCGGGCTCGCGCGGTCGACGCCGCACGGGCAACGAGCCGGCGCCGCACGAACGCGTGAAGGGCGAGCGCCGTACCAACGAGCCGCGACGCGCCGCGAGCCCTCATCGCGCTTCTGCCAACAACGCGGGCCGCGCCAACACTCCCGCCGCGGAGCAGACGCCTGCTCGCCCCAAGTCCCGCTACATCCCTGCCCTTGACGGCCTGCGCACGCTTGCCGTCGTCGCGGTGGTGCTCTATCACCTCAACCTCACATGGGCACAGGGCGGTCTGCTCGGCGTCACGATCTTCTTTGTGCTTTCGGGCTATCTGATCACACGCCTGCTGCTCAACGAAGTCGCTAAGACCGGCCGCATCGACCTCAAGAGCTTCTGGATCCGCCGCATCCGTCGCCTGGTCCCCGCCGTGGTGACCGTCGTGGTGGTGACCTGCGCACTGTGCACCATCTTTAACCACGTGATGCTCACCAAGATGCGCCCCGACATCCTGCCGTCGCTGCTGTTCTTCAACAACTGGTGGCAGATTGCCCAAAACGTCTCGTACTTCAATGCTCTGGGCGACCCCTCGCCGCTCACGCACTTTTGGTCGCTCGCCATCGAGGAACAGTTCTATCTGATTTGGCCGCCACTGCTGTTTGCCATGGTATCCATGCATGTGAGCAAACCCAACACGCGCCGCGTGGTTCTGGGCCTTGCCGCGGTATCTGCCCTAGCCATGATGGTGCTTTACAACCCTGCCGCCGACCCCAGCCGCGTGTACTACGGCACCGACACCCGCGTGTTCTCGCTGCTGCTGGGCGCCT
This sequence comes from Collinsella aerofaciens, assembly GCF_039758965.1. Lineage (GTDB taxonomy): Bacteria > Actinomycetota > Coriobacteriia > Coriobacteriales > Coriobacteriaceae > Collinsella > Collinsella aerofaciens_BR. The sequence continues at coordinate 5,000 of NZ_JBDMSL010000031.1, read as the reverse complement.
GGATGGCCTTTATCCCCGATCGCGATCTGGCGCCGGTGCGTCTCGCTCATCGTTTGGGGCTCAATCGCCTGGCTGGCGCCGTCAAGCACGGCAAGAACGCCGAGGGCAAGCCTGGCGAGAAGGCCGACGAAGCAGCCGAGACCGCCCCGGCACAGCCGAGCGCCCTCGTGCGTTTTTGGTCCTCGCCCGCATCCATCGATGTATTGGGCGTCGTGGGTCTGGTTGGCCTTGCCGCCATGGTCGCGCTCACCAACGGCTACACCGCCTTCCAGTATCGCGGAGGCACGCTGCTGTGCTCGATCCTCACGCTCATGGTCATCGCGGCCTGCGTGCAGCCCCAGGGAATGGTTGCCCGCGCGCTGTCCGCCGAGCCGCTCGTGTGGGTTGGCAAGCGCTCGTACAGCATCTACCTGTGGCACTATCCGCTGCTGTTGCTCATGAACCCGGTCGCCAACATCAACGATACACCGTGGTGGCAGTACATTTTGCAGGTGCTGTTGGTGGTCGCCGTGGCCGAGTGCTGCTATCGCTTTATCGAGACTCCGTTTAGGAAGGGCGCCTTTGGGCGCACCGTCGCCGAATTCCGCGGTGGCACCACCACGCCCGCCAACTGGGCACGCGCGCACGCCCCTGTCTGCGTAGCCTGCGCTGTCGTGTTGGTCGTTGCACTGGGCGGCCTGATCTTTGTGCCCGAAACGTCTGCGCTGAGCGGCGAGGGCGCCGAAGTTCTGAACAAGGAAGCCAAGAACACCGCGCCCACCGACCAGCAGGCGGCCGACGACACCGACAAGGACAACGACGGCTTCCCCGATGGCTCCTACGATCTGCTTATGATCGGCGACTCCGTGTCGCTGCGTGCCGTGGACACCTTTGACGGCGTGTTCCCGCACAGCCATATCGATGCCGAAAAGGGCCGCCAGTTTGATGCGGGCCGCGCGACATTTGAGGGCTATATCCAGCAGAACCTTGCCGGCAAGATCGTGGTCTTTGCCCTGGGCACCAACGGCTTGGTAACCGACGACCAGATCGACGCCATCATGGCCGATGCAGGAGATAAGCGTATTGTGGTGTTTGTGAACACGCGCAGCCCGCAGCCGTGGGTTGGCTCTACCAACCAGGCCATCGCCAACGCCGCTACGCGCTACAAGAACGTGCGCGTTATCGATTGGTACGGATACAGTGCCAACCGCAACGACCTGTTCGATGGCGATGGCACGCATCTATCGACCACTGGCGTGACTGAGTACCTCAACTTGATCCACGATGCCGTCAAGAAGGACCTGCCCGTGCATCCCGAGGATCACGTCAACGATCCGCAGCCGGCTGCCGTCAAGTCTGCCACCGACGCGCTCGTCAATGCGCTTGCCTTCAAGCCGCACAAGCTGGGCACCGACAAGTAACCCGCAGCAAACAACCCAAAATCACTCTTTTAGAGCCGGCCCCAAGAGATTGCGGGCAAAAAACAGGCCGCAGCCCATCGCTGCGGCCTGTTCGGAAGCAAAAGTGGGCGTTAAGCGCTGTAGCCCATCGCTTGCAGCACAAACATGACGACCGTCAGCACCGTAATCACGCCGATAGTCGCCCAAGTGAGCACGTTCCACACGCGGCCGTTGCGGTTGGCGCCCATAATGTGACGGTCGGCGGCGATAACCACCTGGAACACCAGAACCACGGGCAGTAGCACGCCATTGATGACCTGCGAGGTCATCATAATCTGGAACAGATCAACGCCGGGCATAAGCACCAGCACGGCAGAGATACCGATGATGGCCGTAATGATGCCGCGATAGACCGGGGCCTCGTCCCAGCTGCGGTCGGCACCGCGCTCCCAGCCAAATGCCTCGCAGATAGCGCTCGACGTAACGCCCGGCAGCACGCAGGCAGCCAAGAAGCTCGCCGCGACCAGGCCCGAGGCAAACAGTACCGTGGACCACTGACCCGCAATAGGCTCCAGCGCGCGGGCAGCATCGGCAGCATCGCTAATCTGAATGCCCGCCGGGAACAACACCGTACCGGTCGTGATGATAATAAAGCCGGCAATGACATCGGCAGCAAGCGAGCCGCTCACGGTATCGATACGCTGCAGCACGATGTCGTCCTCGCCCGCGTTCTTATCGACCACGTTGTTCTGCGCCAAGAAAATCATCCACGGCGCGATGGTGGTACCGATCGTTGCGACCACGAGCGACACGTAGCTGGGGTCATTTTGAATGTTAGGCACGACCAGGTCGACCGCGACCTCACCCCAGTTGGGGCCAGCCATAAACGCGGCGACAATATAGGTCACGAAGACGCAGCTTACCAGCAGCAGAATCTTCTCGATGCGCTGGAAACTACCCGACATGGTAAGCATCCACACCAGCAGCGCCACCAACGGCACCGAGATGCTCGCCGGCACGCCAAAGAGAGCAAGGCCGCTGGCGATACCCGCAAACTCCGAAATGGTCACAGCCGTGTTGGCGATCAACAGCGCCGCCATAGCAAGTACACTCTTGCGCACGCCAAAGCGCTCGCGGATGAGCGATGCCAGGCCCTTGCCCGTGACGCAGCCGCAGCGCGCCGCGGTCTCCTGCGTCACGATGAGCAGCACAGTCATGACGGGAAGCATCCAGAGCATCTTGTAGCCATAGCTGGCGCCCGCACTGGAATACGTTGCAATGCCGCCGGCGTCATTGCCCGAAAGCGCCGCCAGCAGACCGGGGCCCATAGCGCCAAAGATGGCCGCGATGGTCAACTTTTGCTTGGTGCCCGACTTTTGCTTGGTATTTTGCACGCGACCACCTAACCAATGACCGACATGGTGAGCAGCACCGCAGCGGCGCAGTACGCTACGCACGAGATCATGACGGCAATAACGTTCATGGCGGTGCCCGACGTGTTGAGGTCATGCTCGTCACGCCAGAACAGCACCATCAGGTAAATCACGGCGCTCATGTTGCCAACCAGGCAAATGATGGCAGCGATATTAAAGCACCCGGTAAAGAGTTGCTCCTCAAACATGGGCGCATCGGGGAACGCGGCGGTGCGCACCAGCTGGGCGCACAGGTAGGTCACGAGCGAAAGGATCAGGCCCATACCCGTGCTCTGGAAGAAGAATCCCAGGTACGGTTTGGGCTCGTCGTCGTGGCCGTCGTACTCGAGGAAGTAGTTCTTGACGAACGACACCATGCGCGAGGCCGCCAGCAGCACGAGCGGCATGGCGCACATGGGGAACACCACCAGATGCGCGGAGCCGAGCGCCGTTCCCAGCACGGTCGCCATGATGCACGACGCGATGCCCCATACAACAACCCAGTACTGGCGATGCACGAACCAGCTGAGCACGTTCGTCGAGTCGTCCGACGCGCTATCGCCCGAGCCGACACCGGCGATCTGCAGGTCCTCCTGATGCTCCTCGGCGATAACGTCCATGGCGTCGTCGAAGGTCACGATACCCAGGATATGACGGTTCTCGTCGCAGACAGGGATGGCAACCAGGTCGTACTTGGTCATCTCGTCCGTCACGTCTTCCTGGTCCTCGTCGGGCGACACATAGACCAGGTCGCGATAGGCCAGCTGACCCAGCGTGGCGTCGCGGTCGGCTACGATCAGCGTGCGCAGCGAAAGCACGCCGGTCAGCATGCCGCTCGGATCCTCGGTATAGACGTAATAGACACTCTCGAAGTCCTCATCGAGTTTGCGAATCGCCTCGATGGCATCGCCGACCGTCGCCGTGGCGGGCAGCGAGACAAACTCCGAGGTCATGATGCGGCCGGCGGTGTTGTCCTCATAGCCCAGCAGGTTACGAATCGCCTTCTCCTCCTTGACGCCCATCAGGCGCAGGAGCTTCTCGGCCTTCTCGTAATCGAGCTCGTCGATCAGGTCGGCGGCGTCGTCCGGGTCCATCATGGCCAGCATCGACGATGCGTCCGTATCGGACAGGCCCTCGAGCATCTCGGTCATGAGCTCGTCATCATCGAACTCCGAGATGGCCTCGGCGGCCTGGGCGGTGTCGAGCTGCGCGAACACCTGCGCACGCAGGCGCGGGTCGAGCTGCTCGATGATGTCGGCAATGTCGGCAGGGTGCAGCTCGCCAAGCGTCTTGTGCGACACCGAGAGCTGGATGTTCTTAGTCGAGCGATCGAGCAGGTCCATGTAAGACCAGGCGATAATGTCCTCGCTGAGCGGCTTGCCCAGGTGCTTCATAAAGCCCTCGACGACATGCTCGAGTGTGGGGCTGATCGCGCGCAGCAGACCGCGGGCGCCAACTTCGGCACCCAGTAGGCGCAGCTGATTTTCGCCCGACATGGAAAACTTGATGTCGTTTACGCGCACGACCTTCATGCCCTGCGTGTCGACAATTTGCTTGTTAAGCACGTCGCGGGCGAGTAAGAGTTCGGTCGGCTGCAGGTACGAAAAACGGATTTCGGTGGCCGACGTCTTAAGGTGTACACCCGTCTCGTCGATACGGTCGACCCATTTGCGCCAACTGATCATAAACGGCGTCTTGCCGGGACCGCGGAACGCGAGCGACGTCACGTGTGGAAAAACTTCGCCGGTAGCAATGCCAAAATCGTTCACAACGCCGAGCTTTTCGCCATCGACGTCCAAGACCGGCAGTTTGAGCATCTCACTCAGATAATTCAATGGTGCTCCCCATCATAATTCCTCCGGACGCGGCCGCGCGTGCGGCGTCCGGGGGCTTCTGGATATGTATACGCATGCGCGGGCGGCACGCCGCTCGACGCTTACACCCCGTGCATGCGCAAAAAGCACCTGCATGGGGTCATCGACTGTATGGTCGAGGTTTGGATTTCACCTGTAACCTTTCTCTTGACCCTCATTAGCCGCAGTAACTATAGCATCAGCATCGCCCTGCGGCATCGAATTTATGCGCTGCACATTGCAGGCATACCAAACGCTGACGCATCCGTGACATAGCCATTGGGTGTTCCTATAGTTTTGTCAACCGTCGGGGCTACTCCCGGTAGGGCACCCGGTCGCGCATCACGGCGTATATC
>NZ_JBDMSL010000030.1:0-25205 GCF_039758965.1 Collinsella aerofaciens | reverse complement strand
CGGCCCGTTCTGGGCGCGCCTCAATCGTAGCCCGAGATGGTCCCAGGCTGACAATTTCGACTGTAATGGACGTTCTTAAATGACTAGTCATTAGGGACACCCTTGGCATAGCCCGCCCCGGCAATAGATACCACTTCACAGCTCCGTCACAGGTGTAGCGGCTTTGTGTGGGCGCGGCACGCGCTGATTGAGCCGCCAGCCGAGGGGCATAAAGCAGTTGAGCGAAAACGGTTTGCCCCTTTGCCGTTCGCTCGAGGATCATGTCCCCCTTTTCCGCGGAAACCCCGGCAGTTGCGAAGAGCTGCCGGGGTTTCTGTCGTTTGTGAGGCTAAGTCGGTACGCAGCGATCGAGACCTTGAGCCGCAAACCCACCGTGCGCAATGCGCACCGCCGCCAACTTGTGAGCGCAGCAACGCCTTCCCTGCCAAGCCCCGCGCTATACTCGTCCGCATGGATATCAACGCACGCAACATAGCAACACACGCCGCGGACGCACCAGCAACGGCAGCGCCCACCCCCGTCGTGGGCCGCTTTGCCCCGTCGCCCTCGGGCCGCATGCACTTGGGCAACGTGTTCAGCTGCCTGTGCTCGTGGCTTTCGGCCCGCAGCCAAGGCGGCAGCATCGTGCTGCGCATCGAGGACCTGGACGATCGCTGCAAGCGCCCGGAACTTGCCACTCAATTGATTGACGACCTGGCCTGGCTGGGACTGGAGTGGGACGAAGGCCCCTACTACCAGCACGATCGCCTGGATCTGTACGAGGACGCCCTGCGTCAGCTGCAAGACGCCGGCCTCACCTATCCCTGTTTTTGCACGCGTGCCGAACTCCACGCTGCGAGCGCGCCACACGCGAGCGACGGCATGCCCATCTACCGCGGCGCCTGCCGAGACCTTTCTGCCGAGGAGGTTGCCCGCCGCAGCGCTCTGCGCGCTCCGGCCACGCGCCTGCGCGTACCCGCCGTCGACGACCTCGCAAACGATGTGATCGAATTCGTGGACCGCACGTATGGAGCCCAATGCGAAGCACTCGCCACCGAATGCGGCGACTTTTTGGTGCGCCGCAGCGACGGCGTTTTTGCCTACCAGCTAGCCGTGGTGGTCGACGACGCTGCCATGGGCGTCACCGAGGTCGTGCGCGGATGCGATCTGCTGGGCTCCACGCCGCGCCAAATCTACCTGCAGCATTTGCTGGAACTTCCCACGCCGCACTACGCGCACATTCCGCTGCTCATGTCGCCGGATGGCCGCCGCCTTTCCAAGCGCGACCGCGACCTGGACCTGGGCGAGCTCCGCACCCGCTTTGGCGCGCCCGAGGCACTACTGGGCTGGCTCGCCGGGCAAACAGGCATCGCGCCGGACGCCACACCGCGCTCTGCCGAGCAGCTGGTCGAGCACTTTAGCTGGGATGTTATCCGCACGCATCGGGAAAACATCACTGTAACGGTCGAGTAGCCAGCCACCCCGCCCCTACGCGACATCCCAGGGCTGGAGTTCGTCGCCCAGGCGGACAATACAGTCGTAGAGCACAGTGTGGCACTCGGCTGGGTTGGCGTCACGATGAAAATGCCCGTAGTACCAGCGCTTGTAGTCCAGGTGGTCCTCCAGCTCGTCGAAAAACGTGGTGAGTCGATCGACATCGGGATAATTCCAGCCAGGTGCCGGGTAAAGCGTGGGCGAAAGCATGCGCGTGGAGCAGGTATGGGTGATCGCATAGTCGACCTTCCAACCCACGCGGTCGAGCTTTGCCCGCGCCTCCTCAAAGTTGCGCTCGTCCGGCAGCTCCTGCGGCCACCAGCTGGAATACGGAATGCGGTATTCCTTATCCACGCTCGTGGCGCCGCCCATGGTAAAGATCGTTGAGCCGTCGAGCTCAAAAACCTCACCGCGCGTCAGGCGTCGGATGGGCGAGGTGTCCGACAGGCGCTGCGTCAGGCCGCCGTGCCACAGCTCCATGGGGCGCTCCGACCAGTGATCGAAACGCTCGTGGTTGCCGTCGACAAACAGCACGGTATAGGGGCGCGACTCCAGCCAGGCGATGTCGGCACATTCCTCGGCAGAGAAATCCCACGGAAAGCCAAAGTCGCCCGCGATGATGAGATAGTCGTCACTTGCCAGACCATCCCCAAGATCCCAGTCGCGAAGCTTTTGCATGTCGACGCCGCCGTGAATATCGCCCGTCACATAGACCGTCATCGGATCACCACTTCCCTGTAAGTCGCTAGCCCACATTCTGCACGATCACTAAGTCAACCGTTCCAGCCCTTCCATCCTTTGGGACCTACCCTCGCTCTTCCATCCAAACGGGTCAAACACCCAAAAGATCAGATCGAGCACGCCGCCGGTCATCATGGCGCCGGCAAGAGCCATGCAAACATGCAGAAAGCTGGCACTTCGGAGCACGTCGAACGGCCCCAGAACAGCCAGCAGCGCGACCGCTGCGCCGGCTACGCACAGCGCGAGGCACGGCCCCGCGTCCTTAACGCACTTCTTTGCGAGATGCTTTGCGTTGTCACTCATCGGTATCGAACTCCTTAGAGGGTCGTTGTTCAGACGCATGCCGCCGCGGCAGAGCGGGGCGGCAGGGTAAGTGTCACATGCTGTGCGGACATCAATGGAGAAACCGCCTGCTCGACCAACCTTTGACGCCGTTTTGCACCGGCACCACATCCCCCGCTATCGAGGTCTAATACTTTTCCCACCGCCACCCAAAAACTCATCCAACGTTAATCTTGGCTCAAGAATCGCTTAATCTATAACCTGCACTATAGAGTTCGACCAAGGGCGGGGCGGCGCCGCGCAACGCAGACCGCCGAACGCAACGCTCGCGCCCGGGCAAATCGCCCGGCGTCGCGCCCATCGAACGAAAGGACAGGTCATGGACGACCTCGAAAAAGTTGAAACCATCCGCACCAAGTGCAACGTGAGCTACACCGATGCCAAGGCCGCGCTCGACGCCGCCGACGGCAACGTTTTGGACGCCATCATTTGGCTCGAGTCGCAGGGTAAGACGCAGACCACGTCGGCGCACGCCGCCACCGAGTCCGCGCCAGTCGATGAGCCCTCAGCCGAGATGGTCGCCGCGCAGGCCGCCTACGAGAAGTCGAGCGAAAAGACCGACTTCTCCAAGAAGATGGACAGCGTATGGGAGTACCTCAAAAAGCTCTTCCGCCTGAGCCTGGACACCAAGTTTATCGCCATGCGCCGCGATGCGATCATCCTCAACATTCCCATCCTGATCCCCATCGTCGCGCTGTTTGCCTGGGGCGCCACGATATGGCTGATGCTGATTGGCCTGTTCTTTGGCATGCGCTACCGCATCGACAGCGACGGCGACGTGCCCGGCAGCATCAACAACCTCATGAATCACGCCGCCGACGCCGCGGACGGCATCAAGCAAAATCTGAACGACGACAAGTAATCGCAGACGGGGGCACGCATGGCACGGATCCTGATCGTAGAGGACGAGGAGAAAATCGCCCGCTTTGTGACGCTCGAGCTGGAGCACGAGGGCTACCAGGTGGAAAACGCCGCCGATGGCCGCACCGCCGTGGACCTGGCGCTGGAGCGCAACTACGATCTTATTCTGCTCGATGTGCTGTTGCCGCAGCTCAACGGCATGGAGGTCCTGCGGCGCGTCCGCAAGCACAAGGATGTGCCGGTGATAATGGTCACCGCGCGCGATGCCGTGATGGACAAGGTGGCCGGGCTCGATGCCGGCGCCGACGATTACCTGACCAAGCCGTTTGCGATTGAGGAGCTGTTCGCACGGATCCGCGTGGCGTTGAAGCGCTCGGAGGCCGTGCGGGCGGCTTCGGGCGTTGGCGGCATCGGGACGGGCGCGGCAGGCGGCACGGGTGTCGGCGCCACTGCGATGCCCCCGGTCAGTGACTCGACCCAGGTTTCCGCCTCGCTCTCCCCCGCCACGCTCGCCGTAGGCTCGGTTGCGCTCGACCCCGACCGCCGCGAAGTCACGGTCGGCGGCTCGCCCATTGCGCTCACGGCCCGCGAGTTCGATGTCCTCGCCCTGCTTATGGCGCATGCCGAGACCGTGCTCACGCGCGAACGCATCGCGCACGAAGCGCTGGGCTACGAATACATGGGCGACACCAACAACGTCGACGTGCACATCGCGCATCTACGCGCCAAGATCGAGGACGCCGGCGGCGCCCGCATCATCCAGACCGTGCGCGGGGTGGGCTATGTCTGCCGCGCGTAACGCCGAGACCAGGCGCGTCACCTCTATCGCCCGTGCCATCAACTGGAGCTACATGTGGCGCCGCCTGATGAGCTACGTCTGGCTCGATCTGCTGCTGGTGGTGATTGCGGCGGCGATCCTCGTCTATGGATACAACCAGACGCTGCCCGACGGCGCGTTTACCGCAGGCTGGATTCCCGGCGCCACCGTTCACGGCATGTCGCTGACGCCCGCGCGCGGCTGGAACCTGACAACGCTCACCTATACCGTCGAGCTTGCGCGTACCACCAAGACCTTCCCCCTCGTGCAGGACCTCGTCACGTTATGGCCTCTCTACCTTGTCGTTGTGGGTTGGCAGGTCATCAGCGTGCTCAACATGCTCGGCGGCGCCCGCCGCGTGCGCCGCACCATGGCACCGCTCAACGACCTGGCCTTGCGCGTGGACGAGCTCGGCCGCATGCAGCTCTCCGGCGGCAAGATGGAAACACTGGAGCAGGCCATCGAGCGCGCAAGCGTCGACTCGCCGAGCGTCACTACCGGCGACGCCGACCTGGCAAGCATCGAGGTTGCACTCAACCGCCTACTGCGCCAGATGCAAGAGGCCAAACTGCAACAGATGCGCTTTGTCAACGATGCGAGCCACGAGCTGCGCACGCCCATCGCGGTGATTCAGGGCTACGTAAACATGCTCGATCGCTGGGGCAAAGACGACCCGGACGTGCTGGCAGAATCCATCGCGTCCCTCAAGGCCGAAAGCGAGCACATGCAAGAGCTCGTGGAGCAGCTGCTGTTTTTGGCGCGCGGCGATGCCGGGCGCACGGTCCTGCGGCGCGCGCATACCAACTTGGCTGCACTGGTCAGCGAGGTATGCGAAGAATCGCAGATGATCGATACCGAGCACACGTATCGGCTGGCTTCTGACGCTGCGCTTGCCAGCGACCCGCGCTGCGACGCGCCCGTCGACGTGGCGCTCGTGAAGCAGGCTCTGCGCGTGATCGTGCAAAACGCCGCCAAGTACTCGGATGCGGGAACGACCGTCACATTTGGCATAACGCCGGATGCGGGCGCGGGCGCGATCGACATAAGTGTTGAGGACGAGGGCATCGGCATGAACCAGGAATCCGCAGCTCACGCGTTCGAGCGGTTCTACCGTGCCGACAACGCGCGCGATGCCGGCGCACAGGGTTCGGGTCTGGGGCTTGCGATCGCCAAGTGGATCGTCGACAGCCACGGCGGCGTCATCGGTGTGACCTCGGTCGAAGGGGTCGGCAGCCGCTTTACGATTCGCCTGCCACGATAGGAAGCCCCTCGGCATAAATAAAGGGATAGGGCCACACGGCCCTATCCCTTTTTGCCAGCTATGGCAGCTTGTGCGCTACTCGCGGCACAGGTGCACGGCGAAACCGGCGAACTCGCGCTTAAAGTACACGAGCTTGGTACCACCGTCGGGCAGCAGCGCGCGCGACTCTTCGTTGACCTCGAGCCCGCGCTCGGCAAACCACTTCTCAGCTGCATCGATGTCGTTAACGGCAAAGCCGATGTGGCCCTTGGTGCCACGACCGTTCTGCTTCATGATCTCGACCAGCGAATCGTTGAAGTACGAAACCGGGGTCTCGATGACGGGCAGGCCCATCATCGTCGAGAACAGCTCCGCGATCTCCAGGGCGTCTGCCGGGTCGGTGGCGTTAATGCCCACATGGGCAACGCGCATACCAAAGAGCTCTACCGGGTTGGCGTTCTGCTCACTCATGCAGTCAGCGCCTACTGAGCCATGACGTCGAGAACGGCCTTCTCGGCGGCAACGCGGTTCATGCCGGTCATGAAGGGCACGCCACTCACGTACGGGCAGGTGAGGCCCTCGGGGGCAACGGTGGTGGCGATCAGCAGGTCAGCGCCCTCGTCGCAGTAATCCTTGGCCTCGGAGATGGCGCACTGCACGATCTCGTACTTGTCGGCATAACCGTTGGCGTCGAGCAGGGTAGCGACCTTCTGGGCAACGAGCGTAGAAGTAGCAGCGCCAGCACCGCAAGCCAAAACGATCTTCTTCATAGGTAATGTCTCCCTTCATGGTTTACTTTAGGTAAGTGTACCGCAGCGAGCGATGGCACTCGACCTCGATGAGCTTTTATGCCAGTTTGCTTGCGCGCTGCGTATAATACATCTAGTACGTGTTGTCATACCGCTCGCTTTATGAGCGACTAAGGACCCTAATATGCCCGATTCCCGCACCCTCTGGACCGCCGTCGTTATCATCTGCATCGCCGTGTCGGTGTTCTTTAGCGTCAAAAAACGCACCACATTTAAGCGTCTGCAACAGCTTATGGCTGCCAAGCAGTGGGACGATTTCGATCGCCTGCTCGACGCCAAGCTCACCAGTATGCTGTACCCGCGCTATAACCGCGACTACCTGCGCCTGAACTCATATCTGCTGCGCGAGGACCACAAGCGCGCCGACGAAATGTTCGACCTGCTGCTGGGGCTCAACCTCCCCAAGATGCAGCGCGTCGATCTGGTGATCAAGGCCTTTAACTACTACGTTGGCCAGGAGGACCGCAAAAAGTCCAAGGAGCTGCTGCACGAGATCAAGGGCTTTGAGGGCGGTCAGGCCGAGGCAGTTGCGCACGAGTGCCAACTGATGTACGACACGATGATCCTCAAGCGCCACAACGACATTCCCGAGCTGGAGCGCATGCTCGAGGAGGCCGGTGACGACAAGGTCAAGAGCTGCCGCCTGGAATACCTGCTGGCCCTGCAGTACAAGAACAAGGGTGACGAAGCCAAGTTCCAGGAGTTCCTGGAGAAGTCGGGCCAACACTCGATGGCCGTCAACGCGTAACGGACGGCTTGTGCTAGACTTCTAGTCTCACGGGGGCGTGGCGGAATTGGCATACGCAGGAGACTTAAAATCTCTCGCCGCAAGGATTGTGGGTTCGAGTCCCACCGCCCCTACCATGTGATTGCTTGCGAGCCCGTGTTCCCCAGGGATGCGGGCTCGTTTCTTTTACACGCCGGTGGGGCTCGAACCCGCGAGGGGGCGAGCGTTAAGCGGACGCGCAGCGTCCGTAGCGAGCCGGCGAGGGCGCCGACAGGCGGCCGAAGCCGGTGCGTATTTGCGCAGCAAATGCGCGGATGTCCCACCGCCCCTACCATATGATTGCTTGCGAGCCCGTGTTCCCCAGGGATGCGGGCTCGTTTCTTTTGGACGCCGTCAACTGCAGAGCAGCTCATTTGGGACGGGGCTTTTTTGACTACTTTTTCCGCCCACCCAATGAGTTTCCTACCACATTTTCCGATGGAAAAACGTGGTTGTCTCGCACATTTTCCGATGGAAAAACGTGGTTGTCTCGCACATTTTCCGATGGAAACACCCAAATGGCCTTATACTAACCGAGAGGGTTGGGAGGCAATATGCAGCGACAGCTTATGAGCGAACTTATCGCTTGGAAATCAAGGACGAATCGCAAACCTCTCTTGCTTAAGGGAGCCCGCCAGACAGGAAAGACTTGGCTTCTTAACGAATTCGCAAGCCAGCAGTATCGAAACGTCATTCGTTTTGACTTTATGCTCGAGCCGAGCACACGCTCGCTGTTCGATGGGGACCTCGACCCCAAGCGCATCATCTCCCAGATAGAACTCCTACGTGGCAAAACTGTAACGCCAGCAGACACGCTCATCATCTTCGACGAGATCCAAGAGGCCCCGCGCGGGATCACCTCGCTCAAGTACTTCAACGAGCTTGCACCCGAATACCACATCGTAGCAGCCGGTTCCTATATGGGCCTCGCGCTCCGACGCGAAAACGAGTCATTTCCCGTCGGCAAAATCGACCAGCTCACCATGCGTCCCATGGGGTTCGCCGAGTTCGTTCGTGCCGTCGACGGCGACCCGCTCGCCGACGCCATCCTTGCCGCAGACATGAACCTTCTAGCAAACGTTACCGAAAAGCTCGAACACTTGCTCAAGGAATACCTTGTTGTCGGCGGTATGCCCGAAGTTGTCTCCGCTTTCGCCGAGACACGCGACTTCATCGAAGCCCGAAGGCTTCAGCAGCAAATCATCGAGGCTTACGAATCCGATTTTGGCAAACATGCACCCGCCCGCATCGTCGAGCGCATGAGGTTGGTTTGGAAATCCCTTCCCGGCCAGCTTGCAAAGGAGAACAAGAAGTTTGTCTATGGCGCCCTTCGCCCCGGAGCGCGCGCACGCGATTTCGAGGAAAGCCTCCAGTGGCTCACGGACTACGGAATCGTTCATAAGGTGCCACGTGTTTCCGCTCTAAAGGCGCCGCTCTCGAGCTACGAAGACCTCTCGGGCTTCAAACTGTTCTGCATCGACACCGGCATCCTCGGAGCGCTCTCCGGTCTCTCTCCGGCCGTCGTTCTTAACGGATCCGCTGTTTTTACCGAGTTCAAAGGTTCGCTGACCGAACAATACGTCGCGCAAGAGCTCTTGCTCCAGGACAAAACTCCCGCGTATTGGTCCTCTACCTCCGGCAATGCCGAAACCGACTTTGCCATCGACCATGCGGGAACCGTGCTTCCGCTTGAGGTCAAGGCGGCAGAGAACCTTAAAGCGAAGAGTCTGAAAATAGCCTGCGAAAAATTCAAACTCGAGCGTTGCGTGAGGAGCTCCCTGGCGGCATATAGAGACGAGGGCATGCTCATCAATATTCCGCTTTGGGAGATTGGGCAGATCGACAAGCTGGCATAGGCGCTGTGGGGACGCCCCGCAAGGACTGTCCCCAGGTGCCGGCTGTTGAGTTGCGGTGGAATAGGGACTGTTTGGTGCCCGAAAGGGCGATTGTAGTCCGTATTTCACCGCAAATTATTTAGAGGGTGCTGAGAGTGGGGGTCCAGGCGATGGTGGGAGTCGCGCCGTCGAGAACCTCGTTGATGGTGGCGGCCATGCCAGCGAGTAGGCTGTTCTCGCTTACGGTGAGCGTCTTGTAGCCGCCGGCTCGCATGAGCTCGCGAATCACCACGGCACCTGCCAAGATCACGTTCGCGCGCTTGGGCTGCACGCCCGGCAACGCGGCAATGCCTGCAACATCCAACGCAGACATGCGCTCGATAGCGGCCGAAATCTGCTCCATCGAAAGCTCGCGCAGGTGCACAAAGTTCGAGTCGTACGGCTCCAGTTCGTGGACCAGCGCCACGAGCGTGGTAACGGTACCGCCCACCGCGACGAGGCGCTCGGCGCGCTCAAAGTCGACAGGCAGGCCCTCAAAATAGGCGGCGAACTGCTCGCCTGCCCACGCGGCAGCGGCAGCAAGCTCGCCGCGTGCGGGTGGCATCGTCGAGAAAAACCGCTCCGTCACGCGGCGGCAGCCAATGTCCAGCGAGCGCGTCCCTTCTAGCGCAAAGACGCCACGCTCCGGCGCATAGACGCCCGTCGCGAGCTCCGTGGATCCGCCGCCCGAATCGGCAACAATGATGCGCTCGCCGGCAAAGTCGTGCGCCACGCCAAAAAACGTCAGGCGTGCCTCGACCTCACCCGGAATCACCTGCGGCTCAAGCCCCAGCTCGTGCAGGCCGTCCAGCAGCAGGGCGGCGTTGGACGCATCGCGCGCGGCGCTCGTGCACGTGGTGCAGATGCACGCGGCGCCAAAGGTACGCGCCTCGTCCACAAACATACGGCACGCAGCGAGCACACGCTCGACAGCCGCCTCGCAAAAGCGACCCGTCGCGTCCACGCCCTCGCCCAGGTCGGTAATCTCGGTATGCTTGGACGATTCCACAATCGCTCCGCCCTCGACCTGGGCCAACACCAGTCGCGACGACACCGTTCCCAGGTCGATCGCGGCTACCTTATAGCGTTTGCAATTTGTCATTGCGGGCTCCCCTCCGGGCGCTATTTGCCGTTGGACACGACCGTCTGGCCCTCGACGCCGTTAAACCCAAACAGCATGTCGAGCGCTTGGATGTACCACGGCGCGTCCTTACCGACTTCTTCGATTTCCTTGGCAACTTCGCTGGCCTTCTTGGCGTTCGACGACTTCTGGCTCGACGAGGCATCCGAATCGCCGTCCAGGCCCTGCACTTCAATCCTCTTCTCGCCGGGCATCACCAAGCCCAGGTCCTCGGACGCCGCGTCCTTGATGCCCTCCTCCGAGAGCAGCTTGTCGACGCTTTTTTGCAGCTCGTCGTTATATTGCTCGCGAATCTCGACCTGCTTGGCCAAGATATCGCTCGAGCGCTTAGCCACATACAGGTCGCGTACGGGAAAATACAGGCTCACGAGCGCCAGCGCCACCACGATACCGATAAACAGCGGGCGCAGAGAGCCATGTGTAAAGTCATAGATTGCCTTAACCACCGCGTTGTCGTTGGCGTAGCGCATAAAGTCCGAGCCCGAAAGACGGCTCGAAGGCCTGCTCGCTTTGTCGTGCGTCTGGGCCGAGGGACGCGACGGATGTGACGAACGTGTCGGGCGTACTGGTCCATCTGTCGAAGTATTCACTTGAGCATTGGGGCGCGAGGTGCTTGTCGGGCGCTGCGCGGAGCGGTCGGCACCGGCGTAGGCGGACCCACCGAGCTGCACCGTGCGCGCACGGCGAAGCGACGGCTCACGCGAACCGGCGGAATAGTACCTGTTGTCGTAAATCTGATCCATGTGCGCCTTGTGCGGTTGAGGTTTGTTTGCGCTAAGTATTCTAGTTATAGCACGAGCGCGCGCGCCACCTTCGACAGCCTTTGCTCGACATAAAAAAGGCGCTGAGCCATATGGCCCAGCGCCCAATGGCGGCCATCAGAAGTGGAACGGAGCCGAGTCAGCCCCGCCCCCCGCGAGCGCCACTTGTTTAGCGAATGTTGTAGAACGCGGCCTTGCCGGCGTAGCGTGCACTGCCCTCGAGCTCGTCCTCGATACGGATGAGTTGGTTGTACTTGGCGATACGGTCGCTGCGGCACGGGGCGCCCGACTTAATCTGACCGGCATTAACACCCACGACCAGGTCGGCGATCGTGGAGTCCTCGGTCTCGCCAGAACGGTGGCTCACGATGCAAGCGTAGCCGGCCTCCTTGGCGGTCTCGATAGCCTCCAGCGACTCGGTGAGCGTGCCGATCTGGTTGACCTTGACCAGAATCGCGTTGGCGGCACCCAGCTCGATGCCCTTCTTGAGGCGCTCGGTGTTGGTGACGAACAGGTCGTCGCCTACGAGCTGCACCTTATTGCCAATGCGGCGGGTAAGCTCGACCCAGCCGTCCCAGTCCTCCTCGGCCATGCCGTCCTCGATGGAGATGATGGGATAAGTGTCGACGAGCTTCTCCCAGTAATCGACCATCTGGGCGCTCGTGTACTCAACGCCCTCGCCCTTGAGCTCGTACATACCGGTCTCAGCGTTGTAGAACTCGGTCGAGGCTGGGTCCATGGCGTACATGAACTCGACACCGGGCTTAAAGCCGGCCTTCTCCACGGCCTTGGTGATGTACTCGAACGGCTCGGCATTGGTCTTGAGGTTGGGCGCAAAGCCGCCCTCGTCGCCCACGCCGCCGCCCAGGCCGGCCTCGTGCAGCACGCCCTTGAGGGTGTGGTAGACCTCGGCACACCAGCGCAGACCCTCGGCAAAGCTCGGGGCGCCCACCGGCATGATCATGAACTCCTGGAAGTCGACGTTGTTGTCGGCGTGCACGCCGCCGTTGAGGATGTTCATCATGGGCGTGGGCAGCAGATGGGCGTTGACACCGCCCAGGTACTGGTACAGCGACAGGCCCGCCGACTCGGCTGCGGCGCGGGCAACGGCCAGCGACACGCCCAGAATGGCGTTGGCGCCGAGCTTGGTCTTGTTGGGCGTACCGTCCGCGGCGATTAGCGCGGCATCGACGGCGCGCTGATCGAAGGCGTCGAGGCCCACGACGGCATCGGCACACTCGTTGTTGACGTGCTCGACGGCCTGCGAGACACCCTTGCCCAGATAGCGGCCCTTGTCGCCGTCGCGCAGCTCACATGCCTCAAAGGCGCCGGTCGAAGCGCCCGAAGGCACCATCGCGCGGCCGAAGCTGCCGTCCTCGAGCACGACCTCGACCTCGACGGTGGGGTTGCCGCGGCTGTCGAGCACCTCGCGACCGTAGACATCCAAAATATCGCTCATGTTGTCTCCCTCTCACTTGGAAACGGGTTGAATGCTTGGCGACACGGCTTGCACGCTACAGCGGCGCGCAGGTTCATAAGTTAGCCTTATCGCACTTTTTGCATTATGCCCTAAGTTAGCCAAGGGATACAATCTTTTTAAAAAAATGGGAGCGATGGGACAAGCCCGTCCCGTCGCTCCCGCAGTCTTACTCCTCTGCCTTTGCGGCATCCCAGAGGTCATTGAGGCCGTGGGTCGAAAGCTCGGCCAGATCCACGTGGGCGTCGGCCGCCATCCGCTCCATCGCGGCCCAGCGGCGGCGGAACTTTGCCGTGCTGGCACGCAGGGCGCTCTCGGCGTCGATTCCCTCCTTGCGCGCAACGTTGACCAGGGCAAAGAGCAGGTCGCCAAACTCCATCTCGCGCTCGGGCGAGCCGGGAGCCTCGGCCTCAAACTCGGCACGCTCCTCGGCGACCTCGTCCCACACGTCCTGGACCGTCTCCCACTCAAAGCCCACGGCAGCCGCCTTGCGCGACACCTTCTGAGCCTGCATCAGCGCCGGCAGGCGCGTAGGCACGCCGTCGAGCAGACCCTCGGGCGCGGCCTCGCCTGCCGCCACGGCCTGGTCTTTGGCGGCCTTCTCGGCAAGCTTGACCTCGTCCCAAATCTTGAGCACCTCGTCGGAGTTGTCGGCATCCGCATCACCAAACACGTGCGGATGACGGCGAATGAGCTTGGCGTCGATATCGCGCGCCACGTCGGCCAGCGTAAACTCGCCGGCGTCCGCCGCGATCTGCGCATGCAACACTACCTGCATGAGCACGTCGCCCAGCTCCTCGCGCAGGTGCGCCGCATCATCGGTCTCGATGCAGTCGAGCGCCTCGTAGGCTTCCTCGATCATGTTCTTGCCAATGCTCTGATGCGTCTGTTCGCGGTCCCACGGGCAGCCATCGGGCTGACGCAGGCGCCAGATGGTCTGCACCAGATGCTGCAGCTCGGCCGACGCGTCGACCAGCGTGGACAGGTCGCGCGAACCCTCGTCATTTTGCTGAGCCATATGCTCGGCCATGGTTAGTCCTCCCCCATGATCACATGGCGGAACGCGCCGCCCTCGTAGACGCCGTAGCTATGTGTGCCGTCCTTGGGAATGCTCACGCTGCCGGGATTGAAGAGCCACAGACCCGGGTACGCGGCGCTTTCCTCGTTAACCTTGATGTGCGTGTGGCCGTAGACGAGCGCGGAACCCTCGGGCAGCGCGGGCGCGTGGTCGACGCTGTTGTGCATACCGGCGCCAAAAACGTGGCCGTGCGTCAGGAACAGTTCACGTCCGGTCTCGTCGAATAGTGTGGCGTAGTCGGCCATGACGGGGAAGTCGAGGACCATCTGGTCGACCTCGGCGTCGCAGTTGCCGCGCACCGCGATGATGCGGTCGACCAGGGCGTTGAGCAGCGGAATCACGCGCTTGGGGGCATAGTCGCGCGGCAGGTCGTTACGCGGGCCGTGGTAGAGCAGGTCGCCCAGCAGCACAATGCGGTCGGGCTGTTCGGATTCGATGGCAGTGCAGAGGCGCTCGGCCCAGTATGCCGAGCCATGGATGTCGGAAGCGATGAGGTATTTCATGGGGAGTCCTTTCGAAGCGGAGTTGATGGGGCTGAAAACGGGGCCCGGCGGATGTGGAGCCCATCTACCGTGTTACTCGAATCGCAGCGCCGCGCTCTGAGCCGCCTGCATCACGCGTTGGAGCGGCACGTCATGTTCGCGGGCAAGACGGGCGCAATCCTCGTACTCGGGAGCCGCGCGCTCGCTGCCGTCGGGCAGAGTCGCCACCTTAACGGATACCTCGCCCCAAGGCGTTGTCACCTGCTCGAATCGGCGCGGCAGGCAAACGCGTTCCATCACCTGGCAACGAACGGCGTTGGTCGTGGTCTCCAAAAAGATAATCGTCTGTAGGCGCTCGATATCCTCGTGCGAGCAGATCACCTGCAACTGCCATCCGGGGCGGCCCTTTTTGCAGTAGAGGGGCAGCCAGTGCACCTCGCGGGCGCCGGCCTCGCGCAGGCGGTCAGCGGCGTAGGCGAGCACCTCGGGCGACGCATCGTCGATGTCGCACTCCAGCTTGACGATGGTCTCGGGCGCATCGGTCTCGCGGGACAGCGGAGATGTACTTCCACGTTGCATACGGTCCGGATCCTTTCCGCACGGGCTCGTTTTATTCACCCAAACGCTAGCACATCGCGAGCTGTGCGAGTGTGACGGCGCGTGATGAGCGCGATTTTCCTTGTCGGCAAGAAACCGACACTCCACCGCCTCAGCCAAACATGTACATCAGCCTCCAAACATGTCATTATTTGCAGCTTTTGGAGGCTGATGCACATGTATTGGAGCAAGACCGATGTCGCGAGCTCGCCCTTATGCGCTACCCGTCCTTTCCAGTCGATTTCGGCCCCCAGTGCGCTCATCGCAGCGGGGATCGCGCCATTACAATGGAGCGAATTCGCTTGACGCAAAGGAGTCGCCATGTCCGCCTGCCCACTGGTCGATTGCCATACCCATACCTCGTTTTCGGATGGCCATGCCTCGTTTGAGGAGAACATCCGCGCCGCCGCGGCCGCCGGCTGCCGCATTATAGTCTCGACCGACCACCTCACCCTACCTGCCAGCATGGATGCTAACTGCGAGGTGCAGGTCGTCGAGGGCGACCTGCCGGCACATCGTCTGGCCTTTGAGGACGCCCGCAAGCTCGCCGCGCAGATCGCGCCGGAGCTCGAGTTTATCTATGGCTTTGAATGCGACTGGTACAAAGGTTGCGAGCCTTTGGTTGAGCGCTGGTCCGCGGGTGCCATAGTGCGCTTGGGCAGTGTGCACTGGATTGGCGATCCGGGCGATATCATGGCCGGCGCCGCGGGCACGGCGGAAACGGGGGGCGTCGCTCGCCCCGATACGCCCGATTCGCGCTGCGGTTGGATCGACGACGACACCAACCTGCACGTTTGGGAAAACCTGGGTGTACGCGGCGTGTGGGAGCGCTACGTCGACGACTGGTGCCGTGCTTGCGAAAGCCCGCTTAACTTTGACGTGATGGCCCACCCCGACCTGGTCATGCGCTTTTCGAAGGAGGGCTTTGCGCCCGATTTTGACCCGGCGCCGTTTTGGGAGCAGATGGCCGAATGCGCCCACGATACGGGTCGCCGCGTTGAGGTCTCGACAGCCGCACCGCGCAAGGGGCTCGACGATTACTACCCCGCGACCGGCCTTTTGCGTCGCTTCGCCCACGCCGAGGTGCCGATTACTTTTGGCTCGGACGCACACCGCGCCTGCGACATCTGCTGGAACATCCGTGAGGCCCAGGCACACGCCTACGACTGCGGCTACCGAACCTTCGGCATCCCCCACCTCACCGGAGAATGGGAGTCCACGCCCCTCGCCTAACCATCCCTTCATAAGTTGCGGTGGAATAGGGATTGTTTTGCCTGATGAAGCGCTTAAACAGTCCCTATTTCACCGCAACTTCCATGACCCCGTTACACCAACAAAGACTGTCCCAAACGACTAGTGGCGGCGGGCGTTGAGTTCGCCGGCCAGCTCGTCGAGGGTAATGCCGTAGCGCTCAAGCGTCACGAGCAAGTGGTAGACCAGGTCGCCAGCCTCGTAGCGGATGTGATCGTGATCGTTATCCTTGCAGGCCATGATCACCTCGCTCGCCTCCTCGGCAAGCTTCTTGAGCAGCTCGTCCTCGACGTCGGTCAGCAGGCGAGCGGTATAGCTCTCCTGCGGCGATGCGTCGCGACGGCCGTGAATCACCTCGGCGAGCCCCGTCAGCGTCTCACCGATATTTCCATCCTGAACGTTTGCGGTGCGCACACCCATAGTTCAATCCTTTCTGGTTGGCCGAGCGTCTAATCGAGCGCCCGCCCTACGCGAGTTTCTTAAAGAAGCAGGTACGGTTGCCGGTATGGCAGGCCGGACCCGGCGAGTCAACCTTGACCAGCAGCGTATCGCTATCGCAGTCGGCCCAAAGCTCCTTGACCTCCTGCATATTGCCGCTCGTCGCGCCCTTGTTCCAGAGCTCCTGGCGACTGCGGCTCCAAAACCACGTGGTACCGGTCTTGAGCGTCAGCCCCACCGACTCCTCGTTCATCCAAGCAACCATAAGCACCTCGCCGGTGTCATACTGCTGAACCACACAAGGAATCAGCCCCTTGGCGTCGTATGTAAGCTTTGAAGGATCGGTTATCTCTTCCATTTCTCTTCCCAAGTTCAAACTTCGCAGGTCGGCGAGGGTTGTCCAGGTGCCCGAGATTCCGAGCGACAAGCCCGACGACGCGTACTTAAGTACGCGAGAAGGGTTGGAGCCGGAAGGTCGGGTGCCTGGGCAAGCCGCAGCATTAGAAGTCCAATCTCACAGGAATGCCCTGCGAGGCCATATACTCTTTGACTTCACGAATGCTGAAGGTTCCAAAGTGAAAGACGCTGGCCGCCAGCACGGCATCGGCCTCGCCCTCAATCACACCCTCGGCAAAATGCTCGAGTGTACCCACGCCGCCGCTCGCGATGACGGGAATCGGCACCGCGCGCGCCACGGCACGGGTGAGTGCCAGGTCAAAGCCGGCCTTGGTGCCGTCGCGATCCATGCTGGTGAGCAAGATCTCACCGGCGCCGCGACGAGCCGCCTCCTCGGCCCACGCCACCGCGTCGATACCCGTAGCGTTGCGGCCGCCCGCCGTAAAGACCTCCCACTTATCGGCGCCCGGCTCCCCGGGCAGCCCCACGCGCTTGGCATCGATCGCCACGACCACGGCCTGGCTGCCAAACGCCGCGGCAGCCTGGCTAATCAGCGACGGGTCGCGCACGGCCGCCGAGTTGAGCGACACCTTGTCGGCACCGGCGGCAACCATGGTGCGCATGCCCGCAAGATCGCGAAAGCCGCCGCCCACGGTATAGGGAATAGCCAGCTCCTCGGCCGCATGCGCCGCCATCTCGATAGTCGTCGCGCGGTTGTCACTCGTGGCGGTAATATCCAGGAAGACGACCTCGTCCGCACCCTCGCGATCGTAGGCACGCGCTAGCTCCACCGGGTCGCCCGCATCGCGCAAGCTCACAAAGTTGACGCCCTTGACCACGCGGCCGTCCTTAACATCCAGACAGGGAATTACGCGTTTGGTAAGCATGGGCTACTCCTCCCCTCGGGCGGCGGCCAGCGCCTGGGCCAGCGTAAAGTTGCCCTCGTAGAGCGCACGACCAGTGATAGCACCCTCGATGGCGCCCTCGCCCACCGCGGCAAGCGCGCGAATATCGCCGAGCGTCGAGATACCGCCCGACGCCACGACGGGAAAGCCCGCGACCTGCGCCACATGGCGATATGCCGCCACGTCGATGCCCGTCTGCATGCCATCGCGCGCGATATCGGTATAGACCAGGTGTTTAAAGCCTAGCTCGGTAAGCTGCGCCACGGCATCGTCGAGCGCCACGCCCGCGCCGTCACGCCAGCCGTTCACCTTGACCTGACCGTCGCGCGCGGCGATATCTGCTACCAGCAGCTCGCCAAAGCCTTGGGCTGCCACCTCAGCAAAACCCGGCTCGGTCACGAGCACGGTGCCCAGCGCAATGCGGCGAGCACCATAGCCTGCCAGCTCATCGATGCGCGCGAGCGAGCGAACGCCGCCGCCCACGTCCACGGACAGACCGCCGACGCCGCAGATGGCCTTAATCGCCGCCGAGTTGGCAGCGCATGTGTCCTCGTCCTCACCAAAGGCAGCGGACAGGTCGACGACATGCACCCAGCTTGCGCCCTGCTCGGCAAACGAGCGGGCGACGGCCACGGGGTCATCGGAATATACCTTGCAGCGGTTGCGGTCACCGCGCTCCAGGCGCACAACCTTGCCGCCGATCAGATCGATTGCGGGAAACAGGATCATCGGCCAACCTCCTCGACGATGCTCACGAAGTTCTTAAGAATACGCTGACCCAGCGCGGAGGATTTCTCGGGATGGAACTGGCAGCCCCACACGTTACCGTGGCGCACGATGCACGGGAAGCTCCGTGTATAGTGCGTGCGTGCCAACACATCGGCGGCATCGACGTCGTCGGCCACCGCGTAGCTGTGAGTGAAATACATGTTGGCGCCCTCGGCAAAACCGGCAAGCAGCGGATCGGCCGCACCGGCGGACGTCATGTGCACCTGGTCCCAGCCCACGTGCGGCACCTTCAGGCGGCTCGACTCCAGGCGCGTGCACGAGCCGCGCATAATACCTAGGCCATCGACCCAGGGACCGCCAGCCTGCTCGGGAGCGTTTCTGTCCGCGACCGTGCCCTCGTCCGCCGGCACGCCCTCGTCGCCGCGCTCAAAAAACAGCTGAAGGCCCAGGCAGATGCCGAGCAGCGGAGTTCCAGCGGCGACAGCATCGAGCACAGCCGTCTCCTCGCCGCTCTGGCGCATAAAGGCGATTGCGTCATAGAACGCGCCCACGCCCGGGATGACCAGGCCATCGGCGTTGCGGATCTGCTCCGGATCGTCCGACGTGCAGGCGGCGGCACCGGCGCGTGCAAGCCCGCGCACGACGCTCGACAAGTTGCCCTTGTGGTAGTCGACCACCACGATTTTCGGTTCGCCCACGCGACCCTCCCTTTTCCCATTCAAAACCTGCCAAAAAGGGACAGGTTTATTTTGGTCGGTTAAACGTTCACCCACCACATGAGACAGCATTCCCGCAGATAAAACCTGCCAAAATAAACCTGTCCCTTTTTGGCAGGTTACAGTGAGCCCTTGGTGCTGGGGATGCCCTGCACGCGGGGATCGAGCTCGCAGGCGTGGCGCATCGTGCGACCCACGGCCTTAAAGGCGGCCTCGATAATGTGATGCGAGTTGCCGCCCGCCAGTTCGCGCACGTGCAGCGTGAGCTTGGCATCGCGTGCGAAGGCATAGAAGAACTCAACGGCCAGCTCGGTATCGAAGCTGCCCACGCGCTCGGTCGGCACGGGCAGCTCGCAGTAGGCCTGGCCGCGACCCGAAATGTCCACGGCAGCCATCACGAGTGTCTCGTCCATGGCAATCGCTGCATCGGCAAAGCGTGTAATGCCCGCCTTGTCGCCCAACGCTTGGCAAAACGCCTCGCCCAGCACAATGCCCGTATCCTCGACGGTGTGGTGCGCGTCGACCTCAACGTCGCCTACCGCATGCACCGTCAAATCAAACAGGCCATGGCGACCAAAGGCGTTGAGCATATGGTCGAAAAACGGTACGCCCGTCGAGATATCGCACACGCCGCATCCGTCTAGGTCGAGCTTGACGACAATGTCGGTCTCACCCGTCTTGCGGGTCACCTCGGCATAACGGCCCATCTACATCTCCTCCTTCACCAGCGCGGCAAACGCGGCCAGCACCTCATCGTTTTCCTGCGGCGTGCCAACAGTGATGCGCAGGCAGTCCGCAAGGCCCGGCGCGTAGCTAAAGTCGCGCACCAAAATCGAATACTCGTCGCGCAGGCGCTCACGCACGCGCGTGGCATGCGGCGTGCGCACGAGCACAAAGTTCGCCGCGCTCGGCCATGCCTCCACGGGCAGGCCCTCGGCAGCCATTGCGCGCAGGGCGCACAGCTCGCGCTCGCGCTCGGATGCGACCTGCGCCACCACGGGCGTGTACGCATCGCGGGCACGCACGCAGGCAAGCGCGGTTGCCTGGCTCAGTACGTTGACCGAATAGATCTGGCGAATCGCCGCGAACACGTCGATGACTTCGGGCGCCGCAATCACATAGCCCAGACGCGTGCCGGCAGCGCCAAACGCCTTGGACAACGTATGCAGAATCACCAGGTTGGGATGCTCGGCGATAAGCCCCTGCGCCGTGGTGGCCGCGCCAAACAAATCGTCGGCAAACTCAACGTAGGCCTCGTCGACCATTACCATGCCGGGGCACGCATCGCACAGCGCCGCGACAAAGTCGAGCGGTGCCACGTCACCCGTGGGGTTATTGGGCGAGGTCACGATTGCCAGGTTGCACTCGGACGCCGCCGCAAGCACAGCTGCCTGGTCGAGCTCAAAGGTCGCGGGGTCGCGCCACACGTCGCGCACCTCGGTCTGGCAGAGCGACGCAAAGAACGCGTACTCGCTAAAGCACGGCGGGCAGTTGAGCAGGGTCCGTCCCGCGCCGCCAAACGCCAACAGGTAGTTATAGAGCAGCTCGTCGCCGCCGTTGCCCACGCAGACATTCTCGCGCGTCACACCATGCCAAGCGGCAAGCTCGTCGCGCAGATCGTTGGACATGGGATCGGGATAGCGGTTGAGCGGTGTAGCGGCCAGGGCGGCGTCGACCGCCTCGCGCACGCCAGCCGACACGGGATAGGTGTTCTCGTTGGCCGAAAGGTTGATGCGCGTGGGCGTAAAGTTGGGATCGTAGGGCTCAATGCCGGCCAAGTAGGGCTGGACGAGCTCCTTCATGCGCGGCGTGAGTTCGGACATATTAGGCCTCCTTGCCAGTCGCGCCGGCGCCATCAGCGCTTGCAGCCGCCAGGTCCACGCCCTCGGCAACCGTCGCCACGGCGTCGCCCGGCCAGGCAACCTTGGTCAGGTCGGCCGCGGCGAGCGACTCGGCGCTCACGGCATCCTCGCCCTGCTCCAACACGCGGCGGCGCAGCGCGGCGGAAAGCGCGTGTGCCCACAGACCCTCGGCCTCGGCCAGACGCTGTGTGGCGGGAGCGTCGGAGAGCAGGCCCTCAGGCGTATAGCAAATGACGCTCGAGCGCTTGACGAACTCCTCCACCGAAAGCGGGTTGGAGAACATGGCCGTGCCGCCGGTCGGCAGCGTGTGGTTGGGGCCGGCAACATAATCGCCGAGCGGCTCGGAGCTCCACGCGCCCACAAAGATGGCGCCGGCGTTGCGAATGCCGCCGAGCAGGCCCATCGCGTCCTTGCAGTGCAGCTCCAGGTGCTCGGGCGCCACGGTGTTCACCGCCTCGACGGCAGCAGCCATATCGGCGGCCACCACGATGGTGCCCTCGTTGTCGAGTGAGGCGCGCGTGATCTCGGCACGTGGGGACTGCGCCACCAGAATATCGATACCCGCCTCGACCTCGCGCGCAAACTGCTCGTCGCAGGTCACCAGATAGCAGGCTGCCAGCGGGTCGTGCTCGGCCTGAGCCATCAGGTCTGCCGCGACCACCATGGGCTTGGCCGTGGCGTCGGCCAGCACGCAGACCTCGGAGGGACCGGCGACCATATCGATACCCACGTCACCCGAGACAATCTGCTTGGCAGCGGCGACAAAGGCGTTACCCGGGCCGGTAATCTTGTCGACACGCGGAATGGTCTCGGTACCGTACGCCAGCGCGGCCACGGCCTGGGCGCCACCCACCATATAGATCTCGTCCACGCCGCCGAGCTTGGCAGCCGCGAGCGTATAGGGGCTGATTAGGCCATCTTTTTGCGGCGGGGTCACCATGACCACGCGCTTAACGCCAGCCACCTTGGCAGGGATGGCGTTCATAAGCACCGTGGAGGGATACTGCGCACGACCGCCCGGCACGTAAATGCCGGCAGCGGCAAGCGGGGTCACCTTAACGCCGAGCATCGTGCCGTCCGGGCGCGTGGTAAACCAGCTCTGCTCGACCTCGCGCTGGTGGAACTCGCGAATCTGACGCGCGGCCTTCTCGAGCGCCGCGACAAAAGCGGGATCGAGGCCTTCGAGCGCGGCATCGATCTGCTCCTGCGGCAGACGGAAGCTCTGCAGCTCAACGCCGTCAAAGCGCTGGCAATAGTCGCGCACTGCAGCATCGCCGTTGGTACGCACGTTGGCCACGATGTCGCGGGCGGCGTCGACGATGTTTTGCGGCAGCACGCCCTTACGGTTGAGCTGGTTGGTAACGAGGCGCTCACCGGGAGCAAGCTTGATGGTCTTCATATCGGTATCCCCTATCGGTCGAGGTTTTGTTCGAAAAACGAGAGACCGGGCGGCGGCGCCAGTCGGCCCGCAGCCCGGACGTTGGGGCGCCCGTGCGTGCTCGCGCTATTGTGCCGAGCCCGCAACGGGCTCAAAATGCTTGTCCTTCACGGCTGCCGCCAAGCGATCTGCCAGATTGCGCACGCGCGGATCCAGACGTGCGGCACCCGGATTGACAAAGAAGCGGGCCGTGCAGTCCATAATGCGACCAGTAATAACGAGGTCGTTATCGCGCAGCGTGGCGCCCGTGGCGGTGATGTCCACGATACGATCGGTCATGCCGACAATGGGGCCCAGCTCGATGTTGCCGTGCAGCGAGACGATGTCGGCGTTCACGCCGCGCTCGGCATACCAGGCACTCGCGATGCGCGGGTACTTGGTTGCCACGCGAAGCGACCCACGGCGGGCATAGTTGCGCTCGGCCTGGCCGGCGCGCCACGCAGGCTCCGCCTCGATAAACGTGCACAGGCCGTAGCCCAGGTCGACCAGCTGCAGCAGGTTGAGGTCTGCCTCGATAAGCGAGTCCCAACCGCAGATGCCGCAGTCGGCACCGCCGCAGCCCACAAAGGCGGGCGCGTCGCTGGGACGCACGATGACAAACTCGATATCGCCGACCGTGCCCTCGCCGGCACGCGTGTCGCGGCCGCGCACGACCAGGTGACGGCCGGGATCGCGCAGCTCCGAGACATCCAAGCCCGCGGCCTCGAGCACGTCGAGCGTGTCGGCCTTGAGCGAGCCCTTGGGCACGGCGATGCGCAGCGGACCCTCGGTGCCGCGGCCCACGGCATGGTCACCATCGGAAGCAGCGTCCTCGGCCGAGGTGCGCGCGGCCTCCAGGCGCTCAAGCGAAAAGGCAAAGCCCGCCGCCGGCACCTCGATGCCGTCGCCAAATGCACCGGTAAAGATGGAGTCGTAGCGTCCGCCCGAACCCACCGGATCGGGCAGTCCGCCGGCATAGGCCTTAAAGACCAGGCCCGTGTAGTAATCAAACGAGTTCATGATGGAGAAGTCGAAGGACAGCACCTGGGCGTCCTCGGGAGCCAGGCCCTCGACCAGGGCACGCAGCTCGCGCGTGAGCGGCGCGACAATGCCCGCCGCCGCCAGCAGCGCGTCGACGCGGTCGAGCACCTCGGCACCACCGTGCAGGCGCGGCAGCTCGCTAATGGCGACCTTAACGGCCTCGGACTCGGTGCTTTTCGCCACGCGGGCATCGAGGCCCACAAAGTCGTTGGCGTGCACGCAGCGCAGCGCCTCGGCAGCCAGTTCGCGATCCTCACAGGCCGCGAGCAGTTCCTTAAACGGACGCACGCTGCCCGCGATAATGCGCGCACCGGGAAGTGCCAGCTTGCGCACGGCCTCGGCGACCAGTGAGACAATCTCGACATCGCCCGCGGTGTCGCCCGCGCCGATGAGCTCAAAACCCAGTTGCGTAAACTGACGCGAGCCACCGGCATTGCGCTGACACTCGCGGACCACCGGCGCCTCGTAGCGCAGGCGCAGCGGCAGATCGGCCGCACGCATGCGAGTCGAAACCAGGCGAACGATCGGCAGCGTGTTGTCGGGACGGACCACCAGCAGGCGACCGTCATCATCAAAGAGCTTAAACGGCGTGTCCGCAATGCGGCCGCCCTCCTCGAGCGAGCCCTTGTCCTCGAGCAGCGGCGTCTCGACCGGAAGGTAATGATGCTCCCTAAAGCAGCCCTTCACCGTACATGCGATCTCCTCGCGCGCCTGAGCCTCCTCGGGCAATATGTCCCGGAATCCCCATGGTGTGGCCGTCATCTGGTGAGCCTCCTCATGCTGTGTTTCGTATAGAACAGAAGACCGGCATAGCTCCGCCGGTCTTCTGGGTACTTTAGCATACTAGAGTGCTTGCGGGGAAAATCCGTCGCAGCCGCTCACACCGTATTCATTTGGAAACATAGGGTAGGTTGCCGCAACCCAACCCCACCTAGGCGCCAATCGCACGACGATACTCTGCCATTACCTGCGCATCGGCAGCTGCGGGGTCGGCAAAATAGCGCCCGTCATAGGTCTCGGCCGAAACAACTCCGCGATAGCCGCGCGCCACCAGCCTATCCAGGTCGGCGCGCATATCGCGGTCCCCGTCACCCCAGGCAAGATGCGTCGTGCCGTCTGCCGCAACATCAACAAAATGCACGTGGGCGACATCATCGCCAAGCAGATCGAAATAATCGTCGATGGTATCCCCCGCCACCGCCATAGCGCCCAAATCCAGACACGCCTTAAGTGCCGGATGATCAACCGCCTCGATCATGCGCTTCGTGTCGGCCGCCGAGTTCACGATCATCGACTCAACCGGCTGTAGGGCCTCGAGCACCAGTCGCACGCCGCGCTCTCCCGCATGCTCGGCAATCGCACGCAGCATCGAGGCGCTGCGACCCCACGCGTCCTCGATTGGCTCGTTCAAAAATGCCCAGCCGCTCGAGACCATGACCTGCTCGGCTCCAAGTTCCGCCGCGATATCCACAACGTTCTTAAAGTACGCGAGCGTGCGGGCACACGCCTCATTCCCGCGCGCCGCGATATTCCACGGCTTGGGGTTGTTCTGTTCGGGACAAAGCCCCACAATCCGAACCCCATACCGCTGCGACAGCTCCCGCACCTGCTCGAGCGAATCGTATCCATGGCAATCGACATACAGATGCATCGCCCCGGTCCAAAGCTCGCAACACGTGTAGCCCGAGGCCGCTGCCGAAGAAAAGAATTCCTCAAGGTCAAAATAACGATGGCTGATATTCATGACGGCAAGCTGGGGATAGCTCATAATTACTCTCCAACCTAAACGAGGCCCCGTTCCATATAGGAGCGGGGCCCAATTACACAAACGTTATTTGCTCTTAGTAGTCGAACTGGTGATAGTAACGACGGTAGTTGAGGTTGTGCTTGGTGACCGTCTCGTAGTAAGCGGCAAGGCGGTCGGTCACGAGCACCGTCAGAATCCACGGGGAGACGATGACGCGGAACTCGTCGTCAAGGCCGGGGATCGC
>NZ_JBDMSL010000029.1:0-28336 GCF_039758965.1 Collinsella aerofaciens | reverse complement strand
GCGCCTTTAGACGCGAGCCCGGGGCCCGTGGGTTATACCCTAAGAGCAAACCACCCTTTTTAAGGGTGGTTCTGATTTCGACTTTGTAAACTAGAACCTCCAATCTCTTTACGTTCCCTTTACGATTGCCTCCAGCGCAGCAGGTATCCTTTTAGAGAAGTATGACAGCCGTATAAACGCGGGCTGTAGCGGCGATGCCGCGGTACTTGTGTTATTAGGAGGCTTTAGTATGGCAGCACGTGCGGACAAAGTTTCGCGTGTCGACCATGATGGAGTTACGTTGGTGGAGGGCGCGACATCCGATGTTCGCTTTGCCTTCACCGAGCGCGCCGGTGGCGTTTCCGAAGATGCGTACTCCTCACTCAACTTGGGCTCGCATGTTGGCGATGACCCCTTTGCTGTTCAAGAAAATCGTCGTCGTGCGCTCGAGGCTATGGGTGCCGCCGAGTGCGAGCACAACCTGCTCGTTCCCAATCAGGTCCATGGTGATCATATCGTTGCGGTGACCTCGAACGGCGCCGATGACCTTGAGGACGTTCGCGAGCAGATTGCCGAGGGCTGTGATGCCATCGTCTGCACGGCGCATAACGTGCCCGTGCTGCTCTGCTTTGCCGACTGTGTTCCCGTGGTGCTGGTGGCCCCCGGCGGATTTGCCGTGGTGCACTCCGGTTGGAAGGGCACGATTGCACGTATTTCCGCCAAGGCGTGCCAGGCGCTTTGCGATGCTGCCGGTTGCGATGCGAGCGACGTTTCCGCCTATATCGGCCCCCATATCTTGGGTGACGAATATGAGGTATCCCAGGAACTCATGGATCGCTTTGCCGCCGAGTTCTCTTGCATCGATGCGAATACCTCTCGCATGCTTGATCTTTCCGCTGCCATTCGCGAGGCGCTGGTAGATGTCGGTGTCGACGCGGATAATATCGTGGATACCCAGCTTTCGACCGTGCGTCAGAACGACCGCTTTTATTCTTACCGTAACGAGGACGGCACCTGTGGGCGCCATGCTGCGATCGGCATGATGCTATGAGAAAGATCGTATCGGTCCTGAGCGCCGCTGTGTTTACGCTTACGCTGTGCGCCTGTTCTTCGGGATCTTCTACCTCTTCCATTACCGTGGCCGGCTCCACGACCTGCCTTCCTATCGCCGAGATTGCGGCCGAGGGCTTTAAGGAGGAGACCGGCATCGACGTGCTCGTTTCCGGTTTGGGTTCTTCCGCTGGGATCGAGGCCGTCAGCGCCGGCACGGCCGATATCGCCAGCTCCTCCCGTGGACTCAATGCCGACGAACAGGATCTGGGCCTGACTCCCATCGTCATTGCCCACGACGGTATTGCGGTCATCGTGAACGACGACAACCCCGTCGATAACCTCTCGACCGAGCAGCTCCGCGATATCTACGCCGGCAAGATCACCAACTGGAAAGAGGTCGGTGGCGAGGACCTGAGGATTCAGGTCATCAACCGAGACGAGGCGTCCGGTACGCGCGAGGCCTTCCGTACCATCGTGATGGATGGCACGCCGTTCGATCGCCGCTCGGCTGTTCTTTCGGGTACGGGCCAGGTGCGCGACGTGGTATCTCGTTCGCGTGGGGCCATCGGCTACATTTCGCTGGGCTTCGTCGATAGCCTCAACGCCAAGACCTCGGTCAAGGCCGTCTCGGTCAATCATGTTGAGGCGTCCGAGAAGACGGTCGCGAGTGGCGGCTATCCCATCTCGCGCGACCTTTACTTCTTTGTGAAGGGTGCGCCTTCGCAGCAGGCGCAGGATTACATCGACTACGTGACGTCCGAAAAGATGGACAAGCAGATTCGCGAGGCGGGCTTTATTCCCGTCACCAACGACGAGAAGGGGAGTGAGTAGCATGGAAGCACAGGAAAACTCCCAGACTGAGCAGAATGCTCAGGCACCCAAGAAGCGCGAGCTGGCGCTCGTATCGCGCAGTACCTATATCAAGGAGAAGGCGCTGCAGTGGATCTTCTTTGCCTGCGCGTTTTTGGCGGTCGTTACCGTCATCCTGATTTTTGTCTTTACCACGTACTCGGCGCTGCCCGTCTTTACCGACATCGGTCTGGCGGACTTCTTTAGCTTTACGTGGGCGCCCTCTGAGGGCCACTACGGCATCATGTCGCTGCTTGCCGGCTCAGGTCTGGTGACCGTCGGTGCGCTCGCCATGGGCGTGCCGCTAGGTGTGGGCACGGCCGTGTACCTGGTCGAGATCGCCGGCAAGCGCGTGCGCAAGCTCATCAGCCCTGCCGTCGACCTGCTGGCCGGCATCCCTTCTATCATCTACGGCTTTTTCGGCATGATCATCATCCGCCCGTTTATCGCACAACTGACCGGCGGCCTTGGTTTTGGTGCGCTGACGGCGTGGTTTGTGCTCGCCATCATGATCGTCCCTACCATCACCACGCTCACCATCGATGCCCTCAATTCCATTCCCATGGGCATTCGCGAGGCATCGTATGCCATGGGTGCTACTAAGTGGCAGACCATCTATAAGGTCGTGCTACCTGCCGCTAAGCTGGGTATCGTGGATGCCATCGTGCTGGGTATGGGCCGTGCCATCGGAGAGACCATGGCCGTGCTCATGGTCGTGGGTAACGCCCCGGTTATTCCCGACAGCATTGCGAGCCCTATCTCGACGCTCACGAGCCAGATCGCGCTCGACATGAGCTATTCCTCGGGTCTGCATCGCTCGGCGCTGTTCGGCATGGGCGTGGTCCTGTTTATCATCTCCGCCACGCTGGTGGGCATCGTCCGTCTGATTTCCAAGAAGAAGAGGGGGTAGGCTATGTCCGATTCCGTTGACACGACGGTCGATACGACCTCGTCGCGCGAGCGCATCAAGCGTGCCCTTTCCCACGGCAAGAAGGGCCGCATCAACAAGGACCTGTCCAACAAGATCATGCTTGGCGTGTTTCGTGCCGCTGCCTACATCACCACGCTGGTGCTGGTCGCTATCATCGCCTACGTGGTCATCAACGGCCTGCCACACATCTCGCTCGACTTTATCTTCGGTTGGCCCCAGGGCGTCAACGCCGAGGGCGGAATTTGGCCCACGATCGTCTCGACCGTCTACGTGACGGCGCTCGCCATGCTTATCTGCACGCCGATCGCTGTGCTGGCAGCCGTCTATCTGGCCGAGTACGCCAAGCAGGGCAAGGTCGTCGAGCTCATTCGCTACGCTGCTGACGCTTTGGCCTCGGTGCCCTCCATCGTTATGGGCCTGTTTGGCTACGCCTTGTTTGTCGAGGCCATGGGCCTGGGCCTTTCGATGGTCTCGGCCGCCCTGGCACTCGCGCTCTTGATGCTTCCCATCGTCATGCGTACCACCGAAGAGGCCATTCGCGCCGTTCCGCGCTATATCCGCTGGGGCGCATATGGCCTGGGCGCCACCAAGTGGCAGGTTGTCTCCAAGATCGTGCTTCCTTCTGCCTTTGGCCGTATTGCCACGGGCATCGTTCTCGCCATCGGCCGTGCCATTGGCGAGACCGCGGTGGTGCTCTATACCATGGGGCAGGCCATCAATCTACCTATTTCGCCGCTCGATTCCGGCCGCCCCATGACGGTTCACCTGTATCTGCTTGCCAACGACGGCATCAACATGAACGCAGCCTACGGCACCGCGCTCTTGCTGATGGTGATCATTCTGGCCTTCAACCTGTTTGCGCGCTTCCTGTCGCGCAAGCGTCGCTAGTTAAGGAGTCCCATGTCCGTTTATCAGTCCGCTCCCACGTTGGAGCAAGCGGCCATTACGGCCAAGGATTTCAACTTTTGGTACGGTGACTTTCATGCGCTGACGGGGCTTGACCTCAACATCGCCAAAAACGCCATCACCTCCTTCATTGGCCCTTCGGGCTGCGGCAAGTCGACGTTTTTGCGCTGCATCAACCGCATGAATGACCTGATCGAGGGCACGCGCGTCGAGGGCACCATGACGCTCGACGGCAACGATATCTATGCCGAGGGTGTCGACCCGGTCGATCTCCGTCGTCGCGTGGGCATGATCTTTCAGCAGCCCAACCCGTTTCCTAAATCCATCTACGAGAATGTCGCCTTTGGCCCTCGTCTGCAGGGCGTGACTAGCAAAAGTGACCTCGATGACATCGTGGAAGAATCGCTCAAGCGCGCCAACCTCTGGAAAGAGGTATCCAATCAGCTCAACAAGGATGGTTTGGCGCTCTCGGGCGGTCAGCAGCAGCGTCTGTGCATCGCGCGCGTGCTTGCGGTGCAACCCGATGTCCTTCTGATGGACGAGCCCTGCTCCGCCATCGACCCCACGTCCGTCTCTAAGGTCGAGGATCTGATGGCCGAGCTGGCGCCCGAGATGACGATCATCATCGTCACGCATTCAATGCAGCAGGCAGCTCGCATTAGCGACTACACCGCATTCTTCTTGCAGGAAGTTGCCGGCGAGCCCGCTACGCTCATCGAGTATGGTCAAACCGACGCGATCTTCACCAGCCCGGTGGACTCGCGGACGGAAGACTATATCACCGGCCGCTTTGGCTGATCGGTGCGACTAGTCCCAAGCCGATCGGATCTGGTCCGGTGCGTATTCACTGTGCGGGCGGCATGACCGCACCCAACTGATTGGAGTGAACCATGCGCAAACTGTTTTCCCGTCAGCTCATCGAGGCCCGTCACGAGATGCTGAGCATCTACGAGGCCGTCGATCTGGCCCTCCACGATGCCGTGAAGGCCTATGTGACCGACGACCGCAAGCTCGCCACCAAGACCAAGAAGCGCACGCTTTCGATTGACGCACGCTGCGCCAACCTGGAGGCCGTCTGCTACAACCTGATTGCCACGCAGTCACCGGTCGCCTCCGACTTCCGCTTGCTGCAGACGATCATCTACGTCGACTTTAACCTGCAGCGCATGACCGATAAGGTTCGCCAGATTTGCCGCGCCACGCGTCATATGATCAAGGCCGACATCTCGCTGCCCAAGGAGCTTGTCGGCACGGTCGAGGCCGAGGCTGAGGCCGTCTACCAGGTGCTGGGCTCTTCGCTTTCTGCGCTCGTCACCAACGACATGTCCATCATCTGCAACTTGGCCGTCGAGGACGAGCCAGTGCACGCCGCCTACGAGAAGTTCTTCCGCACCTTTAACCGCATGGACACGGGCGATTTTATGGACGACGACAGCAACTATGACGACCTGCGCCGCGCCATCATGGTATCGCGCTATCTCGATCGCATCGCCTCGATTTCCATCGATGCCGCCTGCCGTCTGACCTTCCTGTTGACCGGACAGCGTATGACTGCCGGTGATATCGCCTGCACTGATGAGGATGAGCTCGAGAGCATGCGCGTGCCTTCGGGCGAGGGTGTTATCATGAGGCCCGCCGTCGATGCACGCTACGTTGCCAAGGTGCCCGTTAACGAGGTCAGCGAGGGTCTTCGCTACCTGCTCGATCATCTTGAGGATGAGGACGATGGCGAGGACGACGAGGAGTAAGTAACCCCGTTCGTCGAAAGATTGTAAATACCTAAGTGAGCGCGGCCTTGCACATGCGGGGCCGCGCTCTTGCGTTAGCATGGGACTACTTGTTTGGCTGTCAGCGGAGGCGATTGGCAATGGATAACTATTTGGACTTGATGCGCGCTCGCCGCGAGCAGATTCTGGAACGTTTTTATGCGGCGCTCGATCGCGCGGGCCGTCCCCACGACGCCGCGAGCCTCATTGCCGTGTCCAAGACCGTTGGTGTCGATGAGACCGTTGCCGCCATCCAGGCGGGGTATCGCCATTTTGCCGAGAACCGCCCGCAGGAGCTGGTTCGCAAGCTCACGGGTCTGGCGGAGCATCCGGAGCTGCCCGAGGTGCGCTTCGATATGATCGGCAACCTGCAGACCAATAAGATCAATGCGGTGCTGGGCTCAGCCGAGCTGATTCACTCGGTGGGTTCGCTGCATCTGGCGCAGGCGATCTCGAGCCGTGCTGTTCGCAAGATTGAGGCAGGCGAGCTCGTCGGCCCCCAGCGTGTGCTCATTGAGGTCAATGTGAGTGGTGAGGAGTCGAAGGGAGGCTTTTCACCCGATGAGATTCGCGCCGCCGCGGGTGAGCTTGCAGAACTTGAGGGAATTTGCGTACAGGGGCTTATGACTATGGCGCCCCGGGGGAATAAGGATGTGGCACGCCGCACCTTTGCGGGGCTTCGTGAGCTGAGGGATGAGCTGGAGGCGGCGCATCCCGATTTGAACCTGCCTGAGCTTTCCTGCGGTATGAGCGAGGACTTTGAGTCTGCCCTTGAGGAGGGCTCTACGCTCGTTCGCCTGGGCAGGGTAGTATTTAGCCCGGAGTTTGCAGTAAAATAAGGCTCTGAAGTGCGCACTGATTATCGGGGCGCCTGCACTAAACCGCGAGAGGACACAACCATGGGCTTCCTTGACGAGATTAAAAATAAGATGCACCTGGGCGGCCAGCAGGGTTACGACCAGGGTTATGGCCAGGACGACGACTACGGCTACGATGACGGCTACGACGATGGCTATCAGAACAACGGCTACAGTGGTGCTTCGGGCGAGGGCTTCTACACCCAAGACGAGCCGAGCAACGGCCTGCTTGGCCAGACGCGCCGCGGTGAAGCTGAGTCGGTTGCCGTGTATACGCGCTCCGGTCAGCTGGTCGGCGATGACTCCCGCCATGCCACGACGTATAACCCGCCTTCGCGCTCGCAGGACAGTGTTGCGAGCGGTTATCGTCCTGGTGCCTATGACACGCCGTCGAGCTACGCCGAGAATACCCGCGCCCGTGCCGCCGCTGCACCCGCGCCTGCACCGAGCGATGCCTCGGCCTATGCGAGCAATATCATCAACGCCACGCCGCAGCTGCCGGCCTATGTCCTGCGCCCCGAGAGCTATGACGACGTGGAGACCGTGGTGCGCCGCGTTCGCACCAAGCAGCCTGTCGCACTGATTTTTGTGGGCGTACGCACCGAAGTTGCCAAGCGCGTCTTGGACTTCTCTTACGGCTTTGCCTGCGGTCTGGGTGCCACGGTCAAGGAGGTGGGCGACCGCGTGTTCATGGTGCTGCCCGCCGGTTGCGAGGTCAAAGATTCCGATCTCAAGAAGCTTCGTGCCGACGGCTACCTTAAGTAAAGACAAGACGAGGAGATTCCCATCAACATCTACACTATCGTCCAGCTGGTCAACACGCTGTTCAACTTCTATTCCACGCTCATTGTCGTCTACTGCTTTATGACGTGGATTCCCATGAAGCAGGGTGGTTTGCTTCAGGATATTGCCGCGGTGCTTGATAGCGTGTGCGGTCCGTGGCTCAACCTGTTCCGTCGTTTCATCCCGCCGATGGGCGGTATCGATTTTTCGCCGGTCGTTGCGATTATTGCGTTGCAGTTGGTGCAGAGGCTGGTTCTGCAGCTTCTTATAGGTATACTCGTGTAGAACTGACTTAGTAACTTACGTCGGGCGTGTAGCGCCGAGGCGATGAAAAAGGAGACTTGTTATGGCTATTACCCCTGCAGACATCCAGGCTCAGACTTTCTCTGAGGCCAAGCGTGGCTACGATCCTGCTGAGGTCGACGTCTTCTTGGAGACGCTGTCCTCCGAGGTTGACGCTATGCTCGCTAAGATCGTCGACCTTAAGGGTCGCCTGACTGCTACCGAGCAGCAGCTTGCCGATGCGCAGGCTCAGCTTGCCCAAGCTCAGGATGCCACCGCCCAGGCCGTTCCTGCCGCCCCCGTGGCTGCTCCCGCCCCTGATTTCTCCGCTCAGGAGCGCCAGATTTCCGCTGCCCTGATCGCTGCCCAGCAGACCGCTGAGACCATCGTCAACGATGCCAACGAGAACGCTGAGCGTATCCGCAACGAGGCTGACGCCAAGGCCCGCGAGGTTATCCGCCAGGCTCTGACCGAGAAGCAGGCCGAGCTCGAGGAGATCGATCGTCTCAAGGCTTCCCGTGAGGAGTTCAAGGCAGAGTATCTCAAGCTCATCCAGCACTTCATGGACGATGCCCAGAATTCCTTCCCGGCCGATCTGATGGCCTCCACGCCGGTCGGTTCTGCCGCTTCTCCTGCAGTGACTGTTCCCGCCGAGCCGCTGCCCGTCGCTGACCCGGTTGTCCCCGTGGCCGATCCCTTCGCCCCGATCGACAACTTTGCTGCCGACGACCTGGACTAACATTCGGCCTACAATTTAGTGCCTAGAAAGGACCCGCAGCTTGCGGGTCCTTTTTTATGACTGTGCCGGAGTGCGTAACATAAAAAACCGAGCCCTGCACATAATGGCGCAGAACTCGGCGAACGGGTGAGCGGTCAAGGGTAGGTTTTAAGGCATGTCCCAAAACCTACTTGAGGAGGAAGTCGGAGAGGGGAATGGTACGGGCCTCGCGATGCTCGGGATCGGCGATGTGGTCGGCAGGATATCCACAGACGAGCATGTGATAGGGATAGACGCCCTTGGGCAGATTGAACTGCTCCTGTGCCACCTCAGGCTTAAAATGGCATACCCAGCACGTTCCCAGGCCCTGCTCGGTGGCCTCCATCATCATCTGATCGCACACGATGGACGTATCGATTTCACTGGAATTCATCTGGTCATACGAGCGCACCCATGCGTCCTTGGTAACGCTGCAAATAAGGAAGACAAGCGGAGCCCCAAAGATAGATCCATCACGAGCAAACCGAGGCTGACAAGCAGCAGCCTTCTCCAGAAGCTCAGGCGTATCCAACACCATCACACGGGTTGGATGATTATTACAAGCAGAAGGAGCAATACGCCCAGCCTCAACAATGGCATTCACCACCGACTGCTCAACAGGACGATTCTCAAACTCGCGACAAGAATACCGAGACTGAGCCAGATCAAAATACCCCATAACCAAACCCTCCAAAGTCAGCAAATCAATCCAAAGTAAACCAAAGGGTACCCAAAGCCCCATCCACCCAAACGTTTAAGGCGGTCCCAAAGTTCCCCATCGGGCTCAAAGGCCCTGCCAACAAAAGCCCCATCGCTTTCAAAGTATCAGCCAAAGTTTCAATGGCGGTACGTAAGGGAGCGGGCCCGACCACTAATACCTTTTGAACGACTCTGCTTGCAGCCGGAGTGAAAAAGGTATTAGTGGTCGGGCCCGCGACCGGTGGGACACGTACCCCCAATTAACTGTTCTTCATGACAATCGAATCCACGACATCGGCCACATTCTCGCAGCAGTCCGCGCAGTACTCCAGGAAGGCGTACACGTCACGCCAGGCGATGACCTCGAGCGGATCCTTGCCGTTAACGTGCAGGTTGCGCATGGCGTTGATATAGAGCTCGTCGGCCTCGGACTCGATGGTGTTGATCTGGATGACCAGCTCGCGCAGCGTTTTGGACTTGCGGTAGTTGGGCAGCTCGACCATCAGGTCCTTCATGGCGCGGCAGGCGTCGGTCACCTTGTGGGCGATGACGATGGCATCGGGGTGGATGCTCTGGATGTTGGTGAAGTAGACGCGTTGCACGACGCCCTCGATGCGGTCGAGCACGGTGTCGAGCGAGCAGCTCATCAGGTCCAGATCCTCGCGCTCAAGCGGGGTAATAAAGGCAGTGAGCAAGGCATCCTCGAGCTCATGGTGCTTCTTATCGGCCGCATGCTCAATCGCATGCATTTCCTCGAGCATGCCGTGGATCTGCGCGGGGTCAAAGTTCTCAAAAATCTTGATGAGCAACTCTGCGGCCTGGACGGCAAGGTCGGCGCAGGCGACGTAGTTGTCAAAGTAGAACGAATCGGGTTTCTTTGCCATGGGTGGGTCCTTTCGAGGCGAAGACGGGTGGGCGAAGTGTTGCGGTCCAGATGGACGTTCGGTTTGACTAGAGGAACATCATGAACAGCTTGGCCATGACAAAGCTGATGAGTCCGCAGGCGGGGAAGGTGAAGAACCAGGTGAACATCATGTCCTTGACGACGCCGAAGTTGATGGCCGAGAGGCGCTTGACGGCACCGACGCCCATGATGGCGCAGGTCTTGATGTGTGTGGAGGACACGGGGATGCCGGTAAGGGTGGCAAGCAGCAGGTTCGCGGCGCCCGCGAGGTCGGCGGAGAAGCCCTGATACTTCTCGAGCTTAACCATGCTCTGGCCGACGGACTTGATGATGCGCTCGCCGCCCACGCTGGTGCCGATGCCCATAGTGGCCGAGCACAGCAGCATAATCCAGATGGGGATGCCTGCATCGCCGACGCTCGTCTGGCCGCTGGCAAAGGCCACGCCTAAAAAGAGCACGCCGATGAACTTCTGTCCATCCTGCGCGCCGTGCATAAAGCTCATGGCCGCGGCGCTCGCGATCTGAGCGTATTTAAAGAAGACATTGGCACGTCGCCTGTTGGCGGCGGCAAACAGAATCGAGACGAG
The DNA here is from genome assembly GCF_039758965.1 of Collinsella aerofaciens. Lineage (GTDB taxonomy): Bacteria > Actinomycetota > Coriobacteriia > Coriobacteriales > Coriobacteriaceae > Collinsella > Collinsella aerofaciens_BR. The sequence continues at coordinate 17,983 of NZ_JBDMSL010000029.1, read as the reverse complement.
CTTGCACAGAACCCAGCCCATGACAAAGCCCAGGCCTATGGAGAGCGCCAGGCCGTAGATGACCTTCATCCACTCGTGGACGTTGACGCTGCTCGCACCGCCGAGGGCGATGGCGGCACCGGTCAGGCCGGCGATAAGGCTGTGGCTTTGCGAGGTGGGGATGCCAAAACGCGACGCTGTGGCGCCGTAGACGACGATGGAGAACAGCGCCGCGCATAGGCAGGCGAGCGCCATGGTGCTGTTTCCGCCAAAGTCGACGATATGTGAGATGGTGTTGGCGACGCTCGCGTTAAAGTGCGTCATGATGAGCACGCCGAGGAAGTTGAATGCGGCGCTCATGAGAATGGCGGCGCGGGCGGGCATGCAACGCGTAGTGACGCAGGTCGCGATGGCGTTGGGCGCGTCGGTCCATCCATTGACGAAGATGGCGCCCAACGCGAGGATCACGGTGACGGCAAGGACTGGGTTCGACACAATTTGGCCGAGGAAGGTTGAGAACGTTACGTCCATATATGGGCTTTCTCGAAGTTTGCAGACACGTTACAAAAACATGATAAATCGTATCACCTCCTGCGGGTCTCTTTACCGAGTTCTGATGGGAGAAGTGAACTTTTTGGCACTAAAATTGAATATTAGCCCTGTTGACCGCGGGTGTTCTTTTTGCTAACACGCCATGCGGACACGTGCGATTACTACGACACTCCAAAACCACAGTCTGTTCGCTTTACAACATGCAAACATGCGTTCGATAATAGGAGGCATGGAATATCGACAGACAGACGGCAAAACTCGGCGCGTGCACAAGCAGTATGTGGACGTCGTGGCCCGCATCCTCGCGGGCGGACAGGTCGTGCCGGTCACCGTCTGCTGGGTCGACGGCCGTTGTTTTACGATCGACGAAATTATCTCGACCACCGGGTTTGGCCTGATGGTCCACGGCATCCGTACGGCAACATATAAGGTGCGTTTTGGCGGGCACGCGACCGAGTTGTATCTGGAGGACCAGACGCGCGAGCGGGCAGACGGCTCGCAGGCACACGTGATGCGTTGGTGGGTCTGGGCCTTTGATCGTACGCTTGAGGGCGAGCGCCGTAGGTAAGGACGTGCGGCATTCGGGTACAATGGCAGGAAGCTTGTCACCTACGGCGCTGTCGTGCGCTTTTTGAAAGGACGAAGTATGAACGATATCCAGGGCTATCAGAACGGCCCCATCGAGACCGGTGCAAGCCGTGCCAAGGAGATGTCGCCGCGCGCGTACAACCTTGTCATGTCTGCCCTGATCTTTTTGGGCTTTTGCGCCATGGGCGTCGGTGCTTACTTTACGAGCACCATGTCGTTTGCGCGCATGATGATGAGCGGCGCCGCTTTGCCGCTGGTCTTTGGCTCATTTATTTTGACCATCGTCGGCATGGTCATGATGTCGGCCGCCGCCAGCAAGCAGTCCGTGGGCCTGTCCCTTGTGGGCTACGTAATCTTTGCGAGCACCTTTGGCCTGACCGCGTCGTTTGGCCTTGCCAACTACGACCTGCCCACCATCAACACTGCCTTTATCGCCACGGCCGCCATCACCTTTGTCTTTGGCGCGCTGGGCGTGACGTTCCCCAAGTTTTTCCAGCGCGTATATGGCATCGGTTTTGGCATTCTGCTCGCTACTATTCTGGTTGAGATCGTGCTGATGTTCATGGGCGTCTCACAGACCATCACCGACCTGATCGTGATCGTGGTGTTCGCCGGCTTTATTGGCTACGACACCTATGTTGCCACGACGGTGCCGCCTACGCTGCCCAACGCCGTGCTTATGGCCTCTAACCTGTTCGTGGATATTATCAACGTGTTCCTGCGCATTCTGAACATCCTCGGCCGTCGCGACTAGTGGCGAATTGCGGCGGTGCTTGCCGTGCGTGCAAATCGATGCGAAAGGCGGTCCTTCGGGGCCGTCTTTTTTGTACGCGTCGGGGTATCATGGATGGGAAAAGCCGATAGCGGCAGAGACCGAGAAAGGTGACCACTTATGGCAGACGTCGACAACAGGAACCGTAACCGCAGGTCCAACCGAGCGGGTCAGCCCAATCCCAAGCGCGAGGCCCGTGCCAAGGCCGCCGAGCGTCACGTGGCAACTGTGTCCGAAGCGTGCGCCAAGGATATCGAGCGTTCGCTTGCCGGTGTTCGCGAGTTTGACGGTATGCCTGCCGGCTTTGTCTCGGCGATGAAGGCCAAGGTTCAGAGCACTGTGGCCACCGAAGAACAGGTTGCCGAGGACGTCGAGGGCGCGGAGGCTGCCGAGGTCGAGGCAGCGCTCGAGCCCGTCGAGGAGCCTGCCGAGGAAATCGCCGAAGCTGAGTCCGCGCCTGCTGAGGAGCCCGCTCCGGTTCTGCCCGAGGTCACCGTGCTCGATGCCTCCACCACGCAGGCCATCTTGGACAACGGTCGTGGCTATGCGCAGTTCTGCGACATGGCCGTGCTCGCCTTTGCCTCGTTCACCAATCCGGGCGGTGGCTATATTCAGGGTTATCTGGGCCAGGAGGCCACGCTGTGCGCCGATTCGTATCTGTACAACGTTCTCGATAAGCAGCGCAAATGGTACGGCGAGAACCGTCGCCGCAACATCAACTGCGAGCTTTACCGAAACCGTGCGCTGGTGGTGCCTGCGGTGCGCTTCGACCGCAACCACGTGCATGCATACGCCGACGTGATCGTGGCCGCCGCGCCCAACGTTAAGCGCGCCCGCCAGGAGTATCGCGTGAGCGACGATGCTCTGCTGGACGCCCTGCGCGACCGCATTCGCTTTGTGCTTGCCATCTGCGACGAGCTGGGTCGCGAGAAGCTCGTACTGGGCGCTTGGGGCTGCGACAACAACGGCTTTGACGCAGAGGCCGTGGCCGAGCTCTTCCGCAAGGAGCTCGCGTCGGGCGACTTTAAGGTCAAGCAAGTCTTCTTTGCCGTGCCTTCTACGCGCTGGGATGAGGATTTTGCCAAGTTCGAGCACGTGCTGGCAAACTTCCCCGAGCGCAACGAGGAGTCCTATGCCCAGGTTGCCGCTCGCGCTGCGGCAGCTCGCGCCGCCGAGCAGATCCAGGCTACTACCGAGGATGATGAGGACGAGGACGATTGGCGCAAGTACCTGTAATCGGTACGTGCTGACAGATGGGTCGAGCCGGCGGGAGGGCTGCTCCCGTCGGCTTTTTACTGAGCGAGGGGCTTACGATGAAAAACGTTCTATGCTTTGGCGACAGCAACACCTATGGTTACGATCCGGCGGGCATGCGCGACGGCACCGCGGTGCGCTATGCGCGGGATGTACGCTGGTGTGGCGTGGCCCAACGTGACTTAGGCGAGGGCTGGCATGTAATTGAAGAAGGCCTCAACGGCCGCACGACGGTACGCGACGACATGTGCCATCTGGACACCAATCTTAACGGCATCCGCGCGCTGCCGATGCTGCTCGAGGCCCATAAGCCACTGGACGCCATTGTGATCATGCTGGGCACCAACGACTGCAAGACGGTCTTTAACGTGACGGCTGCCGATATCGCCCGTGGCGCCATGGCGCTGATTCGCGCCGTCCGCGCGTTTCCGTGGACCGACGCTGCGCCTTGTCCGCGCATTCTGCTGATGGCTCCTATCAAGATCAAGCCGCAGATCGCCGATGTGTATATGACCGACTTTGACGATCATTCCGTTGAGGCATCTGAGCATTTTGGCGAGTACTATGCGCACGTAGCCGAGCAGTTTGGCTGCGACTTTTTGAATGCAGCGGAGTTTGCCGAGCCGGGCGATATCGACTATCTGCATATGATGCCCGAAAGCCATGAGAGCCTGGGTCACGCCGTGGCAGCCAAGCTCCAAGAGATGCTCGGAGAGTAGCGCGACCCCAAGCCACCGCAAAGGGGACGGGCGCCTTTGCGGTGGTTTTGGACTGCGAATCTTAATACTGCCACATGTGATTGACGGGGCCGGAGCCTTTGCCCATGTTCAGGCCGGCGGCCAGAGCGCCTGTCAGGTATGCCTTGCCCGCATTGACGGCGTCGGCAAGATCCATGCCCTGGGCCAGCGCGCAGGCGATGGCGGACGAGAGCGTGCAGCCGGTGCCGTGTGTGTTGTCGGTCTCGATGCGCTTGTGGCGGAACCACGTGGTGAGTGGATCTCCAAGATGGTTGCCCTCGTCGTCGAGTGGCGCGGGTTCGGCCAGTACATCGTTGGCCTCGTTGACAAGATGTCCACCCTTAACGAGGGATGCGCAACCAAAGCGGCGGGTGAGGAGCATGGCAGCATTTTGCTGCGTGCGCTCGGAGTCGACCTCGTAGTCGAGCAGGGCCATGGCCTCGGGAATATTGGGCGTGATAACCGTCGCTAGCGGGAACAGGCGGCGGGTGAGCGCCTCGGCGGCATCTTCGGCAATCAGCCGTGCGCCCGAGGTGGCTACCATGACGGGGTCGACGACCACGTTTGTCGCGTTCCAGGAGCTCAGGCGGTCGGCGATAACATCGATAATCTCGGCAGAGGAAACCATGCCAATCTTGACGGCTTTGGGGCGGATATCGTCAAAAACGGCATCGATCTGCGCCGCGACAATATCCGGGGAGATGTTCTGCACGGCGGTAACGCCCAGGGTGTTTTGCGCTGTGATGGCGGTGATGGCCGTCTGGGCATACAGACGGTGCGCCGTGATGGTCTTGATGTCGGCCTGAATGCCGGCGCCGCCGCTGGAATCGGATCCCGCGATGGACAGGACGGCAGGTACCTTACTACGATCCATGTTCGCTCCCTTGTTCGGTCGGAATCAAATGGGTCTTTAAGCCAGCATTATAAAGATGCCCGGGCCGACTCTATGTCGAACCCGGGCGGGCGATGCAATCTTTACGCAAATGCAAGCAAATGTTCACACGTCAACAATTGACAGGCACCAGCTCGCCGACAGAAGCGGCCGCGGCGACAGGCTAGTCCTCCATGCCGAGGTCGATCGTGGTGCCCTCGAAGATCTTGTTGACGGTGCGGACGGCGCACATCTTGCCACACATGGTGCAAGTGCCCTCGGTGGCGGCGGGGGACTCCTCGTAGCGCTTCTTGCCCGTAACCGGGTCGAGCGCGCACTCCCACATGGCGTCCCAGTCAAGCTTGCGGCGTGCCTGGCCCATCTTGTCGTCCATGTCGCGGGCGTGGGGCACCTTTTTGGCGATGTCGGCGGCGTGTGCGGCGATCTTGGTGGCCATGAGGCCGTCGAGCACATCCTGGGCGTTGGGCAGGCATAGGTGCTCTGCCGGTGTCACGTAGCACAGGAAGTCGGCACCGGAACTGGCGGAGATGGCGCCGCCGATGGCGGCGGTGATGTGGTCGTAACCCACGCCGATATCGGTCACCAGCGGCCCGAGCACATAGAACGGAGCATTGTGGCACAGGCGCTTCTGCAGTTTCATGTTGGCGGCGATCTCGTCGAGCGCCATGTGACCCGGGCCCTCGACCATGACCTGGACGCCGGCGGCCCAAGCGCGCTTGCACAGCTTGCCCAGCTCGATCATCTCAGCGGTCTCGGTGGCGTCGTTGGAGTCGTAGAGGCAGCCCGGGCGGCAGGAGTCGCCGAGCGAAATCGTCACGTCGTACTCGTGGCAAATCTCGAGCAACTCGTCGTAGAACTCATAGAACGGGTTCTCGTTACCGGTGACCTCCATCCAGCCAAACAGCAGTGAGCCGCCGCGGCTCACGATGTTCATCAGGCGGCCGGTCTCCTTAAAGGTCTTGGTGACCGACTTGTTGATGCCGCAGTGAATGGTCATAAAGTCCACGCCGTCCTCGGCATGCGCGCGCACGACTTCGAACAGGTCGTCCTTGGTGAGCTTGACCAGCGGCTTTTCCATGTAGCCGATGGCGTCGTACATGGGGACGGTGCCTACCATGAGCGGGGTCTCGTCGATGAGCTGCTGGCGGAACTGGCGCGTCTTGCCCGAGTTGGAGAGGTCCATGATGGCGTCGGCGCCAAAGTCCTCAGCGATCTTGACCTTCTTCCATTCCTCGGCGGCATCGGCCTTGTCGCCCGAGATGCCCAAGTTCACGTTGACCTTGGTGGACAGGCCCTCACCGACGCCAAAGGCGCGCATGCCCTTTTTGATGTGCACGATGTTGGCGGGAATGGCGATGCGGCCGTCGGCCACGCGCTCGCGGATGTACTCGGGGTCGCGATGCTCGCGCTCGGCGACTTCCTTCATCTGCGGCGTGATCTGTCCGGCGCGGGCGAAGTCGATTTGCGTGACAAGCTTGGACTCGGTCTGTGTGCTCATAAGCACGGCTCCCTTCGTTGGCATTACCCATATCAGGTTTGCGGGTCAGGGCGGGCGCGCCCAATCTCAGCCTGCCGTCCTGTCCTGCAAGCTCCCCGTTTATGTAGTGGGCTCAAGTATAGCCTGAATGGGTACGATTGGCCTAACGAGCGTGCCTGTGGGGAGGCGTACATGGAAGACAAGCATCTATATCGAGAGACGCAATGGGATGTATCGGCCGAGGAAAGCCGTGCGCACCATGGGTTGGTCGCGATTGGTTTTGCGGTGCTTGCCGTGCTGGTGATTGCCTTTTGTATTTGGACGTTTGGCGGTCGCGGCGGCGCTGCCTGGGAGTTTGAGGCCGATGATAGCCTACCGATTATGACGGTGAGGAGTACTGGCGGTAATGCCAATACGCTCGCCGTTCCGGGCGATTATTGGTACCCGCGCGATGAGTTTGTGCAGTTGCAGCTGAGTGGTGGGTCCATTCCAGGCGAAGAAATCGAACGCGTGACGTTTGACGCGGCGCTCAAAACGCTGACGGTGAAGCTCAAAGATCAAGGAGATGTGCCCACGACCATGGATATCGCCCTGACGGAATGGCGTCTGGAGCCCCCGTCGGGCGTCAAGGTGTCCGAGGTGGAGCATGTCAAGATTACCTATCAGGACGGCACGACAAATGAAATTGCCAAAGCCGACGGCTTGGCGGAATAGATGTCGTGCCTGGGCAGCACATTCAAGAGTAGCGGTGGTCCTACAAGGCCTGTTCGTTCAGGAAGACCAAAGTGTTTTTATTTGAAAGCTCGGGAAGGTGACGATAGCCAACGTCGAACGCGGTGAGCCCGCTTACATCCTCGAGCTTGTTTTCTGCCATCCAGCGCACCATGGAGCCGCGCGCCTTTTTGCTGGCGGTCGAGCGCTGGATGGGCTTGCCGTTGCGGATGCCTTCACCAAAGAGGCATGTGACGACCGTGACATCGGTGGTGAGGCGGGGCAGAACGGCTTTGGCGTATTCCGCGCTGGCGAGATTGACGATCGTAGCGTTGGAGCTCGCCGGAGCGATGGTCCGTGCGAGCTTGTCGCCCCAAAACGCGTAGAGGTCTCGGGCATCGTCGACGGCAAGCTTTGCGCCCATTTCCAGCCGATACGGTTCAACGGCATGAAAGGGGCGTACGCATCCGTAAAGGCCCGAGAGGATCCATAGATGGTCTTGCAGCCATGCGAGCTGCGTGGAATCCATCACCTCGGGCGCCATGCTCTGGTATTGAATACCGTGATAGGACATGACGGCGGGGGAGAGGCGACGTGCGATACCGGAATCGGCGAGGTCGGCATCGCTCAGGACGGGCATAAATTCGTGAAGCGTATCCAGGCACGTTGTAAGCAGCCTGTCGCTCACGTTCCAAAGGGCCTGAAGGCCTGCCGCGCCGTCCTCGTGTTCGATGCCCAGCAGTGCCTGATGGAGCCGGGCCGTCTGATGTGCAAAAGGCGGTATGCCCCAAACGTCAAAGGCATCTTGAGCTGTCCGCATCTGTTTGGCGGGCGAAATGACGACCTGTAGCACGGAATCCTCCTCCCGCTAAAAAAGTTGCGGTGAAATGCAGACTGCTTTCCCTGTTGGAAGGCCTAATGAATCCGTATTTCACCGCAAGTTATGAAGGGCTGATTGGGCTCGTTTTACGAGGACTGGTTAGGCGCGCTCGAGGAAGGCCTTGTAGCCGCGGTAGGCCTCGTAGATGTCGGCCTTGTTGGCGACCTCCCACAGGGCGTGCATGGACAGGACGGCAACGCCGGAGTCGATGACGTTCATACCGTACTTGGCCATGATGTAGGCGATGGTGCCGCCGCCGCCTGCATTGACGCGGCCGAGCTCGCAGGTCTGGAAGTCCACGCCGGCCTCGTCCATGATGTCGCGGACGAGGGCCACGTACTCGGCGTCGGCGTCGTTGGAGCCGCCCTTGCCGCGGCTGCCCGTGTACTTGTTAAAGCACAGGCCGCGACCCATAAAGGCTGCGTTCTTGGTCTCGAACTTGCCGGCGTAGCCCGGGTCGAAGCCGGCGGACACGTCAGAGGAGAGCATACGGCTGTGGGCGAGTGCACGGCGCAGAACCAGCGGGCTATCCTCGCCGGCGAGCGTCATGATTTCGGCGACGGTGTTCTCGAAGAAGCGGCTCGTCATGCCGGTGGCGCCTACGGAGCCAATCTCCTCCTTGTCGACGATGAGCGTGATGCTCGTGCGCTCCACGTTGGCGACGTCGATCTGGGCGAGCATGGAGGGATAGGCGCAGACGCGATCGTCGTGGCCATAGCCCAGAATCATGGAGCGGTCGAGGCCCATGTCGCGGGCCGGACCGGCGGGCACGACCTCGATCTCGGCGGAGAGGAAGTCCTCCTCCTCGACGTCGTACTGCTCCTTGAGGATGTCCAAGAACATCTGCTTGACGGGCTCCTTGGGGGCGTCCTTGTCGTCCTCATCGAACTTGACGGGACGGCCGCCCACGATCACGTCGAGGATCTCGGCGTCGACGGCGTCCTTGGCGGGCTTGGCCATCTGCTCGCTCGAGAGGTGGATCAGCAAGTCGGAGATGGTAAAGACCGGATCGTCGGCCTTGTCGCCGATGTTGATGTCGACGGTGGTGCCGTCCTTTTTGCAGATGACGCCCACGAGTGCAAGCGGGGAGGCCACCCAGTGGTAGCTCTTGACGCCACCGTAGTAGTGCGTGTCGAGGTAGGCCATGTCGCCGGCTTCGAAGGCGGGGTTCTGTTTAAGGTCCAGGCGCGGCGAGTCCACGTGGGCGCCCAGGATGTTAAAGCCCTGCTCGAGCGGGGCGGTGCCCAGGTTGACGAGCATGAGGTCCTTGCCGTGATTGGCGGCGTACACCTTGTCGCCGGCCTTGAGCGCGCGGCCCTCGGCGATCACGGTCTCCAGATTGACGTAGCCCGCCTCCTCGGCCATCTTGATGCCGGTCTTGACGCACAGGCGCTCGGTCTTGTTCTCGCTCAAAAACTGCTTATAGCCGCGGCAAAGCTCCTCGAGCTCCTCGATTTGCTGTGGCGTGTACTTTTTCCATGCGCAGGGACGCTCCATGACGCAGGCTCCTTTCGGATCGATCGTGCTGGTTGATGTACCGTGAGCCATCGTATCACGCACGGGCGTGAGATGGCGGCGGAGCTTGATGTGCGGTGGCCGCGGGGCGGGGAGCGTGTAAACTGGGGTGAGCAAACCGTGCCCAGCCCAAAGCGAGGTATTCAATATGTCTGATAAGCGCCGCACCTTTGCCGTTATCGACGGCAACTCGCTCATGCACCGTGCCTTCCACGCCGTGCCGCCGACCATGAACGCGCCGGACGGTCGCCCCACCAACGCGATCTTTGGCTTTCTGAACATGTTTCTCAAGATGGTCGATGCCTTTAACCCCGACGGCGTGGTCGTGGCGTTTGATAAGGGCAAGCCGCGCGTGCGCATGGAGATGCTGCCGCAGTATAAGGCACAGCGTCCGCCCATGGACCCCGATCTGCACGCACAGTTTCCAATGATCAAGGAGCTGCTCGGTGCGCTCAACGTGCCGATTCTGCAGTCTGAGGGCTGGGAAGGTGACGATATCCTGGGAACCATGGCGCGCCTGGGTGAGGAGGCCGGCTGCGACATGTTGCTGGTGACCGGCGACCGCGACATGTATCAGCTCGTGACCGAGCACGTCAACGTGGTCTCGACTCGCAAGGGCCTGTCCGACGTGGCGATCATGACACCCGAGAGCGTGGACGACCTGTATCACGGCATTACGCCGGCCCTCGTACCCGATTTTTACGGTCTGAAGGGCGACACGTCCGATAACATCCCCGGCGTACCGGGCATCGGCCCCAAAAAGGCGAGTGCGCTCATCGCGCAGTACGGTAGCCTGGACGAGGTCATCGCGCATGCCGACGAGGTCAAGGGCAAGATGGGCGAGAACCTGCGTGCACATATCGACGATGCGCTGCTGAGCCGCAAGGTCGCAACCATTCGCACCGATGCGCCTGTCGAGCTCGACTTTGAGGCGACGTCCTTCCCGGCGTTTTCTGCCGACGAGGTCTCCGCGGCGCTCGGCACGCTCGGCATTACGGCCATGCAGAACCGCTTCCTGGCGCTGATTGGCGGCGAGGGCGGGGTCGTGCCCGCCGCCAGCACGCTTGAGATTCCCTCCGTTTTGCGTGCCGCCGCAGGCGATGCGGAGGCACTTGCTGCCGTGGCGTCCGAGGTCTCTCGCGCGATTGATGCCGGCGAGTGGGTCGCCGTCGTGGTGGACGATGACAAGGAGGAGGGTGCGCTCTTTGGCCTGACGCGTACGCTGTGGCTGGCGACGTCCAAGGGCCTCTTCGCGCTCGAGGAGGGCGACAGCTGCGCGGCGGCTGAGGTTGAGGGCTTCAACTTCGTCCACGGTGTGATCGCCGGCGTGCTTGCGCGCCTGTTTATGGAGGGCCGCGTGGCGAGCCCGGATACGAAGGCGCTGCTGCACGAGCTTTCGCCCATCGATTCTTCTGAGCCCGAGCTCATGGATCCGCTCGCTGCCGATTCCACGCGTATCTTCGATACCGTGGTCGCTGCCTATCTGCTGGATTCCGATCGCTCCGAGTTCGATGAGGCATATCTTGCCGATACGTATCTGCAGATGGCGTTGCCTGCGGCGCGCGGCGCAGAGGGTGCTGGTGAGGACGCTCCAGCGCCTGCCGCCCGTACTGCGGCTCTGACGCTGGCGCTCGTGACGCCGTTGCGCGAGTGCATGGCCCGTGAGAATGCCGCCAACGTGTTCGATGGCATCGAGATGCCGCTCGTGCCGGTGCTTGCCAAGATGGAGCGCGCGGGAATGCTCGTGGATCCCGACCGCCTGCGTAATCTGTCCGAGGGCCTGGCGACCCAGATCACCGAGGTCGAGCGCAGCATTCGCGACCTGGCGGGTGACGAGACCTTTAATATTGGCAGTCCCATGCAGCTGTCGCATGTGCTCTTTGATGTGATGGGGCTTCCGACCAAGGGCCTCAAGAAGACTAAGCGCGGCTACTATTCGACCAACGCCAAGGTGTTGAGCGACCTTGCCCGCGACCACGAAATCGTGCGTCTGATCTTGGATTGGCGTGAAAAGTCCAAAATCAAGTCCACCTATCTGGATACGCTGGGCCCGCTGCGCCGTGGTGACGGTCGCGTGCACACCACGTACAACCAGACCATCACGGCAACGGGGCGTCTGTCCTCGAGCGACCCGAACCTGCAAAACATTCCGACGCGCTCGGAGCTGGGGCGTACCGTCAAGACGGCGTTCTCGGCGGGGGAGGGTAGCCTCTTTTTGGCGGTGGACTACTCGCAGATTGAGCTGCGCCTGCTGGCGCATCTCTCGGGTGACGAGCATCTGGTGCGCGCTTTCAACGAAGGCGAGGACTTCCATGCCGAGACGGCCGCGCGCGTATTTGGCGTGCCGGTGTCCGAGGTGACACCCGACCTGCGTAGCCGCGCCAAGGCCGTGAACTTTGGCATCGTGTATGGTCAGCAGGCCTACGGCCTGTCGCAGTCGCTGCATATCTCGATGGCCGAGGCACGCGACATGATCGACCGCTACTACGAGGCCTACCCAGGCGTGCGCACGTTCCTCGACAACGTGGTGGCACGTGCCAAGCAGACGGGCTACGCCGAGACCATGTACGGCCGCCGTCGTCATATTCCGGAACTCAAGGCCAAAAACCCGCAACTCCGCGGCTTTGGCGAACGCACGGCCATGAACCACCCCATGCAGGGAACCGCCGCCGACATCATCAAGATCGCCATGGCCCGCGTAAGCCGCCGCCTGGAAGAAGAAGGCTTTGCCGCCCACATGATCCTGCAGGTACACGACGAACTGGACTTTGAGTGCCCCGTCGACGAAGTCGAGCGCCTAACCACCATGGTCCGCGACGTCATGGAACACGTAGTAGACCTCCGCGTCCCCCTAATCGCCGAAGCCAGCACCGGCATAACCTGGGCCGACGCTAAATAGGGAAGCAACCACAGTTCCAAAGTAACCAAAAACAGAAGGACGCCCCTTATCAACAAGGAGCGTCCTTCGTTCAATTAAATTCAGCCTAAGTATCTAGACACTCAAGACGCCATCTTGGCGGCAGGTAAGTAAACCTAGGGCCTGGCCGGGCGGCACGGGTTAACTTTTCGTAGATTCCGCACGCAAAGAAAGCCACTTAATGTGGCTTTCGTCTTGCGCAGGACCTGACCGAGCGAAAAGTTAACCCGTGCCGCCCGGCCAGGCCCAACGAGCCACGTTAACGAGCCGCCAGGATGGCGTCGATGAGCGTCAGTACGCCCCCGTCGTTGTTGCTCGGAATGCGCCACTTGGCATGCGCGTTCATGTGCTCTTCGGCATTGTCCACGATAAAGCTGTGACCGACGCGCTCCAGCATGGGGATGTCGTTGTAGGTGTCGCCCACGGCGGCAGCATCGGCAATATCGATGCCCAGGTGCTCGCACAGGTGAGCGACGCCGGCGCCCTTGTCGACGCCCAGGTTCATAAAGTCGATCCACTCGCGCCCAGCGTTGGTGACGTAGAGCTTGTCCGAGAACTCGGGGCTATAGGTCTCGCGGAAAGCGGGCTCGGCGTCGTAGCCGGGGAAGAAGACCGAAATCTTGTTGGACTCGAAATCAATGCCATCAAAGCTGTCGACGTAGTTGATTGTGTTGTAGTAGACGCTGATCTCGTCGTGGTATTGATGGTCGCGGGCAAGCACGTAGAACTCGTCGAAGCAGCAAAGGACGGGGACAGCGCGCGGATCCTCCGAGGCACGGCTCAAGACCTGCTGATACAGCTCCACGTCAATAGTGCTCTTATAGATATAGCTGCCGCGATAGATCACGCACGCTCCGTTGTCGGGACAAAAGGCGAGGCGGTTCTTGACGCCCTCGAACATCTCCTCGAGCTTGGGGGCGGGACGTCCGCTGGCGGGGCAGAATACGATGTCGGCGTCGGCGAGCTTGTCCAGGCGCTCATCAAGACCCTGGGGCAGCACGCGCTCGTCGGTCAGCAGCGTCTTGTCCATGTCGACGGCGAGAATCTTAATGTTTCCGATATTGGCGTCCGATTCGTAAGTTTGCATAAAAGCGAGCCTTTCGTTTCGAGATTGTTTCAGACGTTATAACCATCAACTCGTAGTCGAGCGTATTTTCGCAGGAACGGAGCGTATTTGCACCACGCTTCACAAAGTACTGAAAAAACTTTTCAGAAATTTGAATTTGTCGCTTGTGCTGCGGGCACTTTAGCGTAATATAGCGACCATCGAAAACGGAGACGGAAAAACAACCGCTTACCGAGGAAAAGGTACCGTTTACGATATTAGAATTGCGCCCGGCGATAGGTGAAAGGAGAGGCAGATGCAGTTCGTAAAGATCATCACCACTGCAGACAATGCCATCCGACGCCAGCGCGCAATTTCCCGACGACGATAACAATCGTCTCTGTCCGCATGGGGCGCAATGCCTCAACAGAGTCATTTTGAGGTCGTTGGGTTTTAGCACGAAATTGCTGCATGTTTCTAGGGCATGTATGTGCTGCTTTTTGCTATTTAACCTGATATTGCACGGTTTTTGACCTCGAAATGACTTGCAACTGACCGATGTTCTAACTAGCTACCAAGGGCGAAAGGAAACAGCCATGAGCAAGGAAAAAGTCGTTCTCGCATATTCCGGTGGTCTTGATACATCCGTATGTGTCAAGTGGCTCCAGGACGAGAAGAATCTCGATGTCGTTTGCGTCTGCGGCAACGTGGGCCAGGAAGAGACCGGACTGGATGCCAAGAAGCAGAAGGCACTCGACCTGGGCGTTCTCGATTGCCAGGTGCTCGACCTGCGCGACGAGTTCTCTGATGAGTTCCTGACTAAGGCCATCGCCGCAAACTCCATGTACGAGAACAAGTATCCGCTGCTCTCGGCTCTTTCTCGCCCGCTGCTCGCCAAGAAGCTCGTCGAGGTCGCTCACGAGTTTGGCGCGACCTACGTCGCCCACGGCTGCACCGGCAAGGGTAACGACCAGGTCCGTTTTGAGGCCGCCGTCAAGGCTCTCGACCCCGAGCTCAAGGTTATCGCCCCGGTTCGCGAGTGGGACCTGAAGTGCCGTCCCGACGAGGTCGCCTATGCCCACGCCCACAACGTGCCGGTTCCCGAGGGTGCCAACGACAACCCCTACTCTATCGACGACAACCTGTGGGGTCGTGCCATTGAGTGCGGCCACCTGGAGGATCCCTGGAACGAGCCGCTCGACGACGCTTGGGTTATGACCAAGAACCCCGAGGACACGCCGGACACCCCGACCTACACCGAGATTGAGTTTGAAGCCGGCAAGCCCGTCGCCGTCGACGGCAAGAAGATGAAGCTCTCTGAGATCGTCATCGCCCTCAACAAGATCTCCGGCGACAATGGCTTTGGCCGTCTCGATCTGGTCGAGGATCGCCTGGTGGGCCTTAAGAGCCGCGAGTGCTACGAGGTTCCCGGCGCCCTGACGCTCATCACCGCCCACAAGGCGCTCGAGGACATCTGCGTCGAGGGCGACCTGCTCAAGACCAAGATCAAGCTCGAGCAGGATTGGGCCACCGCCGTGTACAACGGCCAGTGGTACAGCCCGCTCAAAAACGCGCTCGATGCCTTTATGGCCGATACCCAGAAGTTCGTTACCGGCACCGTCCGCCTGAAGTTCTTTAAGGGTAACTGCCATGTCGTCGGCCGCAAGAGTCCCTTCAGCCTCTACGACTACGGTCTGGCTACCTACGATCGCGACACCACGTTTGACGAGAAGGCCAGCGCCGGCTTTATCGAGATCGATACGCTGTCGCTCAAGACGTGGGCAAAGGTCCAGGGCCCCAGCTCTGCTGCCGCCCAGGCCTAGCGCCTCCTTCCCTTGGTATCCGCGCGGCCCATCCGCGTGATACATAACGGGCGCACGGGGTCCCTACCTTTCGTTATGCTTGCTGACACTTCTTAACATCGGTGGCCCCTACGTTCCGCCCGCATATATGATGCCGCGTCTGCGGCTGAGTCCGAGCCCCGCCGGGGTTGTCCGGCGGGGCTCCTTCTATCAATTTGGCGGCTCTGTGCCTATATATATGAGGAGTATCCATTATGTTCAATGCTATCGCGCATGCTTTGCTTGCCCTCGCGCCCGAGTTCGATGCTGTAAGGGTCGAGGACGTTCCTATGAGCCTGAAGGCCTGGATCGATGGTTCGCAGGGCAACATCCGGAGGGAGACGTTGGGCGCCAAGTGCATGGTGCGTCACTTCTTTGCAAATTAGCCACATGGCCCCGCGCGCGGCAGGGAGTGTGTAAAACTAGCGGTTGATAAATCGCTTTAGCGACAGGGCACATTGCTTTGGACGCTTGTTTTGGTATTTGGAGAAAGGAGACGGTTCCATGGCTCTTTGGGGCGGTCGTTTTGAGGCGGGCGTGGCCGAGGTCACGCAGGAGTTTGGCGCGTCGCTGCCGGTCGACAAACATCTCTATAAGCAGGATATCGCCGGCTCTAAGGCGCATGCCAAGATGCTGGCGGCCCAGGGCATCATCAGTGCCGAGGACGAGCAGGCGATTGCCAAGGGCCTTACCGGAATCGAACAGGATATCGATGCCGGCAACTTCACCTTCGATATCAACGATGAGGACATTCATATGTCCATCGAGAGCGAGCTGACGCGTCGCATCGGCGAGGCTGGCAAGCGCTTGCATACTGGGCGTTCGCGCAACGACCAGGTGGCGACCGATACGCGCCTGGGCGTCAAGGCGCTGGCCAAGGAGCTCATGGAGGCCAATCTTGAGCTGCGCCATGTGCTGGTGGATGCGGCCAAGAAGTACGACAAGGTGATTCTGCCGGGCTACACGCATATGCAGCACGCTCAGCCCGTGCTGCTCTCGCATCATCTGCTGGCGTATTCCTGGATGTTCGCGCGCGACTTTACACGCCTGAAGGCCGCCTTTGATGCCGCCGACAACTGCCCGCTGGGTGCTGCCGCGCTTGCCGGTACGAGCTATCCGCTCGATCGTCAGATGACGGCTGCCGAACTTGGCTTTGCGGGCGTGATCCCCAATTCGCTCGATGCTGTTTCCGACCGTGATTTCCTGCTCGATTTGCATTACGCCGGTTCCGTCATGGCCATGCACCTGTCGCGTCTTTCCGAGGAGATCGTGCTGTGGTCGAGCTCCGAATTTGGCTTTATCACGCTTTCCGACTCGTACTCCACCGGCTCGTCTATCATGCCGCAGAAGAAGAACCCCGACTTTGCCGAGCTTATCCGCGGCAAGAGCGGTCGCGTGTACGGCAACCTGGTGCAGCTGCTGGTAACCATGAAGGGCTTGCCGCTTGCTTATAACAAGGACTTGCAGGAGGACAAGGAGGGCGCGCTCGATACCGCCCATACGCTCATGCAGTGCCTGTCCGTTATGGCCGGAATGATTTCGACTTGGACCGTCAACGAGGATGCCATGGCGCGCGAGTGCGGCGTGGGGCACCTTGCCGCTACCGATGTTGCCGATTACCTGGCCAAGCGTGGCCTGCCGTTCCGCGAGGCACATGCCGTGGTGGGGCATCTGGTTCTGATGTGTGAGAAGCGCGGCTGCAATCTTGAGGACCTGCCGTTTGAGGTGTTTCAGGGGGCAAGCCCGCTCTTTGAACGCGATATTACCGAGGCGCTCGACATCCCCTCGATTGTCGCCGCGCGTACGACCGAGGGCGGTACCGCTCCTGCCGCCGTTGCCGTGCAGCTTGAGCGTGCCGAGGCGCAGCTCGTGGCCGACGAGGGCGTGTTTGGATCGCTGACCAAGGTCGTCGAGATGGGCCACGGGATAAAGTAAGGGTTTGGCCGAAGCCGTTTTTGCCATTTATTGAGGAATCGTTTTTTGCTTTACAGGCGTCTGCTGATGTGGGCGTCCGTATTTTGTTGCTATGGGGGAGGGGCTTGTCGAGAACTTCTGTAGGACCGTTGGGCAGGTTGTGAAGGGGGTACGTTCGCGGGTGGCAACCGACCGTCTGCTCTGTTCGATGCGGTTGATGGGCGGTCGGATGGTACTCTAATCGGGCTTCGAAACAGAAGTGACACATATGGAGCGCTTTAATAAATTGCAACGTTTCAATAAACAGCTTTTTGTTTAACTGCAGCTAAAACTCTGTTACGATGCAGTCCAGGCGGGTGCCGGAATGGGACTTGGGCACGCGCGAACCTACTTGAAAGGCTACTTTTATGGCTATCGAGAAGACCTTCATCATGATTAAGCCCGACGCCGTGCGCGACCGCAAGATCGGCGAGATTGTTGCTCGCATTGAGCGCAGCGGCCTTGTCATCGAGCGCATGGAGATGACCACGCTCGAGCGCGCTACCGTCGAGGAGCACTACGCCCATCTGGCCGACAAGCCCTTCTTTGGCGGTCTCTGCGACTTTATGACGAGCGGTCCGGTCGTCAAGATGGTCGTTTCCGGTCTCTCCGCTGTTGCTAAGATGCGCACCCTCATGGGCGCTACCAACCCGCTTGAGGCTGCTCCTGGTACCATCCGCGGCGACTTTGCCGTCGATGTCAACGCCAACGTGATCCACGGCTCCGACTGCCTGGAGAACGCCGAGATTGAGATCAAGCGCTTCTTTGGCTAAACCAGCTTTGACTCCTTAAAGCTGTTAGCGTGTGGCTTGGGCGCCGCGGAACTCCATCCGCGGCGCCCTTTTATTCCAAAATCTATGCAGGGGCCCG
>NZ_JBDMSL010000028.1:0-29239 GCF_039758965.1 Collinsella aerofaciens | reverse complement strand
GACGGGAAACGAAAAAGCCCGGTTTAAAACCGGGCTCGAACAAACACGCCTATTGACAATGGCTTTCTCATATTAAAGAAAGGCCACCGTCGCTAAGACGATGACCTAACTCTACTAAGCAACGGCTCTGCCCAGCTCACCACAACTTGGGCTGCCGTCGGCATCATTTTACCCTCCTGACGAGGAATTCGTCCATATTTCAAAAATCAAATCCTGTTCGCGCGTGGGCGTAAACTTTTAGTTGGGCAAATCCGGCAGATTGGAGCTTGAAACATGAGGGATATGCACCTCATGTCGCTCATAAAACGTCTCCTGACCTCGAAGGAGAACGTTTTTTAGCGACAGAAGGAGACATAAATATGATCTGGTTTACCAGCGACACCCACTTCGGGCATGAGAACGTGCTGAAGTTCACCGGCCGCCCGTGGGAGACGATTTGGCAGATGAACGACGCCATCGTCGACGGCATCAACGGCAGGATTGCCGTGGACGACGAGCTCTACATCCTGGGGGATTTCTCATTCAAGATGACCGCCCAGGACGCCTATGCCCTGCGCAAGCGGATCGCCTGCAGGCGCATCCACCTCGTCCCGGGAAACCACGACAAGGACTGGACCCAGCCGGCGGTCGCGGGCGCGTTCACCGTGGAGCCGCCGATCTGCGTGCTCAAGATCGACGGGCAGAAGATCGTCCTGAGCCATTACCCCATGGCCGACTGGCAGGGCATGAGCTATGGATCGTGGCACCTCCACGGGCACATCCACAGCAGCGGCGGCGCGTACAACGAGTTCAACCGCAAGCAGGGCCTTCTGCGCTACGACGTCGGTTGCGATGCCAACGGGCACTCCCCGGTGAGCCTCGACGAGCTGAGGGAATGGTTCGCCGGAGTCGACGAGCCGTGCGGCCGGGTGAAATGGCCCTGGTGGGTCAACGAGACCGGCGACAGGCAGGTCGAGCGCGAGCTGGCGGCGTACAAGAGGGAAGAGGCGATTCGGTGACGGTCTATGTGACGGGCGACATCCACGGTGGGCTCGACATGCAAAAGCTCCGCGACTGGGAGCTCGGCGACAGTCTTACCAGCGACGACTATCTCATCGTTGCCGGTGACTTTGGCTTTCCGTGGGGCTTTTCTGCCGAGGAATGCGCCGACATCGCCTGGCTGGAGTCGCGCCCCTACACGGTACTGTTCGTCGACGGCAACCACGAGCGCTTCGATCACTGGGAGGAGCGCCCCATGGAGCCGTGGCATGGCGGGCTGACGCAGCGCCTGTCGGACACCTCGCCCATTCGGCGCCTGACGCGCGGCGAGGTCTTCGAGCTCGACGGTTCGACAATCTTCACCATGGGCGGTGCCACGAGCGTGGACAGGGAATACCGCGTGCCGTATTCCAGCTGGTGGCCTCAGGAGCTCCCGGATGAGCGCGAATTCGATGCCGCGCGTGCAAGGCTCGACGAGGTCGGCTGGAAGGTCGACTGCGTCATCACCCATACCTGCGCCACGCGCATGCTCTCGCCGACGCTCTACCCGGACCCAGGCTGGGAACGCCCCGATGTGGACCGGCTGACCGGATTCCTCGACGAGCTCGAGGGCCGCCTGGACTACAAGCGCTGGTATTACGGCCATTTTCACCGAGACGGCAACCCGGACGAACGTCATACCGTGCTGTACGACCGGATCGTGAGGCTCGGGGACAAACTCCTGCCGTGGGGTGCGTACTGATGGCTATCTATGTGACAGGAGACGTGCACGGCAGGGCCGAGTACGGGGCCAGCAGGTTCGCCTTCAGGTCTTGGCCGCTGGGCCGGACTCTGACGAGCGACGATGTGGTGATCGTGGCCGGCGACTTCGGCTTTGTCTGGGACGGCTCGAATGCTGAGAGGTATTGGCTCGATTGGTTTGAGTCGAAGCCATGGACCACGTGTTTCGTAGACGGCAACCACGAGAACCACCGGATGCTGGCAGAACTGCCGGTGCGGGAGTGGAACGGCGGCCTCGTTCATGAGGTGCGACCGCGCGTGCTGCACCTGATGCGTGGAGAGGTGTTCGACATCGACGGACTCGCGGTCCTTGCCATGGGCGGTGCCGCGAGCAACGACAGGCAGTATCGCAGGGAGGGGAGGAGCTGGTGGCCCGAGGAGATGCCGAGCGAGGAGGAGATGGGGTGCTGCCGCACCTCGCTCGACCGCGTAGGCTGGAGGGTCGACTACGTGGTGAGTCACGAGGCTCCTGCTGCCCTTGCTGAGGGGTTGTGCCGGGAGCGCGGACGCAAGTATCGGGGCGACCGACTTCAGCGATTCCTTGCCGAGCTCGACGACCGGCTCGGCTACCGAGCCTGGTTCTTCGGCCACTACCACGGTGACGAGTGGCGTGACGACAGGCACCGTCTGGTCTATCGAGACATCGTGCCGATCGAAAGTGCTGCGCCCGGTTCTCAGTTCTAGAAACCCCCTAGAAATGGTCTAGGGGGTTTCTAGAAAATTAGATGCTATGCGGCCTACTCGATCTTCATCTGGGTCATGACCTCGATCTTGGCCTCGGCCACGGCCGCACGCTGCTCGGAGGCGGCAAGGCGGTCCTTGAGGGCGGCGACCTCGGCCATCAGGTCGCGCTGGGCCAGGAGTGCGTCGTTCAACTCGGCTTGGGCTTTCAGCGCGGCGTCACGCTCGCCGCGCAGTCGCTCGATCTCATCGACCATGGCCACGGCCTCGGCATGGAGTTGGACGACCTGCCTGTCGAGTTCCCGAGCATCGGCGAGATATCTGACGCTCGCGGCATGGAGCTCGTTGTTCTCGAGCTCGAGGCTCGCGGTATCGAGTTCGAACTTCTCCTCTATAAAGGCGACCCGCTCATTGCAGTCGGCCTCAATCTTTTCATTCCGATCCGTCGCCTCGGCGAGCTTGCGGCTGAATTCATCCACCTGGGCCATGAGCAGTGCGTTCTCGGTCCTGAGGTCGGCAGTCTCGCGCAGCAGCTTCTCCCGCCATGTCGCCTCGATCCGCTCGGCAGCCTCATCGAGGACGGCCTTCACGCCGGATGTCTCGCTGATTTTCTTTTCGCTCGGATTGTCTGCCATGGTGCGGCACTCCAATCAACAATGGCATGGCTCCGCCATGCCATATGGCTGGGAACAATGCACGGCCGCTGTTGATTTGTAGTCATCCTGCGATCGGTGAGTTCTAAAAGGCGTCTCAAGTCATACGTTATGCGTTCACGCAGGGGGTTTCAGTTGGAGAAATACCGCACTCTTATATAGTAGCGCACTCGGATTTATCTTCTGACGCCCACCAATCCGCGTTCACGGAGGATGCGGTACAAAGTCGATTTCGATATACCGGTGGCGGCGCAGATGTCGGGGATGGGCGTTTCCCGCGCAAGGTAGAGTTTCACGGCAGCATCGGCCTTGACGTCCGCGATGCGCGGGCGGCCCCCGACGTTGCCACCATGGTTCCGTTTTACGGCGATGCCCTCGGCCTGGCGCTGCTTGATCAGGTCGCGCTCGAGCTCGGCGGTGCAGGCGTGAGTGCCGAGGACGAATCGACCGAAGGCGGTATCGAGGTCGACCGGCTGTTTCAAGGAAGTTAGCTTCACGCCGAGATTTCGGAACATAAGGTCGTAGTTCAGCAATTGCCTGGTCGATCTGGTTAGGCGCTCCCAGGACTCGACTACCACTTCATCGCCGGCCTTCATCTTCTTGAACAGACGCTTCTGCTGAGTTCGGTCGCCGTCCTTGGCACCCGTGACCTTGTCTTTGTAGATATGGCCATAGGGCACGCCGGCGTTGACCAACGCCTCGATTTGCCTATCTAGCTTCTGATCCTTCGTGCTCACGCGAGCGTATCCGTATCTGGTCATTTTCAGCCTCCTGCCTTGTCTTTTGATTTTCTCATGGGAATGCAAGTGGAGGTTTTGACACTGGGTTTTGGCACTCGCTGTTCACGGCATCGAGGGTTCGGTTTTCGAGTGCCGCGCGGCATACGTTTTGGGACTGGCTCCAGAACAAACGGGTATAATCAACGTACTACAATGTAACACGTTGATTGGAGCAACTATGGCCATGAGTGCCACTGCCATCAGGTTCGATGATGGTGAGAAGGACTGGATCCAGTCCTATGCGAGCGTCCTCGGCATGTCCTTTTCCGAATTCGTGAGGAACGCCGCCCTCGATAAGGTCGAGGAGGCGGCTGACATCAAGGCGTACAACGAGGCGCTGATGGAGGACGATGGCACCCGCTATTCGATGGATGACGTCATGCGTATGGCAATGGAGGCCGAGTGAGTTTCAGCGTCGAATGGTCTAAGGCGGCGACCAAGCAACTCCTAAGCATTCCGAAGAAGCAGCGGCTCATAATCCTGTCCTGGGTTCAGGAGCACCTTGACGGATGCGAGGACCCGCGGCGCGCACCGAATGGAAAACAGCTTCAGGGCACCGATTCCGGTTGGCGTTGGCGCGTTGGTGTCTACCGCATCCTGGCAAGGATCGAGGACGGGAAAGCCGTCATCGAGGTCGTAAGGGTCGGCCACCGCCAGGGTGTCTACAAGAACATGCCGCGGCTGTGAGCACCCCAAAGTGCCACCACGCAGGTCAAGGCCGAAAAAACGACCTCACCAGATGCGTTTTAAGGCGCCTGAAAGCAGATGTCCCTAACGGGTATCTAGGCATTCCTTTTCTGGGCTGTATTTGCGATTACATCAAGCCGTCTACCTGCGGCTTCGTGGAGTTTGCCGCCGCCCGAAAAAATCGTGTCTGCGCGGTGCGATACAGTAGGTTAAACGCCCCGCGAGGAAAGGAACAGCATGAGCGACACACAGGAAATCGTTCAACGGCTCGAGCACGAGATGGCACAACGAGCCACCGCTGTCGAGAAGGTCGATGCTTTCAAGGCTCAGTTCAATCAGGCCATCAAGGCCTTCATGGCCGCCGACGGGGCGGTCCGCGGTCTCAACGACCACGACAGCGAGGTCGACACCCAGATCGCAACCGCCATCGACGAGCATCTTCGTGCCATCGACAGGCTGTGCCGCTTCGGCATCGACGGTGGTTTCGGTGAGAAGCATCCGGTCAAGGAGCACTAGACCGCTGCATGGCCATGGAAGTAAAGTAGAAGAGGGTCGAATCCGAAGCAGTTCCCGGACAATTGGCGTCCGGCCAGACACTTCAGTTCGATCCCTTTTCATGCGCAGAGCACATGTCAAGCTCGACTGATTCTGTGGGTATAGGGCGGCATTTCACTGAGGTCGGAAACTCCCGCAACCATTGATTAATTTCGATATGTCCAAAATTAATATTACGTACATGGGTAACAAGCATATATGGGAGCGCTCAAGTAACCGAAGTAACCGAGCCGGGGCAAAATTGGCCAGAAGGACCCCGGTGAGAAGTTTGGAGGCGAAGATGAGTACAACGAAAAACCTGTTTATTACTCGCAGGTCAATCCTGACGGCAGCCGCATTGGGCGGACTGTCACTAATCACCCCAAATGGTGCATTTGCTGATGGTTACAATTCTGAAACCGTAGAATTCCTAGCGTTCCCGGATCTGAGTGAATCTGATGTCGAGGCGATTGTGCGTCAACGTGCAGAGCAAGAAGCGGCCCTTATCATAGAAGAGGCGATGTCATCTGATGGTGTTGAGCCCTATGCGACACGCGGGCGCCCAAGCTACAGCACCGTATACGGGAGCGTGCAAACGAAAGCCAGCGGATGGCACGACGTTGCTGGGCAGCCCCCGGGGGGCGTTCACATCGACGGGGGCGGTTCCATAAACGTCCAGCCGTCTGGCGGCGGTTCGGTGAGTGTATCGGTGCCGCTCCCGAACGGTCTCGGAAGCATAGGCGTATCGATACCGCTGGCAAAGCGCAATCTGTCGGCGACTGGGTATTCCATTCACATCGACGGTGCCGGCTTTTGGAAAGCGACGGCGAACGTCGAGCACAAGGTTCAGCCGTTTGTTGTTTACGAGACCGTCAACGGCGTCAAGAAGGTGTACAAAAAAGCAGCGACGAATAACTTCTTCCGCCTTTCCTTGGGCAAGCGAAAAGTAGGATGACATGATGGGCAGGAGCTATGCAAAGATAGCGGCTGTTGGCCTTGCGATCGGTCTTGCAATGGCGCTGTGCGCATCATTCGCGAAGTATAGGTCCGAGCAATCGTTTATCGATGGCGCTGAAAACGGGTTTGGCATAGACGGGATGTATGTCAGCGATGGCGCGACCGGGCCGTCTATGGCGATTCTCGCAGGCGAAGACATGGAATGGCAAATCTGTAATGGCGATGGCTCTTGCATGAGTGGTCGTTTGGCCGCAACGAGCGATCCGAATTCGTTCGATCTTCTCGACGATGATGGAGCGGATTGCGGTTCTGTTCACCTTTCATATGCATCGCGAGATGGGATGGACGGCATCCTCTACGTCTCCCACGAAACTGACGATTTCAAGATGCGCAGGACTAACCGGGTGCCGGCTTTTATCGAGGAGTGAGAGTTCCCGGCGGCCTGCCGATCAGGCCGCCGGGGTATCGAACCCCGCATCCATCCGTATGAAGTTGATAATCGAGGAAACAAAGCCGTCCCAGACAGGACGGCTTTGGTCTTTAAAGGCCGGGTTTTACCCTAGCCAAAAATGGCCAGAATGGTCACCAGAAGAAGAGCGACGATCATAAGACGGAGCTCGGACATAGCGACCACCTCCCCGAAAACTCGGGCAGGGCCAAGCTAGCGAGGCGGGGTACGAGCTGACTGCTTTCTGTTTAATGGCTGTCAATCTCTTCTGCCGTCTCTTTTCGCTTTTACTCAGTAGTTATAGCTAAACGAGTAATTGCACTCAATTGCAAAACTGATCCGGCTGCGTTCCGACTTAAAGATTTCTATTGTCTGGTTCATCTGCCAGATAGTCGTGGGGAACATAGTCAACGTGATGACGCTTTTCAAGTTCCTCGATAAACCGGTCGACCTTTCGAGCATTTTGGTAAACCTTTTCGAGCGTGCGGAAAACAGCTTTCTCGTTGTACGCGGGAAGCCCCTGGGCGTTCACAAAGTACATCAGCTGATTGAGGTTCGTTCCTTCCTTCAATAACTCATGATGGAGTTTTTCAACTTCAGCAATATCGAAATTGAATGATTCAATCTTTCCGTAGATCGCACCGCGGCGAACCAACTCGCTTACAGAGATGCCAAGCACTGCCGCCCGCTGTTCGATCGCCTTTTTTTCTGGAGCGGTCAGCATCACATGAAATGAAACGTCACGTTTCTCGGCGTTCTCGGCGATGGCTTCACCGCACTCGCCAGATTTTTTTGGAGCGTGTTTGCGCTTGCAGTTGTGCAGCGCTTTATTTTTCTCGTGCTCGATTTTCTTTCCAGTCTCAAGATCGTCGAGAGCAATCGAACGGCTAATCAAAACGGAGCGGATTAGTTCAGCTTCCGTGCAACCAGCTTCGTCACAGAGGCGCTGAAGAATTTCCTTTTCTTCAGCGGTCAACGTCGCTTCGACTTTCTCGCTTCGTCTCATTTTTATCCCTTCAGCTTCGGAGTGGCCTCCGAAACAAGATTTGGAAAAGTCCGCTGAATTTTTCTCGAAGGCGAAACCGCTTCGCGCACAAAGCGGAACTCAGCTTTGCCTGTCTTCTTTTCCCGTAGGAGGGAAAAGCAAGATCGTAAATGGCCATAGTTCATGTTTACATGTAATTATGGCCATTTACGTACATCTTGCAATCTCCGGAACGGTGATTGGGCGAAACGCAGTGTAGACGTGGAATGAGAGGCCTCATTCCAAGCGAGAGGCCTCGCGGCGTTGTAACTGCGTGAAGACCGTGAGCGGAAGCGAATTTTTAACGCGAAGGATGCTGAGTGTTAGAGATTCGCTGTAGCGAGAGCGAAGCGGTGATGCGAATGCGAGGGATGCCGAGTGTTTGCATTTTTGCGAAGCGGGTTTGCGGCGCCTGCGACGCAAACATTCGACTTCGTCGAATCGTTTTCATGGCGTTTGCGAAAAAGTTGAGACAGCTTTCGACAATTTCAATGGCGCGGAGAGTCATTAGCGTGACTCGCAGCGCTGTTGGATTTGTCGAAAGCTGACGCGGCTCGCATTACGAATCGAATGGCGAGTCGATTTTCATGCGGCGTGCACACACGCCTACGATCGCGACCGATGGTCGCTATCTATTTTCAAAACTCGCGTTTTGTTTTGGCGCGATATGAAATGCGATATGAAAAAACGAAACGCCCGCGCGAGTCGTTTTGACTTTTGCGCGGGCGCAATTCGATTCAAATGAAGATCAAGACGGTGAGTTTTTGAGTTTCACGGTTTAGATCTCAGAAAACAGATCTAAAAACTGCGGCGTCGATTTCACTTCGCCCGCAGCATTACGGCGCAAGAACATCCAAGGGAACAACTTGGACACCGCGGGCGGTAACATAGGCTTGTGATCCAAATCCAATAATCGCTACTTTAGAAACCGGCGGGGTGTTTCCAGCAGCAACCATACGTTCCTCGACAGCAACAAGATTGTCGGATGCCTCTTCTATTTGAGCAGAGCTGAGTTTAACTTCGACCGGAATCCAGGTCCCACCAGGAGCCGCAATGACTGCATCGACCTCTAGATCACGAGAATCGTGATAGTGATAGAGACTCATCCCGTTTGCTCGCGCATAAACCCACAAATCATGGAGTGCCAGCGATTCAAAAAGTAGTCCAAGCGTCTTGAAATCTAGCAGCAAGGTCTCCGGAGTCGCCCCGAGCGCAGCGGCCGCCAGTGACGGGTCAGCAAGATGATGCTTCTTTGATTCTCTTAAGTGCACCGGAGATCTCATTGCTGGATTCCACGCGGGAATATCGCGAACGAAGCTGACCCGAGCGAGAAGAGATATATACGATGCCGCCGTTTGTCTCGATACCTCTCCACCAAGATCAGCTACGAGCGTCTTGAGTGTCGCCAAAGTGGATTCATTGCGCGCAAGCGATTCGATGACGGCTTTGACCTTTTCGGGATCGCGTCGAGAGCCATCAACACGAGACAAATCTTCTTCGGCGACTATGCCGATGTAACGCTTCGCCATCGCCGACGCAGCCAGTGCATCGCGCCCGACCGCCGCGGGCCATCCACCGCGAACAACGCACTCGGCAATCGAGGCAGAATCCAACGACCCGAAAGCGCCATTGAACTTTTCGCCAGAAATAATGCTCGACAGCTTAACCGCACCGCTAGATTTCCCAAGTTCGAAAAGCGTCATGGTATCCATGCGCAATTTAGCGAACCTTCCAGCGCCACTGTGCATCGGCCGCTCATTGTCTCGCGGCGTCGCCGACCCCGTAAATATGAACTGGCCAGGCTCGCCGCCGCGGTTGTCGCACTCAAACCGCGCCGCGTCCCAAAGTTTCGGAACCTCCTGCCATTCATCGATCAGCCGCGGCACCTCGCCGGAAACGGCAAGCGCCGGGTCCGTCTCGGCACGCAAGCGATTCTCGAAGTTGCGCGACGGGTCCATGAGAAGGAGCCTGGACGCCGCACGGGTCCCGGCTGTGGTTGTCTTTCCACACCATTTCGGTCCTTCGATGAGAACGGCACCGAATATTCCTAGCATCTGGTCAAGCTCATTTTCGATAATTCGAGTGTAGTACTTTTTGGGCATATTTTTCACCATTGATTACCAGCACGTTTAACCGAATTTACAGTTTTCATTTAACCAGATTTTGCTTTTTTGATTAACCAGATTTTCGTATTTCAGTTAACGAAACAGATTAAACATGACGAGTCAAGCCACGACAGGCGCGCGTCGTACTGCGGCCTGGCGCCGCGCAACCGCCGAGCGAGGACCTCGATCTCCTCGGTGACGGCATCGCGCCAAGGCAACAAAAGGCTGAAGAACCTGCTCATATTCTCGTGCAACGACCTTACCCGGACAGAGGGAAGATGGAGCGACTACTACGCCAGGTGCCGAGAACGGGGCATGCCGCACGGCAAGGCGCTCAAAACGCTGGCGCGAAAGAGGTTGAAGGTCACCTACGCGATCATGCGGGACAGGGTGCCCTAAGCCGCCTAGTCGAAACGCAGCACTCCGAACAGACTGGAGTCCGCCGGTCGAAAGGCCTGGCGTCAGCATTTCGCGATTCGATCTCGCGAACGGCATTCCCCGGTTGACAAAACTATAGGAACACCTGTGCTGTTACTCCTGCTATGCGCGTGATTGAGTATCCGCTAGCTTAAACACTGCTGAATATCGCGTAACAGCACCGCCGTTATCATGTGTTGGCATCTGGGCAGACGCTGGTCCTTGTGCCCTTTTATTGCCAGCGCTCCATCTGCAGCACTGCCGCATGATGGCCTCTCCCATGTCGGCCCAGATCGCGTCTATGTGAAACCTCCTCGTTCAGTCGACCGCATGGCGGCGCGAGTGTAACGGGATGCCTGGAGATGCATTTAATAGCGGTGCCTGACGGCAATATTCGGTCGGGAAGACAGCGGTGCTGATTCGCAATACAGGTGGTGCCGAAAGGGCCTAGGACTCATGTGATTGCATAAGCCGCAACAGTGCTGAAAAGGCTAACTGCTTTTGTTCGTGCATTGGCATCATATTCATAAAAACAACCGGTCCCGACGTTGAATCTAAAATCATCGTTTAGCATTGATCCTGGCTGTTTCCAGAAAGCCACTAGTTTTTTAACTCATACATGAAAAGGAGGTGACGAAAATGGAGAAAGAGGAAATCGAGCTGGCCAGCGATAAATCGGCTTCCGACATCGAGATCACTGTTGAAGAACTTCTGGACTTCGGCATTGATGTTGATCAGGTTATACAGCGCCGCTGCTAAGGTCTGATAACACAATCGCCTCCGTTTAATGTGACGGAGGCGATTCCTATTCGCCCGAAAGAAAGGAGCTCAAGTTGAAGGTTGATTTCACTCTGATCAATCCGGTGAATCACTACAGGAAGACCCTTGTTGATAATCTGGCCATCTTGAATCTAAGGGCCGTTTCTGAAGCAGCGGGATTTTCAACTCACGTTATTGACTTTCAGCGTAAGTTCCTCGAAGAAGAAAAGACTTTTTCAAAAGAAATCTATCGGTGGTTCTCCGACGAAATAAAAGCAATCGACTCCCATGTTTTTGGTGTTTCGATCATGAACGCCTCTTATATCTGGGGCATCATGATAGCGAAGATTATTAAACGGGCGCATCCCGAATCGGTTATCATATTTGGTGGTCCCCAGATCACTTCACTTCGAGAAATGGTTTTTCAGGATTGTCCCGAGGTTGACTTTCTATCGATCTTTGATGGGGAAGAAACCATCCCGCTTCTACTCGAATATATTGCTTGCGGCGCTCAGGGCGATTTACCTAAAAATTCGATTTCTAAAACCGGGGATTCTGGATTATGCGAGTTGATTGAATACGACATTAACAACCTTCCGGAACTCGACTACTCCAATTCATACGGCATGAACGTGGTCAACATTGAGGCAGGTAGAGGTTGCCCGTTTAATTGCTACTATTGCTCATCCAGAGTGCTTCTCGGTCAGAAAGCGCGATTTCTTAATGTCGACAAACTGCTCGAAACCTCGCAGCGTGTCTACGATTGCATGGCAAAAACCGGCACTCTTTCTTCAATTAACTATAATCATGATAACTTTTTAGCATCGCACAAGTACTTCTTTGAATTTGCAGTCAAAAAATATGCAATGAATTATGATTTCAAATACAACTGTGAGGGACGAATCGATACGATAACTCCCGAGATCATTGGCCTACTTAAGGCAACCGGATGTATCTCCGTATTTGTTGGCTTGGAAACTGGCTCGCAAAGAATACAGCGAATCTGCCGGAAAAACCTGAATCTTAAAAAAGTAATTCCTACCGTAAAATCCATCATTTCCTCTGGCATGAGATTCGAAACCAATTTTATCATCGGTTTTCCAGAAGAAACATATTCCGAAGTACTCGACACCCTTGCCCTTGCTCAAGAAGTCGCGTCGACCAGTTTTATGTCAAACGTTGACTTTTCCTATATGAGCCCAGAGCCTCTTACTGATGTTGCTCAAGGGATGAATAAAGAGGATTATATCATCGTAAAAGAATCTCAGTATTACTTAGATTTACTTGCTGCCGGAATTGACCCAAACAGCCTGTCACCTCTTCATTTCAATCATCTGTACACAGTCAGAAATGAAAATTACGACATTCTTGACGTGCTCGCGCGTGCCGATACGTATTTTGATTTGATAAACCATTTTAAATTCGCAACCTACCTTATGATTCATCGAGATGGTAGAAGCATTGAAGATATTTTTGAAATGTGTCGCGATCGTGATGCATTTGCCGTTGCAGAAAGCTATACGGCAACTCTAGATCAAGCTGGTGTGTATTATGCGGTTTCTTGTTTCGAAATCGACCGGCTGGCAATAGTTCGTCGAGAAGAAAGAGCGCAGGATGTCCTATTCTATCGATACCCTGTTCAAAAGCTTTATCAGCTCTTCATTGAGACTATGAACATTTCAGGCTTCGAATCAGTGGCGAGCACCCCGACAAAAATAGTCGTTAGGAGTGCCAAATGAATAAGAATGCCACTGCGCAGCTGCACATCTATTCCGCCTTTTTCATTCTCGCGGGATTTGTTTTAAATCGGGGAGTGTTTCTACTTTTCCTTGCGGAGAAAGGAATGTCCGTCACGGAAATCGCACTTTATCAAGCCCTGTTTAACATTGCAACGGTCGTCCTCGAGCTGCCAACAGGGCTGATAGGCGATTTCTTTGGAAAGAAGTTCTCGATTCAAGTGGGCGTGCTGCTGCTTTTCTTCCATACGGCTGGCATGCTGTTGCTCTCAGGCCCCTTTCTCGTCGCGCTTTCCCTTGTTGAGGCACTCGCCTACTCCCTTCAATCGGGATCCGAACAAGCACTTTTATATGAAATTGCCCGAAATGCCGGTCAAGGAGAGCGCTTCCTCACCATCAACGCTCGGCTGCTTGCCGCGCAATCAATCGCGACGGGAGTGGCAATCGTACTTGGATCATTCATTGCCCAAGTATCTTGGAGTGCCCTCTACGTATGCGTTTCCGTTTTCTATCTCCTGCAGCTTTTCCTTCTGTATCCCATTGAGGGGATGGAAACGACCCATTCCAAAAACTCTGGGGAGGAAAGGTTTGACGCAGCCAAGGTCTTCAGACGCGAAACCTGGTGCATTGGAGAATCCGCTTTTGCGGTGTTGCTTCTTCTAATCGGCACAAGCATGCTCGATGGATTCTATGGGAGTTATTACAACTTGAATCAGTTGGTATTCGACGCATTTGATGCTCCCGTCTCCATAATAGGAATCTTTTTCGGTGCATCCTATGCAGTAAATGCGACGGCCTACATTGCAGCAGATTTCTTCTCATCGCGTTTCGGGAAAAGAAATACCATGCTCGGCTCGATGCTAATCGAGGCCGGTCTTTTCATGATTCTTCCGTGGTTCGCTTCAAATCCGCTGTGTTTGTTTGGCCTTAGCATGGTGCTTTGTTTTCTCCCAGAAGTGGTGTACATCACTTCGGAAAACTTAATCCAAGACGCGATAGCGGACGATCTCCGCGCGACGATCCTTTCCGTCGCGTCTCTGGTAAGGGCTCTCTTTTCTGCAATGTTTTTCTCCATATTTGGATATGTGTTGGGGTTATATCCCATTCAGATAGCGCTCGGTGTTATTGGCGCAATCGCGATAGCAATTACCGCCGTTGTTTCTTTAAAAATGGTAGGAATACATGTCTCCAAGAATTGATATATCGATTGACGAGCTGCCCGAAGCGTCGAGCCTTCTTGATGGACATGACTATTCGTCACAAATCATTCAGCGTATCGCCGGGGTTCCAGTAATACTCGATGCATCGGGATGCCCTCATTCCCCTTTTTTCGAAGTTGAATATGATGACAGGACGATTAGGTTTACAAGTCGACATGATAATGAGCATATTGTCGAGTTGGGGAGGAAGCTTGACTACGTCCATCACAATTGCAGCGGCTTTCTAAAGACTTTCTTTTTGAGAATAGATGTAATTGATGGTCACTGCTATTCGCTAAGCAATCATGCAAAGTCGCTGTCCATTGCATTCCGGACCGGAGGAAGGGTGGGACCATTTTTACATCTCCTCTCTTCTCACTATTTTTGTGTCAATGATTTTTCTGTTACGCAAATCGGAAGGCAGGAAGTCAAACTGAGCAGCGCTGCGTGCACTCAGACTATGACGATAAAGCGCATCGAGAATAGATGGATTGACGTCTTGTGTTTTCTTCTCGGAAGAACCATGGCAAGCTGCAATACAAACATGCCCTTATTAATTGAGCGCTATTGCAAGAGCGCGCGGCTGCACCATGGATTATCTGGCATAGAGGCTGTTATCGTTTTTTCAAACAAGCACTCTCGCTATTTCGCCGACGAAGAAGGACGTAGGAACATCCTCTCTCTCGTTGACACAGAGGCAATCAGAAGACTTCTGTCGCCGAAACTGAAAGATCCTTCCTTCGATTACGGCGTGAATAAATCCGATGAACAAAGAGAGATAGCTGCGAAATTATCAATTTCATACGACAAATACTACCCCAATAAAAAGATTGTAAAACTTATAGCGCTTCAATTAGCATCGTCAGGCAGGTATCATCCAAAACTCATGTCGAGTGATTATTTCTCTCCTCAATCGGATTGGGCGGATGTACACCTGCTTTTAATTCCGAATACTTTCAATGACCCTATTTTTATCTACTATCAACTCGCACTACTGACGGGCTTGGGCAACCGAATGCGTCTCCAAAAGTATTTATCGGTTTTGAGCAGGTATTTTTCTGGCATGATTTCGCGCCAGGCGTTTAACGAGAGAGCCGTCGAACTGTTTGGCGAGGCTGCGTGTTTTCTGCCGATCGGACGACTCTCCAGCGCCTTCTTCATGCGAAACACTTTTCCAGAAGAAGGCTTGAGGGAAAGGATATTAAATGTTCTATTGGAACGATAGTGCTTATATCAGGAGAGATTCCAACGAACTTATATTGCAAGGATTAAAATCGCGAGTGAGGGTCAAAATCTCTGATTTGAGTACAAATCTTTTTGAGCAGCTCGCCAAACAAAATATGATAGATGAGACGAACCTTGAAGCTCGCGAGCAACGATTCTTGCTAAGGCTCAACGAACTTGGTTTTCTAGAGACTGAAGAATACGAGCTGGAATCACCCCACTCGAGGACAGCTCGCTTTTTGTCTTATTATTCCGACGCTCCGCTGACGTTACTTAAGCAAATCGGCGCCGTTCATCTTGCCATCGTTGGTATGGGCGGCATAGGGCAGGTGGTGGCGGAGCATTTGGCTGCTGCTGGAGTTCGGCATTTTACATTAATCGACGGGGATCGAGTTGAGAGGTCAAACGTAAATCGTCAGTTTCTTGTTGGTCCCGACGAAATAGGAGAAGCAAAAGTAGAGGCAGTTTCCAAAACACTTGTTAATCGCTATCCAGATCTTTCGCTTAATCCAGTTGCGTCTTACGTCCGCTCTGCCGAAGAACTCATGCGTTGCGTTCCTTCGAGGACTTCAATGCTTGTTTGCGCTGCAGACAGTGGGGAGGGGGTCAATCCCAGGTCAATAGTTCTTGAAGCATGTATAGAAAAGGACATCCCCTGTGCATTTTGTGCTGTTGGAGTAGCTGATGGGGAAATTGGTCCTATTCTCGAAAAGCAAAGCGATATGAAATCCTATCTCTCTTTCCTCCAGCGAGCCGAAGAGAACACAGTCCGCATGCCCGTGCCAAAGGGATCAATTTGTTTTACGAACACTCTTGTGGGAACTGCGCTGGCAATGGAGATATACCGATATCTTTGTACAGGATCGAGCCCCATGCATCAACATACATGCTTCTGCTCCTTCATGAACTTTAAGGGTTTAATGTACAAGAGGGTAGGCAGCGAGAATGATACGAATTCTGTAAAGAAATCCCTGTGAAGCATTGGCTTGACAATGTCTGACGGCGCTGTCGGACATCTACGCGTGGGACAAGCGAGTACCGCGAGCGATTTCAGGCCACTAGTGGCCCCAGCTGCGGCTTTGCCGCAGGTTCGATGTCAGACATTTTCAATGTCTGACATCGAACGAAGCTGGCGTGCAAAATGGCCTCACAAGGCCATTTTGCACCGTCTCAGGGGCGCGATTCAGGGTTTGCCGCTGCGTCCGTTATCGTAATAATCTCCCGCAGGTACCACCGCGCACGCCGCCGTACCCGTGTCTTTTATCGTAATAATTTGAAACTGGCTCCTTTTCTCCCTTGTCCGCTATCGTAATAACAAGGCGCGCGAGTGTCCTTCCCCCGGTCCAAGGGCGGAGCCCTGGCAAGCGCCAAACCGCCCGGGTCGGCGGCAGATTTGTACACACATTTACGATGGGGGTACAAGTATGCGTCTCTTGCGAGATTTTTAATCTCACAGCACATTTCACGGCAAACCATCGCCGCGCTTAGATCGCCTCGATGTCCGGTAGCGAACCTTTTACCGAGACGCACCGGAGACATTGCGTAACTGTGTCATGCCGCAACAATGTAAAAGTGTGACTGCCGAACTGTGTAATAACGCAATAACGTAACAACGTTATTGCGTCACTTTTTAACGCCGCCAAGGGCGCCGGGTTTTTAGGGCAGAGCCCTAGTGCGCCGCTGGGCTTTGTACGGCGGCGCACGACACTTGCGGAAAATTTTCAGGCGCGATTAGTTCAATGTTCAATTGTTCTGCTATTCCACAGTCACGTTGTTCTGTTATTTCGATTTGCCGTAATCGCACAGCTACGCTACTACGTAGTTACGTTATGACACAGTCGCGTTGTGTCATAGTTCGGTTCCGCAAGAGTCGTACGCCGCCGTACAAAACTGCGTTTCGCCCGGCGGCGTACGTTTTAGGGCTCTGCCCTAAAACCCGGCACACGGCAAAACGAAATAACAGAACTATGTAATAACGACATTACGTAAATACGGCATTGCTGAAAAAGTGAATACCGATAAATCCAAAGGCCGCATTGAGACAGACGGGCGTGCGATAAGGGGCTCGCGGCGCATCGGGAAGGGGCGTTCTGCGGTTATCGCAGGCCCCGGCGAGGATGCACCGAGGTCGCTTCCGGAGTTCATGCAGGCGATGGGTGAGCGAGACGGTCTTCTTCGCATCGACGCTGACAGCGAGACAATCTGAGAGGCGGCAGGGATGTCGGAGGGCTGACCCCTTACATGCCGAGCACGTCGATTGGGACGACGGCCACGCCGTCCGATGTCACGTGCGACGGCATCCCGTATCCGATGATGACGCATTTCGCCGCAGGCGGCCTCTCCCCGCGATTGACCAGCTTTCGCTCGAGTCGAAGCAGATTTTCCACTGCCTCTGGGACTTGGGGGCTCCCAAGCTTGACCTCAACGGCAGCCCACGAGCCGTCACGACGATGGACAATCGCGTCGACCTCCAGGTCGTCAGCGTCGTGGTAGTGAGATACGGTCGCATCGCTGGCTGCCGCGTAAACCTTGAGATCGTGCAGCACGAGGGATTCGAAGAGCAAGCCAAGGGTCTTCGGATCGGATGACAACGACTCCGGGTCCGCGCCGATGAGGGCGACGGCGAGCGATGGGTCAGCAAGGTGCCGCTTTGCGCCCTGCCGCAACTTCACCGGCGACCTGAGAGCCGGATGCCACGCGGGGACGTCGTCGACGATATTGATACGGCGCAGCGCGCCCATGTAACCGGTAATCGTATTCTTTGAGACGTCAACGCCCAAATCCCTTCCGATGGACCTCATGCCGGCAAGGGTCGATTCATTGCGCGCAAGCGAGGAGAGCAAGGCCCTTACCTTAACCGGGTCACGTTTCACTCCATCCGCCCTCGAAACGTCAGACTCGCAAACACCGTCAATATAGGCAGCGGCTATCCGCATCGCGTCGGCAGTCGTCTTACCGACCGCTTGGGGCCAACCGCCGCGGCAGAGCAAATCAGCGATACCGGCGATACCGGCGATGGATCCGAGTGACGCCGCAACGGGATCGCCGGCGAGCAGCGCCCCAAGCGAGACCGCTCCCGACGAAATACCGAGCTCGAAAAGCGTCATGGTATCCATCCGCAAACGGGCGATTCGACCCACACCGCTGTGCATCGGCTGGTTCTCGGCTCGTGGCGTCGCAGATCCGGTGAGAATGAACTGTCCGGGCTCCCCTCCCCTGGCATCGCATTCGAATCGCACGGCATCCCATAGCTTCGGTTCCTCCTGCCATTCGTCGACAAGCCTCGGGGTCGGTCCGACAATTGCCTGGGCCGGATCGAGACGAGCGAGCTGGAGGGCCGCAAAACCGCCAGATGGGTCGGAGAGAGATAACGATGACTCGGCAAATCTCTGGGCTGTCGTTGTCTTTCCACACCATTTCGGCCCCTGAATGAGCACTGCACCAAAAATGCCAAGGTCGCGCTCGACCAAGCAGTCAACACAACGTCCTATATACCTATCCATCGGCTTTCCCTCCAATCATTCATTTGAAATTATAGCGTCTATCTGCGTCGCTGGGACAAATAACGATTACTTATTGGGACGATTGACGGTAATTTATTGGGACGATTGACGATAGCTCGTTGGGACGATTTCCATTTTCTTAAGGCACTAATCAACGAGACCCACTGTGAACTATGAGACGGATAAATTTAGCTGACGCCTCTCATGAGTTCAGCAATGCTGATTTGAAATCCGTCGGCAATCTTCTTGAGATTTGAGAGGCTGACATTACGCCGACCCACTTCAATGCTCGCGTAGTAGGAACGATCCATTTCAATCAAATTGGCGAACTGCTCCTGACTGCACCCGAGTCCAGCGCGGAGCTCTTTGCATCTCATGCCGAATGATTTCTGAAGCGTCGTATCCATGACAAAAAGAGTCATGGATTGTTGTATAAAAGCCAACGGACTATATACAACAATCCCAGTTAAGGCGCATAATTATCTCTATTGGAAAGCGCTCTGATGCCCAGTCGGATAGGGCACGGAAAAGGAATGGAACAGCACAATGACCCAGGGAAAGCACTTCGCTGCCGGTGGCGATCACTTCGCCGCACTGCCAAACAAAAAGATTCACACTCCGAAGGGGATCGCGCGTCTGACCGTCACCGCGGCGACCATGGCCGCCATGACCGGATCGAGCCTCATCTCACCGTTCACGGCATTCGCCCAGACCGGTGACGGGGGCACACAGCACCCCGCCGTGATGTCGCCGATCGCCGCCCACG
Organism: Collinsella aerofaciens; assembly: GCF_039758965.1. Lineage (GTDB taxonomy): Bacteria > Actinomycetota > Coriobacteriia > Coriobacteriales > Coriobacteriaceae > Collinsella > Collinsella aerofaciens_BR. Next base: position 10,009 of record NZ_JBDMSL010000028.1, on the reverse strand, counting down.
CCGGCGCGGCATCCGGTACCGGCGCGAAATCCGCCGCACAGGCCATCGCGGACCTGCAGAAGGCGGTCGACGAGGCGAAGGCGAAGGAGGACGCCGCCAAGGCATCCTACGATGAGGCCGCCGGTCCCTACAACGAGGCGGCTTCCGCCCGCGACCAGGCCAAGGCATCCTACGATTCGGCAGTCAGCGCCGGCACGACAGCCGACCGAGCGGCAATGGACGAGTACGCCCGTCAGGTCGCGGAGGGCAAGGACGCCGCCGATGCTGCCGGCAAGGACCTCGAGCAGGCGAAGGCAGGTCTCGCAGACGCCAAGGCCGATGCGTCCGAGAAGGACGAGGCGTACCAGTCCGCCCTCAAGGCAGCCCAGGATGCCAAGGATGCCCTCGATAAAGCCAAGGCAGATGCCGTAAGCGCCACCCCGGAGGCAATCAGTGCCGCCGAACAGGCTGTGCGCGACGCCCAGTCTGCCGTGGACAGGGCACAGGTTGAACTCGCCAACGCCAACGCTACGCTTGCCGATGCCCAGTCCAAGCTGGTTGCGGCCCAGTCTGCAAAGGATTCCGCCGATTCCGTCCTTGTCGCAGCCAAGCAGAACAAGGACGCGGCGGATGCGAAGGCCGCAGCAGCCAGCGCCGCCTATGAGCAGGCGAAAGCCGACCTCGCCGCAGCGGAGGCAGGCGCCAGCGGTCCGGAGTACGATGCGGCAAAACAGAAGGTCGCGGACGCGGAGGCAGCCCTCGCTGCCGCACAAGCGACACAGTCCCAGTGCGAGTCCGAGCTCGAGCAGGTACAGTCCGCTGCGGCAACGGCACAGGCCGACCTGAATGATGCCCAGGTGGCCCTCTCCGTAAAGCAGCAGGCCGCGGCCGATGCCGAATCCGGTGTGAACGCCGCCCAGTCCGCTCTCGATGCCGCGAACGCCGGCCTCGATGCGGCCAAGCAGGCGAATGCCGACGCCGTCGCCAAGCTTGACGCCGCGAAGCAGGCTGTCAAGGACGCCGAGTCCGCCAAGGCAGCCGCCGATGTAGAGCTTGCGAACGCCAAGGCCGCAAAGGATACCGCAGACGCCGCCGTGACCGCCGCGCAGCAGAAGGTCGACGAGGCACAGGCAAAACTCGATTCTGCCGACGCGCAACTCAAGCAGGGAGCCATCGGCTTCTTCCGTGCCATGGGTGCCGATTCAGCCATCGAGATCATCCAGAACTGCACATACAAGGACTACACCGAGGTGGGAAACAGCCTCGACGCGACCAGTCTCGACAACATGCTCGCGGCAATCCCGTACATGAAGTCCATCAACGAGTATCGCAAGTCCGTCGGTCTCTCTGAGCTCCAGGTCACGTACAAGCTCATTGCGGCGGCGATTGCCAACGCGAACTATTCCGATATCAAGTTTGGGCATTCCATGCAGTTTGATACGAGCGAAAACCTTGCATGGAACTATGGAACCGATCCGAAACCGCAGTGGGTGGACCAAGAAAAGGCTTTCTTCGATCAGGCGGTAAAGGAGCTCTATGGCGTCACCGGGCTAATCGGTAAGGATGCCGTAGATTTCTACAAGTCGCATAGCGGGATTGAATCCTATGTCAACCAGCATTTTAAGGTTGCCGGATATCCCGCAACCGTCGGTCACTACCTGCATGTCATCAGCCCTGAAATCGGCTATATGGGCATGGCAGTCTGCAGCAAGGGAACCATGAACGGCTGGAAGACCGACAGCTTCGATACCGCAAACCTGGGTTGGGCAGGCTCCGGTTGGAACATGAACCCCATGTCCGTCGACGAGTACGAGCAGAAGCTGACCTCCTATATCAACGGCCTCAAGAACGCCAAGAGCGCACTCGACGCAGCCAAGACCAATCTCGCATCAAAGAAGCAGGCGGCCGCCGGCGCCGCCGCAACCGTCCAGCAGAAGCAGGTCGCAGCGGATTCCGCACAGGCAGACTTCGATGCCGCGAAGCAGGGCGTCGCCGATGCCCAGCGTGCCGTCGATGCCGCCAATGCTGATGTCGCCGCCAAGCAACAGGGCGTCACGGATGCCCAGGCCGAGCTTGATGCGGCGAAATCGGACCTCGATGTCGCCAACGCGGCAGTCGATACGGCAAAGTCGACCGTCCAGCAGAAAAAGAATACCCTCGATGCTGCCAACGCAGCTGTAACGACCGCACAGTCCAAACTGGACTCCGCCAAGGCGAACACCGCATCCAAGCAGCAGGGCGTGGACGATGCGAACGCCGACCTCGCGAAGTTCTTCCAGGACATCGCCGACGCCAAGAAGGCGGTCGATACAGCAAAGAGCGTTCACGACGCGGCGGCAGCCGACCAAGCCGAGAAGGCGGCGGTCCTCGCAGCCGCCGAGCAAAAGGCGGACGCCACCGCACGCGCCCTCGCGGATGCCCAGCGTGCCGTCGATGCCGCAAAGACCGACACCGGCGTTGCCGCCGACAGGCTCACCGGCTCCCAGACCGATCTTGTGGGCGCACAGTCGAACCTCGACATCCTCACCGATCTTGCCGCGAAGCTCGCAGAGGCACAGCAGCGCGAGCAGGATGCAGTAAAGACCGTCAATGACACCAAGGCCGCCCTCGATGCCGCGAAGGCGGATACCGTCGCCGCCGAGTCCCTGGTCTCCGCCGCCGAGCAGGCGAAGGCGCAGGCAGACGCCAAGCTGTCGAAGCTGAATTCCATCGATGCCGGCGCGGCGATCGCTTCCGGCCATGATGTGAACGCGGATGACGCCCTCAACGCGCTTTTCGCCGCAGCAGTCGAGGCACGTGCCAAGGTCGCGCCCGCCAAGGCCATCCTGGACGAGAAGCAGGCCGCGGTGGACGGGCTCCAGCCCGGCTACGATGCGGCACTCGCCGCCTACGAGCAGGCGAAGTCCGACCGCATCGCAGCGGAGCAGAAGCTTTCCGATGAGATTGCACGACAGGAGGCAGAGGAGGCGGCAAAGCAGCAGGCGGCATACACCCCGAAGCACCTCGCCGGCACGGATACCGCCCAGCCCGGCAGCCTCGCCCAGACCGGTGACCGCGCGGGACTCATCGGCGAGACGTTCGTCATCGGCGGTACCGTCCTCGTGGCAGCCGGCGTCTTCCTCGATCAAAAGAAGCGCCGCGAGCAGATGTAAAAGTGAACCGGGCGTTGGATATCGGCTAGTGTCCAACGCCCGGTTTCATGGACGGAGAGATCGGTGTGAGAACAAAGGCTATTATCGTTGCGCTTCTGGTGTGCCTTTCGGCACCTCAACTTGGATGTGCCAGCGTTGCAAAGCAAGGAAGCGGCCCTACGGAAAGGGCCGCCACAGCGGTAAAGAATAAAGACAAAAAGAAGCCAAGCGAAGAAAAGGCGACGCAAACCTCTGGAGCCAAGACCGAGGAGAAGAAAGAATCTGACGGCAAGGACCAGAAGTCCGATGACTCCAAGAAGGAGGATAACAAGTCTTCCGATTCCTCGAAGTCGAACAACAAGGGCGATTCCTCCCAGTCCAAGCAGAATTCCGGCAGCAACAATTCCTCTTCCAACGGCGGCAGCCAGAAGAAGTGGGTTGCCGAGCAGGGCCACTGGGAGACAGACTATGGACAGGTTTGGGTTTCCAACTGGGTTTACACGACACATCCCCGCTATTGGGTAAACCACGGTGGAACTATGGTAGGGCCCTTCGATTCATCCGATGCCGCCTATGCTTGGATTATTAACGATGGCGAAAACGGCGGCATCGGCGGATCTGTCGTAAACGACTCCTATGAAACGAAAGAGGACCAGGGACATTATGAACAGAAGGCTACGGGGCAACATTGGGTTGTCGACGTCGCCGGCCACTGGGAGTAACGCGCATCGTTCCTATCCTCTTACGTTCGGTAAATGTTTATTTATTTGTGGGCGGCCGGTTAGGCCGCCTTTTTTAGACGCCCAGTCTGGGGGCAAACGATAGGAAAGCAATCAAACGAGAGGCCGTTCCAAAAGAATCCGGCGGTGCCGGATTCTTTGGGCAAAACCTTCCGCAAATCGGTAAGGTCTTCCATCAACTTGCTCCAGCCCTCGCCCGGAGCCCGCTGCGCGGGACTCATCGGCGAGACGTTCGCCATCGGCGGTACCGTCCTCGTGGCGGCCGGCGTCTTCCTCGACCGGAAGAAACGCCACGGGCAGATGTAGGGCAAATCGCACAACGACTCGGAAAGGGGAATCCCGCAAAATGGATTCCCCTTTTTCGTCTCGCCAGCCACGGTTCGTTGAGGCAGCTTCAGTTTAAGGACCACAGATTAAACCGATTTACAACTGTGACCATATGACTGTGCGCACATGTTAGCATGGTCATATGGTCACCTATTTACAGCTGCGATTATGCTGCAATAACTCAACCGTTAGTGCTTATTAAACAGCCAATCGAGGCCAGGCTTGCCCAGTGTTTGGCGCATCTGCCCCACCTGAATCTCCGTCTCCACGCCATCCTTGCCGAAGACGGCGCTCATGTTCTCAGCGGTCGGGATGACCGTTTTCACTTCGCCGTGGTGAGGTCGAAACGTTGGCTGCTGACCTGGTTCTCAATATGGATCTGACCATCGGATCCAAAGACACTCTGGAGCATGGCTGCCTCCTTGCAAGAGGCTGTCGCCCCCAAGATAACAGACGGGCGGATCCGGCGCAGCATATAACGCTCGGTAATACATGACCATGTTAATGTAGTCATATGTTCACGTATTACAAGCTGGGATCTCATGTATTAGAGCTCGAGACGCGCCCGTGCGTCCTTGGCGTCTTGCGTCCGATCGTCATCAAATGGCTCAAGCCGGGCTGGCGCGATGAGTGGGATGAGGTCGTGAGGCGGATGGACGCCGGCAGCGTCACACCCATCCGCCTCACGGACGATGAGACCGCGCGGACGCCGGAGGCCGTGGCCATCAGGGCGCCCGGCGGGGAAATCATCGGGCTCGATGCGTGGGACATGGCAAAAGTTCTTACCGGAGCCTATGGTCCCGACTCTCCCGGTCGTATTCCTACGATATCGCCCCCAAATCACCAATGTGTCAGATAAAGAATGATGCAATGGCTATGATCACGCCTACGGCGGATGCGGCGACTGCGCCTTTTTTCCTCTCCTTCAGCCCGACGAATAGGGTTGCCGTAAAGTAAAGGGCGGAAATGCAGGATATGGCAAGCGAAACGAATTCCTTGGGCGGTTTCAGCAAAAGGTCGCTAGCAAAGAGTAATGCAAGCAGGGCAAAGCCGATTGTGTTCAAGTATCTCGATTGATTTTGCGACAGCATGGAAACCGCCTTTTAGAACATGTAAGTGAAAAGTCGGTACGATGTCATTGCGGTTGCAAACAAGCCGCCGCCAGGACCGGTTGTTACGAGACCGGCGATAACGCATTTTCTCGGTTTCCAGCTCATGACAGACCCCTCTCTCATGGTGAAACGCATACATTATGAGATATGCACATTATCTCGCCAATTAATTTCAATATCCATCATCCAACTAAAGAATACTGACTCACTGGTTCAGCGACGATGCGTTCTTACCCTTGCGTTCCCACTCGCCGCGTCGGCGGTCGGAAGGGTCTCCGTCTCGCAATCAGCGACCTTGTAACCGTATCTGATGACTGTAGGTTAAACCAACCCACATCCATGAGCACGTTAATGTAGTACCATACTAATTACTTAACATGCTCACGTATTTCTACCTGCGTCTTAGAATTACTTAATGTAGTCACATGTTAATGTGCTAATATATGACTACGCTATTCAGAAAGGGGAGAACATGGCGACGAACATCCTGCTAGTCAACCAGAAGGGCGGCGTCGGCAAGACGACGTTCGCCGACGAGATCGCCTGGGGCCTCGAGCGCCGCGGCCACAAGGTCGGTTTCGGCAACCTGGACCCGCAGGGCGGTGCGAACCACGAGAAAAACCTGCTCGACGACGAGGACGCCGTGAACGTCATCGACACACCGGGCTTTTTGAGCGACGACACCGCCGAGTACGCCAAGAATGCGGATATCGCGATTATCCCGGTGCAGCCCGGAACGCTGGGCCTGAAGCCCATGAAGCGAACAATCAAGGTCATCACCGAGGCCAATCCCGACTTGTCGTTCGCAATCATCATCAACAACTTCGCCGGCAACCAGACCGTGGACAGACAGTTCCTCGAACTGCTCGAGGCCGACGACCTTCCCGTGCTGGGCACCGTACCGACCGCGGCGGCCTTCAAGCAGGGCGCGGCGCTGGGAAAGCCCGTGTATGAAATCGCCAAGAACGGCAAGGCCGCCCAGGCGATTGAAAACATCCTGAACGAACTGGAAGAGGTGCTGTAAATGGCAAAGTTCAAAAAGGCGACCTCCTACTTCGATGTCGCCGCGGAGAAGGCCGAGGAGAGGCAGCAGAAAATCGTTGAAAGCGCATCTGAGCCCCAGAAATCGGCTCCACAGGTACGGAAAGCCGGGCGCCCGAAAAAGGGCCTTGAAGGGGCATCTGAGAGGCTTGTACAGTTGTCTGTATACGTTCCCGAGAGCTACCGCAAGCGATTGAAGCAGGTCGCCCTTGAGGAAGACAAGTCTGTTTCCGATATCGCTCGGGAGCTTTTCGATCGCTATCTGGCCGAAAAGGAAATCTAATCGGAATCACGGGTACCGTCAGGTGCCCGTTTTCTTTTGTATGGGCCTCTGAGAGCCGATTTAAGACCCCGTTTTATCTATCAGTGAGAAAACGGTCGGACCTCACCGATAGGACGTCTTATTTTCGATTCTGTAGCTCCCTGCCGGTAATTGAAGTGAGGTTGACCAAATGTCGGTATCCAGATCAACCGGAAAACGGATTCGGCGTCATTGCCGAATTGTAGGGCTTGCAACTAAGTGGGATTAGTTCGCCCGGGGAGCCGAAGGCGACGCCGGCGCTGAGGGCTGACAGCGACGTAGTCGGGGAGCTGGGGCGTTAGCCCCCACACTTTTGGCCGAAGGCCATGCCAAGGAGCCGAAGGCGACGCGAAGTGAGGCATAGCCGAACGGAGGGCAAGGAGGCGCAGCCGACGCGCAGGGAGCCGTAGGCGACCGGAGGGCGAGCGTAGCGAGCGCCAAGGAGCGGTAGTGACGCGGAGCGAACGCAGTGAGCGGAGGGCAAGGGCGATGGCTTTTCTTGTTTGTATATCGTTCGATCATTAAGTGCTTTCTAGTGGATTTCTTTGTTTCCCTCTTGAGCTCAGACTAAGTGAATCTAATTCACTCTAGTCAGACTTGGTGGGTTGTATGAACCCATAGTTGTGGTTATTTCAACCCATAGTTGTGGTTATTTCAACCCATAGTGCATGGGTTAACTGAACCCATAGTTGGCATGGGTTATTTCAACCCATAGTCTCGTGAGACAACCCATAGTTGATAAGTTGGCCCAGGTTAACACAGGCTCAAACTATGGGTTGAAATAACTATTTCGGTACTTTTTGGCGTTTTCCGATCGCTTTCTATGGGTTGAATTAACCCATAGCCAGAAAAGTGGCTTAAATTTTCTATGGGTTCTTTCAACCCATAGCTCTACCGTCACAGAAAAGCATCCGCGATCCCTGTGAGCAAGTCTATGGGTTGTCCTAACCGATAGACTTGCTGAAGAACCGTTATTTAACCCCCTATCAATAAAATTATTTTTCGTCTAACTATGGGTTAAAACAACCCATAGTTAGACTGTAGGTTGTTTTAACCCATAGTTTGTAAGGAAAAGAAATAGGGCTATGGGTTCATACAACCCATAGCCCTTCAAACTAGGCAGAATGCTTTGCGTCCCACTGAGCTTTGCGTTTCGCCGAATTCTCAGCGCGTTGCTTCTTCTTGCCCTCCTCGACTTCGAGTCTGCGCTTAGCGATCGCCGTCATATCGAGCCGGTACTCAACCGATTTGTTATTCCCGCGCGGCGACTTAATCAAAAGACCGAGTTCGACAAGCTTGTCGATTCTCTTTTTAACATTCGAGCGATCCGATTTGACGTCCGCCGCCATGGTGGCAAGGCTGATGTAGCAGGTTGATTTGTAGACGTCCTTGCGCTGGAACGACCAAATCCGCCCCATAATATCGGTGTCGAGCCTAGGCAGACCGAGCTCGAGCATCCATGGCGGCTTGATGATCGCGACCTTCTCGCTGACCATATCCTGCACCATGTGGGCGACACGGGACGATTCATCCGATGCCCGGCGAAGTACCTCGCGGTGACTCTCACTATTGGCCATGGCGGCATCTGTGACGGCCTGATTCGCGAAATCGGACGCCGTCCCCATTCCAGACGGGTTTGCGGGACCGGACGGGTGGCTATCCGTGTCCCACGGATAGCCACCGCCCACATCCGGTTTTAAATTTCTTGTATCCATAAACTAGCCTCTCGTTGAGGCTATCTAGCCATCAGTCGAAGTGATGCCATAGTATTTTGGTAGTACTTCAACATAAGGACCCAAATCAAAGCATACGTGTGCTAGGATTGCAGGTAACAGGCCAGAAAGCCACATTTGAACATGGAAAAAGCCCTTCTTACTTGCCGGTAGGGGGCTTTTTTCATATCTATTTTTGCTCTTTAACACGCTCCAAAAACTCGGAAATAGCGATCGCCGCCATAGACGACTTGGCTACACCGCGACTCTTCGCGTAGTTATCGAGATCACGCCAAATTTCGAGAGGCAGAGTAACCTGGATTCTTTTCTTCTCCTCGGCCACTGCCATAGACAATTACCTCCTTCGTTGAACAAGCGAAATCGTACCACTACTGATTGAAACAAAGCGTATCACAAGTACTGTCTAAAATACAAACTAACACAAAGTGGTACACCTAAATTCGCTAAATCTTTCCCTCCGGTCAGATAGGCGCTCGAGTTTCCAAAAAGGGCACAGGAAATTGCCAAAAGGGGCACAGTGAAACGTCCCTAGAATCAGCTGTTACGATAAAAACAAGGGGGTAACTCCGCGGACACGGCCTAGCGCGCTGCCATCCAGTGCCGATTCTGCCATACTCGCAATTCGGCGAGGATGAGGAGTATGAATTGATCGGGGCTTATAGGACAAAATGTGTCCTATAAGCCCCGAGGATGACGATTCCAATACGGACGACACCAAAACCGGCATCGACGGCTCCATGGACGATTCGGATTCCAAATAGGCCCTGTTAGCTGAGCTGCTTCTTTGCCGGATTCGTATGCGAAACCGCTATACCTGTGGCAATTGCCATGAGGCAGCTTGCGACGAGTCCGTACTCATACTTCAAAATGTTTGTTGCGGTCAGGGCGATAATTAACACTGTCAGAATTTGCAGAACTATCGTTATTGCGAAGAGATTTATTCCTTGTTTGGCCGAAGTCGCTGAATGAGTCTGGCTTCGTTGATTCAGGTTGAAGCAGACAACAAAAGCGACCAGTTCGCTTGATAGGGGGCCGACTACATAGAAAAAGATTGCGTCAATGAAGCCTATAGTGTTGTAAGTGTTGTAAGTTGTTTCGCCGGAAAACACAGCGTATAAAGCATATCCAAATCTTGGCTGATTCATGTATGAGTACGAAAAGACGAAGAGCGTCAATATTGCTACTACCAGAAGTGCATTCAGGACAAATCGTTTGCTTTTCATCGATCGCTCCTTCCGGGTGACTCTTATTTGTAATTCTACAGCAGCCATTTGTTTTTCAAAGAATTTGACTGTCCTAAATAACGTGCACTTTCGCTGGAGGGTCGCTGTTTGGCGGCCCTCTTTTTTGCACAGGCGCGGTGGGATGGTAATATCGGGCGGGAGTCAGCCGCTCTGATAGAATCGTCCTTGCTGTCGGCAGCCCTCGTGCCGGGCAGAGCCCTCCATTTGATGGGAGGTGATGCCCATGACCGATTTCACCGAGCTCGTGAAGCTCCTGACCGCTATGGTCTCGCTCCTCACGGCCCTTGTCGGCCTTTCCAAGGCACTCAAGCAGGGTTCGAAGCCCAAGACGATATGAGAAAGCCATTTGGGCCGCCTCCCCCGCGGCGCAGCTTCTTTCCGCGGGCTCGGGATGCCACAAT
>NZ_JBDMSL010000027.1:0-33542 GCF_039758965.1 Collinsella aerofaciens | reverse complement strand
TAAACTGCTCAATTTTTCGTGCTCACGGTGCTCATTTCCCGGTGATCACTCGGACCACTTCTTAGTGAACATCAACAGCAGCAAGCAATCCTCCGCCGTGCGCCAAAACGACGTCACCCGCACGCCGTCGACGCGCTCGAGCGCGCCCGCAATCTGCGGACGCAACAACCTGCACCCGCCGCTCAACGTCACCGAACAGCAAGTCTTAACAAGGAAACGCGGCCCGAGCAGATCATTCGGCATCTCCAGACCCCATATCAGCGCGGCGTCATATCCCCAAAACGCCCAATCGGGATGAAATTCCGCAAGCCCTTTGATAGTCCTCAGCGCTCACTCCGCCGGCGTCAATGCATCCCAATCATGCTGAAAACAGAACAGGTACGGCTCGGGCTCCGCGATATCGTCGGTTCCAACATGGCGTCGTAGCCACATAAGCTCGGTATTGTCATGCGTTGCGAGCAGCGCACCTTGCTTGGCCGTCTTCTCCGTGAGCCGCGCGAGCATCCTATTCCACGCCAACGTGTTGCGAGTCGCATGTTTGTGTTTGAGAACGGTATTAGACACTTTCATCACCACCACGTCAGACAAATGGACCATCGTCACCGTTGCCTCCGCTGACAAATGTCTTGATCTGTAACAGGAAGACAGTCTTTGAGCCTCTAGTTGTTACAGAACAAGATCTTTCGGCAGCCGCCAACCTTCCGTCTCAATCTGTAACAGTTACGGGCCCAAACAGCCGCCAAACGTTACAGATTGAGACAAAGTCAGGGCAGCAGGGCGATGCCAGTCACATCCCCTACTCCCATTCTTGTTCGTAGATGTTGAGGGACTTTACGTAGCGCCCCTGGGCGCCCATGATGTCGCGGACCAGGCGCAAAAAGAAGCTGATGCACGAGGTGTCAAAGCCATCCTGCAGATCCTCGGGATGCACCGCACCCGGTCCATCGACCGCCGTGTCACTCAGGCGTGCGATGTCATACAGATAGAGCTGTCCCGCCGTCAGCCAGACATCGTCGACGCAGGCGAGGCGCACCGCAATCGCTCCGTCGCTCCAATGCTCCTTTTGCACGATATGCGGGTCGTAGACATCAAAACGACGGTCGGTGCGCGTGTCCTTCAGCGCGACCATACCAGTCGCAGGATCCTTGTCCAAAATGCCAAAGCGCGAGAAATACTGCGTGTCGCGTACCTGCTCGAGCCGCTTGAGCGAGGCAGGCGAAAGCGATGCCGGCGGCTCGTCAACATACAGCTCGAGCAGCGTCTTGCCATGGCGATAGGGGCGCTCGAAGAGCAGCCAATCGGTAAATGCCATGTTATAGGCCATGATTTCGTTTTGCGAAGGCTCGGTGCAATAGCTGAGCCACGGGTCGACAATGATCTCGAACTGTTCGCGCGCCGGCTCCAAAAACTGGAACTTCCGCAGCATCCAAAAATGGGCCATGTCGGCAATATCGTTGCCGACGGCTTCGGCTAGCTGCGCTCGGTCTAAAGCGTGGTCAGTCATGGCATCCTCCTCAAACTGATAGACCTCAATTTGAGCTTACGAGGAGGGTGGGCAGCCACGACCAGCGCGGGCAAAATAGGCCTCCGGCCGCAAACCAGATGCTGACCAAACACTTGACGGGATGCTTGACCGAAAATGCGCACCGCAACAAAACCGCAGGTAAACATAGACGGCCAACCCGCCCTTTTGAGCCAAGCGCCCCCGGCCACCACAGAAACAGCAGAGCACCACAGCTCAAGAAGACGCCGAATGGACACTCGCGCGTCGACAAACGGACAAATCGGTCGCAAACCCGCAAGGAGTGTCCCCGGGTGCCGGCCCAAAAGGAACGTCCCCAACTGCCGGCACTTGGGGACGTTCCTTTTGGGCCGGCCGTTGGGGACGGCCCTTGACGATTCAGCTGTGGACAGCCGCCTTACAGCTCCAGCGCCTCGGCGACTTCGGCAGCGCAGGCCAGGGCGTCGGCCATGGCGCTCACCACGAGCGAGCTGCCGTTGCGCGCATCACCGGCAACATACACCGGCGCGGCATCCGCGGCGACGCCGCCGACACGCGCCGCAAGATGCGAGCTCTCGGCGGCCATCACAGGCAGCGGACGACCAGCAGTGGCAACGGGCACGCCAACGGCGTCGAACACACTGTGCTCCGGGCCCGTGAAGCCGCAGGCGATCAGCACCAGCTGCGCCGGCACCTCGTGCTCGGAGCCCGCAATGCGTTCAGGCTTGCCGGCCGACCAATCTAGGTCGGCCACGCGCAGGCCCGCGGCAGTGCCCTTCTTATCCAGCAGCACCTCGAGCGTATCCACGCCCCAAGCGCGCATCTCGCCGCCCATGGCAGCGATGGCCTCCTGCTGGCCGTAGTCGGTCTTCTTAACGTTTGGCCACTGCGGCCAGGGGTTGCTCGCCGCGCGCGCATCAGGCGCCGCCGGCAAGAACTCAAACTGGCGCACGCTGCGCGCGCCCTGACGCACCGCGGTACCCACGCAGTCGTTGCCGGTATCGCCGCCGCCAACGACCACAACGTCCAGGCCGCGCGCGTTCACCGTGGGCTCGCCGCCATCGAGCACCGAGATGGTCGAAGCCGTCAGGTAGTCCACGGCATACACCACGCCGGGCGCATCGATGTTCGCAGCAGAAAGCCCACGCGGGGCGCGGGCGCCGGCAGCCACCACGACGGCGTCAAAGCCATCGAGCTTGGCCGCCACCGCAGGGTTCGTAACGTCAGCGCCCAGCTCAAAGACGATACCCAGCTCGCGCATAAGTGCCACGCGACGCTCGACCACGGACTTCTCGAGCTTCATGTTGGGAATGCCGTACATGAGCAGGCCGCCCGGGCGGTCGTCACGCTCAAACACCGTCACGCGGGCACCGCGACGCGCAAGCTCCCATGCTGCCGCCAGACCAGCAGGACCAGAGCCCACCACGGCAACCGTGGGCGCGCCCTCCCCTGCCGGCTCAAAGCGGCGCGGACCGCCGTTGGCCCACTCATGGTCGCTGATCGCACGCTCGTTGTCATGGATCGTCGTGGGTTGGCCATCGACCGAACCCAGGTTGCACGCGGCCTCGCACAACGCCGGGCACACGCGACTCGTAAACTCGGGCATGGGCGAGGTGAGCGACAGGCGCTCGACAGCCTCATCCCAGCGGCCGCGGTACACCAGCTCATTCCACTCGGGAATCAGATTGTGCAGCGGGCAGCCACTCGGACGCGCCTTGCCAAAGCTCGCGCCCATCTGGCAAAACGCCACACCACACATCATGCAGCGGCTCGCCTGGGCACGGCGCGCATCGTCGTCGAGCTCCACGTACAGCGGATCGAAATCGCGGCTGCGCTCCTCCACGGGGCGCAGCTCGTGGGTCACGCGATCGATATCAAGAAAAGCACCGGGCTTACCCATGGCACTTACGCCTCCTTCTTGGTCGAAGCAACAGAGCTGGCAGCCACGGACGCAGCGCCCGCGCCAGCAGCACCACCCGCCACATCAAAGCGAGCGACATCGGCGGCGTCGGCGCGACCGGTCACAATGTCAAACGCCAGCTCCTCGGCCTGCGCATGCGTCTTGCCGACGGCCTCGGCGGCGGCGACAATCGCCAGCACGCGCTCGTACTCGGTTGGAATGACCTTCACAAAGTGCTTGCTCATCGTCTCAAAGCTGTAGAGCAGCTTAATACCGCGCGGGCTCTGCGTCGCGTCCACGTGCTCCTGGATGAGCGCACGAATCTGCGCCAGCTCGCCGGCCGTCGGGGCCTTGAGCTCAACGCTCTCGTGGTTCACACGGGCATCGAGCGTGCCGTACTGGTCAAAGACGTAAGCCACGCCGCCCGTCATGCCGGCGGCGAAGTTCTGCCCGACCTCGCCCAGGATGAGCGCCAGACCGCCCGTCATGTACTCGCAGCCATGGTTGCCGCAGCCCTCGACCACCACCGTGGCACCGGAGTTGCGCACGCCAAAGCGCTGGCCTGCCAGGCCGTTAATGAAACCGCGACCGCTCGTGGCGCCAAAGAACGCAACATTGCCCACGATGATGTTCTCGTCGAACTTGTAGGTCGCATGCGGGTTGGGGCGCACCGACACCTCGCCGCCCGAAAGGCCCTTGCCAAAGTAGTCGTTGGCGTCGCCGCACACGTTGAGCGTAATGCCGCGCGGCAGGAAGGCGCCAAAGCTCTGACCAGCCGAACCATCGCAATCGATGGTGATGGAGCCGGCGGGCAGGCCCTCGGGATGCGCCTTGGTCACCGCGTTACCCAAGATGGTGCCCACGCAGCGGTTGACGTTGGCGATATCGGCGCGGAAGCGAATCGGACGCAGGTGCGCACGGGCATCGGCCGTATAGGGCACAAACAACGTGGAGTCGAGCGTCTTGTCGAGCTCGCTGTCGGCAGCCATCTGCGGCAGGAAGTGACGACCGTCGGCACCCGGGATGTGGGCACCAAACTCACAGGTCGCGCTTGCCAGCACGGGCGACAGATCCAGCAGGTTAGCCTTGCGATTGCCCGGGACCTCGATCTGGCGCAAGCACTCGGGATGGCCGACCATCTCGTCGACGGTGCGGAAGCCCAGGCTCGCCATGACCTCGCGCAGCTGCTCGGCAACAAAGAGCATAAAGCGCTCGACGTGCTCGGGCTTGCCGCGGAAGCCGCGACGCAGGCGGCAGTTTTGCGTAGCGATGCCGGCCGGGCAGGTGTCCTGCTGGCAGTCGCGCTGCATGAGGCAGCCCATGGAGATGAGCGGCATGGTCGCAAAACCAAACTCCTCGGCACCCAGCAGGCAGGCGACGGCGACATCGGTACCGTCCATGAGCTTGCCGTCGGCCTCGAGCACCACGCGCGAGCGCAGGCCGTTTTGCAGCAGCGTCTGCTGGGCCTCGGCAAGGCCAAGCTCCAGCGGCAGACCGGCGTGCCAGATCGAATCGCGCGCCGCGGCACCGGAGCCGCCGTTGTGGCCGCTGATCAAGATCTTGTCGGCGGCACCCTTGGCCACACCGGTGGCGATGGTGCCGACACCGGCCTCGCTGACCAGCTTGACCGACACGCGAGCGCCGGGGTTGGCGTTCTTAAGGTCAAAGATCAGCTCTGCCAGGTCCTCGATGGAGTAGATGTCGTGGTGCGGCGGAGGCGAGATCAGGCCGATGCCGGGCGTGGACTGACGAACCTCGGCGATCCAGGGGTAGACCTTCTTGCCGGGCAGGTGGCCGCCCTCGCCGGGCTTGGCGCCCTGGGCCATCTTGATCTGAATCTCGAAGGCGCTGCACAGGTAGCGGCTCGTCACGCCAAAGCGCGCGCTTGCCACCTGCTTGATGGCGGAGTTCTTGGAGTCACCGTTAGCCAGCGGGGTCTCGCGACGCGGGTCCTCGCCGCCCTCGCCCGAGTTGGAACGGCCGTGCAGGCGGTTCATGGCGATGGCCATGCACTCGTGTGCTTCCTTGCTGATGGAGCCGTACGACATGGCGCCGGTGTTAAAGCGGCGGACGATGTTGAGCGCGGGCTCCACCTCGTCGAGTGCCACCGGGGTGCGACCGTTGGCATTAAAGTCCAGCAGGTCACGCAGGCGCACGGCACGGCCGGTGCGGTGCAGGCGGGCGCTGTACTCCTTAAAGGTGTCGTAGCTGTCCTCGCGGCAGGCGGTCTGCAGCAGGTAGACGGTCTGCGGGTCGATAAGGTGATCCTCGCCGCCGAGCGGGCGCCACTTGGTCAGACCCAGCGTGGGCAGCTGATCGGGAGCCGGGCTCTTAAGGATAGCGAGCGCGGCGTCGTAGCGCTCATTCTGCTCGCGCTCGACGTCCTCGACACCCATACCGCCCACACGGCTCACCGTGCCGGCGAAGTACGCGTTGACGAACTCCGGAGTGAAGCCCACGGCCTCGAAGATCTGCGCGGAGTGGTAGCTCTGCACCGTGGAGATGCCCATCTTGGACATGATGGAAACGATGCCAGCGGTCGCAGCCTTGTTGTAGTTGGCGATGCCCTGCTCGGCTGTCACGTCCAGATCGCCGTGCACCGCCAAGTCGCGAATGCACGCGTGCGCGTTGTACGGATAGATGCCGCTCGCGGAGTAGCCCACCAGTGCCGCAAAGTCGTGCGGGGACACGGCGTCGCCGCACTCCACCACGATGTCGGCAAAGGTACGCACGCCGGCGCGAATCAGGTGGTTGTGCACGCAGCCCACGGCGAGCAGCGACGGCACAGGGACCTCGCCCGCCGCAGCACGGTCGCTCAGCACCACGATGTTCACGCCATCGCGAACCGCGGCCTCGACGTCTTCGGCAAGCTGCTTGAGCGCAGCCTGCAGCGCGCCCTCACCCGCGTCGCGGCGGTACACGGCACGGAAACGGCGGGTCTTAAAGCCCACGCGGTCGATGGCGCAGATACGCTCGAACTCCTCCTCGCTCAGCAGTGGGCGCTCCAAGCGCACCAGCTGACAGGCCGCACGAGAGTCCTCGAGCAGGTTGCCGTGGTTGCCCAGGTAGAGCGTGGTCGAGGTGACCATATGCTCGCGAAGGGCGTCGATGGGCGGGTTCGTGACCTGGGCGAACAGCTGATAGAAGTAGTCAAAGAACGAGCGCGTCTTCTTGGACAGGCAGGCCAGCGGCACATCGATACCCATCGAGGCGAGCGGCGCCTTGCCCTGCTGGGCCATGGGACGCACGACTTCGTCAACATCATCCCAGTGATAGCCGAGCTTAGCCATGCGCACGACGGCAGGCACCTCGGCGTCCTCGGCGGGTGTTGCCGCAACGGGCTCATCGAGCGCGTCGACGGTCAGTGTCTCCTCGGCAATCCAATCACGGTAGGGCTTTTCCTTGGCATAGCGGGCGCGCAGCTCGTCGTTGTAGATCACGCGGCCGCGGGCAAAATCGACCTCGAGCATCTGGCCCGGTCCCAGACAGCCGCTCGTCAGGATGTTCTCGGGGCTCACCTCGATGGTGCCCACCTCACTCGCCAGCATAAAGCGGCCGTCACGCGTCACGTAGTAGCGAGCCGGACGCAGGCCGTTACGGTCGAGGGCGGCACCCAGGGTACGGCCGTCGGTAAAGGCGATAGCGGCAGGACCGTCCCACGGCTCCATGAGCATGGACTGGTAAGCGTCGTAGGCGCGGCGCTCCTCACTCAGACTGTCGTTGTGGTCCCACGGCTCAGGCAGTAACATGGACGCGGCACGCGTAAGCGGGCGACCGTTCATGACCAAAAACTCAAGCACATTGTCCAGAATCGCGGAATCGGAGCCCTCGCGGTTGATGATGGGCATCACGCGCTCAAGATCATGCTGCAGCACGGGACTGTACAGGTTGGGCTCGCGGGCGCGGATCCAGTTGACGTTGCCCTTGAGGGTGTTGATCTCGCCGTTATGGATGATAAAACGGTTGGGGTGCGCGCGTTCCCAGCTGGGCGTGGTGTTGGTGGAGTAGCGCGAGTGGACAAGCGCCACGGCCGTCTTGACGGCGGCGTCGTTGAGATCGATGAAGAAGCGGCGCATCTGTGTGGCGACCAGCATGCCCTTGTACACGATGGTGCGCGAGCTCATGGAGCACACATAGAAGATCTTGTCGCGCAGGGCAAACTCGGCGTCAGCCTTCTTCTCGATGGTGCGGCGGCACACGTACAGGCGGCGCTCGAAGGCGTCGCCGGCGGGCGTGTCGTCCGGACGGCCCAGGAAAGCCTGCAAGATGGTGGGCATGCAGGCGCGGGCTGTCTCGCCCAGGTCGTGCGGGTCGACCGGCACCTCGCGCCAAAAGAGCAGCGGCACGCCGGCCTCGGCGCAGCCCTCCTCAAACACGCGACGGGCATCCTCTACGCCCTTGTCGTCCTGCGGGAAGAACAGCATGGCCACGCCATAGTCGCCCTCTGCCGGCAGAATCTGGCCGCACTTTTGAGCCTCTTTGCGGAAAAAATGATGCGGAACCTGGAACAGGATGCCGGCGCCGTCGCCGGTGTTCTTCTCGAGTCCCGTACCGCCGCGGTGCTCCAAGTTGACCAGAATGGACAGCGCGTCGTCCAGAATCTGGTGATGGCGCTCGCCGTTGATATCGGCAAGCGCGCCGATGCCACATGCATCGTGGTCGAATTCGGGGCGATAAAGGCCCTGCTGCTGAGCGGAATCTGCCTGCATCGCGATCCTCCCCTAGGTGTTAGACAGTCAGTTGACTAGGCATACTAGGTGCATCGCCGGCCCGTTGTGTTTCCCGCCCGTTTCGAAACAATCGCGTAACGCACGCCCTACGAGTGGGTGCCGCAGGTGGAGTACGCGCCCGAGGTGTCGATTGAACCCATCGACAACGCCACCTTCCGCGTGCCGGGCGGTCTGTAAGCTCAGTGCATCTAACATCTCAATCTGTAACAGGAAGACCCAATTTTGGCGCCTAGATGTTACAGATTGAGACGTTTTTGAGAAACGGCTCCGAATGTCTCAATCTGTAACACGGAGGGTCGGTTTTGGCGGCCAGCTGTTACAGATCGAGATATTCCATAGGACCATTTCTTCCTGTCTTGATCTGTAACACCTAAACCCAATTTCCATCCCTAGTTGTTACAGATCAAGACATTTCGGCAATCCCCTTTTCACCATCTTATTCAAATACAACTATTTTGTTAGTCTCGGTTAACTTTTTGGCCTAAAACGGGTATCCTTTGCGGCGTCAAACAAACGGCACGCAGGAGCTCACCATGCTCAACCATCTCAAACAACACTTTGGCTCGCACCGCACCGGAGGCCACGGAGGTCTGGATATCGCCCGGCACATCGGCCCCGGGCTGCTCGTGACCGTCGGCTTTATCGACCCAGGCAATTGGGCCTCCAATATGGCCGCCGGCTCGCAGTTTGGCTACGCGCTGCTGTGGATCGTCACGCTGTCCACGATCATGCTCATCGTGTTGCAGCACAACGCGGCACACCTGGGTATCGCCACGGGCGCCTGCCTTGCCGAGGCCACGACCCGCTTTCTCCCCCGCTTCGTTGGGCGCACGGTGCTCGCCAGTGCCTACCTCGCGACCATCGCCACCGCCATGGCCGAAGTCCTGGGCGGTGCGATCGCGCTCCAGATGCTCTTTGGGCTGCCCGTGCGCGCGGGCTGCGTCATCGTGGCGGCAGTATCGATGGCGATGCTCATGACGAGCTCCTACAAGCGCGCCGAGCGATGGATCATCGCCTTCGTAGGCATGGTAGGACTCTCGTTTTTGGCTGAGCTTACGCTGGTCAAGGTCGACTGGCCGCAGGCCGCCGCAAGCTGGATCACACCCAGTATGCCCACCGGCTCGGCCGCGATTATCGTTAGTGTCCTGGGTGCGGTCGTTATGCCCCACAACCTCTTTCTACACTCCGAGGTCATCCAATCCATGCACTTCGAAGGCCAAGGCGAGCAGGTTATCGAGGAACGTCTGCGCTACGAGCTCTTCGACACGCTCTTTTCGATGGGCGTGGGCTGGGCGATCAACTCGGCCATGGTCATCCTGGCCGCAACGACCTTCTTTGCGCACGGCATTCTCGTAGACGACCTCGCCGTCGCAGCGGACACGCTCTCCCCCATTCTGGGCCCGGCAAGCTCGACCATCTTTGCGGTGGCGCTGCTGTTTGCGGGCATATCGAGTAGTGTGACGGCGGGCATGGCGGCGGGCACCATCACCGCGGGCATGTTCGACGAGGAATACGACATCCACGACCGGCACTCATCGATTGGAGTGGCGGTCTGTTTCGTCGGCGCAGTGGCGGCGTGCCTGATCGTCCCGAATCCTTTTGAGGGTCTCATCTGGAGTCAGGCGCTGCTGTCGCTTCAGCTGCCAATTACGGTCTTTGTGCTCATACGACTCACCAGTTCGCCCCGCGTCATGGGCAAATACACCAACTCGCGCCCGCTCAACGCGCTGCTCGTAGGAATCGGCGTCATCGTGACGATTCTCGACATCGTGCTGCTAACGGGGATGTAATTGGGATGGCGTGACTGTCCAGATATAACGTCTCAATCTGTAACACGTGAGACCGTTTTAAACCGTCAGATAAATCAAAAGGGTCCCGGCCGAGAATTCGACCGGGGCCCTTGGACAGAGCTATATGTTGTTGCAAGTCGTGTGTCTACGAGCTACTCCTCGACAAGCTCAAACTCATCGGGGCCGACGCCGCAGACCGGGCACACGTAGTCCTCGGGCAGCTCGGGCGTGTCGACCTCAACCTCGTAACCGCAAACGGTGCACACAAACTTATACGTCTTCTTCTCCTCAGCCATGATGTTCTCCTCTCGAACGTGACTGCTGGTGTACTTACTTATTAGTATATATTCTCAATAACATAATGCAAGTATTTTTAGAACATTTCTAGCCTTGATACGATGAGGCTTTGGGCGGCGTCTTGCCCTTTAGCACCTTGTGATAGTAGTCGTACGTCAGCGGCGTCTCGTCGCTCAGGCGCTCGGCATCCTCGACCTCGCCAATAAACAGCAGATGCGTGCCCACATCCACAGTGTCGATCAAACGGCAGCTAAACAGGGCCGCCGCGTGCTCAGGCACATAGGGCATGCCCAGAGCCGTCTCGCGGGTCTCGTATTTGGCAAACTTGTCATAATCGCTGCTGGTGCGGAACCCAAAGTTACCGATGTAGAGCATGTCGGCAGTCTGATCGATCACGGTCAGCGCGAACGCTTTGGCCGATGCGATGACGCCCGAGGTGACATTGTCCTTGTTCACGGCAACCGAAATACGCGGCGGCATGGACGTCACCTGCACCGCAGTGTTGATGACGCAGCCGGCGCGCAACCCGTCTGCCGCAGCGCTCACCACGTACAGACCGCTCGGCATGGTAAAGAACGCAGTTTTGTCCATAACGATCACTCCCCTAGCTCGGGTTGGAACCTCATGAATGAATGTACCCACAAAAAAGGCGGCACCCATAACGGACGCCGCCTTTAAGACATATGTGTCAGAACAGTAAGAAAGATGAGACGCCCGCAGTTGCGGTGAAATAGGGACTGAATAGCCCCTCAAACAGGAAAAACAGTCCGTATTCCACCGCAACTTATGCAGAGTGCCTAACGGTTGCGTTCCTTAAGGGCGCGGTCGATCTCGCGTTGGACATCACGCTTGGCCATGTCCTCGCGCTTGTCGTAGAGCTTCTTGCCGCGACCCAGACCCAGCAGCAGCTTTACGCGGCCGTCGGTATTAAAGTAGAGCTCCAACGGAACCAGCGCATAACCACGGTTGCGAAGTTTGCCGTCAAGAAAGTCGATCTCCTTGCGGTGCAGAAGCAGACGACGCCGACGGTCGGGATCGCGATTCCACACGCCACCATGGCTATAAGGGTGGATATGCAGTCCGACGAGCCAGCACTCGCCGCCACGAATCAGCGCAAAAGTGTCAGTGATCTGACAGGCGCGCTCGCGAATCGACTTGACCTCGGTGCCGCTCAGCTCAATACCGCACTCAAACGTCTCATCGATAAAGTACTCGTGATGTGCCGAGCGATTCTTGGAAATGAGTTTGCGCTCGCGCTTACTGGGCATCGCCGGCCTCCTTGGCTCCATCGGCGTTTGAGCCCGCAGTCTCGCGCTTTGCCTTGCGCTCGGCATTGAGCTCGGCATCGCTCTCGCGCACCAGTTTGATAATCGCCGCGCAGGCCTCCTCGCCCACCAAGTCGCGAGCACGTACCGTCAGGCGCGTCGCCTCCTGCTTGTCGCCGTCGCTTGCAGCATCGGTCGCGCACATAATCAGGCAGATGGCGATCTCGGCCGAAGGTGAGGTCGGCACGCCCTGCAGGGCGAGCTCACCCATCACGTGGTCGTCGCTCTCATCGGCGGCATCCGGATAGGTGGTATGGATCTTGTTGAGCAGGCGCGTCGTATGCGCATCGTTGGGCGCCAGGCGCAGCGCCAGACGCGCGCAGCCCACGGCAGCCGAAACGTTCTCGGTCTCGGGCTCCAAGAAGTACTGACCTAGATTGGCGTAAGCGCGGGCGGCGCACTTGCCATCGCTTGCACGCTCCAACACCGAGAACGAGAGCGATGCCCATTCCTGCTTGTCCTCGAGTGCACGGAACAACTCGGCCAAATCCAAGCGATAGTTGCAGTTCATGGGGTCCCAACGCACAGCCTGCATCAGGGCATTACGAGCGCTTACATAATCCTGCTGGCGAATGTAGGCAAACGCCATGTCAGAGTACAGGCGGTCAAACGGCACCTCGACCTGCACGAGCTCGCGCGGATCCTTCTCCACGCGGCGATAGGCCAAGCGCTCAAACTTGCTATCGAAGCTAAAGTATTGACGCTTCTCCTCCGTCTTGCACTCAGCATCAATATACTCCTCGGCGAGCTCCACCAGACGCTCCAGCAGCGGCGTCGCCGTAGCCAGGTCGCCCTGCGCCAGATAGTTCTCGGCATACGTGATGTCTTGCAAGCTGATGGGCAGATCCATGGCTACTCCTCGATCTGAGCGAAACACGGCAGGCGCCGTATATACGGTCAATACACAAAACCCGGGTCTCTTACGAGGCCCGGGCGTTCAATTTTGGTAGCCCGTACCAGATTCGAACTGGTGATCTCCGCCTTGAGAGGGCGGCGTCCTAAACCGCTAGACGAACGGGCCATATGTAGCAAATGCAATGGCTGGGATGGAGGGAGTCGAACCCCCATTGACGGAACCAGAATCCGCTGTCCTGCCATTAGACGACATCCCAATGACTGCATCGCTGCGCTCGGCTGTGCCTTTGCGCAAGAAAGAAATATACGGGAAGTCTCACCGTGACGCAAGCCCCAATTTTGACTTTTTTGAAATTCAGTCAAATTGGCCTAATTTAGTCCAACCCGTGAAGGACCTGTGAAGCCGACCGCTGTACACGAAGGGCAAAACGCCGCGAGCGGTAGCCGTCAACCGTTGGCAGATTCTACCGCGAAAACGATAGCACCAGGCAACACAATCGAAGTATCAATGATCACGTAGATATCGAGGCGCCATGGACGAAGAGCTTGATTACCTATGGGAGACCCTGGGCCTTGAGATCACTGCCGACCTTTGGCCCGAACGGGACAAAATCCATCCCACACTGCGCCCCGCCATTACTGTGGTGCAGGCAAAATACCGCCGTGCATCCTTTTTGATCATGCGGATGTCATGGCACGCGGGACTCCCCGACCTTAAGCGAATCCAGGCAAGCCTCGTCGAGTTGTCCGGTATGCCGACCGTCATATCCGAGGCGCACCTGGAGCAGCGCCAGCGCGAGCGACTGCAACAGCAGCGGATTCCCTTTATCTGCCCCGGCGTTCAGGCATATCTGCCCTTTATGGACGAGGAGTACTGGAGCGGCAAGCCCAACAAACACGTAAAGGTTTACGATCCGCACGAATGGGCACAGCTGGCGGACTGACTGGGGCAGGCCCGCCGGCGGAAAGTGCGTCCCAGATTTCAAGCTCAAACTGGTCCCTACTTTCCCGTCGAGCCCTCAACCGGAAACCGTGTCCCGCAATCGAAGCTCAGAATGGGACGTGCTTTCCGCAACCAGCCACTTTGGGAAAGTGCATCCCATTCTGGAAGCGAATTCCGGGTCGCACTTTCCGCAGCCGCTACAGCAACGCCTCGGCCCAAGCCGATTCCCTAAAGCCGGGAATCGCAAAGTCGTCGCCCACCAGCAGCGGACGCTTGACCAGCATGCCGTCGGTCGCCAGCAGCTCGTAGCACTCCCGATCCGTCATGCCCGCATCCAGACGCGCCTTCAGGCCCAGCTCTCGATATTTCATGCCCGACGAATTAAAGAAGCGCCGCACCGGCAGCCCCGAACGAGCAATCCAGGTCGCAAGCTCATCGGCCGTGGGGTTGTCCAAAACGATATCGCGATCGATATACTCTACCCCATGTTCGTCCAGCCATGCCTTGGCCTTCTTACAGGTCGAGCACTTGGGATATTCAACAAACAGTACGGTCATGAGAATCCTCCGAATATAGATCGGCCAACGCAGGCACACGCCACACGAGGCGCCTTCGTACGATGGGCCAATTGTAGCCCACGGGTCACACGCTAAACGAACCGTACCCCGAATCCGCGTTTGATGAACGGCAGCAGCTCCATTGCCTCGGGCGTGATATGGCCCGCAACGTTCATGCGCTCGTCACCGGGAAGATCGACCCGCGCAATCTCAAGCTCGCCTTCGTAGCGCCCATATCCGCTATTACTCACAGCGATCGACCCCGCCTTTCGCGGCAGGCCGGCTCCGGCATCCGTCGGCACGGAATCCGGCTTAAGCTTCGTACGTGACTCCTGAGACCTAAAGATGAGGACACTCGAGTCGGGCCGGTCGTGATGAATCTGCCCGCGCACATAGGCATAACCGGGCTCAAGCTCGCATTGCAAATCCACGTATCCGGCGGAAACTTGAGCAAACTGCGCCCAGCCCGCATCGGATAGATCGGGGTCGCCGACCAACACAATGTCGCAATCGGCGCCATGTGCAAGCTCAAGCATATTGAGAGCAACCTTTGACGCGCGACCGCGCTGCGCCTCGACCGTCGGCAGTCCCTCGAATACCGGCCCGCGAACGTTAGCATCACCCGGCACAAAAGCCATGATTTCGAATCCAAGCGCCGCAAGACGAAGATTCGTCCGAGCAATGTCCTCCAGAGCTAAACCGGTATAAGGCTTGGGGTAAAAATTGTGGCAGGCGGCAAAACGAGTCACATCGGCGCCGGCTTCACGCCACGATGCGATTTCATCAGAACTCACCGTCGATGCATTGACCACAATGCGAAATACACCGGACAGCTCCGCGACCCGCTGGGCGCTAAAGCCATAGTCCAAACGAAGGTATTCCAATCCCAGATCGCGCAGGTCCTCGATGCGCTCAAGCCCGAGCAAATCGCACGTGCGAGGCCCCACATCGGCAATGAGCGCAATGCCGCGGGCGGAAAGCAGCGACAGCACATGACGGACCTTATCGGCATACGCCGCTCCCCCATCCTCGGGAATATGCAGCGAGGTGAACGCATAGCGCGCACCCGCCGCGGCACCACGCTCAATCGTCCGCTCAATATCCTGCAATGGGCTGGAAAGATAAATCGAAATACCCGTTTTCACGCTTCAACGCTCCTTTAAAAAAGGCCGGCGGAGCAGTTAGCCCCGCCGGCACAACCATAGCATCAAGAAATCTGCCGCGCGCCGCGAACCCTGAGCAACACGGCTCGCAATATCAAACTACTCGCCAAAGAACTCGTTGATCTTCTGCTCGTCGACGCCAAAGAACCACGTCAGGACAAAGCCGGCGGCATAGGCAAGCAGCATAGCGGCAACGTAGCCGAGCTGCTGGCCAGGAACGACGATCAGCAGGCCAAACAAACCGGAAACGCCCTGAGAAACCGTGCCGATGTGAAGCAGCGCCGCGAGCGCGCCGCCAAATCCGGCACCCAGGCAGGCCGTCACAAACGGACGAACGAGCGGCAGCGTAACAGCATACATCAGAGGCTCGCCCACACCCAGGATTCCAACGGGAATGGACTCTGCGACGTACTTCTTGAGCTTGGCGTTCTTGGTCTTAAAGTACAGCGCCAAACCGGCACCGACCTGGCCGCCGCCAGCCATCATAAGGATGGGAAGCAGGTAATTGATACCCTTGGTAGCGCCGTCGGGATCGTTGAGCATAGCGTGGATCGGCGTGAGCGCCTGGTGCAGGCCGACGGACACCAGCGGCAAGAAGCCTGCCGACAGGATATAGCCGCCCAGGACGCCCAGCTTCTCGAAGATAAAGGTCAAAACGCTAAAGATGGCAGTCGTCAGCCATGCGCCTACCGGCTGGATGACGAGCATCAGAGCAAAGGCGCCGATGATGAGCACCAGCAGCGGGGACAAGAACGTGTCGAGTGCGTTGGGCATAACCTTGCGAATCTGACGCTCCATCCAGGCAAAAAATGCGCCAGCGATGAGAGCCGCGATCATGCCGCCCGCTGCGGGGTTGTACTGCGCACTGGTGAGCGGCAGCAAAATGGCAGTGGCAGGATCAGCCGCGCCAGGCGCAAGCAGGGGCATGGCACTGTTGGCGATGCACATCATGCCGGCGATGCCGCCCAGCGCAGCGGAACCACCAAACTCACGTGCCGCGTTATAGCCCACCAAGATAGGCAGATAGGCAAACAGGGCCCAGCCCATGGAACGAATGCCCTGGTACCACCACTCGCCTGCAAGCGCTCCTGCCGTCGAGACGTTAATGACGTTGCAGATACCGTTGATGAGGCCAGCCGCAATGATGCCGGGAAGCAGGGCGACGAAGACATTGGAAATCTTCTTGAGGAAGGCCTGAACCGGCTTGGACTCGTACTTGGCCTTCTGCGCGGCCTTGTTTGTGGCCGCAGCGTCAACCACGCTCTCGTCAGCAACGCCTTTCGCAAGGCCGGTGAGCTTGGAGAACTCCTCGAGCACCTTATTCACCTTGCCCGGACCCAGCACGATCTGCATCGTGTCGTCCTCGACCAGGCCCATTACGCCGTCGAGTGCCTTAATGCCCTCCGTGTCAACGTTGCCCGTGTCTTTGACGGTCACGCGCAGGCGCGTCATGCACGCCGCGTTTGCGAGCACGTTGTCTTTACCGCCCAAAAGGTCCAGCAGCTTTTGAGCCAGCTCTTTGTTCGTCATAACTCCTCCTTGTATTGGGTATCTCGTCTGGATGTCATATCAGCTCGCGCCGCGCACCTATTGGGCATCGGCGTTACTCTTCTCATGGCCACTCACCGCAGCACGGACATGGCCTCGCGCCCGCTCAAGAGCTAACGCAGCCTGCTCGGCATCGCAGTCCAGCAGTACCGAGACAATAGCGGTTTTTACGTGGCCGCCGGCATCTGCAAGCGCCTGAACAGCGCGCTCACGCGTGCAGCCGGTCGCCTCCATCACGATGTTCTGGCCGCGCACCACCAACTTC
Organism: Collinsella aerofaciens; assembly: GCF_039758965.1. Lineage (GTDB taxonomy): Bacteria > Actinomycetota > Coriobacteriia > Coriobacteriales > Coriobacteriaceae > Collinsella > Collinsella aerofaciens_BR. The sequence continues at coordinate 16,668 of NZ_JBDMSL010000027.1, read as the reverse complement.
TCGTTCGTCTGCTGCACATCGACCATCAGGTTTTGGTATACCTTGCCGATCTTGACCATGGCACCGGTCGAAATCATGTTGAGAATGAGCTTTTGAACCGTTCCCGCCTTGAGCCTCGTTGAGCCGGTCAGCACCTCGGGACCGGGCACGGGCTCAATGGCAAGATCTGCGCTCTCCCCGATCTTCGACCCTTGGTTGCAGGCAATTGCAATGGTCTTGCACCCAGTTGCCTTGGCGTACACAAGGCCGCCCACCACATAAGGAGTACGACCGCTTGCCGCCAGGCCAACGACAAGATCCTTGTCCGAGAGTCCACGCTCCCGCAGGTCGTTCGCGCCAAGCTCATCGCTATCTTCGGCACCTTCGACAGCCTTGATAAACGCCGTCTCGCCTCCGGCAATGAGCCCGACAATCAGATCGGGTGACACGCCAAACGTGGGCGGACACTCCGAAGCGTCGAGTACGCCCAGACGACCGCTGGTGCCTGCGCCCATGTAAAAGACGCGCCCGCCGCGCTCGAGTGTCTCAGCAGCCCAGTCGATTGCTGTGGCAACCTGGGGCAGCACTTTCGTGACCGACTGGACGGCACGAAGATCCTCATCGTTCATCGTCGTGACGATTTGCAGCGATGTCATCGTATCGAGGTCCATTGACCTTTGATTACGCTGTTCGGTCGTGAATTTTGTTAAATCGAGCATTTCATTCACCTCATCTTTCCTGTTTCTCGATGTAGTTTTGCTTAATGACATGCGTCGCCCGTTCGTAGTCGCTGGCAACGTAAGCAGCGTACAGGGCATCGACAACCATAAGCTGGGCCATACGCGAAGCCATGGCACCGCTGCGGACCAAGGGTTCACTCGCAGCGACGCCGAGCACGGCATCGGCCATGGTGGCAAGCTTGGATGATCCATCTACTTTGGTAACGGCCACAACGGGACAGTTGTGACGTTGAGCCTCGGCGGTGCAGTCCAGCACCTCTTGCGTCAAGCCCGAGTAGCTAAAGGCGATTGCCATATCGCCCTCATGCATGTTCTTGGCACATAAGAGCTGATCATGCCAGTCGTCGTACAGATGGCACTCTTTGTCGACACGCATGAGCTTTTGCGCCAGGTCGTGCGCGACCAAACGAGAAGCACCAATACCGAACAGATTGACCGCGCGTGCCCGCTTAAGACGGGCCGCGCATCGCTCCAAGACGGTGTAATCGAGCGTTCGCGCCGTCGCCTCGATCGTGCGCACGTTGCTTTTCATCACCTTCCCCACGATGCGTTCGACGCTGTCATCCATGGAGATGTCCTCGAGGGCTACGTCTTTCTTGTCACCTAAGAGCGCCAGCTCGGCAATCAGTTCGCGCTGGAACTCCTTGTAGCCCGCAAAACCCAAACGCTTGCAAAAGCGCAAAATGCTCGAGGGCGAGGAGAACGTGACATCGGCAAGACCGCGGACGGACAGCCCGACCACCTCGTGCGGATGAGCGCTTACATATGCGATGACATTGCGTTCCGCCGGGCTCGCGCTGAGCTCACGCTCGCGAAGCCGCAAAAGCAATCCGTTTGCCATCTCAAACACCTCCGTTGAGAAGAATTAAAGACCAACGAACGATTCGTACCGGATACAAACAGCTTTTGCGGTACATTGTGCCGCATCGTGGCGCACAAAGGGCGAGCGTTCTACCGCTCGCCCCTCAAATCCGACCGCTCGGAAATACGCGCGACACAAAATAATTCAACAAGGTCGCATTATCAGAAACGGGTTTGTTACCGGCTAGCGCCTCGCATGGGCGCCGATCGGCCGAGTCGCATGGCGCACCAACGCCGCCGCCAGCAATACCGACAGCATGGCGGTGACATAGCCCGCAGCGTCGAATCCTAAATCGATAACGTCGAAATGCCTTCCGGGAACAAAGATCTTATGCACCTGATCGCCAACGGAGCAGGCGGCGCAAAAGAGCAATACGGGCACGCAACGGGAGCATACGCTCCACGGACGCCTGGAAAAGCAAACCACGACCACGGAGGCGAACAATCCGACGAAGAAAAACTCTACGGTATGGGCAACGCGACGGACGTTTGTGCCCACCCACATGCGAATGGAAGCAAGTCGGCCAGACCGGACATTCGAGGCAGCCGAATCGGTGCCCCCGGTCATTCCGTTCTCCGCCTGAGCTTCACCCGTGGCATCGACAGCCTGAACGCCCGTAGCCTGACCCTCCACCACACGCGCGGTGGACTCGCTCAGCAACGACGTCTCCACCGCATTTTGCTCCGTCAGCACCCAGATGCCCGCCAGCGTTGCAGCGAACAGAACGATCGCGGTCCATCCGATTATTTGTTTTACGCGCGCCAAGGGTCAACCTCCTTTTTTGAATATCAGCGAGTGTAGCCCCAAATGGCATCGTCACCGTATCAAAATTTGAATCGCAACAGGAAGCGACAAAGCGACGCAAAACCCTACCCCGCCTCGCGCATCCAGCGATCGAACGTCCCCACGCACACGCCCAGGCACTTTGCTGCCTGGCTGCGGGTAATATCGCCCGCCTCATAGCTATCGCGCACCAGCTCAAACTGAGGAGGGCATGGCTTGCGAGGTCGACCGAAACGGACCCCTCGCGCCCGCGCCGCTGCAATCCCCTCCGCCTGGCGCCGATGGATATTCTCGCGCTCCACCTGCGCCACGTAGCTCAGCAGCTGCAGCACAATATCAGCAATCAGGGTGTTAGTCACATCCGGCGCGCCGCTGGCCCTGGCGCGCGTGTCAAGCAATGGCATATCCAACACCACAATGGCAACCCCGAGCACCTTGGTAATGCGTCGCCATTCCTCAAGAATCTCGGAGTAATTACGGCCAAGTCGGTCGATAGAAAGCACCACCAGCACGTCCCCGTCTCCCAGGACGTGCAGCAGCTCGCGATAACGCGGTCGATCGAAGTCCTTGCCGCTCGCATGGTCGGCATAAATATTCGCCGAGCCCACGCCATAGGCGCCCAGCGCATCCAGCTGCCGATTAAGATTCTGATCGCGCGAACTCACCCGCGCATAACCGTACACCGTCGCCATCTCATCCCCGCTTTCTTGTAAACCCGCCAAAAGGGACAGGTTTATTTTGGTAGGTTTTACCTCTCAAACAGCAGGTAAGCGGGCGGCCGAGCAGACGGCAAGGTAGCCACGATTCAAATGCGAAGGGCGGTCCCGAAAGGCCGCCCTCCGCTCCCCCACCATGAGTCGGGATTTGGCTAATGGATAAGCTTAAAGTCCAAGTGCCCACGCGTGGTATTGACGCGCGAGACCTCGATAATCACGCGCTGCCCCAGCTCGTAACGGGTGCCCGTATCGGCACCTGTGAGCGTGAGCGCGTCCTCGTCGAACTCGAACCACTCGTTGCCCAGACTCTTGATCGAAACCAAGCCTTCGACCTGCGTTAGGTCCAAGCGCACAAAAAGGCCCATGCTGCTAACCCACGAGACGGTTCCGGCATAGCGCTCGCCCAGACGGTCCTCATAGTACTGGGCAATCTTGATCTTTTGCGTCGCATGGCTGGCGGCATCTGCCGCGCGCTCGGCATCGCTGCATGCGCGGCAGATCTGCGGCAGAATGCGCGGCAGCGACTCGCGCCCCTTGCCGATCAGCCGCAGCGTACGGACCAAGGCGTCCTTGCCGCCGAGCTGCTCATAGGCCAACTGCAGTTTGAGCACGCGGTGCACCACCAGATCGGGGTAGCGACGGATGGGACTCGTAAAGTGACAGTAGCACGGCGCGGCGAGCGCAAAGTGGCCCTCGTTGCGCGGCTTGTACAGCGCGCGCTGCATGCTGCGCAGAAGCAGCGTGTTAACGAGCGGTGCGTTGGCCGTACCGGCGGCAGCATCAACTGCAGCCTGCAGCTCATCGGGGCTCCCCAGGGCAATACCGGCAGCACGGCGATCGTCGATGATGCCTAACTGCGCCAGCGCAACGGCGGCACCGTGCAGGCTATCGGGGCTCGGATCCTCATGCACGCGATAGCAGGCCTCGATATCACGGTCTGCCAGCCACTCTGCAACGCACTCGTTGGCGAGCAGCATGGCCTCCTCGATAAGCGACGTGGCACACGAACGCTCACGCGCCACAATCTGCACGGGTACTCCGTCCTTATCCAATAGAGCGCGAATCTCGGCCGTGTCAAAATCGACTGAGCCGCGGGCGCGACGAATACGACGGCGAAGTTCGGCGAGTTCGTTAGCGGCAACAAGGAAATCGCAGAGGTCGACGTTGTAGCCGCGGGCGGCCTCCTCGCACGCAAGACCGCGCTCAAGCGCTTCCTCGCGCGAGGTCTCGGCAGCCGCAACATCCTCGGCCGCACCCTCCAACACCGAATACTCAACCGCGCCGGCACGCACCAGCAGCGCCTCGGCGCCGTCATAGTCCATACGCACACGCGAGCGAATCACGCTGGGGTACGGATCGTAATGCCGCACGCGGCCCTGCGCATCGAGCTCGATATCGACGGTAAACGCCAGGCGGTCCTCGTCAGGGCGAAGCGAGCACAGGTCATTGGACAGGCGTTCGGGCAGCATGGGAAGCACGCGATCGGCCAGATACACCGATGTCGTACGATGACGAGCCTCAAGATCGATATGCCCGTCCCAAGCCACATAGTGTGAAACGTCGGCGATATGCACACCCAGCTTGTAGCCACCCTCAGGCGTGCGCTCCAACGAAATGGCATCGTCAAAGTCGCGCGCGTCGACTGGGTCGATCGTGATGACAAAGCGGTCGCGCAGATCGCGGCGGAGCGGGTCCTTAAGCGCCGCGGACACATCGAGCGAAAGCCCCTCGGCCTCGCCCAGCGCGGCCTCGGGATAGCTATCGGTATAGCCGTAACGCGCCATCACATATTGAACACCCAAATCGGGCGCGTCATCTCCGCCGATGCGGCGTTCGATCGTCACGGTACCCGATTCCAGGCGCGTCGGGTAGGTCAAAATGCGCGCGACAACAGCATCACCCGGGTGGACGCCCAGACGATCCGCCGAGGTATCCTCGGGCAGAATGAAGAAGTCGGCCTTCAGACGCGAATCGAGCGGCTCGATCACACCGAGCGGACCGGCGGTCTGGTACGTGCCCACCACGCTTATGGCTGCGCGCTCAACCACGCCTTCGATCACAGCGCGACGCTCGCCATGCGGGCTATTCTTAATGCTCACGGCAACGGTATCGCCGTCCATGATCTCACGCTTACCGCGGCCCATGACCTTGTAGTCGCCATTCTCGGTTATGACATAGGCACTGTGCTCATGGAGCTGCACGCGCCCGGTCAGGCTCGGACGGCGTTCGCTGCGCACCGGCCCGCGCTTATTGCGAGCTCCACGCTTATGCTTGTTATTGCGCCCCATGGCGCCTCCTAACTATCGATTGCGAACTCCAAAGAGTCTACCCAAATGATTCGCTTTCCTGCCGTCCCCTAGGAATCAAAAAACGGGCCGCCCCATAAGAGACGACCCGTTGGAAGGGATGAATTCCAGGCATGCCTACACGCGCAGGTAGCGGCGCATGGCTATGGCAGAACCAAAGAGACCGATAATCACGCCGACCAGAATCAGCGCAGCATAGGTCACCAGGTAATACTGCATCGGCAGGGCAAACGACATCCAGCCGATACTCTCCTGCAGACGCGGAATCATCAAATTGCGCAGCAGCTCCAGAACGCCGATGGAAAGCAGCGAGCCCAAAATGGCCTGCAGCACGCCCTCGGTGATAAACGGGCCGCGAATGAAGCCGTTGCTGGCGCCGACCAGACGCATAATCGCAATCTCACGACGACGCGCCGTGATGGACAGGCGAATCGTGTTGTTGATGAAGATGAATGCGATAAAGGTCAGAAGGCCAACGAGCACCACGGCGGCGATGCGGATGTAGTTGGTCACCTGGAACAGGCGGCTCACTTCCTCCTGGCCGTACAGCACGCTCGCGTTGACGTCGCCGTCATCCGCGATCTTCTGGAAATCGGCATCCTTCTTGAGCTTCTCTGCCGTGCTCTCGACCTTGGACGGATCGTCCATCTCAATAGCGAAGGAAGCCGGCAGCGGGTTCTGGCCATCGAGCGCGCTCATGGTGGCGTCGGCGTTGCCCGACATCTTGCTCGTATACTCGGCCAGCGCGTCGTCCTTGTCCTTATAGGTCACGGACTTGACGTTATTCCACGTCTTAAGCTCGGCCTCAAAAGCCTGAACATCGGCCTGATCAGCGTCATCACTAATGAACGCGTTGATGACAACCTGATCCTCGACGGTGCCGATCACGGAGTTCAGCATCGCGGAGCCCATGATGAACAGGCCGATGATAAACAGCGAAAGGAAGATCGTGATGACGGCGCCGAGCGAGGTAGTCCAGTTACGGAAGAAGTGGCTGATTGCCTCTTTGAAGGAGTAGCCCACGTTAGTTGGTGCCATAGTTGCCGTAACCTCCCCTCTCCTGGTCGCGGATGACGTGGCCGCCCTCGAGGGCGATCACGCGACGGTGCATGCTATCGACCATCTCGCGGTCGTGCGTGGCGACGATCACGGTGGTGCCGGTGCGGTTAATACGCTCAAGCAGCTTCATGATGCCCAGCGAGATCGCCGGGTCGAGGTTGCCCGTGGGCTCGTCGCAGATCAGCAGCGGCGGACGGTTGACCATAGCGCGGGCGACGGCAACGCGCTGCTGCTCGCCACCGGAAAGCTGGTCGGGCAGCGAGTCCATCTGATCAGCCAGGCCGACCAGACGCAGCACCTCGGGCACCTGGCTGCGAATGACGCCCTTGGGCTTGCCGATGCACTGCAGGGCAAACGCCACGTTTTCGTAGGCGGTCTTTTGCGGCAGAAGCTTAAAGTCCTGGAACACGGCGCCAATCTGGCGGCGCAGGAACGGAACCTTGCGGTTCTTGATCTTCATGAGGTCCTGACCGGCAACCAGGATGCGGCCGCTCGTCGGCTTGACGTCACGGTTGAGCGTCGACAGCAGCGTGGTCTTACCCGAGCCGGAGTGACCGACCAGGAAGACGAACTCGCCCGGATAGATCTCGATGTTGATGTCGTCGAGTGCAGGCTTGTTGGGCTGTGCCGGATAGATCTTGGTGACATGCTCCATAAGGATGACGGGCTCGACACCGGCCTGCTTGGCCATCTTCTTGCGGCTGGCCTGCGGATCGATGGGCGCAAACACCGACGTAAAATCGGGGTTGTTGAGCGCGTTATCGAGGCTTGCGACCTCGGCTGCCTGATCGCTCTCGACCACCGGGGCAGCAGGCTGCGTGGGGTCGGGAATAGCGGCAAAGAGACCGGACTGCGCAGGCTGAGGAGCCGGCGTCGCAGGGGCCAAGGGGTCGGGAATGCCGGCCATGGTAGGCTGCGGCATGGCGGCACCAGCCTGAGGCTGCTCCACGCGAGCGGTCACGGCCTGAACGGGCTCAAAACCCACCGTGCCGGAAAGCGCGACATCGCTGGTTGGATTGTAGGCAAAGGGATCGGATGCCGGCTGTGCCTGATCTGCCGGCTGAGCGGGGGCCTGAGCAACAGGCTGGCCCTCTGAATCCGGAGTGGCGAAACGACTGCCCTGGACGCCTGCCTGCGTCTTGGGGGCATCATCGCCCGCACCGGAGGTACGGAAGTGGTTACCCACTGGTGCTCCTTATCGTCGTGCGTTTAAACTACATGAGCGCTTTGTATTTTAGCAGTATTAGCTTTGCTGCACATAAGAAGCATGGCGTGCTTAGGGATCCCGTCGGCCGGGCACAGGGTTACTCTCCAAATCGTCCTCGGACATGTCGGAGCCCCCGCTGCGCGCTTCGCGCTGCGGGGGCTCCTCCGTCCTGCGGAAAAATTTGGGAGGTAACCCTGTGCCCGGCCTGCGGCTACTAAGGGGCCGCCGCGTTTATCTTGGGGTGCTGCATATACAAAGTTGGAAGGGTCTGAATTGCACTTTGCCGATATATGCCCTTTTCCCTGATGGGACCGTGCTTGAGGGGCGTCTTCATGAGTTGCGGTGAAATAGGGGCTGTTGAGCCTTTAAGCTGGCAAAACAGTCCTTATTTCACCGCAACTGAAACAGGGGCGCTCTCCAAGAGAGCGCCCCTGCCGGGTTTCCATAGTAATGGCGAAACAGTTTTATAGTTCTGGCGAAGCAGTCCTTGAGATCCGCCTTGCCTTATGCCAAGAACTCCTTGGTGGTCGCCACGATGTTGGCGGCGTCCAGGCCGTACTTGTGCAGGAGCTCGGCACCCGGGCCGGACTCACCGAAGGTGTCGTTGACGCCAATCTTCTTGAGCGGCGTCGGGCACTGCTCGCACAGGACGTCGGCAACGGCGCTGCCCAGGCCACCGATCACGGAGTGCTCCTCGACGGTCACGACGTGGCCGGTCTTGGTGGCGCTCTTGACGATCAGGTCGGCATCGATGGGCTTGATGGTGTGCATGTTGATGACCTCGGCGTCGATGCCCTCGGTAGCGAGCTGCTCGGCGGCCTCGAGAGCCTCGCCGACCATCAGGCCGCAGGCGATGATGGTCACATCGGCGCCCTCGCGCATGACAATGCCCTTACCCAACTCGAACTTGTAGGTCTCGGGGTCGTTGATAACCGGCGAGGCCAAACGGGCGAAGCGCATGTACACCGGACCGTCGCACTCGTAGGCGGCGCGCGTCACGGTGCGGGCCTCGACGTCGTCGGCAGGAACGATCACGGTCATGCCGGGGATGACGCGCATGAGGGCGATATCCTCGCAGCACTGGTGCGTGGCGCCATCCTCGCCCACCGAGATACCGGCGTGCGTGGCGCCGATCTTAACGTTGAGGTGCGGGTAGCCGATGGAGTTGCGGACCTGCTCAAAGGCGCGGCCGGCGGCGAACATGGCAAAGGTGCTCGCAAAGGCAACGCGACCGGTGGTTGCGATACCGGCGGCGACGCCCATCAGGTTGCTCTCGGCAATGCCCACATCGAAGAAGCGGTCGGGGCAGGCGGCCTTAAATTTGCCGGTCTGCGTGGCGGCGGCCAGGTCGGCGTCGAGGACCACAAAGTCATCGTGCTCGTTGGCGAGCTCGACGAGGGCCTCGCCGTAGCTTACGCGCGTGGCGATTTTCTTGACGTCTGCCATCCTAGAGCTCCTCTCCGGCGGCCGTGAGCTCTGCCATGGCCTGCTCAAACTGTTCATCGTTGGGGGCCTTGCCGTGCCAACCCACCTGGTTCTCCATAAAGGAAACGCCCTTGCCCTTCATGGTCTCGGCGATAATGGCGGTCGGCTGGCCCTTAGTAGCGCGAGCCTCGGCAAAGGCGGCGCGGATCTGATCGAAATCGTTGCCGTCGGCGAGCTCCACCACGTGGAACTTAAAGGCGCGGAACTTGTCGGCGAGCGGCATGGGGTCGTTGACCTCCTCGACGGGACCGTCGATCTGCAGGCCGTTGTGGTCGACGATCACGCAGAGGTTATCGAGCTGCTGGTTGCCGGCAAACATGGCTGCCTCCCAGACCTGGCCCTCCTCGCTCTCGCCATCACCCAACAGGGCGTAGGTGCGATAGTCATCGCCCCAGTGCTTGGCGGCAACAGCCATGCCCACGGCAGCGGAGATGCCCTGGCCGAGCGAACCGGTGGACATATCGACACCCGGGGTGTCGTTCATGTTGGGATGGCCCTGCAGGTGGCTACCGATGTGGCGCAGCGTCTCGAGATCCTCCTTGGGGAAGAACCCGCGCTCGGCGAGCACGGCGTACAGACCCGGAGCGCAATGGCCCTTGGAGAGCACAAAACGGTCGCGATCGGCCTTGCGGGGATCGGCCGGGTCGACGTTCATTTCCTCAAAGTACAGATAGGTCATGATGTCGGCAGCGCCGAGCGAACCGCCCGGATGGCCGGACTTGGCAGCGTGCACGCCGGTGACGATGCCCTTCCTTACCTCGTTGGCAACCTTTTTGAGCTCTTCGTCGCTCATTGTGCCTTCCTTTCATCCTCATTAGACAAAATGCGCACGGCACGGAAAGGTAATCCCAACACAGCCGCAATGCACGTACGTCATTCATTATGCTGGAAACTGATGGCTTTACCAGAGTTTTTATCATTATTTGAACAATTTAGCAGGCAGAACCGCTGATGAAACGGTTTATCAATGTGAACGTCTTTTGGATGGAACGCGGTCGACCCTACGCGCTAATGTCCTTGAATCCCTCGCCGAAGGCTTCCGTAACGTCGGCGACCGTCACAATGGCGCGAGGATCGCGCTCGCGCACGATCGTCTTGAGGGTATTGAGCTCTCGACGGCTCACGATGACCATAATCACCGGCTTCTCGGCACCCGAATACATGCCAGTCGCCTTAAACTTGGTACACCCGCGACCCAGGCCATACATGATATCGGCAGCGATATCAGGGAACTTGTCCGAGATGATGAGTACCATACGGCGTTTGTTGCCACCATCGACCACGGCATCGATCACGTAGCCGCTAATGACCATCGAAAGGCCTGCATATAGTGCGTTTTCGATTGAAAAGACCGGAGCCGACAGCGCGCATACGGCAACATCGATCGCCATGACGGTCGAGCCCACGGGCAGCGAGGTATTACGCGAGATGATTTGGCCAATCGTGTCCGAGCCGCCGGTGTTGGCGCCGGCGCGCAGCACCATGCCGTAACCGATGCCTGTAATAATGCCGCCCCACATGGCAGGGAGCATCAGGTCTGCATGTGCCAGAGGTGCTACAAACGGGGCGAACAGATCGGTAAAGAAGCCCAGAAGCACAAAGCCCGTCGCGGTCTGCACCACGTAGAACATGCCGCCCTCGCGCATAACGACCAGCAGCAGCAAGGCATTCATCACGATGGTCTGGATACCGACGGGAAGCGACACGCCTCGCGCCGCGCCGACCGCCTGGATAATAGTCGCAAGGCCCGTAACGCCACCGGCGGCAAGACCGTTGGGAATCAAAAACAGGTCGGTCGCGATGGCGGCCAAGGCACACCCCAACATGATCTGGGGCAGGTCGTGAAAGAAGTTCATCGAAAGAATGCGCTTGATGTCCAGACGATATGCCATGCTGCCTCCCTCAAAAAAGCGCACCCAAACGGATGCGCTTTGAACTTCTTCTTGTATTCGATTCTACCGATTCGCCGGACAAAAACCACCCCTGCGCAGGGTTTGTTCTGGATACAAACCCGTCCAACCGTTGGGCTTAGCATCGGCTTGAAACTGCCCGATGTTTTAGACCTCCGAGCCTTCTGCATCGGCGTTGCCGGTGGCCCAGCGATGGTAGCCAATAACAAACGGGTCCAGGTCGCCATCGTCAAGAACGGCCTCGACATTGCTGGTCTCCACGCCCGTGCGTAGGTCCTTGACCATCTGGTACGGGTAGAGCACGTAGCTGCGAATCTGGTTGCCAAAACCAATCGTGGTCTTGGGTCCGCGGATCTCATCCAGGGCCTCGGCGCGCTTCTCGAGCTCAATCTCGTACAGGCGAGCCTTGAGGATCTGCATGCACGCGGCCTTGTTCTGAATCTGGCTGCGCTCGTTTTGGCAGGTAACCACAATGCCGCTGGGGAAATGCGTCACGCGCACGGCGGAGTCGGTGGTGTTGACGCCCTGTCCGCCCGGGCCGCTCGCGTGATACACGTCCACGCGGATATCGTCGGGACTGATCTCGATGTCGATATCGTCAGGCAGCACGGGGATGACCTCGACGCCGGCAAACGTGGTCTGGCGGCGCTTCTTGTCGTCGGTGGGGCTAATGCGCACCAGACGGTGCACACCGGCCTCGGCGCGCAGCATGCCAAACGCGTCCTTGCCCTCGACGGTAAAGGTCGCACGGTCGATGCCGATGACCTCGGCCGCGGGGCAGTCGTTAATGGTGACCTTCCAGCCGCGACGCTGGCAGTACTTCATGTACATCTTAAAGAGCATGAAGGTCCAGTCCTGTGCCTCCAGGCCACCCTGTCCGGGCTTGATGGTCACAATCGCGTCGCCGTGATCGAACTCACCGGTAAACCAGCTCGAAAGCTCGAGCTCGTCGATAGCGCGGGCCAGGCGTTCTGCCGTAGCGGCAGCCTCCTCGCGCAATGCGGCGGCATCGGGGTCATCCCCCATCTCCTCGGCAAGCTCCAGCGCGGCGCGGGCATCGGAAAGCTCGCCGCGCGCGGTGTCCACGGCAGCGATATCTTCCTTGGTGCGCGCGATCTCCTCCATGGTGGCACGGGCAGCGTCGGCGTCATCCCAAAAGCCGGGGGCCACGCTTTTAGCCTCGAGCTCGGTCACGCGCGTGCGCTTTTCGTCCAAATGGAGATACGACTCGACCTCGCCGAGCCGGTCCGCGAACGCGTCCAGCTCGGCGGGCGTCACCTCTAAAGCCTCAGCCATTAACGATTCCTGCCGTGGCAGTACTTAAACTTCTTGCCGCTACCGCAGGGGCACGGGTCGTTGCGGCCCACGTTGACGTACGGATCGTCGCTCTCGGACTTGCGATAGGTGGTCACCTTGCCACCGTTGTTGACGGCAGCCGGACCACCCTGGACAGCCGTGCGGGCCTGCACCTGCGCCTGCTTGCGCAGCACCGAGTCGCCGTTGTCACCATCGACCTCGGCAGGACCGGAGAAGCGCGCACCCTCGAGCGCGGGCTCCTCCTTGTGCTCCACGGCACGCGGGGCAGCCTTGATCTCGATGCGCAGAACCGTACGCAGGTAATCCTCGTACATGGTGTCGACGAGCATCTGGAACGCGCCGTAGGCCTCGGTCTTGTACTCGACCAGCGGGTCGCGCTGGCCAAAGCCGCGCAGGCCGATTCCGGTCTTGAGGTAGTCCATCTCCTGCAGGTAGTTCATCCAGCGGGTATCGATGACGCGCAGCATGACCTGGGTGTTGAGTTCGCGCATCAGGTCCTCGCCCAAGCGCTCGGCCTTCATGTTGTAGCACTTCTCTACGTAAGCCAGGACATCGGCAGCCAGGGCCTCATAATCCTCGTCGGGGAACTTCGGCGTATCAATGTGGCCGGTGAGCTCCACAACCCACTTGCGCAGGCCCTCCAGGTCGCGCTCGCCATCGTGACTGTCCTTGGTGCAGAACTCCTGCACGCAACGGTAGACGGTATCGTGCATGACCTCGGTGATGTGGTCGGTCAGGTCCTTGCCGTCCAGAATCTTATTGCGCTCGGCGTAGATAACCTGGCGCTGCTTGTTCATGACGTCGTCGTACTCAAGGACGCTCTTACGCATGGAGAAGTTGATGCTCTCGACCTTGTGCTGGGCGCTCTCGACGGCCTTGGAGATGATCTTGTGCTGGATGGGCATGTCGTCGCCCATGTCGGCCGTGACCATCATCTTGGAGACGCGGTCCATCTTGTCGCCACCGAACAGGCGCATGAGGTCGTCCTCGAGCGACAGGTAGAACTGGGTCTCGCCCGGATCGCCCTGACGGCCGGAGCGGCCGCGCAGCTGGTTGTCGATACGACGGGACTCGTGGCGCTCGGTGCCGATAACGGTCAGGCCGCCGGCGGCAAGCACGCGCTCGCGCTCGGCCTTGCAGGTCTCCTTGGCCTCGGCGTTAAACTGCTCGAGCTGCTCGGGCGTCACGTCCTCCATGGTCAGGCCCTCGTACTCCAGGCGCTCGCGCACCAGCTCGTCGGGGTTGCCGCCCAGCAAGATGTCGGTACCACGACCGGCCATGTTGGTGGCGATGGTCACGGCGCCGTAGCGTCCGGCCTGGGCAACGATGTGGGCCTCGCGTTCATGGTGCTTGGCGTTGAGGACCTCGTGTGCGATACCGCGCTTGGTAAGGGCGGCGGACAGCTTCTCGGAGCTCTCGATGGATACGGTGCCCACCAGGACCGGCTGGCCCTTGGCATGACGACGCTCAACGTCGTCGGCGACGGCATTGTACTTGGCCTGGATGGTGCGGTACACCAGGTCCTCGTGGTCCACGCGCTGCACGGGCTTGTTGGAGGGGATGACCTCGACGGGCAGCTTGTAGATCTCGCGGAACTCGGCATCCTCGGTAAGTGCCGTGCCGGTCATGCCGGAGAGCTTGTCATACAGACGGAAGTAGTTCTGCAGGGTGATGGTGGCCAGCGTCTGGTTCTCCTCGCGCACGAGCACGCCCTCTTTGGCCTCGATGGCCTGGTGCAGGCCCTCGGAGTAACGGCGGCCTTCCATAATGCGGCCGGTGAACTCGTCGACGATCTTGACCTCGCCGTTGGTGACCACGTACTGCTTGTCGCGGTGGAACATGTACTGGGCCTTCAGCGCCTGCTGCAGGTGGTTGACCAGCTGGCCGGAGAGATCGGCGTAGATGTCATCGATACCCAGGCGGCGCTCGATCTTCTTAAGGCCGCGCTCGGTGGCGGCGATGGTGTGCTTGGCCTCGTCCATGACATAGTCGCCCGTGGGCTCGACGTCCTCGGTGGCGGTGAGCATGTCGTGCGACACGTCCTCGCCGCGCTCAAGGCCACGCACGGCACGCGCGAAGTCCTTGTAGGTGCTGGCGGACTTGGTGCCGGCGCCCGAGATGATGAGCGGGGTACGCGCCTCGTCGATCAGGATGGAGTCAACCTCGTCGACGATGGCGTAGTTGTGGCCGCGCTGCACACGCTGCTCGGGGCGGGTAACCATGTTATCGCGCAGGTAATCGAAACCGAACTCGGAGTTGGTGCCGTACGTGACGTCGGCCTGGTAGGCCGGGCGCTTGAGCTCGAGCGGCATGTTGTTCTGGAGCAGACCGACGGTCATGCCCAGGTACTTGTAGATGCGGCCCATCCACTCGGAGTCGCGCTTTGCCAGGTAATCGTTGACGGTAACGACATGCACGCCCTTGCCGGCGATAGCGTTGAGGTAGCCGGCCAAGGTGGAGACGAGCGTCTTGCCCTCGCCGGTCTTCATCTCGGCAATATGACCCTCATGAAGCGCCATGGCGCCAATGAGCTGCACGTCAAAGTGGCGCATACCCATGGTGCGCTTGGAAGCCTCACGCACGGTGGCAAAGGCCTCGGGGAGCATGTCGTCGAGCGACTCGCCGTTGGCGTAACGCTCGCGGAACTTATCGGTCTGGCCGCGGAGTTCCTCCTCGGTCATCTTCTCAAACTGGGGCTCAAGACCGTTGATCTGGTCGACGATCTTGTAGTAGCGCTTAAGGTCCTTATCGGATCCAAAGGACAGCAGCTTTGACATGAATCCCATGTGGTTTTCCTTTTTGGCCATCGCCCACGCCGTGCAGCTGCGGGCGAGTTAAACACAGATGATTGTACTTTAGCCAAACAAGGCGCGGCCTATACGGTCGACCTCGACCGCCACGTAATAACTACGACCAACCTGCCAAAAAGGGACAGGTTTATTTTGGCAGGTTTTATCTGGGCAAACGCCGCCTCTCTGCCATTTGGTGCAATGGAGGCAGGTTGGTTTGCACCAATAAAAAGAAAAGGGCCGCGCACCCAAACGGATGCACGGCCCTTATGCCATGAATGCGAGTGATTCCGCGGCGAGCTATTTACTCAGCGGCCTCGGTGGTCTCGGCCTCGGCAGCGGCCTCCTCGACGGGAGCCTCTGCGGGAGCCTCGGCGGCCTGCTTGGCAGCCTCCTCGGCAAACTTAGCAGCACGCTTAGCCTTCTCGGCAGCCTTGGCCTCAGCGGCGGCCTTGCGGGCGGCCTCGGCCTCAGCAGCCTTGGCGGCCTTGGCAGCCTTGGCCTCCTCGGCCTTCTTGAGCTGGGCGGCAGCGGCGCCACCGAACTTGTCGGCGAAGCGCTGGACGCGTCCACCGGTGTCGACGAACTTCTGCTGGCCGGTGTAGAACGGGTGGCACTCGTTGCAAAGCTCGACCTTCATCTCAGACACGGTAGCGTGCGTCTTGAAGGTGTTGCCGCAGGAGCACGTCACCGTGCACTCGACATACTGGGGATGGATACCCTGCTTCATGGTAGGACTCCTTATTGGTCAGGCGCTGGTTACCGATCAGCGCATAAGGCGTCTTGGTTTCCGACCAAGACAACAAACTCGGCTATGGTACCACGGCGCCGCGTGTCCCACAAAAGGTTCACGGTCTTTTCGGAACGACACGAATCTGACCCATCGAAACACATCTCCACCGTTCCTTCAACTGGGAAAATGCCGTCCCCGGGGCCTGAGAAGGGCCCCGGGGACGTTCGACTGACTGCGGGAACGGCCTTTCCGCTCAATGTGTTCGGCTGAGATCGGAAATCAACCAAACTGAACTAGGTTCAGTTGACATGGTTAAAAACGAGGGGCGACGCTTTTGCGTCACCCCTCGTCCCGGCCGGTTGCTTTAGTTGTACACACGGTAGTTACACTTGAACTGGGTTATGTGTCCATAGTTGGAGCGGTACCAACCCGACGTATAGCTGATTGCCTCTGCGCCTAGATAGTCGTAGCCCTTGTTGTAGCGAAGCTGACGGTAGGTCGTGTCGTACTCTGCTACGTAAAACGTGTCTCCAGAGAAGGCTTTGTACCGGTCCTTAACCGTCGAAGCCATGTACGCGGGTTCGACATCGCCTTTCTCCCCGTTGAGCGCATAGACGGGTGCCGCGATTCCGCATAAAGCCGTTGCCACGAGGATGGCGTAGACAGCCATGCGCGACGCATTGGACTTCAGCTGTTCAAATAGTCCATGTCATTCACCTCCTTCGTATGTATCGAGGTATTCCTGCTTGAGCGTCTGCGAGGACGACTTGATCTTTTCCACG
>NZ_JBDMSL010000026.1:0-35239 GCF_039758965.1 Collinsella aerofaciens | reverse complement strand
CGAGCGCCCAGGGCGCCACACGCGTGCACAGACTGTCGGTTCGACGTAGAAGCCTCAGCCGTAGCAACGGATTGCCCGGCGAGAGATCGCCGCGGGCGGATATTAAACTGCAAAGACGAGCGTCGGTAAGACACGCCGAGGTCGCCGCGGACGGGCTGATATAGGGAGAGGGCCTGACCCCATATCGTTGGGGCCAGGCCCGATTTTGCCTCTTGACAATGTCCTGCTCATATTAAAAGGCTTGCGTGTAAACCATCATAATCGGACGTAAGAAATGCTAAGAGAATCAATCCAAAAACAACCAAAAGACGGCTGGGGAAATGCACCCCTTCGTCATTCCCACTCGATGATCAAATCGAGTGCCGCTTCTTGTACCAACTCGCGCTCTCACCTGCAGTTTCGCTTATCCCCCGGCGCCCGGAAAGCGCCCGAAACCCGTGCACCAGCCGGTTCCGGGAATGGTACACGGGTTGCGCCACCCATGCCCGTGACGGCAGCCGGTACACGCCGGCGGACCATCCTACCTGCAGAAACGACCGTGAGGAATAATCGCCGGCGCCAGAAGCGCGGGCAAGCCGGTTTCTCCAGCGCGCAAGGTCCGGGCGGGCTGGTGAGAATAATCGGCAACTTTCGGGAATAATTGAGATGACCTGCGCAAACAGCTCGTCGGAGAGGCAGTTTCCCGACGTCACTTCCAAGCCATCTGCCACCAGCGGAATAATCCTGCGCCAGCTGGAACGCATCCGGAGGCAGCGGGGCCCTCAACGGCCGATCTCGTCCGATGCATCCTCCGATTGCCCAGAAGGCGCCCAGCGCCGCGGAGCTCACCGACCAACGGGCGAGGCGTTCGGGCACCGTCAGCCGCAAAATGCAGCACTCGGAACCAGGCCACCTTGAAGCCCGGTCCAAACGGTGGCAGAATAAGCCTGCCGAAAGGCGGAAGCCCTAGGTGTCAGATTGGCGAGGTACGTACCTCGCCATTTCCTTTTTCTGGAGATTAATCTTGCCGGGCCGCTTGAACCTCTATATCAACGAATCCGGGGACCAGGACCTCTCCGAGGGCCTCTACCTCGTCGCGGTCGTGCTGCACGACATCCTAGACTCCGTTCTTGCCCGGAACGTTACCGACTAACGCGCCGGGACTTCAGGCAGTCCTACCTGAAGCAGCTCGCGAGGAAACGGCTCTCCTAGCAGAGCGGCGCGGACGCGCCCGGCGGGTCGCGCAGGGTGCCGGACCGCGCTCGCCGACGAAGCGGCTCGCCTCTTTCGGGAAAGACCCCGAGATACAGTAACGCCGGGGAAAAGCGCCCCGGCACCTGGAGGCCGTCCTATCGGAATCGCTGGGTTTGCTAGAATAGCCTCAGATGTCAAAACCCATGGGTTTCATGGGCGGGATTGCGAGCGCGATTCTGCCCTATTTTTATCGTCAACCTGCTGTTCGTAGACCCGCCCAGATGCACCGAGCGCTACCACCTGGAGCAGGAGCGCGCCTTCAACGAGTAGCTCGAGCGCGAGCGGACGCACGCGGAGGAGTCCGCCGAGCTCGACGAGGTACGGCGCAAGCGGGACATGATGCGGCAGCGCAACTCTCGCCTGTGCAGGAAGTACGGGCTGAAGGGACGGCGGGAGCGGAAGGGTTGAGCTCTTGCGTGTCGGCCATGCTCGCCTCCAATCTCACGCCTTGTCAGCGGTAAAATTGCACATATTGGAATACCGGCCAACTGAACTGTATTGAGGTGATTCATGGACGACTTATCTGTGCAGGTGCCACTTTCATGCCCCACGTGTGGCTGCACTGAGTTCTCCGAGGTATCTGGCCAAGATCAGGACTCGGCTGATGAGCGACGTTTCATCTGCGCGCATTGTGGAGTGGCAATCTCCAGAGATCAGCTTACTGAAGCGAACTCGGCATCAATCGACGCGACAATCCAGGATATGGGCGACGACATCATTTCGGCGCTTTCGAAGGATTTGAAGAAGGCGCTGAAGCGAAAGGGCTGGAAGGTCAAATGACTGGAGATTCGCAATTAATCACCTTTGCCCCCATCGTCATATCGGCGCTCAGCCTTATCCTCGCCGTCGTTTCTTTCGTTTTGAACTACAGGCTGAGCCTGCATGACAAGAAGCGAGGCGAGCAGCTTGAGAATCTGCAGCTCAAACTTCATGAGTTGCAGCTTCAGAGAGAGGAAGAAGCCGCAGAGAGAAGATCATCCTCCAAGGTGGAAGCCCGCTACGTCCGTATTGGATTAAAAGGGCACCGCATACGAGTTTCGAACACGGGTGGCACCACCGTAACCAATGTTACCTGTGAGTATGACGAGAATGCCGGACCCTATGCTTTCATACAGGATAAAGAGCCTTACGAGCGGCTCGAACCTGGCGAGAGCTTCGATGAAACCATCTTCTTTGCCGACGGCTCTACCAGCAAATTCACGGTCAAGACGCGCTGGATCGGGGAAGATGGCAAAGAACGCAGCAGGGATAACATCGTCTCTGTTTAGCCAGTTGGCGCGTTAGGAAGCGGGAGCGTCGCTAGGCGATAGAATATGGGGGAAGGCGGAGCACGCCCCGACGGAAACGACGGGACACGGCTCCGCCTTTTCCATGCCTTTGTGACGTGCCGCGAGAATCCACCGTGAGAGAACTGACGAGTTTCACGGGGGTGATACGCATGGCAAGGCGTCCGAAGCTGACGCAGGAGATGGCTGACGAGGCGATCTGCCGCAAGGCGGACGGCCTTTCCAACGGCGACATCGTCTGCGCCCTGGGGATCCACGAACCGCCGCGAAGGGCAGACGGCGCAGCCGGCTGACCTGAGCCGGGAGCAACACGCAGGCGGAGCTGGCTGGCCCGAACCGCGGAGCAATACACAGCCGGAGCGGCGGGCATGGCCGTGAGTGACGCTCTCCGCGCAGGGCGGGGCGGTTTCCGAGCCGTGCGCGCAACAGAGCGGAGGCGGGTGGGCTGCGGGCGACCTTCGACGGGCAGCGGGTGGTGGTGGGATGTGGCACCTCGTAGCTGCACCGCTCTTCTCGTCGTGTTCTCAATATAGGCTACGCATTGTAAAATAAGAGTTTACAGGCAATTGTAATACACCGGTATCACTCCCATTTACCTCGAAGGAGCCTATATGGCTATAGCGGCGCCCAAATCATATGACACCTCGCTCGGCGAGCTTCTCGAAGGGGTTGGCAAGGGGACGCATCAGCTCCCGGAGTTCCAGCGTAGCTGGACGTGGGATGACGGGCGCATCAGGAACATCATCGCGAGCTTGACGCAGGGGTATCCGATGGGAGCCCTCATGAGGCTCGAGTGCGGCGGCAGCGAGGTGAGGCTGAAGTACCGCGCCTTCGAGGGAACGCACGGCATCTCCCGCGAGCCCAACTACCTCGTTCTCGACGGCCAGCAGCGTCTCACCTCGCTCTACTGCTCGCTTTTCGGGAAAGACCCCGTCAGCACCTCGAACGAGCGCGGCCAGAAGCTCAGCCGCTTCTACTACCTCAACATGCGCAGGTGCCTCGATCCGGAGGAAGACCGCGAGGATGCGATTGCCTCCATATCGGACAAGCGCGTCGTCACCGAGGACATCGGCCGCAAGATCGTCCTCGACCTCACGAGCCGCGAGCGCGAAATCGAGGAGCTCATGTTTCCCGCCAATCTCGTTTTCGACTCCCAGGGGCGTGACGACTGGTTTACAGAGTTCATTGAACACTATGGTCTCAAGTCCGAAGAGTACGCCCTTTGGAAGGATTTCAAAGAGAATGTCCTCAGGACGATGGAGGACTACAAGATTCCGGTCATCACCTTGGACAAGACGACGCCCCGTGAGGCGGTCTGCAAGGTCTTCGAGAACGTGAACACGGGAGGTGTCTCTCTTACCGTGTTCGAGCTCGTGACGGCTGCCTTCGCCACCTATGACTTCGACCTGCGTGGGAATTGGAACAAGGTCGTGCGCCCGCGTATTTGCGCCGAAAGCAAGGACATCAGAACGGATCTCATGCAGGGCGTCGACGAGACCACGTTTCTGACCTCCATGACGCTCTACACGACGTATCGCGCGAAGCGCGCCGGCACCAAGGGCAGCACCAGCTGCAAGAAGAAGGACGTTCTGGCGCTGCGCTACGAGGACTACGTCGCCAACCTGGACGCGCTGTTGGACGGGTTCGACATGGCGCGCGATTTGCTCATCGGCGAGTGCGTCTTCCGCATGCGCGACCTTCCCTATACGACGCAGCTCATCCCTCTCGCGGCCACCTGCGCCTACATCGGGCGCAAGGCGTTCGACCGGCAGCCCGTGAAGGCAATCCTCCGCCGGTGGCTGTGGTGCGGGATCTTCGGGGAGATGTACGGTGGCGCCAACGAGACGCGTTACGCCAACGACATCGAGGACCTGGTTGCGGCGATAGAGGGCGCCGACTCGCAGATGCGCACCGTGAACGCCGCCTACTTCCAGTCCACGCGCCTGCTGGGCCTTCAGACCAGAAACAGCGCCGCCTATAAGGGGGTCATGGCCCTCGTGTTCCGCGAGAACTGCCTCGATTTCGTCGACGGCGCACCAATGACCACGGTGAAGTCGATGGAGACCCCGCCGGACATCCACCACATCTTCCCGCGTGCGTACTGTGAGAGGACGGGGCTCGAACGGACGAAGTGGAACTCCATCGTGAACAAGACCCCGCTCATCGCGCGCACTAACCGGGAGATCGGGGGTGTTGCCCCTTCGAAGTACCTGCCGAAGATCATGAAGGATGAGCAGATCGACGGTGATGAGCTCCGTAGGCGTGTTGAGTCGCACCTCATCGACTACGACGCCCTCGCCGCCGATGACTTCGACGCGTTCTTCCTAGATCGCGCGAAGAGGCTCCTCGACGTCATCGAGCAGGCAATGGGCAAGGAGGTGCCCGACCGGGCATCTGACGAAACAGTAGCGGCGTTCGGTCACGTCCTGAACTGACCGTAGCGCATGCCCCGCAGGAGCAGGAGGGCGATGCGCTACGTGCCCTCGATACCACAAGCCCATCTTATTCGAATCAAGGAGTCGCCGCGATGGAACCTCATAACGTTGCAAAGTACGCTCGCAAGCTGAGGCTTGCGATCGAGGAACGTGGTGCCGCCGCACTCGAGCGCGACGACTGGGCGGCGCGCTTCCAGGAGTTTGGCTTCGAGATGGATTGCGGTCACTCGTATGAAGAGCTTTACGGGCTCGCCTTGCATGATGCACAGGGCCTCAGGCGCGAGCTTGCGCACATCGACGATGTACAAACGCTCGGCAACGCGGTCTTCTCGCAGTGCCGGTACATTACGCATTGGTCGATGGGGCCTTGCGAGCGAGAGCTCGACTGGCTGGAAATCGCGCTTGGGCGTCTCGAGGAGCTCGCCCACGACGCATAGTCGTCGACCGGCTCGCGGGACGGTATCGGCACCAGGCTGCTTCACGTTTGCGCACCACTCATCGAGTAGCCATAGGCTGCTTTGGTAAAATCGGAGAAGCTACCAAGACTGGCTTTTAACTGGAGATCGTTCGTCTATTTCCTCTGTGAGAAAGGGCTCCGTCCGAATCGAACGAAACCCTTTCTTGACCTGCGGAAATGTCAGTTTTTGGAAGATGGTGTTGAGAAGTGTCAGACCCCGAAAATCACTCCCACTCGATGGTCGCGGGCGGCTTGGACGTGATGTCGTAGCACACGCGGTTGGCGCCGGGGACCTCGGCAACGATGCGGCCAGAGATGCGGGCCAGCACGTCGTAGGGCAGCTTGGCCCAGTCGGCGGTCATAGCATCGCTGGACTCGACGGCACGCAGAATGATCGGGCGCTGATAAGTGCGCTCGTCGCCCATAACGCCAACGGACTTGATGTCAGGCAGGACCGCGAAATACTGCCAGCAGCTGTGCTCGGAGTTGCGCTCGCCGGTCTGCTCAAACAGACGCTGGTTGTAGGCGTCGAGCTCCTCGCGCACGATGGCGTCGGCGTTCTTGAGGATCTCGAGCTTCTCCTTATCGACCGCACCGATGATGCGGATGGCCAGACCCGGACCCGGGAAAGGCTGGCGGAACACGATGTGACCTGGCAGGCCCAGCGCCAGACCAAGCGCGCGGACCTCGTCCTTAAAGAAGTGGTCGAGCGGCTCAATAAGGTCGAAGTGCACGCCCTCGGGGAACGGGATCAGGTTGTGATGGCTCTTGATGGTGGCCGTCTTGCCGCCCGTCTTGCGAGCGCCGGACTCGATGATGTCGGGGTAGATGGTGCCCTGAGCCAGGTATTTGACCGGCTTGCCATCGGTCTCGAGCTGCTGGGCCACGGCGAAGAACTCTTTCCAGAACTGCGTACCGATGATGCGGCGCTTCTCCTCGGGCTCGGTCACGCCAGCCAGAAGCTCGGCATAACGGTCCTCGGCGTGAACGTGGATAAAGTCGACGTCAAACTGCTTGGTGAAGACCTCCTCCACCTGCTCGGGCTCGCCCTTGCGCAGCAGACCGTGGTTGATGAACACGCAGGTCATCTGCTTGCCCACGGCGCGGGCGCCCAGCGCAGCCACGACGGAGGAGTCAACGCCGCCGGACAGGGCCAGAATCACGCGGTCGTCGCCAACCTTCTCGCGGAACTCGGCCGTCATGGTCTCGACCAGGTTGTCCATGCTCCAGTTGGGCTCCAGGCCGCAGATCTCAAACAGGAAGTTGCTCAGCAGCTGCTGACCGTACTCGGAGTGCTTGACCTCGGGGTGGAACTGCGTGGTGAAGATCTTGCGCTCGGGGCACTCCATGGCGGCAACCGGGCACACGTCGGTGCTGGCGGTAACGGTAAAGCCCTCGGGCACCTCGGACACGGCGTCGCGGTGGCTCATCCACACGGTTTGCTCCATGGGCGTGGAGTTAAAGAGCTTGGCGCCGGCAGTACGCGTAATAGTGGCACGGCCGTACTCGCCCACCTCGGAGTGACCGACCTTGCCGCCGAGCGTCACGGCCGTGATCTGATGGCCGTAGCAGAAGCCCAGGACGGGAAGGCCCAGGTCAAAGATGGCGGGGTCGATGGACGGAGCGTCCTCGGCGTACACGGAAGCCGGACCGCCGGAAAGGATGAGCGCAGAGGCGTTCATCTCGCGAATCTCATCGGCCGAGATGTCGCAGGGGACAATCTCGGAATACACGTTGAGGTCGCGGACGCGACGGGCAATGAGCTGACCGTACT
Source organism: Collinsella aerofaciens (assembly GCF_039758965.1). Classification (GTDB taxonomy): domain Bacteria; phylum Actinomycetota; class Coriobacteriia; order Coriobacteriales; family Coriobacteriaceae; genus Collinsella; species Collinsella aerofaciens_BR. The sequence continues at coordinate 28,054 of NZ_JBDMSL010000026.1, read as the reverse complement.
GCGCACCAAAGTCGAGTACGAGGACCTTTGCGGAAGCCTTTTGATCCATGGTTTCCCCCTCTTGTTGGCGGGGAGCCGGTGCCCACCCGCGTGAATGAACGAAAATAACCTCCATAGTGTACACGTTATATGGGGTTTCTCGTCCCTCGCAGCCATCAGCGCACGGCAAACGCACGACCCGGGCCCCTATTTGCCAGCAATTGAAGTGTTACCAAACGTTACAGATGATGTAATACGTTTGAACATTGGACGCCCTGTGCCACAATACTGCCGAACGACTCCGCCTCTGCGGCGGCAAATACGATAGGAATACCAGCATGAAGCGCATCCTTCTCATCGCCACGGGCGGCACCATCGCATCGACCGAGGACGGCAACGGCCTCTCCCCCGCCCTGACCGGTGAGGAGCTCGCCCAGAGCGTCCCCGAGATCTCGGGCCTCTGCGAGCTCGACGTCGTGCAGCCCATGAACATCGACAGCACCAATATGCGCCCCAGTGACTGGATGCGTATCCGCGACGTCATCGTCAAGGGCTATGCCGACCACGACGGCTTCGTGATTCTGCACGGCACCGACACCATGAGCTACACCGCGGCGGCGCTTTCCTATCTGATTCAGGACAGCCCCAAGCCTATCGTGCTCACCGGCTCGCAAAAGCCCATGGGCAATCCCTTTACCGACGCCAAGCTCAACCTGTACCAGAGCCTGCTCTATGCGCTCGACGAGCATTCGCACGATGTGTCGATTGTGTTTGGTGGCGTCGCCATTGCCGGCACGCGCGCCCGCAAGCAACGCACCATGAGCTTTAACGCGTTCATTAGCGTCAATTATCCGCCCATCGCCTATATCCGCAACGACCGCATCGTGCACAACGGACTCCACGGCACGCATCAGGGCGAAAACCCGGTGCGTTTCTACGACAGCATCGACCCGCGCGTATTTGTACTCAAGCTTACGCCCGGTGTGAACCCGGGTATCCTGGACGCCCTAGCCGATAGCTACGACGCCGTGATTCTGGAGACCTTTGGCATTGGCGGTATCCCCGAGTTTGGCGAGTCCGGCGAGTCATTCCAGGAGGCGATTTTCCGCTGGGTCGATTCGGGCCGCACCGTCGTTATGACCACGCAGGTCCCCGAAGAGGGCCTCGATCTGGGCGTTTATGAGGTCGGCCGTGCCTACGCCAATCATCCGGGTATTTTGCGCGGCGACGATATGACCACCGAGACGCTCGTGGCCAAGACCATGTGGGCACTCGGCCAGTCACGCGATGCCGCCGAAATCCAGCGCCTGTTCTACAGCCAAATCAACCACGACCGCGTCCCGATGGCGTAATTCAGTTGTCGACGGGTACCCCCTATTCGATGCCCTCGAGAAGCTCTGAGACCGTCATGCCGAGTGCGGGTGCGATCTTAAATAGAACCTTGAGCGTGAAATTTGCCGTCCCATCTTCGATTCGGTCGAGGTAGGGTCGGCTGATTCCTGTCGCCACACAAAAATCAACCTTGGAGATACCAAGGTCCCTGCGTGTCTCTTCGACCCGCCTGCCAAGAATCTGTTTCGCACGTTCGTCCATGCAGCCGAGTTTGAAATGGAGCCGAACATAAACGTAAACTATAGTTTACGTTTTGCCGAATACACAGGAGTTTTCTATGTCGGATTCTTCGGTCCGTATGTACCGAGCCACGCTCCGCACAAACAGCGCGCCGCCCAAGCTCGTCGTCGTTGAAGCAGAATGCCTTTCGCCCGATGAGCGCACAGCATTTGCATTGCTATCAAGTCGCGTCGCCGCCGTTCTGGTCCCTTGCCCGGCGCAAGGTGAACTTGCCATCCAATGCCAAGCGCACAGCTGCTCGCTCAATCAGGCTGCCGTAATCGCAACCAGCCAACACGGTCTGCCCCTTCTCCTGGAAGCCGGTATCGCACTTGCTCTTCGCGGTGCCGGATACGAAAACGAGGCCGCCGCCGACATGGTCTTTAAACCACGATCGAGCGGCGGCCTCGCAGCAGCCATTGAATATGCATGCAGGCTCGTTGCCTAAAAGGACAAGCTAGAAACCAAAGCCAAAGCCCGTTCCAGTAATCGCCGAATACATAAAGTAGACGTTGATTACGTTGAGGAACACGCCCGTGATGCAGCCGTTACGCAGGTAGCGCTCGCACGTAAGACGTGCCATCACAGCGGAGTCCTCGTTGTTTTTTGCCTGGCGTCCCGCCGTAAAGTACGTCGCCACGCTCAGCAGCAGGTTGAGCACCGGCAGTGCCAGCAGCTCGTAGCTCTTGCCCCAGCGCGTCACCTCGCCGGCGGCATTAAACTTTGTTGCCACCTCGGGACCAATGTTGGGGACAACACACGCTGCAACCACCAGCGGAATCACCGCAAGCACCAGCAGCGCAATACCCATGTAGCCGGCTTTTTTTCCATATTTAAACATGCGCGTCGTCCTTACACGTTAAAGCGGAAGTGCACGACGTCGCCATCGGCCATGACATAGTCCTTGCCCTCAATACGCAGCTTGCCGGCGGCCTTGGCGCCCTGCTCGCCGCCGAGCTCGATGTAGTCGTCATAGCCAATGACCTCGGCCTTAATAAAGCCGCGCTCAAAGTCGGTGTGGATGACACCGGCGGCCTGCGGGGCGGTCGCGCCCTGACGCACCGTCCAGGCCTTGACCTCCATCTCGCCGGCCGTAAAGAACGACTGCAGGCCGAGCAGCTTGTAGGCCGCCTGCGCGAGCACGTCCAGACCGGGCTGCTCCAAGCCCAGGCTCTCCAGGTAGTCGGCGGCATCCTCGGGATCGAGTTCGGAAAGCTCGGCCTCGATCTTGGCGCAGATAGGCAGCGGCTTGACGCCGTCGATGGGCGCCAGGTCATCGTTGAGCATATCCTCGTCCACGTTTGCCACATACAGGATGGGCTTCATGGTGAGCAGGAACAGGCCCTTGGCGGCAGCACGCTCCTCGTCGGTCATCTCCATGGATGCGGCGCGCTTGCCCTCGTTGAGCCAGGCAAGCAGACGCTTAGCGACCTCAAACTTGGGCATGAGTTCCTTGTCGCGCTTGGCCTCCTTCTCGAGCTTGGGCAGCTGCTTCTCGAGCGTGCCCATGTCGGCCAGGATGAGCTCGGTCATGATGGTGTCGGCATCGCCGGCAGGATCGACGAACTCGCCCGTGCGGCCCACCTCACGCATGACGTTGGGGTCCTTAAAGTAGCGCACGACCTCGCAGATGGCATCGGTCTCGCGGATGTTTGCCAAGAACTGGTTGCCCAGGCCCTCGCCCTCGTTAGCGCCCTTCACCAGACCTGCGATGTCGACGAACTCGACCGTCGCCGGCACAATGCGACCCGGGTTAACGATGTCGGCGAGCTTTTGCAAGCGGTTATCGGGCACATCGACGATACCCACGTTGGGGTCGATCGTGGCAAACGGGTAGTTGGCGGCAAGGCCGGTCTTTTTGGTAAGCGCGGTGAACAGCGTCGACTTGCCTACGTTGGGCAGGCCCACGATACCGATGGAAAGGGACACGACAGCTCCTTTTGGTACAGGTACTTCAAACCTCATAAGTATAGCGCCGCCGCAGCATCCGAGCGAATCCGGACACCGCGGCGGCGCAAATGAAGCAGAGATGCGTGAGGTTCGAGACAGTAGTCCTTACTTAAGCTCGGGCCAGAAATCCTTGTTGGCCTCGATGAGCTCGTCCAAGATCTGCTTGGCAACGCTCGCCGAAGGAATGGTCTTGGAGAGCGTGAGTGCCTGCCAGAGCTTCTGGTAGCTGCCCTCGACCCAAGCCTGGACAACGAGCTTCTCGACGGAAACCTGCTGCTCCATCAGGCCCTTCTGGAACTGCGGGATCGGGCCCTGGCAAATCTTCTCAAAGCCGTTGGAACCGACGATGCAAGGCACCTCGACCATGGCCGTTGGGTCGAAGTTGGGCACAGCACCATCGTTGGGAACGATCAGCAGGAAGCGCTCGAGCGTATTCTCGGCCAGTGCGCAGGCAAGGTCGACGATGTAGTTGGCATGTACATCCGGCTCAAAGCCGCCGTCCTTGGCAGTACCCTTGGCGATGATGTCGCGGCAAGCGCCAAAGACCTTCTTCTCGCGGCCGTCCATAACCTCATTGGCGCGAGTGTAGTTGGGGTCAGACGTCTCGACGACATAGTCCGGGTACAGGTAATACTTGAGGTAGGTATTGGGAATCGTCTCGGGATCTACAGCATAGACATCCTTGGCCTTGCCGAAGGTGTGAATCCAGCTCTCCTCGACATGCTGCTCCTTCCCGGCCTCGTGCTCGATGCCGTCCAGGTAGCCGTTCTTAGCCATGTGCTCCTTAATCTGCGGCATGAGGTCGTTGCCATCCTTGTCGTAGATTTTGCTCCACCAACCAAAGTGGTTGAGGCCGTAGTAGCTATACTGCAGCTCGCGACGATCCTTGATACCGCACATACGGCTCATCTTATCCATGAGGTCGATCGGCATGTCGCAGATGTTGATGATGCGGCTGTTGGGGCGCAGCACGCGGCAGGCCTCGGCGACGATGGCCGCGGGGTTGGAGTAGTTGAGCATCCAGGCGTTGGGGCTGTACTTCTCCATGTAGTCGAGGATCTCGATGACACCACCGATGGAGCGCATGCCGTAGGCGATACCGCCGGCACCGCAGGTCTCTTGGCCAACGCAGCCGTACTTGAGAGGAATCTTCTCGTCGAGCTCGCGCATAGCGTACAGGCCAACGCGGATGTGAGCGAGGACGAAGTCAGTACCGGTAAAAGCGGTCTCGGGGTCGGTGGTGTAGTTGAACTCAACCTCGGGAGCGTTCTCGTGGAAGTAGATCTCGCAGGCCTTGGCAACGATCTCCTGGCGCTCGGCGTTGTTGTCATAGAAGGTCACCTTGTTGACCGGGAAGCGATCGCGCTCCTCAAGCAGCATCAGGGCGATGCCCGGGGTGAAGGTGGAGCCACCGCCGGCAATGGTCACGGCATAGTTTTTCTTGGACATGATGTCCTCCTCATTCTGGCCGCTTGCTCAATCCATCCCCGTACGCGGCCTGCACGGTTTGGAATTGTTACCTAGAAGTGGAGTTTTTTATCTCTAGAATCGGCCTTGCGGTGCATACCGGCTCTGCAAGGCCGATTGTTTCGATGGACGATGGTTTACAGAAGAGTCTCGAACTTCAGAAGACTCTCGAACTTCTCGCGAACCTGCGGGACGCTAAGGCCGACGATGACCTGGATTGACTGACCTTGGACCACCAAGCCATGCGTACCGATCGCCTTGAAGGAAGCCTCGGGTGCAACGACGCTCTTGTCCTTGACGTTAACGCGCAGACGGGTAGCGCAGTTAGTTACATCGATGATGTTATCCGTGCCACCGAGCAGATCGAGGATGTTCTCGGCAAGCACCAAGCGCTCATCATCTTTACTCTGGGCGACCGATTTGCCAGCAGCAGCACCGCCCTGCTTTTGCTTGTAGTCGGCCTTGGACTTGAGCTCGACCTCAACATCGTCATCCTCGCGACCGGGGGTCTTAAAGTCGAACTTGACGATCAGGAAACGGAAGACCACGACCCAAAGGGCGGTAAAGCACAGACCGACAAGGATGGAGATGGCGTACTGCAGACCGTGTGCGGCCCAAAGGGGCAGCCAGTCCCACGAGAGCATCGAGATGATGCCGCCGTCGAAGATGCCCACGACGCCAAGGAGGTTTTGAGCCATGCAGCCGAGCGCTCCGAGCACGCAGTGGACGACGAACAGGCCGGGCGCAATGAACAGGAAGGTGAAGTCAAGCGGCTCGGTGATACCGCAAAGCATAGCGGTAAGGGTGACCGGGATCAGCAGAGCCTTGACGCGCTGCTTGCGCTCGGGTTTGGCGGTCATATAAAACGCAATGGCGACGCCAAGCGAGCCGAAGACCTTAGTCCAACCAGGGCAGGTATAGGCAGCCCAGGGTGCGGCATCCTTAAGAGCAATGCTCGGATCGGCAGCCAATTGGGGCAGGATGTTGGCCCAAGCAGCAAAGATGCCGCCGTTGACCGCCGCGTTGTCGTAATAGAACGGCGTATAGATAAAGTGGTGCAGGCCTGTAGGGATCAGCACGCGCTCGAAGAAAGCAAAGACACCCACGCCAAACGTACCGGCGGAAAGGATGAATCCCTGGAAGGCAGAGATAGCAGCCTGAACATGCGGCCACACCAGGCAGGCGATAAGAGCGACCGGAACCATAACGAAGAAACCGATCATATAGATGAACACGGAGCCCGAGAACACGCCCAACCACTCGGGGAGCTCGGTGTCGAAGAACTTGTTATGCAGCATCGTGGCGATACCAGAGATAATGAGCGCGCCCATGATGCCCATATCAAGCGTTTTGATGCTTGCGATAGTGGCAAGACCAGTACCGCTGCCCGCCTCGACAGAGTAGTCGACCCCAAAGACAGGGCCCCACTGCCCCAAGATTGTGCTAACAAAGTAGTTGAAGGTAAGGTAGATGGCCAAAGCCTCCATGCAGCAGCGAGCGTTCTGCTTGTTCGCGAGCGAGATTGGCAACGCTACGCAAAACAGCAACGGCATCTGGTTAAAGAGCGTCCAACCACCCTGGAGCAGCACATTCCAGCAATCAAACCAAAGATGGCCCGCAGTGGCCATCTCGCCAAAGATCGCCTCGGTGGTAAACAACGTACCCAGGCCGACGACGATTCCGGAAAATGCGAAAAGAATTGCAGGCGTGTACATTGCACCGCCGAAACGTTGTATCTTTTGCATCATGACGGGGAATCCCCCTCTCTTCATTCGGAGCGACTGCGGTTTTGGCTTCACTCGAGACCGCAGACGCGCCGTTTGCGTGTACCTCGTGCAATAGGACGGGTGGGCCCGCTTCCCTGACTTCTTGCGCTTCTATTTTTATCATACCACTTATCTAGACAAGTTAGCATAAATACTACGGTCGGTAAACGGTTGATTATTGGCCGTAAACGGTATATGTCCAGTATTTTGCCTGTTAAATCTGACATAGCTGATGGCTGCATTTCATTTTTCTTTTCTACTTGTCTAGATGTGCTTGTATATATCTATAGACATGTCTATACTTCATTACAACATTCACCGCCACGTTAAGGAGTCACCATGAAAAGCGCGGTCTTCTATGGAAAGCACGACCTCAGAGTCGAGGAATCGGCAAAGCCGGCCGTGGGCAGGCGCGACGTTCTGATCAACGTCAAAGCTTGCGGCGTCTGCGGTACCGACGTTCATATCTATGAAGGCGACAAGGGTGCAGCCGACGTTACCCCGCCCACGATCCTTGGTCATGAGTTTGCGGGCGTTGTCGAGGCCGTGGGCAGCGACGTCGCTGGCTTTAAACCGGGCGATCGCGTGTGCATCGACCCAAACCATCCCTGCGGCTGCTGCGAACCCTGCCGCGACGGAATCAACCACTACTGCGAGCATATGACCGGTTACGGCACCACCGTTAACGGCGGCTTTGCCGAGTACTGCTCCGTCGACATGCAGCAAGTCTACAAGTTGGGCAATCACACCAGCTTTGAGCAGGGTGCTATGACCGAGCCCGTCGCCTGCTGCCTGCACGGCATCGATATGTGCAACATCAAGCCCGGCAGCACAGTTGTCGTTATCGGCGGTGGCATGATCGGTCTGCTCATGATGCAGCTTGCTAAAAACGCCGGCGCCACCAAGGTTGTCTTGCTCGAGCCTGTCGAAGGCAAGCGCGAGGTTGCGCTCAAACTCGGCGCCGACCTGGCAATTGATTCCATCCACGAGGACGTCCCGGCCCGCCTGAAGCAGGAGGGCGTTGGCAACGTCGATGTCGTTATCGAGTGTGTTGGCAAGCCCGTCACCATCGAGCAGGCCATCCAGATCGCCGGCCACAAGGCTACGGTCATGATGTTCGGCCTCACCAAGCCCGATGAGACAATCACCGTCAAGCCCTTCGAGGTCTTCCAGAAGGAGCTTGTGCTTACCTCGTCCTACATCAACCCTTATACGCAGCGTCGCGCGCTCGAGCTCATCGACTCTGGCAGGCTCGACGTATCCTCGATGGTCGCCAAGGTGGCTTCCCTCGACGAACTCGGCGCCATCCTGTCAGACCCGGCCCTGCGTGCCATGGGTAAATATATAATCGACCCCAGCAAGTAAATCGATCGACACCTGCGCGAGCGGTCCTCATCCACCGCTCGCGCACTCAGCTCTAGGAGACCGTCGTGGCGCGAGCCATCTTCCAAACTATTTATGACAACGTGAAGCAGTTGATTGACGACGGCACATACGCCTATCAGAGTTATCTGCCTTCGGAGACTGAGCTCACGCAGCTGTTTGACTGTTCGCGCATGACGGTCCGTCGCGCCATCTCGATGCTTGCGGCAGATGGTTACGTGCTCCCCCAGCAAGGCAAAGGCATGCGCGTCATTCGCAACATCAGTGACGAGAAGAGTCGTGGTGGCGGCGGACTCGAGACCTTTAAGGAAATCGCGGTCAACCGAGGCTTTGAGCTCAAGACTGTCACCACCGTCTTTGAGCTCCTCATCTGCAGCAAGGCGCTCTCCAAGATTACCGGGTTTCCCGAAGGCTGTGAGCTCACACGTGCCAAACGCATCCGTTATGCAGACGGACAAGCCGTGTGCTCCGACGACTCCTATTATCTAAGCTCACAGGTACCGGGACTGACACCCGAGATTGTCAACGATTCGATCTATCGTTACCTCGAAGAAGATCTTGGCATTAAGATTGCCACGGGCAAACGCGATGTGACGATCGAGCATCCCACGCCCGAGGATACGCGCGTGCTCGATCTCGACGACTTTAACGCACTCGCCGTTATACGCGGGCAGACTTACAACGCCGACGGCATCCTTATGGAATACACCGAGACCAAACAGGTCCCCGGGTTCTTTTTGCTCCATGAAACCGTGACGCGCAACGGTACCGGTCGAACCGGCCACCAAAGTAGCATGAACTAACCATCTATTAGTTGCGGTGGAATAGTTCCTAGAATGGCCAGCTTAAGGGCAAAACAGGAACTATTCCACCGCAACTTTTTTGGCCGGTGGGGCAGTACCTGTCCCACCGGCCATCATTTACGCTCTTTTAGCTAGTCCGCAAGCTTCTCCACCTGATCGAGCATCTTGTCGAGCTTGGCCTTTGCTTCGGCTTTTGCCTTTTGGGCCTCTTCGTGGGCTTTGGCCTTTTTCGCGGCCTTTTCCTCGGCCTCGGGGTCGACGACAACCAAGTTGGACGCATCGTGTTCGACCAACTTAAGTGCATGTTCGGGACAAACCTTGACACAGGCGCCGCAGCCTAAACAATACGTGGACTCCAACGCAAAGCGACCACTTCCCACCAGGTCACAAGCAGATGTGGGGCACGCGTTGACGCACTCGCCGCACGACGTGCACTTGTCAAAATCGCACTCCGGCGTGCTCACCTGCATGTTCTGGGCAAGCTCGGGGTGGTTTTGCAGCGTCGAGAGCACCAGCTGCCGCCCGTGCGTGAGCGAACGGCGACGCTTGGTCGTCGTGGTGCCGCACATGGTGTTGAGCGTGCGCTCCAGCTGGGTAATCTGATGTCGATGGGCCTTGAGCTTTTGCGTCACCGAGGCCAGCGCCGCCGTCGCCGGGTTGAGCTTGGTCACCGTCAGGCCCGTGGTGCGGGCGATCTTTTCCATGTACTCCTTGCGCTCGTACTCGCGAAGCTTATGGCACTTGAGGCTCTTGGGGTCGACTTCCAGGCCCATACCCGTGCCAGACCACTCCTCGGCCTTCGCAATCGCCTCGCCCAGAATGTCCTCACCGCCGATGTTGCGGCATTTATCGCACACGCCCAACGGCAGGTACACGCTCACGTTGGGATAGTCCGCCAGTACCGAGAACCAAGTCTCGGCCGTAATATCGCCCACGCAGGCAACGACGACCTCGTTTTCGCGCGGCATGCGTTTGAGGGCACGCGTGCAGGTGACGTAGGCGGTCTCGTGGCTCGTAGCAGCAGAGACGATATCGTCATACAGGTTTTTAGGCGCCAGGCGCGGCGAGATGATCGCCTCGGTCGGGCAGGCAGCGGCGCACAGACCGCACTTGCGGCAGGAGTCGAGGATCTCGATGGCGTCTTCCTCGACCTCGATAGCGTTGACCGGGCACACGTCCATGCACGCGGTGCAGCCGCTCTTTTCGTTTTTGCAGGTCAGGCACGGAATGGTATTGCCGCGCGGGCGCTCCTTGTAGTCGGCAGGATTCCACTGCGGCGCCGACGGATCGAGTGCATCGGTCACGCCGCCAAGCGGATTTTTAAGAAAGTCGAAACCCTTGCTGATCTCGATAATGTCATCAAACAGATCGTGTTCCTGCGCCATGCGCGGCCCCTCCCTGAGCAGTGCAAACAAGCAAGAGATAATGATACGCCATTAGCTTATGCCTCGGGCAATTTACACGCGGCGCATCTTTGCGGCAAATAGCCTATGCCTATCGCCGCCTCGATTGCACAAGGTCAATCAAGCGCCAAGCTATGCCTCGCACATGAGCTGCACGAGCTTCTGTTTGGTCACCTTGGTCTGCTCGTTGGCCATGTTGCGCTCGTTTCTAAAGACCGCATTTGCAACACCCTGCAGATCGGCATCGGAAATCTCGCCAAGGCCCAGCTCCTCGAGCGTGGTCGGCAGACCGACACGCTGGCAAAACTCGAGCACCTGATCAAGCTCGGGCGCACGCTCCAGGCGCAGCTGCACCACCAGGCCAAATGCCACGGCCTCGCCATGCATGGCCCTGCACTCGGGCAGAATCGTCAACCCGTTGGCGATGGCATGCGCCAACGCCAAGCCACCGCTCTCAAAGCCGATGCCCGAGAGCAGAATATTGCACTCGATCAGGCGCTCAACTGCCGGCGATGTACGGCCCTTTTTGAGATCGCGCTTGGCAGCGACACCGCACTCCATGAGCGTGTCGTAGCAGGCGCGAGCCGCGACCAGAGCCAAGTGCCCCGGCGCACCACCGTGTTCGTTGGTGCCGTGCGCCGCGGCGCACGAACGCGCCTCGAAGTACGTTGCCAGTGCGTCGCCCATGCCAGCGACCGTCATACGCAGCGGGGCCGCCGCGACCACGTTGGTATCGACCACGACCAGATCTGGATTCTTCTCGAGCATCAGGTAGTGGTCGAATGACCCATCCTCGTGATACAGCACCGAAATCGCGCTGCACGGACCGTCCATCGAAGCCGCCGTGGGGCATACGCACAACGGCAACTCGGCATAAAACGCAACGGCCTTGGCGATATCGAGCATCTTGCCGCCGCCAATACCCACCACCATGTCGCAATACTCGGCCTGGGCTTCCTTAGCCATTTCGACAACGGCGTCTTCCGTACACGGACCGTCATAAATCTTAAAGAACGGCTCACTTAGGTCTTCGTCCAGAAATCCATCGACGATCTGCTTGCACAGCCGATCCTCGGTGCCCTGGTCAAACAAGACATAGGCAGCGCAGCCCAACCATGACAAATACCTGCCCTGACGCGAGAGCTCACCTGGCCCCTGAACATATCGTCCGGGACCGCCATAAACCATGGGAAGCGCCATACGAGAATCCGCCCTTTCATCAACAACAATTGGTGCAAAGTAACCTGACCCCTTTGCACCATAGCAAAAAGGGGCAAAGCCATCTGTCGGCTTTGCCCCTTCCTTACCTTAGTTTACTCATCCATAAGGTAGTAGTGACCCAGTGCGTCGGCACCCAGGATGGCGTTGGCGACCATCTCAGGCGTCACCTCAAACGGCATGTTGCACATGGTGTCATCGGGCGCGCACGCGGCCTCGGCAACAATCATGGCCTGCTCGCGCGTAAGCTCAGCAACGCCAAGTTCCTTCATCGTGACCGGCAGGCCCAGCTCAATGCAGAAGCCCAAGACTTCCTCGAGCTTCTCAGTCGGGGCATCCTCGAGTACCAGCTGGACGATGGTGCCAAAGGCGACCTTCTCGCCGTGATACATGCCGTGGCACTCGGGCAGCATCGTCAGGCCATTGTGGATGGCATGAGCAGCAGCAAGGCCCGAGCTCTCAAAGCCAATGCCCGAAAGCAGCGTATTGGCCTCGATGATATGCTCGACAGCAGGCGTCAGCGCACCCTTCTCCAGTGCGACCTTGGCCTTGACGCCATCGGCCATAAGCGTCTCGTAGCAGAGCTTGGCGAGCGCCAGGCCGGCCATTCCGCCCTTGCCGCCGGCGCAAGTGCCACCGTCGGCATCATGCGTCGCCTGGGCCTCAAAGTAGGTTGCGAGCGCATCGCCCATACCGGAAACCGTCAGGCGCACTGGGCTCGCCGCGATAACCGTCGTATCCATCAGGACAATGTTGGGGTTTGCCTTAAGGAAGAGATATTTATCGAACTGGCCGTCGTCGGTGTAGAGCACCGAAAGTGCCGAGCACGGTGCATCGGTCGAGGCAATGGTGGGGCAAATGATAACCGGGGACTCCAGGTAATAGGCGACGGCCTTCGCGGTGTCGAGGATCTTGCCGCCACCGACGCCGACGATGATGTCGCAACCGTTGTCGCGAGCGAGCGCAACCAGGCGATCGACCTCGCCCTTGGAGCACTCGCCGTTAAAGTCCTCAAACAGCAGCTCGGCCTTGGCCTCGGCAAAGCCGCCCTCGATCTTGGCACCGACGCGCTTCTTGCCCGAAGGCGTCACGATGACGAGGGCCTTAGCGCCGAGCGGCTCGACATAGGAGCCGAGCTTGGCGAGCTCGTCCGGACCCTGGATGTACTTGCTGGGGCTATTGAAAATTGCAGCCATAACTATCCCATTCTCTAAAAAAGAAAGGGGCTCCGTACGGATACGTGCGGAGCCCCTCGTTACGATAACAAGAGTCGATTAGAAATCGATGTCGGTGTCGTAGTAGCAGGCCTTGAGAATCTTCTCGAAGTCGGCAGCCTTGGTCTCACGCGGGTTCTCGGGCGTGCAGGCGTCCTGCTCGGCGTTCGCGGCGATCTCGGGCAGCTTGGCGAGGAACTCCTCCTCGGAAACCATCTGCGGGTTCTCGGCGTCGACCTTCACGCCACCATTCGCGTAATCCTTGATGGACTGCGGAATGTTGAGCTGGTCGTTGAGGTCGCGGATCTTCTGGACGAGCGCAGCGATGAGCTCCTCGTTGGTCTCGCCGGGAAGGTGCAGGATCTCCTTGGCCACGTAAGCGTAACGCTCGGCAGCACGGGGATCCTTGGAGTTCCACTGGATGACCTTGCCCAGGTACATGGCGTTAGCGGCACCGTGGATGATGTGGCCGTTCTCGAAGGCAGCACCGGTCTTGTGAGCCATGGAGTGAACGATGCCGAGCAGGCCCGAGGAGAAGGCGATACCGGCGATGCACTGAGCCTCGTGCATGTGCTGACGGGCCTCATGGTCGCCAGCATAGGACTTGGGCAGCCACTCGACGATCTCGCGGATGCCGTGCAGAGCGTTGGCGTCGGTGAACATAGAGGCGCAGGTGGAAACGTAGGCCTCCATGCAGTGGGTCAGAGCATCCATGCCGGTGTGAGCGCACAGCTTGGCGGGCATGGTGTAGGTGAGCTCGGGGTCGACGATGGCGACATCAGGGGTGATGTTGAAGTCGGCCAGCGGGTACTTGATGCCCTTGGCGTAGTCGGTAATGACGGAGAACGCGGTGACCTCGGTAGCGGTGCCGGAGGTAGAGGAGATGGCGCAGAAATGAGCCTTCTGACGCAGCTCAGGGAAGCTGAACGGCTGGATGATGTTGTCGAAGGACTCCTCGGGATACTCGTAGAAGACCCACATGGCCTTAGCGGCATCGATGGGCGAGCCGCCACCGATGGCGATAATCCAGTCGGGCTCGAACTCGCGCATGGCCTCGGCGCCCTTCATGACCGTCTCGATGGACGGGTCGGACTCGACGCCCTCGAACAGCTTGACCTCGAAGCCGCCTTCCTTAAGGTCGTTCTCGACGTCCTGCAGGAACCCGCCGCGGCGCATAGAGCTGCCGCCAGAAACGATGATGGCCTTCTTGCCCTTGAGGTTCTTCACCTCGTGGCGAGCGCCCTCACCAAAGTACAGATCGCGAGGATTGGTAAAACGTCCCATACTGTGCCTCCTAAACAAGCCCCTCTTAGACTTGCGTATATAACGGAGCACCCAATTGGCTCCGTTAGGACCGGTTTGCGCGTTGCCGGCGATGACAATGCGCGATGTCTAAACGTCTCAACGCTCAGACAAACACTATTTTACCGTTCTGGTTGGTCAGTTATTCACCTAAAGCCGCCAATGATGAAACGTTTTTTCTATCCCTGAAGACCCTTGTGCGGCATTCATACTCCCAAGCTGGGCAAACGTTTTATCAAGGTTGACTACATATCCCGGGCAGGACTGTGCCCCTCCAAAATATGCACCGTTCGCCGCCAAAAATCGACCGTTTGCGGCACCGTGATACCACTCGGCCGTCCATGGTGCCGACATTTGTGCGACATCCGACTTCGTGGTGCAAAGGTGCAAGTCCAAGTGCAGCACCCCCGGTGTGCCACATGCGGGTAAACTAGAACCTTATATAGAAACATCTAAACCCTAACCGCAGCAAAGGAGGTCCCATGGCATTCGATCCCATTCAAGAGGATTGCCATCGCCTCGTTCTTGAGGCCTTGCGCCGCGACAATATCCCGCTCACCGACGGTGCCGCCGTAGAGCGTCTGATGGAGCAATTCACCCGCAACCCCGCACCGCTCATCGTGCACGACCGCGACCGCGCCGGGCATCTGATTGCCAAGGTAGTCGAGGCCGTCGACTACCGCATTCCCTTTATCCCTGACGATGCCCAGGCAGAGCAGGAAGAGGCAGCTGCCGAGAACATGCTCCGCGAGGCGGCCACACTCGATCCGGCCAACTGGGATGCCCAGCGCATGCTGACGGCACTCACCGCCGAATCCAACGAGGAATACGTGCAGTATCTGGTGTCCAAGTGCGACGAGGTGGAGCACGATCTGGCGCTCAAGATCGCCTCGGCGCAGGACCCCTACGAGCGCGAGGCCGCAGGCGACCTTATGCGCCGCCCCTACCTGCGCTGGCTTGCCGCCCTTGCGTCACGCGCCCTCATTAGCGGACGCTACCGCATGTCGCTCGAAGCCGCAAATCGCAGCTTGGACTTTGCCCCCAACGATCCCGCTGGTGTCCGGCACACCGCGATGCTCGCCATGGCGAAGCTCGAATACCCTGCCGAGGAGCTCAAGCGCTTTCGCTCCGCACACTCCGTGCCGTACCTCGCGAATACCCCACTGCGCCGCCGCCCCAAAGATGCGGAGCGTGACTTGGACCCGTGGACGCTCATCGCGCTGATGAGCGCTGCCTGGCGCGAGCTGGACTACGAGGGCGCCGAGCACTACTTGCGCATCCTTGCGCGCTCGTGTCCGCACGCAGCCGAGGCACTCTACTTCCAAACCGAGTTTCCCGATGGCGTCTATGCCCGCGTCAACGTGGGCGTGGGCTCGACCGACGAGCTTGTCCTTGCGCTGTCCGAGGCGACGCCGGTACTGCAGGAGGGCCTGGGCGCCCCCGACAACGCCAGTTTTGCCGCCTGGGTCGCCACCAACGATATCGTGCGTTCCCAAATCGATGAGCGCATACTGCGGGCGGCCGAGCAGGGTTTGCCGTTTAAGGGAGGAGACCTCTAATGGATCCGAGCGTCTACATCCCCGCCTACCTGGAGCGCACCTATCTGGCGTCGCACCCCGAGCTCACCGATGCAGCACGCGAGCTTGTCCATAACGACGTGAACGTCAACCCTCATAAGTATGCGCAGTCCGAGCATGCCCAGGCGCTGCTGTCCTATGCCGGTGTTCATCGCCACCTGCTCGACGAGCTCCATCGCATCGAGGACATGGGCAGCGACGAGGAGTTTGAGCAAACGCGCAACCGCCTGTTCGACGATATGCGCGATGAGCTGCTCAAGATCGTCCGCGTCGATGCGTATGTCCTCGATGCCCAGCTGCTCGCCATCATTTTGGCGGACACGCCCGTCGACGCCTGCCTAGGCGACCTGATGAAGCTCGAAGCGACCACGGCCGATTACCTGCAGCAAAGCGTGCCCGGGTTCGACATGGAAGCCCCGCACTACTGGGCCAATAATGTTTTGACCGACGGCGTCACCGCAGCAGACCTTACCGTGAGCGAGCCGGCTCTTATCGGGTGGCTCCACACGCTCGAGGCCATCTCGCAGCTGTGCATGGCGAGCGCCCGCTACCGCGCTGCTGCCAACTACGCCCGCCGCGTCCTTAAGGCGGAAGGCTACCCCACCCGAGCCACAGGCACCGTGTTGCTCGCCCTCGCTCGCCTGGAAGACCAGGACGGCTTTTTTGCCCTAGCGCACCAGCTCGAGGAACAGGTGGGAGCTGATGCACTCGAGAACTCTCCTTGGTATCTGCTCGCCCGCACGATTCTGCTGTTCAAAACGAACAAGATGCGCCCGGCGACACGCGCGCTGCGCGAGTTTGCCAACCGCTGTGAGGGTGGCGCGTTCTTCTTGCTGAATCCCATGTACCAGACACCGTACCTTCCCTGCCGACCCGAGCCGCGCGACCCCTGGGACCTCTCGCACCAGGCGGTTTGGGAAGCCGACGGCATTATCTCGGACACCCCCGACTTTGCCCCCTGGGCCAATGCCTGCGAAGACGTGTCGCAGCTTGCCCAGGAATTTGCGCGCCGTTACGGCTTTTAACGGCGCAAACGCCACGACCATGTCATTCACGTTAGGAACGGCTTCATGAATCTCCGCTCATCTCTTGCCTGTACCTCGAGCGATATCGCCCGCTGGGGGCTGCGCTCCGTCCTTAAGCGCCAGGGCGGCGTACTCCCCGGCCGCATCGCCATGAAGATCGACCCCGAGCTGCTGAGCGACCTCGCCGGCCTTGTCGACCGCAGCGTGGTAATCACCGGCACCAACGGTAAGACCACCACTTCGAACCTCATCGCCGACGCCGTTGCCGCCAGCGGCGCCACCGTGGTATGCAACCGCGCCGGCAACAACATGGAGCCGGGCGTGGTGGGCGCACTGCTCGAGGCGCGCAGCGGCCTCAAGCGAGCCGGCGGCGGCAAGCGCGTGGGCGTTTTTGAATGCGATGAGCTTTACACTGTACGCGTTCTGCCCAAGCTCAAGCCGACGCACTTTGTGCTGCTCAACCTGTTCCGCGACCAGCTGGATCGCTATGGCGAGATCGATCACACCCAGGAGGTCATCGCCCACGCGTTGGAACTTTCGCCGGCAACGACGCTCATCTACAACGCAGACGACCCGCTGTGTGCCTCGATTGCTGCGCGCGTTCCCAACGCGAGTATTGCCTTTGGCATCGATGGCGCCACCAACACCGAGTCCGACCGTATTAGCGACTCGCGCTTTTGCTCACAGTGCAACGCGCCGCTGGAGTATGACTACGTGCAATACGGCCAGCTCGGCGCCTACCATTGCCCCTCGTGCGGCTGGGCCCGCCCTGCGCTTGTCCGTCGCGTGACGGGCGTGGAGCTCGGCTGCGACGGCTACGGCTTTGACCTGGTCTTTGGATCTGCGCCCGACGCGGCGGCCGTACACATCGCCACACGCTACAACGGTCTGTACATGGTCTATAACGTTGCCGCCGCCTTCTTTGCCGCACATGAGTTGGGCGTGGACCCGGCGCATCTGCAGCCCACGCTCGATGCCTACGTCCCCGCCGGCGGACGTATGGGCCGCTGGGATATCGCCGGCCGCACCGTCGAGGCCAACCTGGCCAAGAATCCCGTAGGCTTCGATCGACAGATCCAGTCCATTAAGACGGCGGGCGGCAGACTCTGCGCTTTCTTCCTCAACGACAACGACGCCGACGGACACGATGTATCGTGGATCTACGACGTCGACTTTGAGCGCATCGCCGACACGCCGGGTCTTGTCGCCTTTGCCGGAGGCACGCGCGCGCACGACATGCAGGTGCGTCTCAAGTACGCCGGCATCGATGCCGCGATTATCTCGGACGTCGCGCAGGCAATTGGCGCCGTGGCAGACGAGGCCGCCAATGACACCTTCTACGCCGTCGCCAACTACACGGCCTTCCCGCCGCTGGTCAAGGAGCTCGACGGGCTGAAAGGCGCTGCCGCCGACGCTGTTGCCGGGCGCGCCGTAGCCCGTGCCGACGGCAGCGCTCTTCCTGTCGGCATCGCGCCAGTCGAGCTTTCGCGCCCGCTGCGCATCGTATACCTGTATCCCGATGCCCTTAACCTCTACGGCGACGGCGGCAACGTCATCGCCCTCGAGCGCCGCTGCGCCTGGCGTGGCATTCCCGTGCGCGTGGACGAGGTCCGTATGGGTGAGACGCTCGATCTCACCGACGCCGACATCGTCATGATGGGTGGCGGCTCCGACCGCGACCAGCTAGCCGTGGCACACGAGCTGCTCGCTCAAAAAGACAAGGTCGCATCCTATGTTGAGGATGGCGGCTCGCTGCTTGCCATCTGTGGCAGCTATCAGCTGCTCGGCCGTTCGTACTACATGGGCGACGATCGCATTGAGGGCCTGGGCGTCATTGCCGCCGAAACCGTACGTGGCTCCGATCGCCTGATCGGCAACGTAGCCGTCAAAACCGATCTGGCACCTGAGCCCTTTGTGGGATTCGAGAACCATGGAGGTCGCACGCTTTTGGACGCCGAGGCCACGCCGCTCGGAACGTCCGTCGTCACGGGCACCGGCAACAACGGCGACGATGGCTTTGAGGGCCTGATCTACAAGGGCGTCATCGGCACGTACCTACACGGACCGGCACTGCCCAAGAACCCCGAGCTCGCCGACTGGCTGATCGCGCACGCCCTCGAGCGCCGCGGCGATGCGCAGGCCGCCGCCCTGCTGCCGCTCAAGCCCCTCGACGACACCTACGAGCACGCCGCCCACGACGCAGCCATGAAGCTCCTCCCCTAGCACCTCACAACCACAAAGGGGACAGGCACCTTTGTGGTGGTTTTGCCCCATCCCAGCTGTTTGTCTCAATCTGTAACATCTAGACCGATAAAAGTCGTCTTACTGTTACAGATTGAGATATTCGTCCCGACGTCTGCCTTTTGTCTCGATCTGTAACACATAGAGCCGATTTGCCCGCCCAGATGTTACAAATTGAGATATTTGAAAATCGGAATAGAAACCTACTCCTTTGTGGTGGTTTTTCAGTTTGCCAACGATATGTGAACGGCTAAAAAAGTCTGCTATACTCTTTCCCGCTGTCCCCATCGTCTAGCGGCCAAGGACGCCACCCTTTCAAGGTGGATATCGCGGGTTCGAATCCCGCTGGGGGCACCACAGAATCTGAGGAGCCCGTTACCAATTCGGTAGCGGGCTTTTTGCTACCGATATGCCGGGATTCGAACCCGGCAGGGTGCGAATCCCGGCATCATCGCAAGGCCTGTGGGCAAAAAATAGCAAATATGAGTACTGTTACCATTTTAGTTACAGCGATTTCATGCCTTCAGAAGGCGATTTAGCCGTCAGGCGTCCTACGGCGGAAAAATTGCAGACGTTTATCGGCTAAGTACTTGGACATATGTTGCGTAACACTACATATTTTGCAAATAAATAATGTTACAGGACTTGTGACAGTACTCATATTTGACGTTTTTTGCCCATAGCCCTTTATACCTAGGCAAATCGGCGGCAAAACGGGCTTCAAAGCGTCCTTAGCAAACAAAAACCGGGGCCCGCATGATGCGGACCCCGGCTCAATACCGTGACGATATGTCAGTTACGCTCTACACGTAGAACAGGATGTCGTCGTAGGTCGGGACCGGCCAGTAGTCGGCTGCCACGATCTCTTCCATGGCATCCACGGCGGCGCGCAGCGTATCCATAGCGGGAACGACCTCGTGTGCATACACATTGGCCTGCTCCTGCCCATCGAGGGCTTCGGCCTTCTGATGCACGGCGTCGAGCGCCTTGATGGAGTCGTTGATGGTGGTGATACCGTTGCAGAGCTTGTTGAGCGTGTTCTGCTCGCACTGCATGGCGGCCTCGGCACCGGCGGCACGAATAGTCTCAAGGCCCTTAGCGACCTTGGTGGCATAGGCGGTAATGACCGGGCGATAGGTACGACGCGCCTCGCGAACCATCGTGGTGGCCTCGATGTTCATGAGCTTGTTGTACTTCTCGAGCTTGCAGTCGTAGCGGCACTGAGCCTCGGCCTTGGTCAGGACACCCGTCTCCTCAAAGAGCGCGATGGCCTTTTCGGAAACAAAGGCGGGCAGGGCGTCGGCCGTGGTCTTGTTGTTGGCAAGGCCGCGCTTCTCGGCCTCAACGGGCCACTCGTCGGAGTAGCCATCACCGGAGAACAGGATGCGCTGGTGATCGGTCAGCACCTTCTTGCAGTATTCGAGCGCAGCGTCCTGGAACTTATCCTCGGGCGTACCCTCAAGCGCGTCGGCGAAGGACTTGAGCGACTTGGCCACGGCGGCATCGAGCACCAGGTTGGAGTCGGAGACGTTCTGCTCGGAGCCGCAGGCACGGAACTCGAACTTGTTGCCGGTGAAGGCGAACGGGGAGGTACGGTTGCGGTCGGTGTTGTCCTGCATCAGTTTGGGCAGGGTATCGGCGCCCAGGTCGAGCACGCCGCGCGTGGCATGGACAGAAGCCTTGCCATCGATGATCTTCTCGACGACCTCGGTAAGCTGGTCGCCCAGGAAGATGGACATAATCGCCGGAGGAGCCTCGTTGGCGCCCAGACGATGGTCGTTACCGGCCGAGGCAACGGAGGCACGCAGGAGCTCCTGATAGTTATCGACGGCCTCGATCACCGCGGTGAGGAAGACGATGAACTGCAGGTTGTCGAGCGGGGTGTCGCCCGGATCGAGCAGGTTCTCGGACTCGGTGCCAAGCGACCAGTTGTTGTGCTTGCCCGAACCGTTGATGCCCTCGAAGGGCTTCTCGTGCAGCAGGCAGACCAAGTCGTGGCGGGAGGCGATGAGCTTCATCTTCTCCATCATGACCAGATTCTGGTCGATGGCCTCGTTGACTTCGCCATAGACGGGGGCAAGCTCATGCTGGCAGGGAGCGACCTCGTTGTGCTTGGTCTTGGCGGGAATGCCGAGCGCCCACAGCTCATCGTCCAAGTCCTTCATGTAGGCCGAGACGGTGGGGCGGATAGCGCCAAAGTAGTGCTCCTCGAGCTCCTGACCCTTGCAGGGAGCAGCACCAAAGAGGGTGCGGCCGGTAATGACCAGGTCCTTGCGCTTGCGGTAGGCGTCCTTCTTGATCAGGAAGTACTCCTGCTCGTCGCCCACGGAAGGAACGACCTTCTTGGGGGTCTTGCCAAACAGCGCCAAAACGCGCTTAGACTCACGCGAGAGCGCGGTCATGGAGCGCAGCAGCGGGGTCTTCTTGTCCAGGGCCTCGCCCGTGTAGGAGCAGAAAGCCGTGGGGATGCACAGGACGTCGTCCTTGATAAAGGCGGGGCTAGTGGGATCCCAAGCGGTGTAGCCACGGGCCTCGAAGGTGGCGCGCAGGCCGCCGTTGGGGAAGCTGGAGGCATCGGGCTCGCCCTGGATGAGGTTCTTGCCCGTAAACTTGGTAATGGCGGTGCCGTCGTGGTTGGGCTCCAGGAAGCTGTCGTGCTTCTCGGAAGTAATGCCCGAAAGCGGCTGGAACCAGTGCGCATAGTGCGTCGCACCCTTGGAGATGGCCCAGACCTTCATGGCATGGGCAACGGCGTTGGCCACATCCAGGTCGAGCGGCTCACCGCCCTCGAGGGTTGCAGCAAGGCGCTTCCAAATGTCCTTGGGGAGGTAGTCCTTCATGACTTCCTCAGAGAACACCATGGTCCCGAAGCGGTCAGTAAGTTCGGCCATACGGAACTCCCTTCGTATCGGCACCGCGTGAGAAGCGGTGTTGATTACTAACGAACGAGTCATAGCTTAGACTCGCCGTGTTTCCGCGACATTACCGTTATGTTGCTGTCGCGAAACCAATCAATGAGGTTACCCTATCGAGGCGGCGTTGCCACCCTCAACAGCCAATCAACTGCATAAATTGCAGACCTCTCCCCATGGTTTAAGGGTAGTCAATTTGGGATGGAGCTCTATTAACTGGTATTTTGCATCAGATACCAGTCTTTATAGTCCGTGCCTAGATTAGCCGCTCTGTTATAGAGAAAGCCGATAGCAAGGCATCTTTGATTGGTATCCCCGAATAACGAGTGAAACTCCACCGTGACACAGTGGTGCTGTAGAATCCTTACAACACATCACACTATTACGTATCTAGAGGAGCACGATATGCGCGTCGACGAGGTTTTTAAGCAGGCAGCATCCCAGGGCACCGCGCCCGTTTCGTTTGAGATGTTCCCGCCCAAGGGCGAGCTCACCCTCGACACGGCTCGCGAAGTGGCAGGCAATCTGTGCAAGCTTTCGCCGAGCTTTGTCTCGGTCACCCGCTCGGCCGGCGGCTCGGGCAACGGTGCCGCCACCGCCCCCATCGCGCATATGATTACGAGCGAATTCGACACGCCCTCGGTGGCACACCTTACCTGCGTGGGCCGGTCGCACGCCGATATCGCCGCCAAGATCGACGAGTATCGCACCGCCGGCGTGGAAAACATCCTGGCCCTGCGTGGCGATCTCCCTGCCGGCGCGACCGAGGACGACAAGCCCGCCTCGGACTACGCCTACGCCCGCGACCTCATCCCCGAGCTCGTCGACGCCGGCTTTTGCGTGGGCGCCGCAGCCTACCCCGAGGGCCACATTGCCTGTGAGGATCTCAATCTCTCGGTCGAACACCTCAAGCAAAAACAGGACGCTGGCGCGAGCTTCTTTGTGACGCAGCTCTTCTTTGATAACGAGTGCTTCTACCGTTTTCGCGAGCTTGCCGACAAGGACGGCATCACCGTGCCCATTACCGCGGGCATCATGCCGTTTATGGGCAAGTCACAGATCAGCCGCATGGTCTTTATGTGCGGCGCGTCGCTGCCCTCCCCCGTCATCAAGATTCTCGCCAAGTACGAGAATGACCCCGAGAGCCTGCAGGCAGCTGGTGTAGATTATGCAGCCCGCCAGCTTTGCGACCTCAAGGAGCACGGCGCCGACGGCCTGCACCTGTACACTATGAACCGTCCTGCGATCGCCGCGACCATTATGGAGCGCCTGGGGTAATGGAAAAACCGCACATCGATACAACCGCTGTCGAAGTGCCGGCCGACCTTGCGTCGCCGGCGCTCTACCGTATCGATGCCGCGCACCATCCCCGTGTCGACCGTGCCGAGATGCTGCGGTATCTGGGTTACGGCGGCCAGCAGATTGAGCCCGAACTGTCACGACGTATTGAGCTTGTGGTCGAGCGCCTTGAGTTGGACATTGAGCCCCGTGGCGTGCGCCGCGTATTTGCCGTCGATGCCACGAGCGTGGACGAGCAGGGCAAGCCTTGCATCCGCCTGGTCGGCACCAATGTTGAGCTGCGCGGTCGCGATATCTATCGACATCTCAAAGACGCCCGCTTTGCCGCACTCATGGCATGCACCCTCGGCATGGACGCCGAGCGTCGCCTGCGCATCACGGGAGCCCAACATCCCCTGGAGGGCGCCGTGCTCGACGCCGCGTGCTCCGCTTACGTGGAAGCCGCCGTTGAGCAAATGGACCAGCAGGTCAAGACGGACGCCGCCGTTCATGGGCTCGCCGGCAACTGGCGCTTTAGTCCCGGCTACGGCGACTGCCCGCTCTCGGCCCAGCGCTCGATCGTCAATGCGCTCAACGCCACGCGGCTCATCGGCCTGACCGTCACGCCCACCAGCCTACTCATGCCCACCAAAAGCGTGACCGCGGTGATCGGTCTGTTCGACGGCGAAGTCCACGACGCCCAGAGCCGCCCCACCTGCAATATCTGCCGCATGCGCGAGCACTGCCGCTTCCGTGCCGCCCACACCACCTGCTATTCCAGCCATTAGGAGCCCCCGATGTTTACTCCGCTTATCACTCATGATCTGGATGGTGCCGCGCTGGCGGCGCCCGTTGATGCCGCACGCCGCAATGGCGCTGTTTACAAGACGCGCACGATCGACGATCTGCGCATTAAGGACGATCGCCTGCGTGCGGCCATCGAGGGCACGGGGCACCTGCTGTTCGACGGCGGCATGGGCACCATGTTGCAGGCCGCTGGCATGAAGGCGGGCGCCTTGCCCGAGCTGCTCAACTTTGATGAGCCCCAGGTTATCACCGATATCCAACGTCAATATGTCGAGGCCGGCTGCGACGTGATTACCGCCAACACCTTTGGCGCCAACGCCCACAAGCTCGACGGTGCCGCCACCGTGGCAGACGTCTTTGCCGCGGCCGTCACCTGCGCCCGCGAAGCCGGCGCCCGCTACGTCGCCGGCGATATCGGCCCCATCGGCGCGCTGCTTCGCCCCCTGGGTACTCTGAGCTTCGACGAGGCCTACGACCTCTTTGCCGAGGAAGTGCGCGCCGGCGTCGCCGCGGGTGTGGACCTCTTTATTATCGAGACTATGACCGACCTTGCCGAGATCAAGGCTGCCGTCCTCGCCTGCCGCGAGAACTCCGACCTGCCCGTCTTTGCCACCATGACCTTTGAGGAAGACGGTCGCACCTTCCTGGGCACGAGTCCCGAGGTGGCCGCCATCACGCTCGACGCCATCGGCGCCGACGTTTTGGGCATCAACTGCAGCCAAGGACCGGCCGAGCTCCGGGGACTCGCCGCACGTATGCTCACCGTTACCGACAAGCCCGTTATGGTGCAGGCCAATGCGGGACTCCCCCACGTGGACGACGACGGCGACACCGTCTTTGATATCCAAGCCCCCGAATACGCCGAGGCCGTCGCCGGCATGATCGCCGACGGCGTGAGCGTCGTGGGCGGCTGCTGCGGCACCACGCCGGCGCACATGGCGGCCCTGCGCACGCTTATCGACAACCACACGCCCAGCCCGCGCCACCGCAAGCCCAGCATGTCGGTCACAAGCGCCCAGACCGTGGTGGACCTTCCCTGCGATGGCCACAAGATCGCTGTCATCGGCGAGCGCATCAACCCCACCGGCAAGAAGCGCCTGCAGCAGGCCCTGCGCAACGGCGACCTGGACTACGTCGTGAGCCAGGGCATCAGTCAGCAGGAACAGGGCGCCGACATCTTGGACGTTAACGTGGGCCTGCCCGAGATCGACGAGGTCAAGATCATCCAACAGGCGACCGAACAGCTCCAGGGCTCCACGCTCCTGCCGCTGCAGATCGACTCCACCGACCCCGCAGCCGTCGAGGCCGCCGTGCGCCGCTACGCCGGCAAGCCCATCATCAACTCGGTCAATGGCAAGCAGCAGATCATGGATGAGATCTTTCCGCTGGTCGCCCACTACGGCACCAACGTTGTCGGCCTTACGCTCGACGAAGGCGGCATCCCCGATACCGCCGAGGCTCGCTTCGCCATCGCCGAGCGCATCGTGGCCGAGGCCGCCCGCTACGGCATCGGACCGGATCGCATCCTCATCGACTGCCTGGTCATGACCGCCTCGACCAATCAACGCCAGGCCGAGCAGATCCTGCGCGCCATGTCCCTGTGCAAGGAGCGCCTGGGCGTCAAATGCGCGCTCGGCGTGTCGAACATCAGCTTTGGCCTGCCTGCCCGCCCGCTGCTGGGCTCGGTCTTTTTGGCCGCCGCCTTCGGCGCGGGCCTGGACGCCCCCATCATGAACCCGGGTTCCAAGCGCTTTATGGATACCGTCTACAGCTATCGCGTCCTGAGCGTTGAGGACGAGGGCTCGACCGGATACATCGAGCGCTACGCCGGCTGGACCGATCCGTACAAGATCGCCGCAAACCCGGCAGCGGCTCAGGCCGCATCGAGCGATGCCACGCCTGCCGCAAGCACCACCGCAAGCGCCGATGACGACCCCATCCGCCACATGGTCGTCTCGGGCCGCAAGGGCGAGATCGCGGCCGAGACCGAACGCCTGCTGGCCGACCACGACGCCATGGACCTCATCAACAACCACTTTATCCCCGCCCTCGATGAGGTTGGCGTCCTCTTTGACCAGGGCAAGTTCTTCTTGCCGCAGCTTATGGCCTCGGCCGAGGCCGCGCGTGTGGGCTTCGACACCATCAAGCGCCTGATGCCCGCCGGTGAGATTGCCGACAAGGGCAAGATCTGCGTGGCCACCGTCAAGGGCGACATCCACGACATCGGTAAGAATATCGTCAAGATGCTGCTCGACAACTACGGCTACACCGTCTTTGATCTGGGTCGCGATGTCGATCCGCAGGAGGTGCTCAAGACCGTGCAGGAGCGCGACATTAAGCTCGTCGGCCTTTCGGCGCTTATGACCACCACGGTCGTCGCCATGGAGGAGACCATCAAACTGCTTCATGCCGAGGTGCCGGGCGTCAAGATTATCGTGGGCGGCGCCGTGCTCACCCCCGAATACGCCAAACAGATCGGCGCGGACTACTACGCCAAGGACGCCGCCGAGAGCGCGCGCATCGCCGAAGAGGTCTTTGGGAAGTAACACAACGGAAACAACCGAGCACCAAAACGTGCCGCATGCGCCACTTGGCGCGTGCGGCACGTTAGAATAGATAAGACTATGCTCGTTTTGGCAGATAGGAGCGCAAGAATGGCGATCACGCCCGCAGAAATCGCGGAAACCCGCGGCATGGTTGAGGAGCAGAACCTCGACATCAGGACCATCACCATGGGTGTTTCACTCATGGGTTGCGGCGACGAGAACCTCGACCGCATGTGCACGAAGATCTACGACCACGTGACGCACACGGCTGAGCATCTGGTCGAGACCGCCGAGAACCTCGAGCGCGAGTACGGCATCCCTATCGTCAACAAGCGCGTCTCCGTCACCCCGGTGGCGCAGATCGCCGCGTGCTGCAAGGATGAGGACCTCACCCCCATCGCGCATGCCCTCGACCGCGCGGCCGAGACCCTCGGCATCGACTACCTGGGTGGCTTCTCCGCACTCGTCCAGAAGGGCATCGGCGACGCCGACCGCCGCGTCATCCAGTCCATCCCGCAGGCGCTCGCCACCACCAGCCGCGTCTGCTCCAGCGTCAACGTCGCCAGCCTGCGTGCCGGCATCAACATGGACGCTGTGCTCATGGCCGCCCAGACCATCATCGATGCCGCCAAGCTCACGGCCGACCAGGATTCCGTCGGCGCTTCCAAATTTGTCTGCTTTGCCAACATGGTCGAGGACTCCCCGTTTATGGCGGGCGCCGTCCACGGCGGTGGCGAGGCCGACGCCGTCATCAACGTAGGCGTCTCAGGCCCCGGCGTTATGGCTGCTGCCTTGGAGACGCTCCCCGACTCCGCCTCGATGATGGAGGTTGCCGAGAAAATCAAGCAGACCGCCTTTAAGATCACCCGTGCCGGCGAGCTCATGAGCCGTGAGGCAGCCCGCCGTCTGGGTGTCGAGAAAGGCATTGTCGACCTGTCGCTGGCTCCCACGCCTGCCATCGGCGACTCCGTTGCCCGCATCCTCGAGATCATCGGCGTGGGCACCTGCGGTGGCCCCGGCACGACCTGCGCGCTCGCCATGCTCAACGATGCCGTCAAGAAGGGCGGCGTCATGGCCAGTTCCAGCGTGGGCGGTCTCTCTGGCGCCTTTATCCCCGTGTCCGAGGATGCCGGCATGATCGCCGCCGTCGAAGCCGGCGCGCTTTCGCTCGAGAAGCTCGAAGCCATGACCTGCGTGTGCTCCGTTGGCCTAGACATGATTGCCATCCCCGGTGACACCCCGGTCGAGACCATCGCCGGCATCATCGCCGACGAGATGGCCATCGGCGTCATCAACAACAAGACCACGGCCGTCCGCGTGATTCCCGCCATCGGCAAGGGCGTGGGCGACTGCGTCGAGTACGGTGGTCTGTTCGGCCGTGCGCCCATCATGCCGGTGAACCCCAACGCCGGCACCGTGCTTGCCCACCGTGGCGGACGCTTCCCGGCACCGCTGAACTCGCTGAAGAACTAGCTGAGGGGGACTGGCGAGGAGCCCCGGGGAGGGCAAATATATAAGGTCGCCTGCTCGGACAGTCCTGACTCGCACGGAGAGCACATTAAGTGCTCTCCG
>NZ_JBDMSL010000025.1:0-36485 GCF_039758965.1 Collinsella aerofaciens | reverse complement strand
CCATCGCGCCGAGAGTACTGCGGGGTCAGCCCGTGGGAGGCCAGGGCGCCGCTGACCGGTGGACGGCACCGAGCCGTACGCTTGAACTGAGAAGGGGGGAGGCCTCGCGGCCTCCCCCTTTTTTGCGTTTACGGGATTGTGTCTCACATAGTAGCTGTGTTTTATAACCCTCGTTTGTCGCATCTTCTGTGAACGGGCTACAATAACTTAGTCTGTGCGATATGGAGGTGAACATGGCTGAAGCTGGTATCGGCGTTGATATCGTCGAGATTTCCCGCATGAAATCAATTCTTGAAAAGACGCCGTCGTTTGCTCGGCGTGTGTTTACCGAAGAAGAGCGTGCTTATTGCGATGCATCATCGCGTCCCGCTGCTCACTATGCGAGCCGCTTTGCTTCGCGCGAGGCGGTGCTTAAAGCTCTTGGCACGGGTTTTAGTCAAGGCGTGGGTCGCAAGGATGTTTCGGTAACGCGTGATAAACTCGGCAAACCGAAGGCGCTGCTTTCGGGCCGTGCACTCGAGATCGCTCAAGAGCTGGGTGTTGTTGAGGTCGCTCTTTCCATTACGCTTACAGGGGACTTAGCCGTTGCGAATGCCATCGCGATTACCGAAGATGCTCGACCTAAGCCTAAGGAAGAAAAGGTGAGCACCAAGGAACGCGTTGCGCAGACATTTAAAGAGGCTCGCTCTGTTTTAGATGAGCTTGAGCAGCTGCAGAATTCAGCATTGACGGAGCATCTGGGCGATGCTTCGCAAGATACGCTAGGAGCATAGATGAAACCGGTTTTGAGTACCGAAGAAGTCGTTCGTCTCGAGGATATCATCGAACGCGAAGGGACTTCGAAGGCCGAGCTTATGGAGCTAGCGGGTGAGTTTGCCGCCAACGAGGTCTTGAAGCTCAATCCCGATCGGGTTCTCGTTCTGGTCGGTTTTGGTAATAATGGCGGCGACGGTTGGGTTGCCGCCGATATTCTGAGCCATAAGGGTGTGGACGTCGATATCGTTTCTCCGGTTGAGCCGGATGAGATTCCTGCTGCTCTGGCACGTCATGTTGCTCGTCGTACTGCCGGCCGCGATGTGCACGTTTGCGTCGGCCCCTCGCGTGACGAACTCGAGGTTTTGATCGATAAGGCCGATGTTGTTGTCGATGCCATTTTTGGTACCGGTTTCCACGGGAATCTGCGTGCGCCGTTCTCCATCTGGATTCCTACGGTCAATGAATGCGCCGATTGTGTCGTATCCATTGATGTCCCCTCGGGCCTGAATGCCGAGACGGGCTTTGTTGATGACGACTGCATTCGTGCCGAGCATACGGTGACGATGATTGCGCCCAAGATTGGTCTGTATAGCGCTGATGGCCCTGAGTATGCTGGCGATTTGATCTGCGGCAATCTTTACGACCGTCTTGACGAGGTTATCGATGATGTCGACCACGCCGCCGAGATTGTCGAGCCCGGTGACTTAGTTGATTACTTTGCTCCATTACCTACGAATATCGATAAGTATTCCCGTGGCTCTGTGCTTATTGTCGCCGGATCTGCGCAATATCCTGGTGCTGCCATTATGGCGGCCAAATCTGCAGCTCGCGCGGGTGCTGGTTACGTGGCAGTCGCGGCTCCTGACGCCTGCGCCAATCTTATTCGCATGGCACTTCCTTCGATTCCCGTCTTTGCTATTCCGTCTGATTCCCGCGGCTCCTTTGGCGCCGCTGCGCGCATGACGGTGTGCGAGATTGCAAAGAAGTACAGCTGTGTACTGTGCGGTCCCGGTATGACGACGTCTGCCGGCGCTATGCAGGTGGTTTCGGGCTTGCTCGAGCTTGATGTACCGCTTATTTTGGATGCCGATGCACTCAACTGCCTTGCTAAGATTGCCATTGACGGTATTGATAGTAATCCCGAGATGTATCGTCGCGAGCAGCCGTTGGTTATGACGCCGCACTATCGTGAGCTTTCGCGTCTGGTTGCCGGTGACGAGGTGAACGACCTTGGTACCGCGATTGCGGCCGCGCAGAAGGTTGTCTGGGCTGCGGGCTCCGACAATCTGGTGGTCATTGCCAAGGGGCCGACGACGGCTATCTGTGGCGTTGAGCGTGTGCTGCTGCCGCTCTCGGGTCCGGCTTCTCTGGCAACTGCCGGTTCGGGTGATGTTCTCGCGGGTATTTTGGCCGGCACGCTTGCCACCATGCGCGACGAGATGGATCGTTGGGAGTTGCTGTATTCGTACGCCGTCGCACTTCACAGCTACGCCGGTTTTGCCGCGGCGACGGAGTATGGTGAGAAGAGCGTCATCGCGACCGATCTTATCGACTTGATCGGTCCTGCCATGGAACTGGCGGCAAAGGATGCGCTCGAAGATCTGGGAATCATGGACGAAGGGTCGGATGACTAATCATGAATAAAGCCGATTTGACGCGCTGGTCCTGGGTCGAGATCGACCGCGGGGCGCTCCGTCGCAACACGAGGGCCTATAAGAACTTGCTGAATCCACGTCAGCGCCTGTGCTGCGTGGTCAAGGCCGATGCTTATGGTCATGGAGCTGTTGAGTGCGCCAAGATCATGTATTCGGCCGGTGCCGACATGTTTGCCGTGGCGACGGTTAACGAGGGCGTTGAGCTCCGACAGGGCGGGATTACGAAACCCATCCTCATCCTAAGCGAGCCGCCTATCGAGGCCATTCCGACATTGCTCGAGTTTGATATCATGCCCTCGGTCTATACGTCTGACTTTGCTCTTGCGTATGGCGAATGTGCCGTCGCGGCGGGCAAAGTGGGCAAGTATCATCTCGCCATCGAGACGGGCATGAATCGTATCGGCGTTCACTACACGCAGGTGCTCGACTTTGTCCGCGGTATAAATTTCCATCGCGGTATTCAGTGCGACGGCGTATTTACGCACTTCGCCACGGCCGATGAACCTTCGGGCTGGGACTACAAGCTGCAGTGTCAGCGCTTTACCGAGGCCGTTCAGGCCATTAAGGATGCGGGTTTTGAGTGCGGTATCGTGCACTGCGCCAACACGCCGTCCTCGATGCTCGACCCCTCGATGCATTTTGATATGATCCGCGCCGGCGTTGGCTTGTATGGCATGCAGCCGTGCGAGCTGAGTGGCCGCGTGATGCAGCTTGATCCCGTTATGAGCGTCCATGCGCGCGTGACGCGCGTGGCACACCCTGCGATGGGTGAGGGCGTGGGCTACGGTTTTACCTACCGCGTACCGCGTACGCGCGTTCAGATCTGCACGCTGCCGATCGGTTATGCCGACGGCCTATCGCGTACGCTTTCCAATCGTATGGATGTGCTGTATCGCGGCGAGCGCGTGCATCAGGTTGGCAATATCTGCATGGACCAGTTTATGGTCGCCATTCAGTCCAACCCGGCACACGAGATTCCCGAGGCCGAGTATGGTGACGAGATGATCATTGTCGGCCGCGATGGCGATGCCGAGATCACTATGGACGAGATGGCGCGCCTACGCGGCACGATTAACTACGAGGTCGCCTGCGGCTTTGGCATGCGTCTCGACAAGGTCTACGTGTAGGAGCCGCTATGGGCGTCATGCACATCCCCGGCCATACCCATCAGGCACCACGTGAGGTCGCACTCGAGGAAATTGAGGCCGTTCTGGGCGATTGTCACCTCTGCCAGCTCTACCAGTCGCGTCACAATATCGTGTTTGGCGTGGGAAACCCCCGCGCTCGCGTGATGTTTATTGGTGAGGCGCCGGGCCGCAATGAGGATTTGCAGGGCGAGCCCTTTGTGGGGGCGGCAGGCGAGGACCTCAACGGCATTTTGTCGCTGGCGGGGCTCAAACGCGAAGACGTCTACATTGCCAACGTGCTTAAGTGCCGCCCGCCGGGAAACCGCAATCCGCGTCCCGAGGAAGTGCTGGCTTGCTCGCCGTTTTTGCGTGAGCAGATTCGAAGCATCTGGCCTGATATTATCGTGACGCTCGGCAACCCCGCGACGCACTTTGTGCTTAAGACCGAGATTGGCATTACTAAGCTGCGCGGCAGGTTCCACCAGATGGGGCATTTTGTAGTAATGCCCACTTTTCATCCGGCAGCAGCGCTGCGCAATCCGGCGTGGCAGGAGCTGCTGGAGGAAGACTTTAAGATGCTGGGCGATTATCTGGAGCGACATCCCGCACCAGAGGACGCCTCGGAATAATAAGGAGCATATATGTCCCTGGAGCGCCTGGGGGTAGGTACTTACAAAACGACTTGCGCTGCCGATACGGAGTACTTTGGCGAGCTAATTGCACCGTGCCTTGAGGACGGCGATGTGCTCATCCTGACCGGTGGCCTGGGAGTGGGCAAAACTCACTTTACCAAGGGCGTCTCGCGCGGGCTGGGCGATGGGCATATGGTTACGAGTCCTACGTTTGCGCTCATGGCCGTTCACGATCAAGGTCGTATTCCGCTGTTTCACTTTGATCTATACCGCCTGGAGCATGCCTACGAGCTCGAGGATACGGGCATTTTCGATGTGCTGGGCTATGAGGGTGCTTGCCTGCTGGAATGGGGCGAACAATTCCAGGACGAACTGACGGATGAGTATCTTTCGGTGACGCTCAAGCGTGATGAGGGCGACAGCGATGTGCGAACGATAACGCTTGAGGCGCACGGTGACCGCGCAATGGAGCTTTCCCATTTGATTGATAAGGCTGTACAAGATGAGCTTGCATAACGACAACGCGCTGGTGGTGGCGCTCGATACCTCGACCGACATGCTTGCCTGCGCGGCAAGCTGGATTGATGGGCAGACGGGCGAGACGAAGCTCGTGAGTGGCGACCACATGTGTCGCCGTCATGCCAACGTTGAGCTCGTGAATACCGTTGATGGCGTGCTGGCTCAAGCCGGTCTGGATCGCAGCGATGTTGGTTGCTATGTGGTCGGCCGCGGCCCGGGGTCCTTTACGGGTGTGCGCATCGGCATCTCCACTGCCAAGGGCCTCGCGCGTGGTGCCAATGTTCCGCTGCTGGGCGTGTCGACGCTCGACGCTTGCGCTTGGACGGCGTGGAAGGCTGGCGTGCGCGGCAAGCTTGGTATCTTGGCCGATGCTATGCGCGGTGAGGTATATCCGGCGCTGTATATGCTGGTCGATGAGGGCCCCGAGCGTCAATTTGAGCGCGAACACGTGGTCAAGGCCGCCGTGGCGCTCGATGAGTGGCGCCAAGCAGCGGACTGGGACCAGGTTCAGCTGACCGGTGACGGTCTCGTGCGCTATGGCAAGCTGCTGGGTGAGGACGAGACCGCCCGCTGCGTGGAGCGCGACCTGTGGTGGCCTTCGGGCGAGGGCTTGCTGCTCGCGCACGCTGCGGGTGACGGCGATCCGGCTCGCGTCCTGCCGATTTACACGCGCCTTTCGGATGCCGAGGAAAACGAGCGCAAGCGTCTTGGTCTTGCCGAGAGTGCGCAGAGCGGAATTACGGGCGTTGCCGATGAGCTCGCCGGTCGTCATCTGCAGTTCCGTCCCATGGGCGCGGCGGATGCCGAGGGCGCGAGCGCGCTGGAGGCTGCCTGCTTTGAAGGTGCCGGACACGAGGCGTGGACGCCGGGCATGTTCCTGTCCGAACTGGGCGAGGACGTCGCTGCGCCGCGTAGTTGGTGGGTGGCACACGACGACGGCAAGCTGCTGGGCCTTGCCGGCGGTATGGTCGTGGACGGTGATGTGCAGATTCTGGATGTCGCCGTCGACCCGGCACATCGCCGTGAGGGCATTGCCCGCAAGCTGCTGTCGCATGTGAGCTATGATGCCCAGATGCTCGGCTGCACCACGGCTTCGCTCGAGGTCGAGGACGGCAACGAGGGAGCGATTGCGCTCTATGCCGCTCTGGGCTTTACCGAGGTGGGTCGTCGTCGTGGCTACTACGGTGTCGGCAAAGACGCCATCGTCATGACGGCCCCACTTCCCCTCGTACTTCCGGTCGATAACGCCTCGCCCGAGCCGACGGCAGCCGAGCAACGCGTATGGCCGCTGCCTGCGCCTGGGCGCTCCGAGGGGGAGCGCGCCGAAATTGAGCGCCGCCGCCTGGTGCTCGCTATCGAGAGTTCCTGCGACGAGACGGCCGTGGCGATTATCGATGCGGATGGCAATATGCTGGCCAACCAGGTGTCGACACAGATTGATTTTCATGCCCGCTTTGGCGGCGTGGTGCCCGAGATCGCCTCGCGCAAACACGTTGAGGTGATTGTGAGTGTCGTGGATGCGGCGCTCGAGGATGCCGCAGCATCGCTTGGTCTTGAGGGTGGAGCCATTGCTCCCAGCGAGCTTGCCGCCGTGGGCGTGACACAGGGTCCGGGCCTGGTGGGCGCCCTCGTGGTGGGCGTTGCCTTTGCCAAAGGCTTTGCCTACGCTGCCGGTAAGCCGCTCGTATGCGTCAACCATCTGGAGGGGCACCTGTTTGCCAACCTGCTGGCGCAACCCGACCTCAAACCGCCGTTTATCTTCACGCTTGTCTCGGGTGGGCACACCATGCTCGTGCACGTGAAGGCGTGGGGCGACTACGAGGTGCTCGGTGAGACGCTCGACGACGCTGTGGGCGAGGCCTTCGACAAGGTAGCCAAGGCGTTGGGTCTGGGCTATCCCGGTGGCCCCATCATTTCCAAGCTGGCCGAGACGGGCAACCCCAAGGCGATCGATTTCCCCCGTGCGCTTAACAGCAGGGGAGACTATCGCTTCTCGCTTTCGGGCCTTAAAACCGCTGTGACGCTCTACATTGAACAGGAGACCAAGGCCGGGCGCACGATTCACCTGCCCGATCTGGCAGCTTCGTTTGAGGCAGCTGTCTTTGACGTGCAGTACAAGAAGGCCAAAAACGCATTGCACGCTACCGGATGCAAGGAATACTGCATCGGTGGCGGCGTCTCGGCCAACCCGCATCTGCGCGAGATGATGATCAAGAAGCTTGGACGTCAGGGGATTCGCGTAACGGTGCCGCCCTTGTCTGCCTGTACCGATAACGCAGCCATGATCGCGGAGGTCGCCCGCCGTAAATTCGACCGAGGTGAAATCTCACCGTTCGACGTCGACGCCGATCCAAACATGACGCTGTAGCTGGTACGGCGCGGTCCCCGGCGCTGCCCGGGCGCCAGCGGCCGCATATGAACTTTCCTGCTCTACAGTCCTGCTCACGACGGAGGCCACATTAAGTGGCCTCCTGTTCGTGCGGAACTCGCGATAAAGTTCATATGCGGCCGCTGGCGCCCGGGCAGCGCCGGGGACCTTTCTGTATCGATGCGGCTTCTGAGCCGGATTGGCGTCGACAACGTCCGGCAAGGTTAGCCAGCTGCGTCGAATTTCCGGCGTGCTTTAGCTGAAAGAAAAAGATGGTGTGCGGAGCTTTGCTCCGCATTTGGGATGGGAGCCCCTGAGAGCCGCGGGAGCCGGGCGGCGCATATGAACTTTATCGCGAGTTCCGCACGCAAAGGAAAGCACTTAATGTGCTTTCCGTCTTGCGCAGGACTGTAGAGCAGGAAAGTTCATATGCGCCGCCCGGCTCCCGCGGCTCTCAGGGGCATCTCTCATGCAAAAACTTTTGTCGGGTAAAGTCCGAGGTCAGTGGCGTTTTATACCGAGAAATTCAAAAAAGTCGAAAATTCATTACAAATTTGCGTTGACTTTAGGTAACTAAAGTTTCATACTCCTTTTCAACCACTGGGGGATGTGAACACGCACGGATCGTTCGCATCATGATTGAAGAGGATTTCTTAGACATGTTCACGCATCAGCTAAACATTATCAGCGTAGTAATTATCTGATGCGGGTTAGCACATACAGCTAGCCCGTACGATAACGGGCGGCTGATAAAGATGAGGGCCGTCGAGCGCAACCGACGGCCCTCATTTTTTATGTCTAGGAAGTTCTTTTTAGAGGAGGAAATGTAATGAACGGAGTTTTGCTCATGGTTGTGGCCGCGGCGGTGCTCGCCTGCGGCTATCTGGGCTACGGCCGTTGGCTGGCCAACAAGTGGGGCGTTGACAAAGAGGCCCTCACGCCGGCCAAGCGCATGAAGGACGGCAAGAGCTTCTCGCCCGTCTCCGCCTTCACCGCGTTCTCGCACCAGTTCAGCTCGATCTGCGGTGCTGGCCCTGTTACGGGTACGATCGTCGCCATGGCCTTCGGCTGGCTTCCCGTCGTGCTCTGGGTCCTCGTCGGCGGCATCTTCTTTGGCGCCGTCCATGACTTTGGCGCTCTGTACGCCTCGATGAAGAACAACGGCAAGTCCCTGGCTCAGCTCATCGAGAAGTACATCGGCAAGACCGGCCGTCGCCTGTTCCTGCTGTTCTGCTGGCTGTTCTGCATCATCGTCATCGCCGCTTTCACCGACATGGTCTGCAAGACGTTCATGTTCACCCCGGCCGTTGACGCTTCTGGTGCTGCTACCGGTGCCATCGACTTCACCAAGTCCTATGCCGCCGGCTGCGCTGGTACCATCTCCATCCTGTTCACCTTCGTCGCTATCGCCTTTGGTTGGGCCCAGAAGAAGTTCAACCTCACCGGCGCTGCCGAGTTCGTCACCGGCGTGGTCCTCATGGTTCTCATGTTCGCCGTCGGTATGCAGTTCCCGCTCTACCTGGATAAGTTCCAGTGGTTCGCCGTCGTCATGGTCTACCTGGTCTTTGCTGGCGCTATGCCCATCCAGATGCTCAAGACCCCGCGTGACTACCTCACTTCCATCATGATGATTGTCATGATCGTCTGCGCTGTCCTCGGCATCGTCGTCCTGGGCGTCAACGGTCAGGCCACTATCACCGCTCCGGTCTTCACCGGCTTCTCCACTGCCTCCGGCATGATGTTCCCGGTCCTGTTCGTCTCCGTCGCTTGCGGTGCTCTCTCCGGTTTCCACAGCCTCGTTTCTTCCGGCACCTCTTCTAAGCAGGTCGAGAAGGAGCAGGACGCCGTCAAGGTCGGTTACGGCGCCATGATCGTCGAGTCCTTCGTCGGCATCCTTGCCATCATCGTCGCCGGCATCATGTTCTCCGACATGAACACCGTCGGTACCGGCGCCCTCAACGCCGGTGTCGCTTCCACCCCGTTCCAGATCTTCGCCGCTGGCATCTCCCGCGGTATGCAGGCCTTCGGTGTTGACGGCACGCTTGCTACCGTCTTTATGACCATGAACGTCTCCGCTCTGGCCCTGACCTCGCTCGACGCCGTCGCCCGCATCGCCCGCACTTCGTTCT
Organism: Collinsella aerofaciens; assembly: GCF_039758965.1. Classification (GTDB taxonomy): domain Bacteria; phylum Actinomycetota; class Coriobacteriia; order Coriobacteriales; family Coriobacteriaceae; genus Collinsella; species Collinsella aerofaciens_BR. The sequence continues at coordinate 27,299 of NZ_JBDMSL010000025.1, read as the reverse complement.
CCGAGTTCTTTGCCCAGACCAACGATGCCCTGGCCATCGAGTCCAAGGCCGGCTACATGAAGGTCCTCGGCAACCCCTGGTTCGCCACGGTCGTTACCCTGCTTCCCGGTCTCGCTCTCGCTTTTGGTGGCTATGCCAACATCTGGCCGCTCTTTGGTGCTTCCAACCAGCTGCTCGGCGGCATGACCATGATCACCCTCGCCGTGTTCTGCAAGTGCACCGGCCGCAAGGGCTGGATGCTCTACGTGCCCGTCGTCTTCCTGCTCTGCTGCACCTTCACCTCGCTGGTCCAGAGCGCCATGGGCTGCATGACCGCCGTCCAGGCCTACGGTTTCTTCGGTACCATCCCGGCTACCGCCACCACGGCCGCCGTCTCCGTCGCCGCCACCAAGGGCCTGCAGCTCGTCTTCGCCGTCCTGCTGATGGTCCTGGGCCTCATCGTCGCCGTCAACTGCCTCAAGGAGTTCTTCGGCAAGGAGGCTGGCTCCATGCCTGATGAGGAGCCCGAGTGGTCCGAGATGGGCAAGGCCGAGTACGGTCGCGCCGCTGCCGCCGAGGCTCCCGCTGACGCCGAGGCCGCCAAGGCCTAGTCAGCTTGATGGACTAACCGTTCCATCCATATGACTCGGAAAGATCGGGTCCGCGACTTCGCGGGCTCGGTCTTTTTTTCATGCGAAAGCGGGTGACGCTCGAGTGTTCTCGCAGATGTTTTGCGTGGATAAGGGCGCGCGTTGTACCATATAGACGTATATGTGTACATATGAAAGGGGCCCCGTGGCCAAGACGGTATATTCCGATAATCAAAACAATGTCGATGCTTTGGCTGAGCGCCTGAGCAGCCAGACGTCGCTTTCTGCTGAGCGTGCCAAGCTGGTTGCCTACGACCTGCTTTGCCGCAAGGTGCTCAAGATTAAGTCGAGTGCGCTGGCGCAGATTTTCCGCTCCGTCGATAAGGAGTGCGACACCAAGGCGATGCGCGATGAGCTTATCGCGGCAAAGATCGTGACCAAGATCGAGGGTAGCGGCATTAACGGGCGCCCGGCGTTCTATACCATCAATGCCGAGATCCGCGATGTCCAGGAGCAGCCTGCCGAGTCCGTCGAAGATTTTGTCGTCGAGGATTCCGCTGACGTGCCTGCTGTGGAAGAAACTGCTCCGCGTGAGCATGTCGATACCGATGAGTTGCTCGATGAGAACGTCGTGCGTGCCTTTACGGCCAAGGCAGGACGCGGCGGTTTTGGCGGGGGTGGCAAGCGCGATGCGCAGCGCCGCGCCCAGCAGGAGCGCTTCCGTCGCGCCGTTGCTCGAAAGGGTGAGACGGATGCTGAGGCTGTTGAGACCGAGGTTGCTGCCGAGTCGCAGAAGCCCGCGAGGGAGCAAAAGCCCGTGGAGGCCCAAGAGCCCAAGCGTCGTCGCGGTGCTCACTTTAAGACTGCACAGCAGGATGCCGCGCGTGAGGTTGAAGAGTCTTCTGAGGTTGCAGACGATGTTGAGGAGTCTGCCAAGAAGGCTCCGGGTTCGTGTCGTCCCGGCCGCGGTTTTGCGGGACGCGCGTATCCCGTAAAGCATCAGGAGAAGGGCGAGTCGGTTTCGACCGCCCAGGACGAGAAGGCCGTTGAGCCGGAGGCTCGCGAGCAGAAGCCTGTTGAGCCGCAGCTTGAGGTTGATGCCGAGGCCAAGGGCCAGCAGCCTACTGATGAGCGGACGGAGCAGGGCGCGTCGAGCAAGCCTCGCCGCCGTCGCCATCGTGGGGGCCGCAGTTCCCATGCCGAGACTGCAGCCGAGAGGACCACGCCGCAGGACGAGGATGCGAAGGCCGAGGTTTCTTCGGGGCAGCCTAAGCGCCAGCCGGCGAAGGAGAGCAAGTCCGATCGTCCGCAGAAGCAGGCGTCTATGCCGAAGCGCGAGCGCAATTCCCAAGGCGATTCTAAGCGCAAGTCTCAGAAGAAGCCGGAGTCTGCCGCAGCAGGTACTGCTGCCCAGCAGCCCGAGTCGGCCGTCCACGGTGAGGTATCGGCGTTTGCCCTTGCCCGCGTTTTAGGCAGGCAGCTGCTCAAAGTTGTCCCTACGCCTACGGCGCTCTCTAAGATCAAGGAGCAGCAGACACAGATCGTAAAGGTTGAGGGCAAGGACGGCAAAAAGGCTCCGCAGCGCACTCAGCATAACGAGATGTCCAACCGCAAGATTGCCGAGGAAATTGCAATCATCCAGGCTTGGATCGAGCAGAATCGAGGTGCCGATACGCCGGTTGCCTCGCGCCGCCAGCGTGCCTACCAGATCTTTAACGACGAGAAGGCTTTTGACGGCAAGCACGGTGAGCGCCTGATCAGGCGTATGACCGAAAAGGGCATCAGCATGCAGGCGATCAAGGTCGCCCCCAATCGCCCCGTGCACTTTACGGGCTTCTTTACGCTGGGCGCCGACAAGCCGTTCATTATGGTCGAGAACCTGGACACCTACGACGAGATCGTCAAGCTGCTGCGTGGCCGCAAGCACGCTAAGCTCTTTGGCATCAAGGTGGGCGGCGTGATTTTTGGTGGCGGATGCAAGGCGAGCGTCTCGCATGCCCTGGACGATTATCTGGCCGAGATTGGCTATCGCTTTAACTACGTCTACTATGTGGGCGATATCGACCGCGAGGGCGCGCGCATCGTCGAGCAGGCTCGCAATGCCAATGTGGTTGAGATTCGCCTGCATGCCGGCATGTACCGCGCTATGCTCGCCGAGCATAGGCGTCGCGTGAAGGCCGGCGGCGAGTGCGAGCCCGCGGCTGCCAACCAGGGCGTGCCGCAGAACCTGGCAGCGACGATCAAGGATCTGCCCATGGTTACGCGCGTGCAGTTCCGCAACGTGCTACGTGAAGGCGGGCGCATTCCGCAGGAGATTCTGATGACCGCAGACTATCGGGATGGCGACTCGGGAAGCTTCGACCGCATGCTGAACAACTAGATTCCGCCGGCCCCGGGAGAGCGGGGACACCGGCTTAGGTTTCCTGCTCTACAGTCCTGCTCACGACGGAGGCCACATTAAGTGGCCTCCTGTTCGTGCGGAACTCGCGATAAACCTAAGCCGGTGTCCCCGCTCTCCCGGGGCCTGTGGTTACTTGGTTGTTGCATGCGGCTCGCTTTTCGGAACAGGGCTGATAATTCTAGATGCAAGGCGCTCTTGGTCCTTATGGGCCTGGGGCGCCTGTCTTTTAAAGGTAGATTTTTGGGAGGCCGGCACTTGGAGACGTTCCTTTAGTGCTGGCACTTTAGGAACGTCCCCAAGTGCCGGCTGTGGGACGGAGGGATTCCGCGTCCGCCTTTTCGGCGGCAGCGCTCCGCTGCGTCGCTTTGCTCCTTGCATGCTGCGCTGGAAAACGCTTCGCGTTTCCCCGGCTCCGCACCCTTGCGGGTTCTCGAATCCCTCCGCTTGCCCACAAGAAAGCGCCCTGGGCCGTTATGGGCTCAGGGCGCTCAATTTTAATGGCTGGGACGGAGGGATTCCGCGTCCGCCTGGTCGGCGGCCGCGTTCCGCTGCGTCGCTTCGCTTCTTGCGTGCTGCGCTGGAAAACGCTTCGCGTTTCCTCAGCTCCGCACCCTTGCGGGTTCGAATTCCTCCGCTTGCCCACAAGAAAGCGCTCCAGGTTCATAAGGGCCTGGAGCGCTGTGTTCTTAAGGGCTGGGACGGAGGGATTCGAACCCCCAACAGCCGGCACCAAAAACCGGAGTTCTACCGTTGAACTACGTCCCAATGTGTGGTGTTGCCCAAAAGCAACTCGTTTAGTTTACCTAATCTGCGAGGGCATCGCAAACGCCATCGAGCAGGCGTACGGCGAGTGTCTGCGCGTCGCTGGCCGTGAAGGTGCCGTTGTAGCGCGTCATGCCCGTGAGCTCAATGCGAATGCGTGCCGGCTTCTGCTGTGCGGCGACATTGGCAGTGCGGATGCGCTGGGCCAGGTTGTGGCACTCGGCGAGGGCAATCGTGGCGCGCGGTGCGGCGTCGGCGGGCAGCTCGTCGCTTGCGATCTCGAGCACCAGGTCAACGTCGGTTGGGACCTCGGAGTCGCAGAGCATCATGCCGCTGTTGTCGGTCGTTGCCGTGGCGATATTCCACATACGCGACGCAACACTGCGTGCGATGGGGTCCTCGCCGATAACGGCAATCTGAAAGCGCTCGAGCACGTTGGCGGCGCGAGCAAAACCGATGCGGGACTCGGCTTCGGTGACCGAGGGCTTGCCCTCCCACACATGGTGCAGGCGGTTGATGTAGGCGTAGGTGTCCTGGAAGGCCATGCCGTCGGCAAACAGGCCGACATTTTCCTGGAACTGCTGCAGGGCGGCCTCGGTATGCGGACCAAAGTAGCCGTCGTCTTCGCCACAGGCAAAGCCCAAAACGTTGAGAGCGCGCTGCAGGGCCTGCACATCGGCGCCATGGAAATTGGGCATGCGCAGATAGAGGGTGCGGTCGCCCAGCTTATACGAAGCGTCTACAAGGGCGCTCCAACAGGGGATATCGACGGCATGACCGGCAGCAAGGCCGCTGTCGAGCCTGAAGGTGCTGACGGCCTGCTCAGTGGTGGCTCCAAAGTACTTGTCGGTGACTTCGGCGGCATCAATCGTGTAGCCGAGCTGCAGGAGACGAGACTGCACGTCCTCGACGGCTGCTCCTTGCATGCCCGTTGTAATAGGTTCCATGAACGAACCCCTTTCGGCGTACCATTCGTACTATTTGAGCGTCTGTCGGATAGACAACGCAAAGGGATGCATAAACATGCACTCAACAGTGTAGCAAGTTGTGCCTAAATACGCTGCTGACAGATTTTATAACCCCCGTTAGTTAAGGCGCTCCACAAAGAAATCTGCCATGGAGAGGAACAGCTCGCGTGCGTGCGGATCAAGCTCAACGTTCTCGATGGCCGCTTTGGCCTTAGCGGTCAGGTCGAGCGCGTAAGTGTGGGCGTAATCGATGGAGCCAGTCTCCTGGAAGATCTCCACGGCGCGTGCGAGCTGCGCGGGATCATCGGTGCCCGAGGAAAGAATCGCCTCGACCTCGTCGTGGTGGCGCTCATCAGAGAGGGCGTGTACGGCGACAAGCGTGCGCTTGCCCTCGGTGATGTCGGTGCGGAAGTCCTTGTTGGCGGCTTCCTTAGCGCCGACAAGGTTTAGCAGGTCGTCCTGAATCTGAAAGGCAAGGCCCGTGTGCAGGCCAAAGGCGCGCAGCGCTTCGATTTGCTCATCGCTGCCGCCGCCGATAATGGCTCCGGCGGCAAGCGGCGTGGCTCCGCTGTAAAACGCGGTCTTGTGCGTCGCCATGTCCAGGTAGTCATCAACCGAGATATCAAAGCGCCCGTCACGGACCCAACCCAGGTCGAGCGCTTGACCCTCGATGGTGCGGACGATCATCTCGGTTAGCTCGTGGAGCACGCGCAGCTTCACGTCGGACTCCAGCGTGGGGTCGTCGAGAACCGTCTTGGTGACCATGGTGAGCGCTAGATCGCCACAATTGATGGCAAGCCCCGTGCCCTCGGTAAGGTGCATGCAGGGCTTGCCTCGACGAAGCTGTCCGTTGTCGGCGATGTCGTCGTGGATCAGCGCGCCCGACTGGAAATGCTCGATGGCTGCCGCGGCGCTGCGGGCGCTCTCAAAGCTACCGCCCACTGCGGTTGCGGCGAGCATGCAGATAAGCGGGCGGTGGCGCTTGCCGGCGTTGGCCGTAAAAGCCGAGAGCGGCGCGTACAGGTAGCGCTCGATATCGGCAGAGGTCGCCTGTCCGTCAAAGAACGTGGCCAGATAGTCGTTAATCTGGTCAAAGTGCTGGGCTAAAAAGCTGGTAAACGGACTGGACACGGGTTCTCGCATTCTTTCTGAGGTTGCATTGGTGCAATATGCAGACAACATATTGCCACATCAGGGCGTTTGGCGCGGCAGTTTTGGCGATTTAGGACAACGGGCGTGCGTTTGATGGAGCGCGCCTAAATCAGCCTAAAATGCTCGAGCGCCGCAACGACACCGTCGTGATCGACGGTGTCGGTCACGTAATCGGCCTTATCCTTGAGATAGTCTGGCGCATTGCCCATGGCGATACCGACATCGACGGCGTTCATCAGCGAGACGTCATTGCTGGCGTCGCCGATGCCATATACGGTTCCGTGGTGGGGATCGAGGGCGTCGAGTACAGACTGGATGCCCCCGCGCTTCGTGCATTCGCGGGGCGAGATTTCGGTTACCTCGAGTTCGAGCTCGTTAAAGCACAGCAGCGGCTCAAGTGCCTTATCTTGAGCGATGTGGTTGGCGAGCGATGTAGACATCAAGATCTTGTAGACACTGTAATGTTGCAGCTGCGTGACTGCGTCGCCCAGGGTGCGCGCGTATCCGGGAGCATCGGGGGCATCGGCACTCATGCGCACGACGCCGTTGAGGCCCTCAAAGCGGATGACCTCGCCCGATTGCTCAAGGTAGGGGGCAAGACGCTGCAGCATACTGGGCGTCATCGACAGATCGCGAATTGTGTGTCCGTTGATCTCGGCGTAACCGCCCGCAAGACAGACGATGCCGGTCCAGGGCAGCTCAAGAAGTTTGGGGTGGATGCAGCTCAGGGTGCGTCCCGTGCAGATAAAGGCCATGTTGCCGTTGGCGACAAACTCGCGGATTGCCTGCGAAACCGCCTCGTTGGGATAGGGGGAGAGGTCCCGCTCGTCTTCGGGAAGGTCTTGGGCGAGCCTGGGGTCTTGCCAAGCGAGCGTTCCGTCGATATCGAAGAAGCAGATATCGCCGCGCTTATGGGCTGCGCTGGCGGCAGGGGAGGCCGAGGTGGTGGGCACAAATCCCGGCTCGAGGCCCATGATCTGGTCAAAATGCTCTTTAACGCGGGGAACGGAGATGCCGATGACCACCTGGGCGGTCTTGCCCGTAATGATGAGGCCCTTGGCGCCCACCGCGACAAACGATGTGTTATCTGCAACGATGGAAGGGTCTGCGACCTCGACGCGCAGGCGCGTGGCGCAGTTGGTTGCGCCCACGATATTGCCAACGCCACCTAAAAGCTGAATTACCCGCTCAGCGAGGACGTGATCTTGATCGGATCGACTCTCGACCTCGTCATTGGGGGATTGCTCTTTGGCAAAGTCGCTTCCCGTTAAACAATCGATTGCCGCGCGATTGGCAACATGATCCTCGCGGCCCGGCGTCTTAAGGTCATAGACCAAGATGAGTGCTCGAAAACTAACAAAAAAGATGAGGCTAAAGGCAAGGCCGATACCGAGCGCCAAAAGATAGGCACCGGCATGCGTGCGCATGAGCGGAATAAAGTTGAAGGCTGCCATCTCCATGAGGCCGCCCGAGAAGATGCCGACGATGCCAAAGAGATTCATGGTTGTGGCAAGGCAAGACGATAAGACGGCGTAGAGCAAAAAGAGCCCGGGGTGGGTGAACATAAAGAGAAACTCGAGTGGCTCGGTAACGCCGCAAACCACCGAGGCGATGATGGCGGGAACAAGGATGACCCTGAGGCCGGCGCGGCGCTCGGGTTTTGCGGTGGAGTAGAACGCAGCTGCGATGGCAGGAAGGCCAAAGAGCTTGACCCAGCCGGTGGCGGTAAAACCGGCCCACGGCGCAAGCTCATTAAGGGGGCGCGTGCTATGGGAGAGGATGGGGAGCAAACTGCTCCACGTGGCGTAGATGCCGTCGTTAATGACCAGGTTGTCGTAGTAGATCGGCATGTAGAGCAGGTGGTGCAGGCCAAAGGGCTCGAGTGCTCGTTCTAAAAAGACAAAGATGCCCACGCCAAAGGGACCGACGCCTGCAAGCGCGTGACGCAGCGTATCGGTTACATCGTATACGTAGGGCACGATGGCGGCCGAGATAGCAGCAAGGGCAAACACGGCAAAAAAGCTGATGAGGTAGACCAGCGAGGAGCCCGAGAAGGTGCCGAGCCAATCGGGAATTTTGGCATCGTAGAAGCGGTCATGGATGGCAACGACGGTTGCCGATACCGCCAGCGGGCCGATAATGCCGGTGTCGAGCGTCTTGATGCCGTCGATGACGGTGATACCGCTGGCGGAGGTCAAAGATGACGGGTACTCAAGTCCAAGGTTGTCTCCGCTCAGCTTAATGATCTCGCTCAAAAAGAAGCAGTAGGCAAAATAGGCGACGAGAGCCTCGAGACAGCAACGAGCCGGTTGTTTTTGGGCAAGGCCGATGGGCAGCGCTACGGCAAAAAGGAGCGGGAGGCGTTTAAAGACCGTCCACGAGCCGCGCTGGATGATGGTCCAAAAAACGTACCAAGGGGTTCCGTATACGGCGAGATCGCCGACGATGTCCGCAGTCGTTGCGAGAGCGGAGACGCCGACCATGAGGCCTGATATAGAAAACAGCATGGCGGGCGCGAACATTGCCCCGCCAAAGCGTTGGATTTTTTGCAGCATGTTCTGCCTTCCGAATATCGAGGCGCGTTGCGCGTGGGGAAACGTTTAAACAATGGATTCATTGTAGAGGACCAGACGATTGTCGTACCGGCAGTTTTGAGCGAAACCGATTTGGGCATGACAGAAACCGTCAACGGTTAAATCCTGTCGCTTTACCGATATTCGGTTTAAACAACTTTAAGAAATGCTATCGTGCCTAGCCGGAAATGAATAATGTAGAGGTGAAACAATGCCAAAAGCGATATACGAAGGAATCTACCGAGAAATACGCTCGCGCATCATTAATGGGACCTATGCGTTTCAGGAGATGCTGCCAACCGAAGCCGAGCTGACCGCGGAGTTCGGATGCACTCGCAATACCGTCCGTCGCGCCTTGGGTATGCTGGCCGACGGGATGTTTGTGCAGCCCATACACGGCAAGGGCGTGCGCGTTATTTGGCTTAAGGGCGAAACCGACATGTTGGGCGCACTCGAAGAGGTTGAGTCGTTTGGCGAGTTTGCAAAGCGCAACAATGCCGTTGCATCGACGGACGTTAAGTCTTTCGAACATCTGGTTTGCACCGAGCAGCTCTCTCGTCACCTGGGCTTTAAGGTGGGCGAGGAGTTGATTCGCGTAGTGCGTGTCCGAAGCCTCAACGGCAACGCGCGCCAAGTGGACCATGGCTATTTTTTGGCGTCGATCGCCAAGGGCCTGACTCCCGAGATCGCGGCAGATTCTATTTACGGCTATCTGGAGCACAAGCGCGGTGTCAAAGTGATGGCGAGCCGTCGTACGGTGAGTGTCGAGCTCGCCAACGATGAGGACTGCAGCTATCTTGACCTCGGCAAATACAACTGCGTTGCCGTCATGGAGAGTCAGTCGTACACCTCGGATGGCATCTTGTTTGAGGTGACGCACACTCGCACACACCCCGAGATCTTCCATTACCGCGTCAATTCCAAGCGATAGCCGGCTAGCTCGCAGCCTGACGAGACTCATGGCCTCAAAGAGAAAACGCCCGGTCAAACCGACGGTACATCGGCTTGACCGGGCGTTTTCTCTGCATTCGATAACAAATAATTGTTTATACAAAACTTGTCAAGTATCAAGTTGAAATTACCGTTCACCGAAGTTTTTCTACCGCTCTAGTAATACTTGTTCAAACAACTAGCCAAATAGTGTATCGTTCAAATCAGCAAAAGGGGCAAAGTCCCCGAGCCAATCTCCGAAGGCGGCGGCAAAGGGTGCCGCCACGGTGTGAAAGGGTGGATTGTAATGAAGAACGAAATGAGCAGAAGGCAGTTCCTGGGCTTTGCTGGTTCCGCGGCTGCAGTTCTTGGTCTGGGCCTCGTGGGTTGCGGTGGTTCTGCCGGCTCCGGCTCCTCTGCTTCTGGTGACGCTGCCGAGGTCTACTTCCTCCAATTCAAGCCCGAGGTCGACAAGGAGTGGAAGGAGATCGCCAAGGCCTATAAGAAGGAGAAGGGCGTCGAGGTCAAGATCGTGACCGCCGCTTCCAACACCTACGAGGAGAAGCTTAAGTCCGAGATGTCCAAGAGCTCCGCTCCGACCCTGTTCCAGGTCAACGGCCCCACCGGTCTTAAGAACTGGAAGGATTACTGCGCCGACCTGTCCGATACCAAGCTCCGCGGTGAGCTCATTGACGACTCCCTGGCTCTGCAGTCCGATGGCAAGGATCTGGGTATCGACTGGGTCCAGGAGAGCTACGGCATCATCTACAACAAGCAGCTGCTCGAGAAGGCTGGCTACAAGGCCGAGGACATCAACTCCTTCGACAAGCTGAAGGCTTGTGCCGACGACATCCAAGCCCGCAAGGACGAGCTTGGCATTGAGGGTGCCTTCACTTCTGCTGGCATGGATGACTCCTCCAGCTGGCGCTACACCACCCACCTCGCCAACCTCCCGCTCTACTACGAGTTCGAGAAGGAGCACAACCAGGAGGACGACGAGATCAAGGGCGAGTATCTCGACAACTTCAAGCAGATTTTCGACCTGTACATCACCGACTCCACCTGCGATCCTTCGCAGCTTGCCTCCAAGACCGGCGACGACGCCACCAACGAGTTCGCAACCGGCAAGGCCGTCTTCTACCAGAACGGCTCTTGGGCCTACTCTGACCTCGTCAAGGCCGGCATGACCGACGATCAGATTGGCATGATGCCGATCTACATCGGTGTTGACGGCGAGGAGAACCAGGGCCTGTGCTCCGGCGGCGAGAACTACTGGTGCGTCAGTTCCCAGGCTTCCGAGGATGCCCAGAAGGCCACCGAGGACTTCATGTATTGGTGCGTCACCGCTGACACCCCGACCAGCATCATCGCCGACAAGATGGGTCTGACCGCTCCGTTCAAGAGCGCCAAGGAGACCACCAACGTCTTCTCGCAGCAGGCCGTTGCCATGGCCAAGGACGGCAAGAAGACCGTCGCTTGGGACTTCGTCTACATTCCCTCCGAGGAGTGGAAGAAGAACCTCAAGCAGGCTCTGATTGCTTACGCTGCCGATAACAGCAAGTGGGACGGCGTCAAGAACGCCTTCGTCGATGGCTGGAAGACCGAGAAGGCTGCTTCCGAGTAAGTAGTTGCTGCCCAAGCTATCTGATTAGCGACAGGGGGCGGGCAGACGTTGGTTTGCCCGCCCCCTGCATATTGAAAGGACCCTTCTATGGGCAAAGCACTCAAGCGCTGGTGGCCGCTCTTTATGCTGCCCACGTGCCTGGCGTTTATGATCGGGTTCGTGATTCCCTTTATCCAGGGCTTCTATCTCTCGTTCTGCCAGTTTATTACCATTAACAACGCGCATTTTGTCGGTATTGAGAACTACGTGCGCGCACTGTCCGATCCGCAGTTTGCCACGTCGTTCTTCTTTACCGTGGCGTTTGCCTTCCTGTCGACGGTGCTCATCAACGTGATCGCCCTCGCCATTGCGCAGGCGCTCACCCGCAAAGCGCTCAAGGGCACCAACATCTTCCGTACGATCTTCTTTATGCCTAACCTGATCGGCGGCATCGTGCTGGGCTACATTTGGCAGATTCTGATCAACTGCCTGCTCTCCAACGTGGGCGCCCAGCTCATCGCTCTTAACTCTGCTGCTGGCTTCTGGGGCCTTATCATCCTGACCCTGTGGCAGCAGGTCGGCTACATGATGATCATCTACATCGCTGGTCTGCAGTCCATTCCGTCCGACTACATCGAGGCCGCCAAGGTCGACGGCGCTACGGCATGGCAGACGTTTTGGAAGGTTAAGATCCCTAACCTGATGCCGACCATCACCATCTGCCTGTTCCTGTCCATCACCAACGGCTTTAAGCTGTTCGACCAGAACCTCGCCCTTACCGGCGGCGCCCCCGCGCACTCCACCGAGATGCTCGCCCTGAACATCTACAACACGTTCTATTCGCGTGCCGGTATCGCATGGCAGGGCATTGGTCAGGCCAAGGCGGTTATCTTCTGCATCCTGGTCGTGGCCATCTCCATGATCCAGCTTAAGGCCACGAGGTCCAAGGAGGTGCAGCAGTAATGAAACGCGATAAGGTTATCAACCGCGCGCTCTCGATTTTCTTTACGATCCTGTCGCTCGCGTGGATCTACCCCGTGTTCATGATTGCGCTTAATTCTTTTAAGAAAGCGACCGCAATCAGCACCACCACGGCATTCGATCTGCTCACGCCCGAGACGTTCAACGGCCTCGCAAACTACTTGCACGCTCTTAACGAGCAGGGCTTTGCCTCGGCATTTATGTGCTCGCTCATCATCACGGTCACGTCGGTCGTGCTGATCTTGGTGTGCTGCTCCATGTGCGCTTGGTACGTGGTTCGTGTCAACAACAAGATCTCGAACTTCTTCTATTACCTGTTTGTGTTCTCGATGGTCGTGCCGTTCCAGATGCTCATGTTCACGCTGTCCAATTTGGCGGACCGCATCGGCTTTAACACGCCGTTCAACATCTGCTTTATCTATCTGGGCTTTGGCGCGGGCCTGGCGGTCTTTATGTTCGCCGGTTTTGTAAAGAACATCCCGCTCGAGATCGAGGAGGCGGCCATGATTGATGGCTGCAACCCGGTCCAGGTGTTCTTTAAGATCGTCCTTCCCATCATGAAGCCCACCTATCTTTCGGTCGGCATCCTCGAGACCATGTGGGTCTGGAACGACTATCTGCTGCCCTACCTTACGCTCGACTCCACCAAGTACAAGACCATTCCTATCTTGATTCAGTACTTCCGCGGCGGCTACGGCCACGTCGAGCTCGGCCCCATGATGGCCTGCATCATGATGGTCGTTATCCCCATCGTTATCATGTACATCCTCTGTCAGAAGTACATCATCGACGGCGTGGTGGCAGGTGCCGTCAAGGGCTAATGCCGTAACTGTTTTGCAAGTTTCTGCGGCGCCCCTCAGCGCGGCGCCGCATATCGAAAGGTAGAGACATGGCCGAGATTGTTCTCAAACATGTTCAGAAGGTGTATCCCAACAACGAGTCAAAAAAGAAGGGCTTCTTTGGCAAAAAGAAGAAGACCGAGGAGAAGAAGCACAACCTCAAGGTTACCGAGGACGGTGTGCTCGCTGTAGAGGACTTCAACCTCACCGTTCACGACCAGGAGTTCGTCGTCCTCGTTGGCCCCTCTGGCTGCGGTAAGTCCACGACGATGCGCATGGTCGCCGGCCTGGAGGACATTACCTCGGGCGATGTGCTCATCGACGGCAAGCGTGTCAACGACGTGGCGCCCAAGGACCGCGACATCGCCATGGTGTTCCAGAGCTACGCTCTGTACCCCAATATGACGGTGTACGAGAACATGGCATTTACGCTCGAGCTCAAGAAGGTTCCCAAGGACGAGATCGACCGCAAGGTTCGCTCTGCTGCCGAGATTCTGGGCATTACCGAGTACCTCGACCGTAAGCCCAAGGCGCTCTCCGGCGGCCAGCGCCAGCGTGTCGCTATCGGCCGCGCCATCGTGCGTGACCCCAAGGTCTTCCTGATGGACGAGCCGCTGTCCAACCTGGACGCCAAGCTTCGTAACCAGATGCGTGCCGAGCTCATTAAGCTGCGCCACGAGATCAAGGGCACGTTCATTTATGTTACTCACGACCAGACCGAGGCCATGACCCTTGGCGACCGTATCGTGGTCATGAAGGACGGCGTCGTCCAGCAGATCGCCACGCCGCAGGAGGTCTTCAACCATCCCGCGAACATCTTCGTCGCCGGCTTCATCGGCGTGCCGCAGATGAACTTCTTCGATGCCCAGCTGGTGCGCTCGGGCAACGGCTTTACCGTCAAGACCGAGGATATGAACGTGGCACTCGCCCCCGAGACTTGCGCTCAACTTGCCCTCAACTGGGACGGCGGCGACGTGAAGGAGATTACGGCCGGCGTGCGTCCCGAGCAGATCCTGCTTGCCGGCAAGGGCGAGGAGGGCGCGCTCCAGGGTACCGTCGAGGTGACCGAGCTCATGGGCTCGACCGAGCATGTCCACGTGACCGCTCCCGACGGCCAGTTTGTCCTGATTATCCCCGTCGTCGACCTCGAGGCCAAGGGCGCGCTCAAGGCTGGCGACACCATCTGGTTCAAGTTCGAGAAGAACGCGACCCACCTCTTCGATAAGGTCTCTGGCAAGAACCTTATCTAGGCCCGGTGCATCCAGGCCCTCCCTTTGGGCGGCTGCGGTATTGCCATCCTTTTGCCGCGGTCACATATAAGGCTCCCCTCCCGTCCACTGGGCGAGAGGGGAGCCTTTCTTTGTGTTGGGGTTGTCTGGCCGGTCGCTTGTCTCGATCTGTAACGGGTGAGGCTGATTTCGGACGTTAGATGTTACAGATCGAGACGGTTCCGCTGAGCTAACCATTTCATCTAAATCTGTAACACCAAAGGTGAATTTCAGCTGCTAGATGTTACAGATTGAGATAAACCCAAGGGGAGGGGCCGGTATGTCTCAATCTGTAACAGCTGGGGCCGTTTTTACCGAGTAGCTGTTACAGATCGAGATTCTTCGGTCGAGTCGGGTCACAGGATAACGTGCGGGCACAAAAAACGGAGCCGTGTTGCCACGGCTCCGTTTCTCAAGAGGATGGGTAAGGGAAGTGAAATTAGTTCAGGTGCCAGATCTCGTCGTTGTACTGGGAGATGGTGCGGTCGGACGAGAAGGTGCCGGCGTTGGCGATATTGATGAGCGCCTTGCGCATCCAGGCGTCCTGGTCCTCGTAGTCGGCCAGCACGCGCTCCTTGGTTTGGATGTACTCCTCAATGTCGAGCAGGGCCATAAACCAGTCCTTGCCCTTAATGTCGTCGTGCAGGCGCTGCAGGCGCTCGGCGTTGCCGGTCGCCATAAAGGCGGGGTTGGTGATGAAGTCCACCAGCAGTTTAATGCCGGGCTTGCGGTAGAGCGCACCGGCGTCATAGGCGCCGTCGGCGTAGAGCTGCTCGACCTGTTTGGACGAGGCACCAAAGGTATAGATGTTCTCGTCGCCCACGAGCTCGGCAATCTCCACGTTGGCACCGTCGAGCGTGCACAGGGTTAGGGCGCCGTTGAGCATGAACTTCATGTTGGAGGTGCCGCTCGCCTCCTTGGAGGCCAGGCTGATCTGCTCGGAGATATCAGCGGCGGGGATCACGCGCTCGGCGGCGGTGACGTTGTAGTTCTCGATCATGACGACCTGCAGGTAGGGAGCCACGTCGGGGTCGTTTGCAATCCACTGCGACAGCGTCAAGATCAGATGGATGATGTCCTGCGCGATAGTGTAGGCAGGCGCCGCCTTGCCGCCAAAGATGATGGTGACGGGGTGCTTAGGTCTGTTGCCGTTCTTGATATCGAGGTACTTCCAGATGATGTAGAGCGCGAGCATCTGCTGACGCTTGTACTCGTGGATGCGCTTGACCTGGACGTCGATGATGGCGTTGGAGGGAATGGTCACGCCCTGCTCGAGCGCCATGAACTGGCGCATGATGGCCTTGGCTTCGACCTTGGTGGCGGCCAGGCGCTCAAGAACGTCCTTGTCGTCGGCGAACTTGGCGAGTTTGCTCAGATCGCCGGTGCTGCGCCAGTCGGTGCCGATCACATCGTCGAGCAGGCTGGCGAGCGCGGGGTTGGCCCCATGGATCCAGCGGCGGAAGGTGATGCCGTTGGTCTTGTTGGAGAACTTCTTGGGATAGATCTCGTAGAACGGATGAAGCTCGGTGTCCTCCAGGATCTTGGTGTGGAGGGCGGCTACGCCGTTGATGGAGAAGCCAAAGTGGATGTCCATGTGGGCCATGTGGACGGTGTCGTGCTCGTCGATGATGGCGACGCGCGGGTCATCGTGCTCGGCCTTGGCAACCTCGTCGAGCTTGACGATAATGTCGGCGATGGCAGGGGAGACCTTCTGCAGGCTGGTGATCGGCCACTTCTCGAGCGCCTCGGCAAGGATCGTGTGGTTAGTGTAGGCGACCATGGAGCGTACGATGGTCACGGCCTCGTCAAACTCGATGCCATGCTCGGTGGTGAGCAAGCGAATGAGCTCGGGGATGACCATGGTGGGGTGCGTGTCGTTAATCTGGACCACGGCGTAGTCGGCCAGATCGTGCAGGTTGCTGCCGCGCTCGATGGCCTCGTCGATCAGGAGCTGGGCGGCGTTGCTTACCATGAAGTATTCCTGGTAGATGCGAAGTAGGCGGCCCTGCTCGTCGGAATCGTCGGGGTAGAGGAACAAGGTGAGGTTCTTGGCGATCTCGGTCTTGTCGAAGTCGATGGAGCTGCCGGGGACCAGGCCGTCGTCGACGCTCGCCAGGTCGAACAGGCGCAGGCGGTTCTTGGTGGGCTGGCCGTAACCGGGCACATCGATGTTGACGAGCTTGGAGGTAACGGCAAAATCGCCGAACTCGACGGTGTAGGAGCGGTCATCGTCGACTAGGATGTCCTGCTCACCGAGCCACTCGTCGGGGACGGCCTTCTGCTGGTTGTCGACAAAGCGCTGACGGAACAGACCGTAGTGATAGTTGAGGCCCACGCCATCGCCGGTCAAGCCCAGCGTGGCGATGGAATCCAGGAAGCACGCGGCCAGGCGGCCCAGGCCGCCGTTGCCGAGCGACGGCTCGACCTCGAACTCCTCGATCTTGTTGAGGTCGTGGCCTGCGGCGGTGAGCTGGTCCTTAACCTCGTCGTAGATGCCAAGGTCGATCATGTTGTTGATGAGCAGCTTGCCGATCAAAAATTCGGCGGAAATGTAATAGAGCTTTTTCTTGCCGTTGTTGAGCGGGCAGGCGGCGGAGCGCTCCTGCACGAGTTTGACCAGCAGCTTGTAAATGCGACGGTCGTCGAGCTGCTCGAGCGAGGTGCCAAAAGACTGCTCGGCGAGTTCCATGAGGTTAATTTGGGGCATGTTTTCTCCTGTGATGGGTTGTTTCATGTCTGCAATTCATAAGAAGCCCGCGCGAGGGGATTGGGGTGGCCTCGCGCGGGAAAAGCAAGCGCGTCCGCACGGTGGGGAGGGGTCGGGCGCGGTAGCTCCTATTGAGGAAGCTCGATTTCGGCTTCCGACGGGATGCGGAAGTAGGTCTCGGTCCAGTCGGTGAGTTTGTGCTCGAGCTCGCGGGTGATGGCGCCGTCGAGCATGCGCCAGGTCCAGTTGCCGCCCAGCGTTGCAGGGGTGTTGATGCGCGCCTCGTTGCCCAAGTTGAGCAGGTCTTGCATGGTGTAGATGCACGTGTCACTCACGCTGGCGGCGATGGTGCGATTGAGTGCATCTGCCATGGGTTCGCCGGCCTGCTGATGGGTGTACAGGGCTGCCTGCTCGCGCTGACGCGGGGTGGCCGTTCCCTCAAACCAACCGCGCGCCGTCTCGTTGTCGTGGGTGCCCACATAGGCGACGGTGTTGGCGATGTAGTTATGCGGCAGGTAGTACGAGTTGGTACCCTCAAAGGCAAACTGCAGGATCTTCATGCCGGGGAAGCCCGAGTTGTCGCGCATGTCGATGACGCCGGGGGTGAGGAAGCCCAAGTCCTCGGCGATGATGGGCAGCGTGCCGAGCTTTTCCTCGAGCGTCTTGAAGAACTTGAGGCCGGGACCCTGCGTCCACGAACCGTAGGACGAATCGGGAGAGGAGAACGGCACCTCCCAATAGGCCTCGAAGCCGCGGAAGTGATCCAGGCGGATGACGTCGTACATGTCGAGGGCGGCGCGAATGCGGCCCTCCCACCAAGAGAAGCCGTCGGACTCCATGGCGTCCCAGTCGTAGATGGGGTTGCCCCAGTACTGGCCGGTGGCCGAGAACTGGTCGGGCGGCGTGCCGGCGACGCTCACGGGATTGCCGGCGGTGTCGATCTTAAAGAGCTCAGGCGTCGCCCACATCTCGACGGAGTCACGCGAGACATAGATGGGCAGGTCGCCGATGATGAGAATGTCGCGCTCGTTGGCATAGGCCTTGAGGCGGCTCCACTGGCGATCGAAGAAGTACTGCGTCATCTGGTGGTAGAGCATACGCGCCGGATGGTCGGCGCAGACCTTGGCGGAAGCCTCGCCGCGGGTGCGGAGCTCCGCGGGCCACTCCCAAAACGCCTTGAGACCGCACTCCTCTTTGACGGTCATGAACTCACAGTAGGGGATGAGCCAGTCCTCGTTGGCCTGGATAAAGTCATCGAAATCGGCCGGCTTGTCGGCAGCAAAGCGCTCAGCGGCGCGGTCGAGAATCTGACGGCGGCCGCCAGAGATAGCACCGTAGTCGACATTGCTGGGGTCGGATCCCAGATACACGCCATCGATATCGCGCTGCTCCAGATACCCTGCCTCGATAAGCTCGGCAAAGTCGATAAAGTTGGGGTTGCCTGCGCGGGCCGAGAACGACTGATAGGGCGAATCGCCATAGCTGGTCGTCGTAAGGGGCAGAATCTGCCAGTAATGTTGTTTGCACGAGGCGAGAAAATCGACGAAGTCGTAGGCATTCCAGCCAAAGCCGCCGATTCCGTATGGTCCGGGCAGAGATGAGACGGGCATGAGGACGCCGCTTGCACGCTCCATGAATGCGCTCACCAACCTTCTTGTTGTGGGGTCGGCCTGCCGATGGGTGTGCAGTCCGCCTCCGATGTTCTGATTCGATACGCCTATTGTAAAACATGTTGTTTAAACATGTACAGGCAAGATAAAAAAGTTGGTCGATTTTCGGCGAATGGTTACATGCCATGAAAAAGCCCCGACCTCACAACGTGAGATCGGGGCAAGAGCGGTATGTAGGTTTTGCTACTCGGCGTCGGCGAAGCCGTTGGGGTTGTGGCTCTGCCAGTTCCAGCTATCGCGGCACATGTCCGCGATGTCGTACTGGGCCTTCCAGCCCATCATGCGCTCGGCCTTGGAGGCATCGCACCAGTTGGCAGCGATGTCGCCGGCGCGGCGCTCGCGGATCACGTAGGGCAGCTCCTTGCCACAAGCCTTGGAGAAGGCGGCGACGACCTCGAGTACCGAGGTGCCGGTGCCGGTGCCCAAGTTAAAGATCTCGACGCCGGTCTTGCCGTTCATCCAGTTAAGGGCGGCCACGTGACCAGATGCCAGATCGCACACGTGGATGTAATCGCGCACGCCGGTGCCGTCGGGGGTGGGGTAGTCGTTGCCAAAGACCTGAACGGCCTCGAGCTTGCCCACGGCGACCTGGGCGACATAGGGCACCAGGTTGTTGGGGATGCCCTTGGGATCCTCGCCGATCAGGCCCGACGGATGGGCGCCGATGGGATTGAAATAACGGAGTAACACGACGTCCCACTCGGGGTCGGCGGTGTGGACGTCCATAAGGATCTGCTCGATCATCCACTTGGTCCAACCATAGGGGTTGGTCGCGGGCTTCTTAGGATCCTCCTCGGTGACGGGCGGGTTGTCCGGGTCGCCGTAGACGGTCGAGGAGCTCGAGAAGATGATGGACTTGCAGCCATGGTTGCGCATGACGTCGATGAGCACCAGGGTGTTCTCGATGTTGTTGTGGTAGTACTCGACGGGCTTGCTCACCGACTCGCCGACGGCCTTAAAGCCGGCAAAGTGGATGACGCGGTCGATCTGATGGGTATCGAAGATCTTGTTCATCGCATCGCGGTCGAGCACGTTGGCCTCGTAGAAGGTGAGGTTCTTGGCGGCCTCGTCGCCCACGATGGTCTTGACGCGGTCGACGGCGACGGCGCTGGAGTTGGAGAGATCATCGACGATGACGACCTGGTAGCCACCCTCGAGCAGCTGAACGACGGTGTGCGAGCCGATAAAGCCGGCGCCACCGGTAACGAGGACACAGGTGTCTTTGGGGTCGAGTGCTTTGGACATGTAGTCTCCTATCGAATCAGGAACACTTCTTCAGGGGAGTATAGCGCAGGCAGGGACGCCCAAATCGTGCGCTGTAGGAAAAGCAGAGGATTGTGCTAACGTACTCATAGAAGAGCTTGCGTACGCATAACCTGATCTTTGGCATTTGCTTACGAGCCGCTGACCTTGCAGTTTCCTGCCGTTCGTGGAAATCGTTGGGACGCGCCATATGTACGCTAATATGTATGAGTTGAGCGACATATAAATAAGCATGTAACGGAGTACATATGTCACCAAACAGCGATTCCATCCTTTCCCAGGAGCTCTCGCGCCGCACTGCCCTCAAGGCCCTGTTCGGCGCCGCTTCTGCGGCAGTTCTTTTTGGCCTGCCCGCTCGCGCCCATGCGGCGGAGGCTTCCAAAGAAACCACCGATAAACTGAATGCCGCCCAGGCCCAGCTCGACGAGGTTCAGGCCCAGCTCGACAGCATCGCAAATGAGTATGCGGCGCTGGCCAACAAGAATGCCCAGACCCTCAACGACATCGAGAATGTCCAGGGCAAGATTGACGACACGCAGGCCCAGATCGATGAAAAGAAGGCCGAGCTCAAGAAGAAGCGCAACGACCTTTCCGATCGCGTGGCCGCCAGCTACAAGTCCGGCGGCACGAACATCCTGTCGCTGCTGCTGGCCTCTGGCTCGTTTGAGGAACTCGTCGCCAACGCGCATTACGTTGAGAAGATCAACAAGAGCGACCGCGACGCCATCGAGGACATTCAGACCATCCAGGAAGAGCTCGATGCGCAAAAGACCGAGCTCGAGTCGCAGAAGGCCGACTTAGAGAAGCTCAAGGACCAGCAGACTGCCCAGATGCAGGACATGCAGGCCAAGCAGCAAGAAGTCCAGACCGTGCTGAACGGTCTTTCCGACGACGTCAAGGAGCTCATGGCTCAGCGCGATTCCGAGATCCTCGCTGCCGCCCAGGCTGAGGAGGCCGCTAGGAAGGCTGCCGCTGCCGCGGCTGCCGCGAACAAGAACAATTCCTACTCGGGTGGTTCGAGCTCGGGTGGTGGATCGTACGCGCCCGGAACTCCGCAGCAGAATGCCGGCTCGGGCAAGCAGCAGGCTGTCGTCAACGCGTGCTACTCCACGCCTTCGCCGGGTCAGAACTGGTGCGCGGCGTGGGTTACCAATGTCTTCCGTAACGCCGGCGTTGGCTACTTTGGCGGCAACGCCTGCGACATGTTCAACGCCTGGTGCTATAGCTCCGACCGCTCGGCGCTGCAGGTGGGCATGATCGTGGCCGATTCCTCGCACAGCGGCACGGGTGCTCCGGGCCTTATCTACGGTCATGTGGGTATCTACGTTGGCGGCGGCATCGTTATGAGTAACGAGGGCGCCATCACGTCGAGGTCGCTTGACTCGTTCATTGGGTTCTACGGCACTGGCTCTGGCGTGCGTTGGGGCTGGCTTGGCGGTATTGCGCTGTCGTAACGATAAGTTGGGCCGGGACAGTCCGAGAGGCATAAGGTTGCCTGCTCGGACAGTCCTGCTCGCGCGGAGAGCACATTAAGTGCTCTCCGGCTCGTGCGGAACTCGCGATCAACCTTATGCCTCTCGGACTGTCCCGGCCCTCTCGGGTTCGGGGCGCGACACACCGGACTGGTTTATCTGAATCAAAGAAAGTGAAGGCCCCTTTCGGGGCCTTCTTTTTATAAAAATTCGCCGACTCGGTGGACTTCGGGTTCTAGGTCTACATCGAACTGCTCTTTGACGGTTGCTTGGATGTGGCGGATGAGTTCGTCGACGTCGGCTGCGGTGGCGTGGTTGGCGTTGACGATGAAGCCGCAGTGTTTTTCGCTCACCTGGGCACCGCCGACGGCGTGGCCGCGCAGACCGGCGTCCATGATGAGCTTGCCGGCAAAGTGACCTTCGGGGCGCTTGAAGGTGGAGCCGGCGCTCGGCATGTCGAGTGGCTGTTTGTCCTCGCGGCGCTGGCGATAGTCGTCCATGTCGGCCTTGATCATCGCGGCGTTGCCCGGGGCGAGATTGAAGGTGGCCGAAAGCACGATGAAGCCGTCGTCGGCGATGCGGCTCTTGCGATAACCCAGGTTGAGCTCGTCGACATCGAACTCGATGATATTGCCACTGCCGCGGGTGCCGTCGTCGAGCATGCGAGCGGGCTTGTAGACGCGTACAGATTCCAGCACATCGGCCATGCAGGCACCGTAGGCACCGGCGTTCATGTAGCAGGCGCCGCCGACCGATCCAGGGATACCCGAGATGGGCTCCATGCCGGTGAGGTCGGCCTCGGCTGCTGCCGCGGCGACATCGGAAAGCAAGGCGCCGGCTGCCGCCGTGACGTGTGTGCCATCGACGGTGATGTCGGAGAGGCCTTCGCCCAGCGCCACGACGACACCACGGATGCCCTTGTCGCCAACGAGCAAGTCGGAGCCGTTGCCCACGATGGTGAGTGGTAGATCGCAGCGATAGCAGGTATCGAGCGTGGCGACGAGGCCCTGCTCGGTGTCGGGCGTGACAAAGACGTCGGCCGGGCCTCCAATCTTAAACGTGGTGTGCTCGCGCATGGGCTCGCTCATGAGTACGTTGTCCTCGCCGGCAACGCCAGCGAGCGCGCAGAGCAGGTCCTCGTTAAAAAAGTCGTTCTCGTGCATGCGAATATCCGCCTTTTGGTGGTTGTTGTCATCAATCGATTGCAATATACCCCACCTGGACGGATTTGGTGCGCTGGCGGCGATAAAACAGCCGTCCACCGGATTGGTAAAGTGTTTATCACCGAGGTAGATGGGCAGTCGCTATACTTTCAAGAGATTGCGCGTAAACCCGGAAGGAGCGAGATGGCCAACAAAGTCACCCTCAAGCAGATCGCCCAGGAGGTGGGGCTTTCCCCTTCGTCGGTCTCGCTTGTTCTCAATAATCGGCCCTGTCGCATCTCGGAAGAAAACCGCAAGCGCATCAAGGAGGTCGCGGCGCGTAACCACTATGTTCCTAACCAGATCGCGCGCAGCCTGGTCATGCGCGAGTCGCGCACACTGGGCCTTATCGTTCCCAATATCGAGAGCCGCTTTTTTGCCTCGCTTGCCGGCAGCTTGGAAAAGCGCTGCCGCGAGGACGGTTACGCGCTCTTTATTACCAGCTCGGGTGGAAGCGCCGATGACGATTTGGAACTGCTGCGCCAGCTGGTGACGCGCGGCGTCGATGGTGTCTTCCTGGTGGTAGGCGACGAGTTCTCGGACGACCGTGCCCTGCGCGAAGAGGTCAGCCATCTGCCTATCCCTGCCGTGATGGTCGACCGTGCCATTGAGGGGCTCGAGTGCGACAAGGTGATGTTCGACCATGAGATGGGCGGCTACATGGCCACGCGGTATCTGATTGAGCAGGGTCATCGCCGCATCGCCTGTCTGGTTAACGCGCGTCGCTCCAATACGGGCCGCAAGCGACTTGCCGGCTATGAGCGCGCACTGCGCGAGGTGGGACTGCCCATCGACGCGCGCCTGGAGTTTGAGAGCGAGTACTACATTCCGAGCGCCTACGAGGCCTCGGAGGCGGTGCTCGCAACCGACGCCACTGCCGTGTTCGCAAGCTCGGACAACATTGCCCTCGGTTTGCTCAAGCGTTTGCACGAGATGGGGAAGAGCATCCCGGGCGATATCTCGGTCGTAAGCTATGACAACTCGGCCGCCGACGTTCTCTTTGAGCCAGCGCTGACCGCGATTGAGCAGGATCCCGGTGTCCTTGCGGAGCATGCTTTTGCCTGCATGTCCAAGCGTCTTGCCGGTAGGGGCGGTAAGCGTGCCGAAGAGGTCGTTCTGGAGCCGGCGCTTATCGTGAAGGGCAGTGTGCTTGACCTTACCGAATATAGTTAAGCGCACTTGTTTGTTTGCATAGATTGCATGCGGAGTGTCCGCTATTTGCCGGCGGGGCCGGGGTGCCTGCTTTGTTTTGAGAAGTTCGCGAAGCCCACCTCTCAAAACAAAGCAGGCACCCCGGCCCTCGTCCGTAAACTCTTCCGCTGGGCGAGCCATAGACGCCGCGCACCGATAGGGTAAGGCAGCGGCTTGAAATTGGTGCTATATTCGGCTTGAGTTGTTTAATGCTAGTACGGGAGGCTGATATGGGGCTGTTCAAGAAGAAAAACCCGCAGGATGCCTTTGATCCCGATGTGTTTACCATCACGGATACGATTTTGGACCCGCCGCGGTTTACGTTTTTGCCGGCTATCTACCAGGATGCCACGCGTCGCAAGTGGGCCGTGCATCAGCGCGGCGGCGAGCCGAAGATTTTTGACTATGCGGACGTGTTGCAGTGCGAAGTAGCCGAGGCGGGCGATCCGGAGGCCGAGGAAGTGGCCTCAAAACAGGAATTTGCCCAGCGTATCCTGGTAAATCCCGCCAAGGCGGCGAAAATAAATGCTGCCAAGCGTAATATGTGTCTTGGTATGGGCGTTGTTGTGGCGGTTCAGACGGGAAAAGACGAGGTTTCCAAATTAGAGATTCCCGTTATGACCGACGAAGTTAAACGCGATTCAAGTCTATATAAGTCGTATCGGAATGTTGCCGAGAAGATCAAGGCCGAATTTGATGCCATGGGAGGGCTGGCCTAATTTTGGCGGCATACGTTTCTGAATGAGGAGTCTGTGCAATGGCAGGCGAATCTTATGCAATTCCCCCCAAAGATCGTGCTGTTGAGGGAATTCTTTGGTATATCCAGCACCATCAGCTTGCCGGCGGTGATCGCCTACCGGCCGAGCGCGTGCTGTGCGAAGAGATTGGCGTTTCGCGTACGGCGTTGCGCGCCGGTATCACGCGGCTCATCTCGTGTGGAACGCTCGAGAGCCGACGCGGATCGGGTACGTATGTGTGTCCTCCCAAGCCGCTGAACATCTTCCAGGAAACGTATAACTTTTCCGATGCTGTGCGGACTGCCGGCCTGCACCCCTCTTCTCGTCTGGTTTCCACCGGGACCATCGAGGCGGATGAGGCGCTTGCCGACAGGCTTGGGGTGTCTGTAGGCGCTCCTTTGCTACGCATGCAGCGCGTTCGACTAATTGAGGGCGAGCCGGCGTCAATCGAGACGGCTCACGTTAACCTGTCCCTGTGCCCATCGCTTACCGAGCACGATTTTGAGTGCGAGAGCCTTTACGATGTCTTGCTCAAAGAAGGTGGCGTGCGTGTTGAGCATGGACGTGAGCATATCTCCATCTCGCGTTTGAACGTCGAAGAGGCCGAGCTGCTCCAGCAAGAAGAGGGAACGCCGGTGTTCTATGAGAGCTCGATCGAATTTGATAAGGACATGCGTTTTGTGGAGCATTGCAAATCGGTGATTTTGCCCACAAAGTTCCGCTTTGCCGATAACGGCGAAGAGAACGGCATGAGGAGCGTGGCAGGTGAACAATGGCTGAAACAGTAGATGCCACCCCGGTTTATATGCGCATTCGACGCCGCATCGAGGAACGTATCGAGCGCGGTATATATCCCACGGGTTCCATGATTCCGTCCGAAAAAGACCTCGCCGAGGAATTTGGTACGACACGCTTGACCATCCGAAGCGCTGTCGATGAGCTGGTTCGGCGCGGGCAGATTCGCCGTGTTCGGGGAAAAGGTGCCTTTGTGGCGCAGAAAGTACCTGCTTTTTTTGAACGCACGGTCGGTTTCCGTGAATCGGTCCGTGCTTCGGGCGGCGAGCCGTCCGTCCGTATTCTCGCGCGTTCCAAGCGTTATGCGGGGCCATATTACGCCGACCTGTTTGGCATCGCCGAGGACGACCTGCTCTATTCCGTTCGACGCCTGAACTGCATAAACGGTAGCCCCGTATCGATTGAGACGGCGCTGATTCCCTGCCTGCTGTTCCCAACCATCGAAGATATTGACGTGTCGGTCTTCAGTTTGTACGAGACCTATGAGATGCTGGGCCGAAAGCCAGTCATGGCACAGGAAAAGCTCGATATCGAAGCGCTGGGCGCACGAGATGCCGGCCTCCTTGGACTGGAACAGGGCGATCTTGTTTTGCTTTTGGAATGCGTGAGCTATGACGCGAGCGGTCAGGCTATCGAGTATGTAAAGTCCTTCAATCGTGGCGATACGGGCGGCTACACCTATACGTACTAGCTGGTATTTTGTGAATAACGGCTGGGAAACTAACCAGTTTTGATCGTTGGGTCAGCTGTATATACAACCTTACAGGGCTCAAAATCGACCGTTCGCCGATGGGGATAAATTAATCGACAAAGAGGTATCAAAAAGCCGTAACCTGTAACTGTGATTGGTATCAAATACTAATGATTTGTTACGAGGTGAGACGATGAAGATGCTCGATTACGTTCAGCTTGCCCATGTGCGTATGGGGGAAAACCTCGAGCGTTCGTCTGAGCTGGTAGCGCAGCTCGTTGATATTTTCCAGTCCGGTTCTTTTGACGCGCTGCGCATCGTTGCTTCGGGTTCGTCGCGCCATGCCGCCGATTGCGCCCGCGATTACCTGCAAGATGCCCTGCAAATGCAGGTGTCCGTTGTGACGCCCGAGGCCTTCGTCGATTTTGAACACACCTATCCGCAGCGTGCGCTCAACATTGCCGTTTCGCAGAGTGGCTATTCGACCAATACGATTGCGGCGCTCGATTACATGCGCGCACACGATATGGCTGCAGTTGCGCTCACGGCAAACGTCGAGGCGCCCATCAAGGAGCACACTGACATCGTTCTTGACTACGGTGTGGGCGTCGAGTCGGTGGACTTTGTGACTCTGGGCGTCGAGGTGCTCGTTGAGTACCTGGTGCTCTTTGGTATTTACGGCGGTCAGGCGCGTGGAACGATTGACGCCAAGGGCGTTGCCCAGCGTCTTGACGACCTGCGCGAGGCCATCCAGGCCAATGCCGTGATGTGCAAGACCGCCGAGGCATATGTCCAAGACCATATGCTCGAGCTTTCTGAGCACACGCCCGCCATGGTCGTCGGCAACGGCCCCAACTATGGCGTTGCCGAAGAGGCGGCCCTCAAGCTGAGCGAGACCATCAAGATTCCTGCCATGCATCACGAAGGCGAGGAGTTCGTCCACGGTCCCGAGATGCAGATTGTTCCGGGCTATCTGGTGTTTATCGTCGACGATCCGCAGGGGTCGGAGCGTCTTGCGAATATCGCTGATGCGCTATCGAACGTTACGACAAAAACGGTGCTGCTCACGGCCCATCCCAAGGGTAGGGCTCACGAGGTTGCGGTGCCTCAGGTGGCTCCGCTGCTCAGCGCAATTCCCAATCTTGTGTTCTTCCAGACGATTGCGGCCATAATCGCCGAGCGTCTGAAGTCATGGGACGTGCACCCGTATCTCGATGCTGTCTCCAAGCAAATGGAGGTCAAGGCAGAGGGCTACGAAGAGTCAGTCAATGCGCTTAAGGCCAAAGCGGCCGAGTGTTACGGAATGTAAGCGGGTTTTGATGCCCGTTGGCATGGGGGATGTGGAAACAACCCCAGAAAGGAGAGACAAATGAAGGAAACCGAGAAGATCGAGATCATGCATTTCGACCAGGAGGGCTATCTCGAGGACGGCAAGGCGCTCTACGAGACCGGCAAGAAGATGACCGCGCTCGCCGACAAGGTCGCCGACGAGGGCTACGACGCCGTGTTCCTGATGGGCGTCGGC
>NZ_JBDMSL010000024.1:0-38859 GCF_039758965.1 Collinsella aerofaciens | reverse complement strand
GCGTGTTGGCTAAAATGGGTCGGCCGGGATTGGTCAATCTCGGCCGACTATATTTGGCTAAAATAATCCGACGCTAACAATGGCATTTAAATCGGAGCCACTTTCAGAAAAGCGGCGCTGCAAACGCATGCCAAAACTGGCAAATTATTATGAAAGGTAATCTTATGGCAAACGCAGAGGAATCAACTAAGGCCGGTCTATCGCGCTTGCAAGACGACGCAAGGCCGACTATTTGCAGCGACTCTCTCGAACTTATTTCGAATATCGCAGAGGTTGGCCTGGACGAAATTCTCCAAAACGAGTTCTTGAAGGACATCCCCGTCATCTCAAGCCTAGTGAGCATCTACAAAATCGGAAACAATATCCACAATGCGCATCTGCTGAAGAAGTATGCGTGTTTCCTCGATGAGTTCAACCGCGACTCTTTTGAAAATGGCTCATGGAACAAGTACAAGCAATACTTTGAAGAGTCAAATAGGAAGCGCGATATTGAGTACCTGCTTATCCTGCTCGAAAGATACATTGAGGAGGACAAAGCGCGGCGACTAGCAAAGATTTATGAGGCCTACCTAGATAAAGAAATTAGCTGGGACGATCTTCGTTTGTTTGCAGAGACTTTGGACAGATTTCTACCTGGAGACTACGAAATGCTTCGAGAAAAGGAAACTTTTCAGACGCTCAGAGGCAGAGATGCAGAAGTTCTTCTTCGATTAACCGGACTGGGATTGCTGATTGAGGATATCCATCGGCAGCAGTGGGACGTAGTAGATACGACGCTCATCTTCGACGATCCCGACGAAATTGAGAAAGAAGAAAGGGTTTATCGTAGGACCGAATTTGGAAACAGGATGGTATCTATACTTGGCTAGCTACTGCAGACAGCAATCTGAGCGCGCTCTTGTCGTCTTGGTTAAACTGCTCGGATCTACCAGTGATTTTTACTGCATTAGGCATTCGTAAAGGGAATCGGTTCTTCACGATTCGCATCCTTTCTAGTGCTGCCTTTATTTAATGATCGAGATATGCTCGGCGACTGCGGTGTTCTGCCCCTTAGGTTACAGACGGTTGTTTCTATTGAGCTTCCAGAGGAAATACATGGGGTTCTCTTTTGCCTTGGCTTCTCGCAAGAAATCTGCGGATTGAGATGCAACGGCCCCTATGCCGGCAGCCCCGAGGAAGGCCATGGCATCAGAAGGTGATGCGATTCCGTATTGCCCCAATGTAAAGCTCGCAATTCCGATAGCGGCTTCAATGCCTGCGGAGGTGACTAATCGGGATCGCTCGTTTTTCATCACTAAAGATATCTTGTGAAGCTCGGGCTCAATTAGGTCGTTCTTCAGGTCAGCTAATGTCGAGGTGTCGATGGGCCTTTCGCTCAGGCCTTTGGACAAGGTATCCCTAAACACAAGAAACGACTCTTCGTTTCTAATGCGGCAATCAAGGATGCTACGCAACGTTGCATTTTCAGCAATGGGGAGGGGGCAAGATAACCGGCGAATGGGTATGGTCTGATCTTTTCGAGGATAAAGGGTGGAAGTTGCGGACTCGAGGAACTCAATCTGAGCTGGACGAGTGGTTAAATACGAGCTATTCGAAAAATAGGGATTGACGAGGGCTTGAAAGCAATCGTCCAACAATGGCAGTAGGATAGTCAAGATGCCGCCTTTCTCCAGCATGTCTCTATCCAATCGCGTTTCGCCTTGGCTTGCATAGAGCGATTCGTATTCAGACGGGATTACCAGGAAATCGACATCCATCTCATCATGGGACCCATATGCATCCATTCCCTCAATCGCTACATACAGATTCCCATCTGGTGCTTGTTTTAAAGTGCACGAGGTAGAGGAACAGAATTGTCGTACGAGTTCATCCCAATAACTCGATATCAATCCTTTTGCTTTTGATTCTCTTTCGATTTGTCGCGCTAGGCAATCTTTGCAAAGAGGAATGTAATTGCTCGAAAATCCGAGTATTCCAGCTTTGACTATGTCTTCGACTCGCATGGTCAAATAGATCCCGAATGCAAGTTCATCGACTGAGACATAATCATCGTGCCCCATTTCGAATGCCGATTCTATAGGGCAATGAATCAGTGTTTTATCTGCATACAATGCTGAGAACTTTGCCAAATGGTAAATGTTTTGCTCTCGACAGGCATAGTCAGTGCAGGGGAATTTGCCTCCTTCAAGGGTGGAGTCAACAGAAAAATTGAACAGGGATTGATTTTCGATTTTTTCGATTGGGATAAGGGGTGCAAGGCCCCTAATAAAGGCGTCGAACCTCCTTTGCCCCAGTTCTTCTAGGTACGCAATTATTTCGGCAAGAGAGCTGTTCTTGAATGCGGCTAGATAAGAATAAAGGTCATCGTATGCATGAGTCGCCATTTCGCTCACCTACACTTTCGGAAAGAGTTTTGCGTCGTTATTTCCGAGGCGTCGTTGGGCTCGCAATCGACTCTAGTGTGCAGCTGCTTCTCGACGTACTCCCTCATGTTCTGCCTCCACATGTAACTAATTGATTTGCTATGTGCCATTATGAATGGTATATAGCAAATCAATTAGTTACATTTAATGGAGCATTGCGAGCGTGGCGCGCGCAAAGAAGAGTCGTTGTATGGAGGCTTCCGGCAACGGCCTTTTGTACGTCCGTGACTGTTGGGTGCTATCGCGGATGACGTCATTGTTGCCTGCACTCTCGATCCAAGGATGTAATTACGGAAGTGCGGGGAAAATCGAGAACCTTCGAGCACAACGCGATTTTTAGCACCAAAACCGCAGTTCGCGGAAGCGAAAACTGGGGCCTGGTTAGCATTTCTTCGATTTTCCCCGCACTTCCGAATTTGACCCCTTGCCGCACCTTGATCACGTCTTCAAGTGGCTGGTTCATCGCTAATGGAGTTTTCTGCGGTGCTTGAATTGCGGTGTTGTGATTAGGGCAAAAGGCTCTTGGCTCCGGGGAGGCTCATCGCACGAAAATTCAAGTTGCTGCTGAAGTAGGGCTTGCTTCGGCAGCGCTAACAATAAGGGCGGCTCTGCTAGTCTCGGGAGACCGCGGCATTCGGCGGGCCTGCCGAATGCCGCGATCAGTAGCGGTCAGTAGCGGTCAGTATATTCTTCGGAGCCGTTTCTCTGGGCTTCGGCGGACTTGCCAACTCGCGCTTGGGCACTACTCAGTAGATTACTCAGCAGTGCCCAGTAGATTACTCAGTAGTGCCCAGCAGGGGGAGGGCAGCAAACGCAATGGGCCTGTTTCCCGGCTAGGACCTGCAGCCTCAAACTTCGCTTGGCATCCTGTAGAACTGGTGCGGGTCTTTCGGGCTTTTCCCTACCCATTCCAACAGGCCTCGCCCGGCAAGGTCTTTCAGAGTCTTCGAGGCCGTTTTCCTACCGACATTGGACTCCCGCGCGAGGTCGGAGGTCGTGATTTTCCCCTGAGCGGCGGCAATTGCCATCGCTGCTCGTTCGCGCTCGCTGAGGAGCGGTCGGTTGTCGGCCGCGGTTCTCCTGAAGGCCGCTTTCTGTAACCCAGGACGCTCGAAGACGACGACGGTGCTGTTGACGGTCTGCTCGAAGCGGAACCTCACGCCGGCTGCCTCGCAGGCCTCCTTGATGCGCGGTATGCCCGTGCCGTACTGCTCGATGACGCCGGCGCGGAACAGGGTGCGCGCGATCGCGGGGTTTCGGAGGCCGAACTCGCTCGCGGTACCGTCTAGGTGCTCTTGCGGCGAGTCGCCCTCGGGGAACAGGCCCGGGCTCACGATCTGGACGGTGTCCATGAACACGTTGACCTCGACGGCGGTGCCGGTGGTGTAGTCGCGGTGGCACAGCGCGTTGGCAACCGCCTCGCGGATGGCCTCGGCCGGGATCTCGGGGATCTCCTTGCGGTACATGCCCGTCTCGCCGATGACGAACTCGCGCCTGATGTTCGACGTCACGAAGTACTCGGCGAAGTCGAGCAGCTTGAGCATGGTGCCGCACTCGCGGCGCAGGTCGAGGATCTTGGCCTTGGTGTTGCCGCCCAGAAGCCCCAGCTTCATCCTGGGGTAGGTGTCGGATCCCTCGCAGAACAGCTCCACCGCGGCGTTTCTTAGGCTGCCGTCGGGCGCGACGAGGTCGAGCCTTGCCAAGGTGTCCTCCACGCCGGCGAACCCGCCGCCCACGCGTCCGGCCCTGCCGCCGCGCGCGACGAAGTCACGCACCGCCTGCTCGTCGGCGTCGGAGACGGGCCTGCCGGACGGCAGCGAGTCCCACGGGCTACGGGCGCGCTCACGCTTGACGACCATGGCGCTCAGCTCCGAGGCCGACAGCGCTTTGTTCGAAGTCCCCACGCGGGTGAAGTAGCGTCCGTCGGCGGAGTAGGGGGCGTCGGCACCTGAGAAGGCAATTTTGATGTATCGCAGCCCATCATCGGCGTCGAGGCACTCGACCGTCGGGAACACCGCGGGCTCGATCTTGTCGGACACCCACGACGTCACCTGGCGCAGCGTTGCGTCGCTGACATCCTGGCCGATGACATCGCCGTTGTCCTTCACGCCGAAGTAGAGCTCGCCGCGGCCGTGCTTGTTCAGCATGGCGCTGATGGCTTGCAGTGCTTCTTTATGCTCGCCAGTGGACTTCTTGAACTCGACGGTCTCGCTCTCGCTGCCCAGGTTCATCCGCGCTGCCTTTCCCGTTCGTTGCTTGTCTCGTTGGATTATACCGTGGTCACCATGGGCGAAAACGTGGAAGCGCGCTTGCTTGCCTCTACCATGTTCTCATGCGCCTTAATGCCCTTTGTGAAGAATCGTCCCATTGGGAAACGGGTCCCTATGGAACGATTTTGGTATCAGGCATAGGGGGGCGCTATCGTGGATGTCGTCACCATTGCCTGCGCCCTCGATCCAGAGATGTAATTACAGAAGTGCGGGGAAAAATCGAAAACCTTCGAGCACAACGCGGTTTTTTTGTATCAAAACCGCAGGTCGCGGAAGCCTAAAACGGGGGTCTGGTCAGCATTCCTTTGGTTTTCCCCGCACTTCCGAATTTGGCCTCTCGCCACATCCCGATTACGTCTTAAAGTGGCGCAAAAAGCCGTGTGCTCTGCTTGATTTTGCTCAGGAATTATGCCTGAGGGGTAGTGGATTCGCCTTTCTCCGCCGTGCAGCGGCACGTGTAGGGCTCTCTGGCTCAGGCGCGAGTCGCTTCCCGTCTGAAAAAGTTCTTAAAACAGCTTTAAAGTTGCCTTTGGCCTACATTGACAGCGTACAATACGCATGTTTACCATGGCAAAAGCTAAATTTGGGGAGGGGGAGCGCACGGTGGAAGTGCTGGTTGTTGGCAATACCGCGTATGTCGATGACGACTTTTGTGCCAAGGCGTTTCCCGGTGACCATGTTCAGGTCGTGGCGGCCAACGAGGCGCGCCGCGACGGGTCGTCGCTCCATGCGTCTTGGAAAGAGCTGCTGCAGCACCTGGACCAGGCTTACGAATTCGACCGTGTGGTCTACCTCTCTACCTATCTCACGCCGCATACCGAGGCCGTTGGCGACATCGAGCTGCTGCGCTCCGTCTTTCGAGCTTGCATGGGTCGCCAGATTCAGCTGCTGTTTGTGACTGGTCCCATGGGAGCGGACGGTGCGGTGGACGTTGCGGGGCAAAACGGCAAGGGCATCATTGCCCGTGCGGCCAACGACCTGTGCCGCTACTATGCGGTCCGCGACGGCATTCAGGCCAAGATCTTGCGCGTGCCGTATCTGTACACCGCCTCGCCCACGCTGGAAGACCCGATTTTGACCCCGCTGTTCGAGGCGTGCTCGCAAGGCTCTGCTGTCATGAGGGCTGGGGCGGACTCACCGCTCGGTGCCCTCTGCGCCGAGGAGCTGGCCGTTCTGGTGCGTCGCATCTTCGACAGCTGGGATGCCACATTCGAGGAACTCGAGGTTCCGGATAGCTTTGCCCACACCGTGGGAGACCTGGGCGAGGCGCTCAAGGGCTTGTTCCCGGGGCTCGACATTACCTACGACGGGGACGCCGTCGTCTCCATTGCTCCGAGCGATACCGTCCGCACGCGCTACGGGTGGTTCCAGCGCTATGACGTGCTGCGCGATCTTTCGACCATACACGCCCGCTGGGAGCAGACCCTCGCGGGCAAGCGCCATCCGCTGCGTGCCGCCATCGACCGCATGCGCGGGCGGACACTGCCCATCAAATGCCTGGAGACCGCGCTGGCCTGGGTGCTCTTTGAGGGCCTTGAGCTGGTGTTTTCGCAGTCTGCTCAGCTTAACGTGCTCGACTACCGCCTGCTGTACGTGGTACTGATCGGCACGCTGTATGGCTTGGACTTTGGCTTGGTCGCGGCACTGCTGGCGTCGGTGGGTTTGGCCGCGAGCTACTTTACTCAGTACGGCTATACCTTCCAGGGTCTGTTCTACGAGCCGTCCAACTGGCTGCCGTTTATTGCGTACTTTGTGGTGGGCGCCGTGTGCGGCTATGTGCAGCTGCGCAACAGCGAAGCTATTAGGGCGGAGCGCGATCAAAACGACCTCGTGCGCAACCGTAATACGTTTCTTACGCAGCTCTACCACGACGCGATCGAGGACAAGCGCGCGTACAGGCGCCAGATCGTGGGCCGCCACGACAGCTTTGGCAAGATCTTTGCCGTGACGCAGGAGCTCGACGTGCTCAACCCACGCGACATCTATCGCAAGTGCTGCGAGCTTCTGGGCGAGATCCTCGAGAACGATTCGGTTGCGATCTACCATGTTTCTGGCGGGGCATTTGCACGCCTGGTGGCAGCAAGTCCCGCGATTGCCGAAGATGCCGCACGCTCGCTCACGCTTGAGCAGCTTGCACCTCTTTTGGGCGACGGGGGTCGTTCGAACCTGTGGGTGAACCGCGAGCTGACGCCGGGGCTTCCCATGTTTGGATACACGATCGAGCGCGACGGGGCACCCGCCGTGTTGATCTTTGTGCGTAGTGCGGCCGAAAACCAAATGACCCTCTATTATCAAAACCTGTTCCGCATCTTGTGCGGGTTGGTCGAAAGCGCGCTGGGTCGTGCCTTTGACTATGAGGCGGTGGCGCAGGATAAACGCTGCGTTGACGGCACTTGCGTGCTCAAGCAGGCCGCCTTTGGCCAAGAGCTCGCTGCGGAGCAGGCGCTGGCAGATAGCAAGATGGGGAGTTTTTTGCTCCTGCGCGTGGTACCGGGCATGGAGCCTGTCGGCGAGCTGGTGGGCGCAATTGGGTCGGCAATCCGCGAGAGCGACGCGGCGGGCTTGGTCGACGGCGACGTGCTCTACCTGCTTATGCGCCAGGCAAAGGCGTGCGATCTGCCCATTATCCGCGAGCGCCTGAGCGCAAAGCAGATTGCGGTGGAGCCCGTCGACGGCGAGGACATTGTGGCGCTGCTGCAGCACATCGCTTATACCGGTGACGGTGAGGGGGGTGTCGCTTGATCTCGCTTGTCGTTGCTGCCGTCTTGCTGCTGATTCATGCGCTGGTTTGCCTGATGCTGTGGACGCTCATGAAGCTGGGCCTGCTGCCGGTGCGCGGACACATGCTGGCTGTGATAGTGCTGGTGCCGCTGTGGGGCCCGTTGCTGGTGGTTCTGCTATCGCTCCGCAGCGCGGTGTTTGGCGAGGGGCTGAAAGAGTCTGCGCTGGAGTCGCTGCGCTTTAACGACGACCTGCATCGCAGCATCCTGGTGCACGACCGTGACGCCGATGCGGGCGTGGTCCCGCTCGAGGAGGCGCTTATCGTCAACGACCCGGCATACCGGCGCCACCTAATGCTCTCCATGCTCACCGAGGAGCCCGGCGCGTACCTGGCGCAGCTGCAGACGGCTAAGCTTAACGACGACGTTGAGGTGGCGCACTATGCCGCGACGGCGGTGGCGCAGATCTCCAAGGAGTCCGACCTTAAGCTGCAGCAGCTGGAGCGTGCCTTTAAGACGGACCCGAGCGCGCAAAACCTCAACGAATACTGCGATTTTCTTGGTGAATACTTGGGCTCGGGCTTGGCCGAGGGGCGCGTGGCTCAGATTCAGCGCCAACAGTACGCGCGCCTGCTTGCGCGTCGCTGCGAGCGCGAGGACGCCCTTGAGCTGCGCATTCGATACGCGACGACGCTGGCCGATGTTGGACAGATCGACGAGGCGCAGGCCGTGACCGACCAGCTGGTGCTCGACGTGCCCGAGGAGCAGGAGGTTTGGATGCTTTGCCTGCGCCTGGCCGTGATGCGCCGCGACGGTGACGAAGTCCACCGTGTGATCGATGCGATTGACAAGCAACATGTGTATTTGAGCGCCGACAACCGCGAAAAGTTGGCGTTTTGGCGCGACGGGGAGGAGGCCAGATGAGCGTGGTGCAACATATCCGCGACCGTGCAGGGCGCTTTCGTTGGATGGGACTCCTCGTGGTGTGGGCGGTCTTTATTGCCATGGCCGCCGTGCTGCTGGTGGAGCGTGCCGGCGTGCAGTACAGTGCGGGCCAGCATAAGCTGGGGATGCTTGCCGCCAACGATGCGGTGCCGGCCTC
Source organism: Collinsella aerofaciens (assembly GCF_039758965.1). Lineage (GTDB taxonomy): Bacteria > Actinomycetota > Coriobacteriia > Coriobacteriales > Coriobacteriaceae > Collinsella > Collinsella aerofaciens_BR. The sequence goes on along the minus strand of NZ_JBDMSL010000024.1, from coordinate 30,344 downwards.
CTCGGCAATCTTTGGCTATAAGCCCACGTGCCTGGTCATTACCGACTCGGACCAAGATAGCGTCGACGACGTTAAAGACCAGTTCGACCAGATTTTGCTGGACATGAAGATCGCCCATCGCGATGTTGATATTGCCATCGACGGTGCGGACGCGATCCCATCGCTCACGTCGTTTGATCGCGTGATTGTGCTTATGCCCTCGCTTGACGGACTGGGTGCGCATCTGACCGATCTGATGAGTTGGGTGAGTGCGGGCGGCTCACTCATGCTGGGCATGACGCCAGATAACTCGAACTGCCTGCAGGCTATTGCTTCTAAGCTTGGGATCGAATCGGCCGGATATGACTATGCGACAGCCGAAAGTATCGTTCCGAGCGAGGACTTTATGCTGGGCGGAGGAGAGCGCTACGAGTTCTCAGACCCCTTCGATTCTTCGCTTTCGGTTTCATTGCGCGAAACGGCGCACGTCTGGGCAAGGACCGGTGACGCGGGCACGCCGCTCATTTGGTCTAACGATTGCGGCAGTGGTCACACCGTGGTGTGCAACATTGGCATTTACGACAAGGTCATGCGTGGGTTCTATGCTTCGGCCATAAGCTTGCTGGGTGATGCCACTGCCTATCCGGTCATCAACAGCGCCGTGTTCTATTTGGACGACTTTCCTAGCCCCGTGCCCTCGGGCGACGGTACTTATATCAAGCGTGACTACGGCCTTTCCATTGCGGATTTTTACACCAAGGTCTGGTGGCCCGATCTGCAAAAGCTCGCGCAAAAATACGGCATTCGCTATACCGGCGTGATGATCGAAAACTACGAGGACGCGGTCAACCAGACCGAGCCCACGCGCCAACCCGATACCACGCAGTTCCGCTATTTTGGCGGCATGCTGCTGCAGATGGGCGGAGAGCTGGGCTTTCACGGCTACAACCATCAACCGCTCGCGCTCTGGGACACCGACTATGGTACGTTGTACGTCTACAAGACGTGGAAAAACAAGGAAACGCTCGTCGCTTCGCTCAACGAACTTATCGCGTTTCAGGACGAGGTCCTGTCCAACGCTCATGGCTCGGTTTACGTGCCGCCGTCGAATATCCTTTCGGCCCGCGCGCGCAAGCTTATCGGTACCGATGTTCCGCGCATTAAGACCATCGCCAGTACGTACTTTGAGGACGGCACCGACTTGCCGTACGTACAGGAGTTTGGCGTGGCGAGCGATGGCATTGTGGAGCAGCCACGTATTGTTTCGGGCGGCATGGTCGACGATTCCTATATGCGCCTGGCAGCCGTGTCCGAGCTCAACATGCACTACGTGAGCACGCACTTTATGCACCCGGACGACCTGCTCGATCCCGATCGCGGCGCCAAGGAGGGCTGGGAAGTCTACAAGGGCGGCCTGACCGACTACCTGGACTGGCTTACCAAGTCTGCGCCCAACCTGCGCCGCCAGACCGGCTCGGATTGCTCGGGCGCCATTCAGCGCTTTTCGTCGGTTACGGTGAGCTTGGATACCAGTGCGGATGCCTGGACGCTCAGCCTGGGCAATTTCCACGACGAGGCTTGGCTCATGTTCCGTACCAATAATGGCGAGCCGGGTGCGGTGACGGGTGGCGAACTGACGCACCTTACGGGCAATCTGTATCTGCTCAAGGCAAATGATAAGACCCTGACGATCGAGCGCAAGGAGGGTGGCGACAAATGAGAATCTGCTTGGTACTCGAGGGTTGCTACCCCTATGTGCACGGCGGCGTATCTACCTGGATGCATGGCTATATCCAGGCCATGCCCGAGCACGAGTTTGTGCTGTGGGTGATTGGCGCGCATGCTGCCGACCGCGGTAAATTTGTCTACGAGCTGCCCAGCAACGTGGTCGAGGTGCACGAGGTGTTCCTGGACGATGCCCTGCGGCTTTCGGGCGAGCAACATGAAGCCAGTTTTAACGACCGCGAGCGCGAGGCGCTACGCCGCCTGGTGTCGCTCTCCAATCCGGACTGGGACGTGTTATTTGATATCTTCCACCGCCGTCGCGTGCATCCGCTCTCGTTTTTGCAGAGCCGCACGTTTATGGATATCTTTCGCGACGTGTGCCTGGCCGAGTATCCCTATACGCCCTTTGCCGATGCATTCCACACCATGCGCTCCATGTTGCTGCCCGTGCTCTACCTGTTGGGCAGCGAGGTACCGGTGGCCGATGTGTACCATGCCATCTCGACCGGCTACGGTGGCCTGCTCGCCTGCCTGGGCTCAAGCGTTTCCCATGCGCCGGTGCTGCTGACCGAGCATGGCATCTATACCCGCGAGCGCGAGGAAGAGATCATTCGCGCCGATTGGGTGGTGCCGTCGTTTAAGGACCGCTGGATTCGTTTTTTCTACCTGCTTTCGGAGGAGATCTACCGCCGCGCCTTCCGCGTGACCAGTTTGTTCCATAACGCTCGCAAGACGCAGATCGATATGGGTTGCGATGCAGACAAATGCCTGGTTATCCCCAACGGCATTCAGTTCGACCGCTTTAAGGACATTCTCTTAAAGCCCGATGATGGCTGGGTGGACATTGGCGCGGTGGTGCGCCTGGCGCCCATCAAGGACGTCAAGACTATGATCTATGCCTTCTTTGAGTTGCACGAGCGACTGCCCAAGGTGCGCCTGCACATCATGGGCGGCGTGGACGACGAAGAGTACGGCGCCGAGTGCCACGCGCTGGTCGATACCCTGGGCGTGCGCGACCTGATCTTTACCGGTCGCGTCAACGTGGTCGAGTACATGGAAAAGCTCGACTTTACCATTTTGACGAGCATCTCCGAGGGCCAGCCGCTTAGCGTGCTGGAGTCGCTTGCAGCGCGTCGTCCCTGCGTGACGACCGAGGTGGGCTGCTGCCGTGAGCTGCTCGAAGGCGCCCCGGGCGACGACTTTGGCGTGGCGGGTTTTGTGACGCCGCCCATGTATCGCAAGGGCCTGGCCGATGCCATGGAGCGCATGTGCGTGAGCCGCGCCCGTCGCATTGAGATGGGGGAGCGCGGGCAGCGTCGCGTTGCCACGTACTTCTTGCACGAGCAGATGCTCGCCAACTATCGCGCGCTGTACGACGAGACGGCGCGTGCGTTTAACCTGTCCAGAGAGGGGGAGTAGCCGGTGGCCGGAATTGGTTTTGAGCTCAAGCGCCTGTTTAGGCGCAAAGGCCTGTTTGCCACGATGCGCGCTTACGGCTACGCCGGCATTGTGTGCACGGGTCCCATGCTGTTGGGCGTGCTGCTCCAGGTGGGTATCTTGGTGCTGTGCGGTCTGTGGGGTGTGGGCCGTGCCAACCAGGATCTGCTGGTGTGCATGGTGACCTACACACTGCTGGCCTCACTTTTGCTCACGAGCTTTTTCTCCATGCCTGTCACGCGCTTTTTGGCTGATATGTTGTTTGCCGAGCGCGAGGATGAGATACTGCCTTCGTTTTGGGGCTCTAACGCCATCATGCTCGTTGCGGGCACGGTGCTCTACGGCGTCTTTTTGCTGTTCTCGGGCGCCACGCTGCTGCAGGGGCTGCTGTGCCTGTGGCTGTTCAACATTATGATCGTCAACTGGAACGGCATGAGTTACCTCACGGCCATCAAGGATTACCGCGGCATCCTTTGCAGCTTTGCGGCCGCCATTGGCGTGGCGTGCCTGTGCGCCCTGGCCGCGCTGGCGCTGGGACTGCCGCCGGTCGAGGGCCTGTTGGCGTCAATTGCTCTGGGCTACGGCGTCATGCTCGCCTGGGACGTGGTGCTGCTGTACCGGTATTTTCCTCAGAGCGACCGCAGCCCCTGGCCCTTTTTGCAGTGGCTCGATCAGTTTATGCCGCTGGCGCTCACGGGTCTGTTAACCAATCTGGGACTCTTTGCGCACCTGGTGATTATTTGGGCTGGTCCCATTGGCGTGCGGGTCAAGGGCTTGTTTTATGGTGCGCCCTACTACGATGTGCCGGCGCTCATCGCGTTTTTGACGATCCTGGTCACGACCGTCAACTTTGTGGTCTCGGTCGAGGTCAACTTCTATCCGCGCTACCGCGACTACTATAGCCTGTTCAATGACGGCGGCGTGGTAGGCGACATTGTGGTGGCCGAGGAGGAGATGCTCTCCACGCTTAACAGCGAGCTGCGCTTTTGTGCGCTCAAGCAGCTGTTTGTGACCGCGGCGGTCATTTCGCTCGAGACCACGGTGCTGTCGGCCCTACCGTTGGGCTTTAACAACCTTATGCACGGGTATTTTCGCACGCTGTGCGTGGGCTATGGCCTGTATGCCGTGGGTAATACGGTGATGCTCATCTTGCTGTACTTTACCGACTATAAGGGGGCCGTGCTGGCTTCGGGCCTGTTTGCCGGTGTGGCCGGGCTGGCGACTGCCGTGTCGTTGCTTTTGCCGCAGCAATTTTACGGCTTTGGCTTTTTGTTGGGTGCGGCGGTGTTTTTTATCGTGGCGCTGCTGCGGCTCGATACCTATACCGCCAACTTGCCGTATCGTATCCTGAGCCAGCAGCCCATTGTGGCGACCGACAAGACGGGCTGGTTTACCGAACTTGGCCGGGTGCTCGACCGTGTTGAGCAATGCTACGAGGACAAGCGCGCGGGCGGTGAGCCGCGCAGTGCGTTTGAACGTATGGTGGTTCGCCTGTATCAAAAACATTGGGGAGGTTCTGATGATCGATAAGTTGATGTCTCGCCGCTGCCTGATCGAGGCGGCTGCCGGCGCGCTGTTGCTTTCGGGCTGTTCGTCTCAGGACGAATCCTCGACTAAAAAGGTCAAAAAGCAGGACAAGATTAAAAAGGCCGAGGCCTCCGACCAGTCCAAGCACCTGCGCGACAAGGACGAGCTCTACGAGGTCTACGATGACTCGGGTATTGTGACCATGTACTTGACGGTCTCACGCGGCAACAGCTCCGAGAACACCGACCACAGCTGGGCCGAGATCAACACGTACTCGGTGTATGACTATGCCGACATGGGCGTGACGCGCTATCAGGTTATGGGCCTGCTGCAGCCGGGCGACGAAGACGGCCCGGTGGCCGGTGAGGTTGGCTATGGCGATGAAGCGCCCAATGCCACCGTGCAGGTGCGCGGTCAGACATCGAGCAATAACTCACAAAAGAATTACAAGGTGGAACTCAAAAAGGGCAAGGGTACCTGGCGCCAACAGCGCGCGATTGCGCTCAACAAGCACATGGGCGAGGGTATGCGTTTTCGCAACAAGATGGCCTACGACCTTATCCGTGGGATTCCCCAGATGATGGGCCTGCGCACGCAGTTTGTGCATCTGTGGGTGTGCGACCAGACCGAAAAGTCCAACGACACCTTTGAGGACTACGGCCTGTTTACGCAGGTGGAGCAGCTCAACAAGACGGCGCTTAAGGCACATGGCCTGGATAAGAGCGGACACCTGTATAAGGTGAACAGCTTCGATTTCCATCGCTACGAGGATACCATTAAGCTCGCCGACGATCCCGACTACAACCAGGCTAAATTCGAGGGCATGCTCGAGATTAAGGGCGATTCGGACCACACCAAGCTCATCGAGATGCTCGATGCGCTCAACGACGAATCGCAAAAGATCGATGACGTGCTCGACACCCACTTTGATTCTGAGAATCTGGTTTATTGGCTGGCGTTTCAGATTCTGACGGGCAACTGCGATACGCAGAACCGTAACTGCTATCTGTACAGTCCTCTCAACTCAAATACCTGGTACTTTTTAGATTGGGATAACGACGGCATGCTGCGTAAGCTGGAGCTTTCTCTTACCGGGTTTTCGGACTATGCGAGCTGGGAGCGCGGTGCAAGCAACTACTGGGGCAACGTGCTGTTTAACCGCGCGTTGCGCAGCAAGTCGTTCCGCAGCGAACTCGACCGTGCCGTCAAGGACTTGCGCTCGTATTTGACCGAGACTCGTCTGACCAAGATGATCAAGCACTACCGCGATGTGACTGAATCCCTGGTCTTTGCTTCGCCCGATATCGATAACCTGCCCGTGACCAAGGACCAATACGAGCAGATCGCCGCGGCGATTCCCTCCGAGATCGAGGAGAACTACAAGAGCTTTCGCGAGAGTTTTAAAAAGCCCATGCCGTTCTACATCGGCGTGCCGCAGATCGATAACGGTAAGCTGCGTATTAACTGGGATGCGTCCTACGACTTTGAAGCGCGCGACATTCGCTACACCGTAGAGCTTGCGCGCGACTATGCCATTGGCGATGTGGTCTTTAAGGCCGAGGACGTGCTGCTTCCCGAGGTGACCTGCGATGCGCCCGATACCGGCCAGTATTTTGTGCGCGTGCGTGCCACCAACTCCGACGGCTATACGCAAGACGCGTTTGACTACTATGTGACCGACGACGGCAAGCACTACGGCATGAAGTGTTTTTACGTGCAAGGCGGCGGTAAGGTCGTGGAGGACACGTATGAGGAGGGCTAGCGCGCTACTTGAGCGCTTGGCGACTCCGCCTGTGCGTACCACGCAGGAGCGTTACCGCCACGAGCTCAAATATCTCATTAACGAGGGCGAGCACGCCGCGCTTGCCTGTCGCATGGCGCCGGTGTTTAAGCTGGACAAGCATGCGCGCTCGGGCGGTTACACCATTCGCAGCCTGTACTTTGACGACTACTGCAACTCGGCCTACGAGGAAAAAGACGCCGGTATTCTCATGCGCAAAAAGTATCGCGTGCGCATCTATAACGGCAGCGACAAGGTGATTAAGCTCGAGCGCAAAAAGAAGTACGGTAGCTGGATTTACAAGGAGGATGCGCCACTTACGCGCGGCGAGTTTGAGCAGATTCTGGCTGGCGACTACGACTTTTTGCTGAGGAGCCCCTATCCGCTCTGTCGCGAGTTCTACATCGAGTGCATCTGCAACATGATGCGCCCGAGGACCATCGTGGACTACGAGCGCGAGCCGTGGGTGATGGATGAGGGCACTGTGCGCATTACGTTTGACATGAACGTGCGTGCCGCGGTGGGAAGCTTCGATATCTTTGACGCGACGCTGCCCGCGCTGCCGGTCCTGGAGCCCGGCAAGCTGGTGATGGAGGTCAAGTTTACGGAGTTTTGCCCGCAGCTGGTGCGCGATATGGTGCCGCCGGGCGCAGCCGAGCTTACGGCGGTCTCCAAGTACTGCCTGTGCTACGACAAGACCGCCTACCTTCGCGGATTTAACTACTGGGAATCGGATTTTGGGAACCGAGGGGATATTTAGACCATGAGCACCAGGGACTTTTTTAAGAACTCCGTTTTGGAGGCGTTTGGCCAGGTCGACCCTGCCAAGATCGGCCTTTCGCTGCTCGTGGCGCTCGCCATGGGCATCCTGATCTATTACGTGTACAAGCGCTTTTTTACCGGCGTGGTGTATTCGCGCAGCTTTGCCGTGACGCTCGTGGGCATGTGCGTGCTCACCTGCATGGTCACGCTCGCGATCTCGACGAACGTGGTCATCTCGCTTGGTATGGTCGGTGCTCTGTCTATTGTCCGCTATCGTACGGCGGTCAAGGACCCGCTCGACCTGCTGTATCTGTTTTGGGCTATTACCACGGGCATTACGGCCGGCGCCGGCATGTATGCGCTCGTGGGGCTCACGGCGGTGGTGATCGTGGTGATGATCGCCGGCTTTGCGAGCCACCAGGACAAGGCGCGCGTTTACATGATGGTCATCCACTACACGGGTCAGACCACTGGCGACGATATCGTGCGTGCATTTGGGCGCACCAAGTTCACCGTCAAGTCTAAGACCATGCGCGGCGACAAGGTCGAGATGGCCGTCGAGGTGTTCTCTGACGGTGTGGATATGCCCTATGCCGACGCCATCCGCGCGCTCGACGGCGTGGAGGACCTGACGCTCATCCAGTACAACGGCGAATATCACGGCTAACTATGTTCCGGCGTTTTAACAAACGCCGGACCGCTCGACGCTGCGCGGGCATCTGCCGGGCGATCTGCCGCTCAAACCGTCGCTCGCGTACATAAAGTACGCTTCGCTCCTCTTTCGCGGCACCTCGCCACGGCAGCTGACCGCTCGCTGACGTTTGCTCGACCTGGGTGGGCCGATTTGGTTCGCATGCCGTCTTCACGGGTATTATGGTGAAAGCGATTTCAATGACAGGGGTGCTCGTGGTTAAGATGAAAGATGTGGCCGAGCTGGCCGGCGTTTCGAGCGCCGCCGTCTCGCGCTACCTCAACGGTGGATATATCTCGGCGGACAAGGCCGAGCGCATTAAGCAGGCAATCGAGCTGACCGGATACGTGCGATCCAGCCAGGCTCGCGCGCTGCGCACCGGTTCCACCAAGCTCATCGGCGTCATCGTACCTAAGATCAACTCGGAATCCGTGAGCCGCATTACCGCCGGCATTGGTCAGGTGCTCGGTCGCCGTGGCTACCAGATGCTGCTTGCCAACACCGACAACGCGGCCGATCGTGAGCTCGAATACCTCGATTTATTCCAAAACCACCCGGTTGACGGCATTGTTCTGGTGGCAACTATGATCACCGACGAGCACCGTCGCGCGATTGAGTCGTGCCGTGTGCCCATTGTGTTGATCGGCCAACATGTCGAGGGCGCGGCGTGCGTCTATCACGACGATTACGAGGCTGCCTTTGAGCTCGGCCGTGCGCTTGCGGGTCGGGTGGATGGCAAGATCGCCTACATCGGAGTTACCGAAGAGGACCGCGCGGCCGGTTATGACCGCCGTCGCGGTTTTGAGGCCGGCTTGCGCGCCGCGGGTAACCCGCTCGATGCCGCCTTGATTCGCCTGGGCTCGTTTACGCTCGACTCGGGCTATCGCGCTGCGCGCGAGCTGCTTGCCGATGCCCCCGATGTTTCGTTTATCGCGTGCGCGACCGACACTATGGCTGCCGGCGCCCTGCGCGCTCTTGACGAGGTGTGTGGCATGGGCGAGGGCGTGCGTCGCGTGAGCGGCTTCGGCGACAACGCATTTTTGCGCGCGCTGACGGGCGGCATTCCCACCGTGCATTATGGCTACCTGACCAGTGGCGTTGAGGCGACCAATATGTTGCTCGATGCGCTCGATGGCGAGGAGGGGGAGAGCGGCCTGCGGACGCTCAAACTTGGGCATCAGCTCATGAATGTCTAGTCCTTGGACGCTTCTGCCTGCCTTTGAGTCCCCAGTTTTTGTCTCAAAACTACCATTCGCCGGCTTTTTTCTACCGTTCACCCTACTGTGAAAACGATTACAGACATATGAAACTGAAAACGATTACAGTGTAAGTGTCAAAGATGGCCGGGTGCAGATGCGCCCGTTGGAGGAAAGGGAAGTCATGGACTACCGCAAATCAGCCCAAGAGGCGCTCGACAACATCGGTGGCGCCGGCAACGTTGTTTCGGCCGCACACTGCGCCACGCGTCTGCGCCTGGTGATTGCCGATAACGCCAAGGTCGACAAGGAAGCCCTCGAGAATATCGACGGCGCCAAGGGCGTCTTTGAGGCCCAGGGCCAGCTGCAGATTATTTTTGGCACCGGCACCGTCAACAAGGTCTACGACGAGTTCATTGCGCTCAGCGGCGTCGAGGCTGCCACCAAGGCCGAGGTCAAGGAGGCCGCGGCGCAGCAGCAGAACATCTTTATGCGTGCCATTAAGGTGCTCGGCGACGTCTTCGTCCCCATCATCCCCGCCATCGTGGCTTCGGGCCTGCTGCTGGGCATCATGAGCGCCCTCAACTTTATGGCCTCCAACGGCTTTATCGCGCTCGACACCAATAACTTTATCTACAAGATCGCCGACCTGGTCTCGGGAACGTCTTTTGGCATTCTGCAGATCCTGATCGGTTACTCCGCCGCTAAGGCCTTTGGCGCCAACCCGTATCTTGGTGCCGTCGTAGGCGGTGCGTTCATCAACTCCTCGCTGCAGAGCGCCTACACGGTTGCCTCCGAGGGCGTGCAGACCATGGTCACCGTCATTCCCGGCGTCTACAGCTTTGAGTGGGTCGGTTATCAGGGCCATGTGATCCCCATCGTTATCGCCTGCGCCATTCTGGCCTTCCTCGAGAAGCGCCTGCACAAGATCGTTCCCGAGATGTTCGACCTCTTTGTGACCCCGCTCGTCTCGGTGTTCGTGACCGTGCTCGTGACGCTCGTTGCCGTCGGCCCCATCTTTGTCTGGGCCGAGAACGCCATCCTCGGTCTGATCCAGGCCCTGCTGACCCTGCCCTTCGGCATCGGTTCCTTTATCGTCGGCCTGTTCTATGCCCCCACGGTCGTTACCGGTATCCACCAGATGTACACCGCCATCGACCTGGGCCAGCTCGCCCAGTACGGCGTGACCTATTGGCTGCCCATCGCCAGCGCTGCCAATATCGCCCAGGGTGGCGCCGCGCTCGCCGTTGCCTTTAAGACCCGCGATGCCAAGATCAAGGGCCTGGCGCTCCCTTCGGCCCTGTCCGCCTTCATGGGCATTACCGAGCCTGCCATCTTTGGTGTGAACCTGCGCTTCTTTAAGCCCTTCATCGCCGGCTGCATCGGCGGCGGCTGCGGTGCCCTGGTCTGCGCGCTCACCTCGCTTGCTGCTTCCGGCACCGGCGTTACCGGTATCTTCGGTATCCTGCTGTGCCTGTCCCAGCCCGTGCAGTACGCGATCATGTTTGCGGTCGCCGCGCTGGTTTCCTTTGGCGTCTCGTTTGTCCTGTACAAGGACGAGCCCAAGGCTTCCGAGCAGGCCTAAGAGCTTTTGATTGAGGGGTGCCCGCGGGTTGTATGCTTGCGGGCGTTTCCCGTATCTGGTGCCGATCTCTGGCGCCTTGTTACTTTCGATCCGTTAGGACTTTGATATGTCTAATGCACTTGGTCGCGACCTTTCAAAGCTGGTTGCTGCTGTTGACGCTGCCGCCTCTGAGTGCGGTCATGGCGCGTATGGCCAGCACTTCCATATTATGCCGCCGGCGGGTTGGCTCAACGACCCCAACGGTCTTTGCCAGGCAGATGGCGTATTTCACGCGTACTTCCAGTATGCTCCGTTTGATGTGAACGGCGGCGTCAAGATGTGGGGCCATGTCACAAGCCGCGACCTTATGAACTGGGAATATGTTGGCGCCCCATTGCTGCCCGACGAGCCGTTCGATTGCCATGGCGTGTATTCGGGCTCCGCGCTTGCCGAGGACGGTCGCATTCGCGTGCTGTACACGGGAAACGTTAAGCTCTCCGATGCGGACAGCACGTACGACTACGTCAATACCGGCCGCCGCGCCGATACTGTTTATGTCGAGAGCGTTGATGGCCTTGCCGGTCGGGCGTTCAGCCAAAAGCGCGTGGTGCTGGCGTCGGAGGATTATCCTGAGGATCTGACGTGCCACGTGCGTGACCCCAAGGCGTGGCGTGACGCGGACGGGCGTTATCACATGGTGCTGGGCGCGCGTCGTCGCGTGGATGGGCCGCATGTTGAGAGTCGTTTTTGCGCGATGCACGGCGAGGGCGCCGGGCGCGATGCAGGCGAGATCCTGGTGTATGGCTCGCCCGATATGCTGAGCTGGGAGCTCGAGAGCCGCGTGTCTACGCCCGAGCGTTTTGGCTTTATGTGGGAGTGCCCGGGATACCTTGAGCTTGAGGCCGATGACGGCGTACCGGCGAAGTGGCTGTCCTTCTCGCCCCAGGGGCTCGAGGGCGGTCGTTGGGACCGCGGCAATGTGTATGCCGCTGGCTACATGTCTGTATCGGGCGACATTACGGGTGGCAAGGACGCTTATGAGCTGGGCGAGTTCCGCCTGTGGGACGCCGGTTTTGACTTCTATGCTCCGCAGGAGTTCACGGCCGAGGACGGTCGCCACATTCTGATCGGCTGGATGGGCATGCCCGATGAGCCGACCTATGGCAACGCACCCACCGTGGCGTGCGGCTGGCAGCACTGCATGACGGTGCCGCGCGAGCTTATGGCCGGCGACGACGGCGTGGTGCTGCAGCAGCCGGCGCGCGAGATCGAGCGCCATTATGCCTCAGCGCGTGTGGGTGAGGGCTCGTTGGAGGTTGCCGGCGATACCTGCTTTGACGTTGTTGTTGACGGTGTCGACGGCACGTTTGCTGCGACCGTTGATGGCGAGCTGAAGCTGTCGTTTGTGGCCACCGAGGCCGAACTGCCCTCGCGCTTTGAGATGCGATTTACCGATGAGGGTCGCGCTTCTGCCGGCTGCGGTCGTACCGTGCGTTGGGAGCCCGTCGACGAGGTTCGTAACGTGCGCATTGTTGGCGATGTCTCGTCGGTCGAGGTGTTTGTGAACGATGGCGCACTCGTGTTCTCGACGCGCATCTATCCCGAGGCCTATGGCGTGACCGTTGACGCTCCGGGTGCGAGCGTGAACTATCACTCGCTCAACATCTAGGCGATTCGTCGCATATCGGCGCTATACTGCAGCCGTTGCCCACGATGCGGGGAACACCCGCATCGTGGGTTTTTGTTTATGAAGGGACGGTGCCGCGTGGACGTGCAACAGCTAGAAGAGGCTTGGGCTTTGAGGGCCGGCGCGCGTGAGGCGCAGTTGCTTGCGGTCCCGCATGTGCCGGCATGGCTGTCGCAGCTGGGGATTGTGCGTCCCGGTGACCGCCTGGTGGCCTTTGCGGACGACTTTGTCGATGCGTTTGCGAGCGGCTTTGATTGCTGCGATGTCGCGCTGGTGGGCTCGTCGTCCGCCGAGGCGTTTGCCGCTGCGTCCGAGGGCTTTGATGCTTCGTTTGATGCCGAGGGGCCGCACCTGTGGTGGTTCGTCAACTCCATCGGCGGGTTTGGTCTGCGTGTGCCCGATCTGCGTGCGCTGGGTCGGGCGGCGCGTGAGGCCCATGCGCTGCTGGTTGTTGACAACACCGTGGCGTCGGCTTTTGGCTGCGATCCGCTGCGGCTGGGTGCCGTGCTGTCGCTCGAGGCGCTCGACCGCGTGTGCGCTGGCAAGGCTCCGCGCAAGTTGGTTGCCGTATCGGTCGCGCGCTCGCAGCTCAAGCGCCATCGTGTGGATGCTGCTGCCGAGTGCGCGCATGCCCTGCTTGAGGGCTGTGGCTTGGCCAAGCTTGATATGCCTGCTGACGAGGCCGGTGTGCTGGAACGCGGGCTGGACTCGCTCGATGTCCGCATGCAGGCGCATTTCGATCGCGCCCGTGCGCTGGCCGAGTATCTGGCCGCCAACGAGATGGTGCGCAACGTACGCTATCCCGGGCTGAGCTCGCATCCCGACCATGCTGTTGCAACGGGAATCCTCGAGCACGGCTTTGGCCCGGCAGTTGAATTTGATCTTATCGAGCGTAGTGCGGGCGAGCTGTTCGATGCTTTGTCCGGGGAGTTTCGCACATCGCCCGCCGGCGGCGCAACGACGCGCCTTTCGGCTCCACGCGGCAAGCAGGGGAGCACCGTCCGCCTCTTCGCCGGCACCGACGACCCCTTGATCGTGGCCGCCACCCTAGATAACGCCCTCCGCAAGTAGCTACTTTTTAGTGATGCTGGCGATGAGGTCGTTTGCTTTGGTGGCAATGACGTTGTTGATGTCGGCCTGTAGCTCCTCGTAGACCGCTATGGCTCGCTCGCCGGCGGGGGTGAGGGTGGATCCGCGGGCTCCGTCGCGCTCGATGAGTTTGCATCCCAGCTGCCCTTCGGCCTCGTTCACAATGCGCCAGGCCTTGGAATACGCCATGCCCATGCTTTTAGCGGCTCGGTTGAGCGAGTGTTCGCGGGCGATACCTTGCAGCAGCAAGACGCAGCCGTGGCCGAACACGCCCGGCAAATCCTTGTCGCACGCTTGAATGACCAACTTTGCCGTCGTCTTGTACTCCATACGCTCCACGTCTCCCCGCTAAAGTGTTTGCTGGGCAAACGCAAAGCCTGCGTCAAACCCTCGTGTGCTCTTCTTAAATCATGCATTGTAGCAGTCAAAGTGCGTTAAGATACTTCCCCAGTATTGGGCGCCCAAGGTTGGGCTGGGTCCTACGAGGCCTGCAGCCGACCGGTCGCATGGAAAAAGGAGAAACATGGCTACGTTCTTTCCCGGTGAGTCCCACACGTTTTCGGAGTATCTGCTGGTCCCTGGTTACTCGTCCTCGCAGTGCATCCCCAACAACGTCTCTCTTAAGACGCCGCTGACCCGCTTTAAGCGCGGTGAGAAGCCGGCAATCACCCTGAACATCCCCATGGTTTCCGCCATCATGCAGTCCGTCTCGGGCGTCGACATGGGTGTCGCGCTCGCTACTGAGGGCGGCCTGTCCTTCATTTACGGTTCCCAGAGCGCCGAGTCCGAGGCCGCCATGGTCAAGGCCGTCAAGGATCACAAGGCTGGTTTCGTTCAGTCCGATTCCACGCTGACCCCTGACATGACCATGGAGCAGGTCATTGAGCTCAAGGAGAAGACCGGTCACTCTACTATGCCGGTTACCGACGACGGCACCCCCAAGGGTAAGCTCCTGGGCATCGTCACCAGCCGTGACTATCGCCCCAGCCGCGATGACCACCAGACGAAGGTCTCCGAGTTCATGACCCCGCGTGAGCAGCTCATCGTGGGCGACAAGAACATCAGCCTTAAGGTTGCCAATGACGTCATCTGGGACAACAAACTCAACGCCCTGCCCATCGTCGACGATAACGATCACCTCATGGGCATTGTGTTCCGCAAGGACTACGACAGTCACAAGACCAACCCCAACGAGCTGCTCGATAACGACAAGCGCTACATGGTCGGCGCCGGTATCAACACCCGCGACTATGCCGAGCGCGTGCCGCTGCTCATCGAGGCCGGTGCCGACGTTCTGTGCATCGACTCCTCCGAGGGCTTCAGCGAGTGGCAGAAGCGCACCATCGAGTGGATTCGCGCCAACTACGGCGAGGACGTCAAGGTCGGTGCCGGTAACGTCGTCGACGCCGAGGGCTTCCGCTTCCTGGCCGACTGCGGTGCCGACTTCATCAAGGTCGGTATCGGCGGCGGTTCCATCTGCATTACCCGCGAGACCAAGGGTATCGGTCGTGGCCAGGCCACCGCGTTGATCGACGTCTGCCGCGCCCGTGACGAGTACTACGAGGAGACCGGTGTTTACGTGCCCGTGTGCTCCGATGGCGGTATCGTCTACGACTACCACATGACGCTCGCCCTGGCCATGGGTGCAGACTTTATGATGCTGGGCCGCTATTTCGCCCGCTTTGACGAGAGCCCGACCGAGCGCGTCAACGTCAACGGCCAGTACATGAAGGAGTACTGGGGCGAGGGTTCTGCGCGTGCCCGCAACTGGCAGCGTTACGATCTGGGCGGCGCCGCGAAGCTCAGCTTCGTCGAGGGCGTCGACTCCTACGTTCCCTACGCCGGTTCCCTCAAGGACGGTGTGGGCGGAACGCTCTACAAGGTCAAGTCCACGATGTGCAACTGCGGTGCCCTCTCGATCCCCGAGCTCCAGGAAAAGGCACGCCTGACCCTGGTAAGCTCCACCTCCATCGTCGAAGGCGGCGCCCACGACGTTGTCGTGAAAGACTCCCAGCAGAGCGTTTCCTACCGCTAAGCGGCTTTCCCAAGCACCGCACCTTGCCGTTCAAACCGTCGCTCGCGTACCAAAGTACGCGTCGCTCCTCTTTCACGGCAATCTGCGGCACTTGGAAAACCCGATCATGTTTGGGCGGGTAACAATTAGCGGTTGATTCACAACCACGTTATTTAGATAAAGCGAGATGCCTGCAAGTCGCAGGCATCTCGCTTGTTGTATTTGCTATCATCATGCGAGTTAACGATGTGGCGGGGCGTTCTTACCTTTGCTCGCTGCAAGTTCCGCACGAGCCGAAGAGCACTTAATGTGCTCTTCGTGCGAGCAGGACTGTCCGCAGCAGCGAGTAAAGGTAAGAACGCCCCGCCCCAACCCAGCTAACAAAGGAGCTGATATGTGCGATTGCACAGATCATAAGGACGAGATTCCTGCCTACGACGCGCAGGCCATTGAGTCCCGGTGGATGAAGGCCTGGGAGGACTCCAACCTCTTTGCCGTCGACACCGACGACAGCAAGCCCAAGAAGTACGTGCTCGAGATGTTCCCGTATCCGTCGGGCGACCTGCACATGGGCCACGCGCGCAACTATACCATCGGCGATGCCATGGCCCGTCAGGCCCGCATGCGCGGCTACGACGTGCTGCACCCCATCGGCTTTGACGCCTTTGGCCTGCCCGCCGAGAACGCCGCCATCAAGCACAACACGCAGGCTGCCGCCTGGACGTATAAGAACATGGACCAGGCGCTCGCCACGATGAAGCGCATGGGCTTCTCCTACGATCTGGATCGCATGGTCAAGACCTGCAGCCCCGACTACTATCGCTGGGGCCAGTGGATCTTTGAGAAGATGTGGGAAAAGGGCCTGGTCTACCGTAAGAAGAACCCGGTCAACTGGTGCCCCACCTGCAAGACCGTTCTGGCCAACGAGCAGGTTACCGAGGGCAAGTGCTGGCGCTGTGGCACCGAGCCCGAGAAGCGCGACCTTGAGCAGTGGTACTTCAAGATCACCGAGTACTCCCAGGAGCTGCTTGACGACCTGGAGAAGCTCCCCGGCTGGCCCGAGCGCGTCAAGCAGATGCAGGCCAACTGGATCGGTCGCTCCGAGGGCGCCGAGGTCGACTTTACCCTGTGCGACCAGGATGGCGAGCCCATCGAGGGCGACGAGGGCAAGATTACCGTCTTCACCACGCGTGCCGATACCCTTTTTGGCGTCTCCTTCTTTGTCCTGGCTCCCGAGTACGCCGGCCTGCACGAGCTCGTCGAGGGCACGGAGTACGAGGAGGCCGTCACCAAGATCGTCGAGGACTCCAAGCATATCTCTGCCGTCGAGCGTGCCCAGGGCACCCTCGAGAAGCATGGTGCCTTCACGGGCCGCTATGTGGTAAACCCCGTCAACGGCGAGAAGGTCCCCGTGTGGGTTGCCGATTATGTCGTTGCCGACTACGGTACCGGTGCCGTCATGGCCGTTCCCTGTGGCGACCAGCGCGACTTTGAGTTTGCCCGTAAGTACGACCTGCCGATCGTGCCGATCATCCTGGACGATGACGATCGCGCTGCCGTCGAGGCCAGCGGCGAGACCATCGATACCTTCCATGCCGAGACCGTCGACTGGGATTGCGCCCACGCTGCCGAGGGCACGCTCGTCCAGTCTGGCAAGTACACCGGAATGCGCGGCGGCAAGCACTCCGAGGGCGAGGCTGCGATCGTGGCCGACCTCGAGGCCATGGGCTGCGGTCGTCGCAAGGTCGAGTTCCGTCTGCGCGACTGGCTCATCAGCCGTCAGCGCTATTGGGGCAACCCCATCCCGGCTATCCACTGCGAGCACTGCGGCATCGTGCCCGTGCCCGAGGATCAGCTGCCGGTGACGCTGCCCGAGAACCTGGACCTGGGCGCAGGCGAGACCCTCGCCGAGTGCAAAGAGTTCTATGAGACTACCTGCCCGGTCTGCGGCCGCCCGGCCAAGCGCGAGACCGATACCATGGACACCTTTACCTGCTCCAGCTGGTATTACCTGCGCTATACCGATCCGCACAACACTGAGCTGCCCTTCTCCCGTGAGGCTGCCGACCGTTGGATGCCCGTCGATAACTACATCGGCGGCATCGAGCACGCTATTTTGCACCTGCTCTACAGCCGCTTCTTTACCAAGGCACTGCGCGACCTGGGCCTGCTGAGCGTGGACGAGCCCTTCACCAACCTGCTGTGCCAGGGCATGGTCAAGGACGAGAACGGCGACACCATGTCCAAGTCCAAGGGCAACGTCGTGCCCCCGAGCTCGGTCATCGAGCCTTACGGTGCCGACACCATGCGTCTGGCGATCCTGTTTATCGCCCCGCCCGAGAAGGACTTCGACTGGGATCCCAAGGCCGTCGAGGGCGCTAACCGCTTTATCAAGCGCGCCTGGCGTATCGTTTGGCAGCTCGTCCAGTCCGGCGATGCCAACGTGGCCTTCGACAAGTCCGCGCTCGATGAGGTTGCGATGAAGCTCTATCGCGAGCGTCACCGCACCATCGCCAAGTGCACCGAGGACTTCGATCGCGGCCAGTTCAACACCGCCATCTCGGCCGTCATGGAGCTCGTCAACGCGGCGAGCGCCTACCTCAACGCCACCGAGGGTACCGCCCGCGACAAGGCGCTGTGCTACGGCGTGGCCAAGGACATCGTGAGCGTCCTTGCCCCCATCTGCCCGTTCTGGGCCGACGAGCTGTGGCACGAGGCGCTCGGCTGCGAGGGCAACGCCTATACCGCTGCCTGGCCCGAGTTCGACCTGGCCGAGTCCATCGAGGACACGGTGCAGATCGTGGTCCAGGTGCTCGGCAAGGTCCGCGGCCGCGTCGACGTTGCCCGCGATGCCTCCAATGAGGATATGCAGGCTGCCGCCGAGGCCGCCGTCGCCAAGTGGCTCGAGGGCAAGACAGTCGTCAAGGCCATCTGCGTGCCCGGCAAGCTGGTCAACCTGGTGGTCAAGTAAGCACTGCGCGCTTAACTGACGCATAAAAGACGAGGGGCGATCCGGTTGGGTCGTCCCTCGTTTTGCATGTATCTGCCTAGTTGCCTTCGGCCAATTGTCCTATTCTTATGGAGAAGCTGTGCGCACGCTGACCTGCAGGTTCGTACTGTGCTTGCACGTTTCCGCAGCTATTGGTATAGTTTGCTTGCAAATGAAGTTGTAATTGAAAGAAGTGGGGTTTCGGCCCCGCTTCTTTTTTGTATGGATGGAGGTGCCGCAATGGTCAAGACCAAGACCGAGCAGGCGATCATCGACGCGCTCGAGGCCGTCGCTCCCCAGCACGATGTCGACATCGTCGACGTCGAGCTCGTGGGTGCCACCAAGGCCCCCTGCGTGCGCGTGCGTATCGAGGGTGCCGAGGGTCAGAGCCTGTCGCTCAACGATGTCACGGCCAACACCAAGTGGGTCGGCGATGTGATTGAGGAGCTCGACCCCATCTCTTCGAGCTATACGCTCGAGGTGTCGAGCCCGGGCATGGCGCGCCCGCTGCGCCGCCCGTGCGACTTTGCCCGCTTTGTGGGCGAGAACTGTGAGCTCACCTCCACCGCTACCGAGGGCCGTCGCAAGTACGCCGGCAAGATTGCCGCCGCCACCGAGGCGAACGTGACCCTCGAGCTCGAGGGCGGCGAGTCCGTCACCCTCGATTTCTCTGATGTTAAAAAGTGCAAGTTGAAGCCCACCTACGACTTCAAGCCCGCGAAGGAAGGAAAGTAAGATGGCAGCATCCGACATGATGTCCGCCCTGATGGAGCTTTGCCAGGAGAAGCACATCGACCAGCTCTACCTGATCGACCGCCTGGAGCAGTCGCTTGCCAAGAGCTATGCCGAGATCCTGCATCTTGAGTGGGGCGCCAAGGTGACCATCGACCGCACCACCGGCAAGATCTACGTCTACCGTCTGGAGCCGATTGACGATTCCATGGACGAGGAAGGCAACTTCACCGAGTTCGAGGAGATCGACGTCACCCCCAAGAACACGAGCCGCATCGCCGCCCAGCACGCCAAGGCCGAGATCAACGCCATCGTGCGCAACTCCGCCCGCGAGCAGATCTACGAGGAGTTCTCCGGCCGCATCGGTGACCTCATCAGCGGTACCGTGCTGCAGTCCACGCCCGACTTCACGATCGTCAAGATCCGCGAGGGCGTCGAGGCCGAGCTTCCGCACTTCGACCAGCGCCGTTACGAGAACGAGCGCAACGAGCGTCCGATGGGCGAGCGCTACCTGCACAACCAGCACATCAAGGCCGTGATCATCGACGTTCGCGACCCCAACTCCAACCTGCAGCCGGTTCGTGGCGAGCACAGCCGTCCGCCGATTGTCATCTCCCGTACCCACCCCGAGCTCATGCGTCGTCTGTTTGAGCAGGAGGTGCCCGAGATCTATGAGGGTACCGTCCAGATTAAGTCGATCGCCCGCGAGCCTGGCCAGCGCTCTAAGGTCGCCGTCCACTCGCTCGATGACCGTCTGGATCCCGTGGGCGCCTGCGTCGGCCCCAAGGGCAGCCGTGTTCGCGCTGTCGTGGGCGAGCTCCGTGGCGAGCGCGTTGACGTCATCCTTTGGGATGCCGATCCTGCCGTCTACGTCGCCAACGCCCTGTCGCCCGCCAAGGTCACCCGCGTCCTCATCGACGAGGAGAAGGCTTACGCCGGTGTCATCGTGCCCGACGACCAGCTGTCCCTCGCCATCGGCAAGGAGGGCCAGAACGCCCGTCTCGCCGCGCGCCTGACCGGCTGGCACATCGACATCAAGTCCGAGACGCTTGCCGCCGACATTCTCAAGAACGTTCCCGTTCACGAGGAGCCCGCCGCCGACCTGATCGGTGACGAGGAGGACGAGGACGTCCGCCGCTGTGAGTATGTGTCCGAGGACGGCATCCAGTGCCGCAACCAGGCTCGTCCCGGCTCCCGTTTCTGCGGTGTCCACGACACCGACGCCTTCGATGATGCGGAGGACCTGATCTAGCGCGCGGTCGCGCCGGGCGGGTCCCGGCGCGTCTCACACGCTCGTTCAGTCTCTAGGCACCCAAGGTGCCAGAAAGGGTAGGTGAAGTCATATGGCAAAAGTCCGTGTGTCCACCCTGGCCAAAGAGTTCGGCATGACCTCCAAGGAACTGATGGGTCATCTCGCCGAAATGAAGATTCCCGCTAAGTCCGCTTCCTCCGCCCTGGAGGATGCCTACGTCGCCATGGTCCGCAAGCAGCTCGCCTCGGTGATCGAGGCCCGCGCCAAGGAAGTCGAGGCCGCCAAGCAGGCCGAGGAGCAGGCAGCTGCCGCCGAGGAGGCCGCACGCGCCGCCGAGGCCGAGCGCGAGCGCATCGCCGCCGAGAAGGCACGCGAGGAGGAGCGTCGCCAGTTTGCCGCAGCCCAGGCAGCCGAGGAGGCTGCCCGCGCCGAGGCCGAGGCCAAGAAGAAGGCCGAGCAGGAGCGCCTTGCCCGCGAGAAGGAGGAGGCTGCCCGCGAGGCCCAGCGCCGCGCCGTTCCCGCTTCCGACTCCGGTTCGCGCTTCCGTTCGCTTCTCGACCAGATTGCCGCACAGGAGACCGTGCTCAAGGAGAAGAAGGACGCCGAGGACAAGGCCAAGGCCGAGCGCGCCGCCGAGCGCGGTAACCGTCGTGGCGGCAACAACGACCGCCGCGGTGGCCGTCGTAACGATCGCAACGCCTCCGACAACAATTCCGAGCGCAACGCCTCCGAGAGCCGTCCGCACAGCCATCGCACCAACGCCAGCAACAACGTCGCTGCCGGCATGGACTTCCCCAACCCCGATAAGCAGGGCAAGGGCAAGAAGCGCAAGGGCGGTCACAACAACGAAGAGGACCACTACAGCCGCATGGCTCGCGAGGCCGAGGAGTACAGCCGCGAGAAGGTGCTCGAGGAGGCTCGTGCTGCCGTCGAGGAGGCCTCTCGCGAGTCCACCGGTCGCCGCAAGAAGCGCAAGGAGAAGCGCGAGCGCGAGGCTGCCAAGGCTCAGGAGGAGCGCAAGATAGAGGAGGCGCTGGCCCAGGGCGTGAACCCCGAGGACCTCGACGCCATCAAGGTCTCCCAGGGCGTTACTGTCCAGGAGCTTGCCGAGGCGCTCGACGTTCCGGCCAACGACATCATCAAGCGCCTGTTCCTGCTGGGTACGCCGCTCACCATGACTCAGTCCATGTCCGACGACCTCGTTGAGCTCGTTGCCGACGACCTGGGCCGTCAGATCAAGATCATCACCCCCGAGGAGGAGAACACCTTCTCGTTCTATGACGATCCCGCCGACCTTAAGCCGCGCGCCCCGGTCGTCACCGTCATGGGCCACGTCGACCACGGCAAGACGTCGCTGCTCGACGCCATCCGTCACACCGGCGTTGCTGCCGGCGAGGCGGGCGGCATTACGCAGGCCATCGGCGCTTCGCAGGTCATGATCAACGACCGCAAGATCACCTTTATCGATACCCCGGGTCACGCCACCTTTACGGCTATGCGTGCCCGTGGCGCCAAGGTGACCGACATCGTCATCCTGATCGTCGCCGCTGACGACGGCGTCATGCCCCAGACGGTCGAGTCGATCAACCACGCCAAGGCCGCCGGCGTACCCATCGTCGTCGCCGTCAACAAGATCGATAAGCCGGGCGCCAACCCCGACCGTGTGCGTCAGGAGCTCACCGAGTACGGAGTCATCCCCGAGGAGTGGGGCGGACAGAACATGTTCGTCAACATCTCGGCCAAGCAGAAGATCGGTATCGACGAACTTCTGGAGACCGTGCTGCTCCAGGCCGACGTACTCGAGCTCAAGGCCAACCCGGACACCTTTGCCTCGGGCAACGTCCTCGAGGCCAAGCTCGACAAGGGCCGCGGATCGGTCGCTACCGTGCTCGTGACCCGCGGTACCCTGCACGTGGGCGATACGCTGGTCGCCGGCCTTACCTACGGCCGCGTCCGCGCCATGCTCGACCCCAAGGGCCGCGCCGTCACCGAGGCCGGTCCCTCCGACGCTGTCGAGATTTTGGGCCTGCAGTCCGTGCCCAACGCCGGTGACGAGTTCCGCGTGTTCGAGGACGAGCGCGAGGCACGCGCCCTGGCCGATGAACGTTCGCTCAAGGCCCGTATCGAGGAGCAGAGCCGCGTCAAGCACGTCACGCTCGAGAACCTCTTCGAGACCATCGCCGACGCCGAGGTCAAGGAGCTCAACCTGATCATCAAGGCCGACGTCCAGGGTTCCATCGAGGCTCTTCAGGACTCGCTCGACAAGATGGATCAGTCCGAGGTCCGCATCAACACGATCCACTCCGCTGTCGGTGCCATCAACGAGACCGACGTCGTCCTGGCCGACGCCTCCAACGCCATCATCATCGGCTTTGGCGTCCGTCCCGACGGTAAGGCCCGCTCCGCCGCCGAGCGCGAGGGCGTCGAGATCCGTTGCTACGACGTCATCTACAAGTGCCTCGAGGAGCTCGACGCCGCCCGTATCGGCATGCTCAAGCCCACCGAGGTCGAGGTCGCCACGGGTACCGCGACTGTCCTGGACACCTTCAAGGTGCCCAAAGTCGGTATCGCCGCCGGTGTCCGCGTCGAAGAGGGCGAGATCGCCGCGACCGATTCCGTGCGTCTGGTGCGCGACGGCATCGTGGTCTTCAACGGCAAGATCGCCTCGATGCGCCACTACAAGGACGAGGCCAAGAGCCTCAAGAGCGGTTCCGAAGGCGGCATTGGTCTGGAGAACTTCCAGGACATCAAGCCCGGCGACCAGATCGAGGGTTACCGCATCGACCAGGTTGCCCGTACCGAGTAGGGGGTAGCGCTATGAAGCAAACGCAGGCAACCCGCCGTCTGGGCGAGCAGCTTCGCGAGAAGCTCGGTTATATCCTGCTCTTTGAGGTTTCCGATCCGCGTCTCGACCTGGTTACTTTGACTGCGGTCGAGGTCGCGGTGGACCGTTCGTTCGCGCGTGTGTACGTGTCGTGCGATGCGAGCCGCTACGACGAGGTCATGGAGGCGCTCGCTAGCGCCAAGGGCCGTATTCGCAGCCTGTTGGCTCGCTCGCTCGATTGGCGTGTCACGCCCGAGCTCGATTTTCGCATCGATCGCTCGACCGATGAGGCCGAGCGCATCACGCGCGCGCTGGAAAACGTTCCCGCCACGCTTGCGATCGAAAAGGACGAGGACGGCTATCCCATAGCGGATGCCGCCCAGGAGGCAGCTTTAGATGAGTAATTCCGCCGACCTCGCATCGTGCGAGTCTGCAGATATTCAGCGACGCATCCTCGAGCTCATCGAGGGTGCGTCCTCCATTGCGATTTCGGGACATACGTCTCCCGATGGTGACGCCCTGGGCTCCGTGCTGGGCCTGGGCTTATCGCTTATGAAGTTTTTCCCCAATAAGGACATTGCCCTGCTGCTGGCAGACGATGACCCGGTTCCGCGCATCTACCGCTTTATGGAGGGTGCCGACCGTCTGGTGCCGGCATCTGCGTATACCGGCAATCCGGACCTGTTCATCTCGGTGGACGTGCCGGTCGTCGAGCGTCTGAACAACTCCGCCGAGGTGCTCCGCCGCTCGTCGCATGTGGTGTGCTTCGATCATCATCCGGCGCGTGAGGAATTTGCCGAGCTGAGCCTGAGGTGTGTCGGCGCCGCAGCCTGCGCCATGATCATCGACCGCTTTTTGGACAATTGCGGCATTGTGGCTCGTGATGGCGTTGCGACCTGCCTGCTGTGTGGCTTGGTTACCGATACCGGCCGTTTTCAGTACCAAAACGCCGATGCCGCCGCGTTCCATGCAGCCTCGCGCCTGGTGGCGCACGGTGCCGATCCGGCGCGCGTTGCGCTCGAGGTCTACCAGAGCATGCGCGTTGAGTTTTTGCACCTCAAGTCCATTGTCATGGGTCGCATTAAGACGGTCGCGCATGGGCGCGTGGCGTATAGCTATGCCTACCAGAGCGACCTTGAAGCCTGCGGCGTCACCTCGGACGAGTGCGACGGCCTGGTCGATGTGGTGCGTTCGGTGATGGGCGTCGAGGTCTGCATGTTCTTAAAGGGCATTGAGGGCGATACCAAGGTGCGTGGCAACCTGCGCTCCAAGGGCGACCTCGATGTGTCCGAGATTGCTGCCAATTTTGGCGGTGGCGGGCATCATGCCGCCGCCGGCTTTTCCAACAACGGAACAATTCTCGAGACGCTCACCGTGGCACTTCCCATGCTGGCCGAGCTGGTAGGGGAGGATCCCGCTTCGGTGACCGTCGAGCTTTAACTTTTTGGATGGTACATGGCTCGTCGTACGCCTTCACAACTGAATATGCTGCTCGCTGTCGATAAGCCGGTGGGCTGCACGTCCCACGATGTGGTCTCGCAATGCCGACGCGCCCTCCATGAGCGGCGTGTCGGCCATGCCGGCACGCTCGACCCCATGGCATCTGGCGTCATGGTGGTGGGTGTGGGCCAGGCCACCCGTCTGCTGGGCATGCTCACGCTCGATACCAAAAGCTACGTCGCCGATATTTCGTTTGGCGCCGAGACCAATACCGATGATGCGGAGGGCGAGGCGGTCCGCACGGTGGCTGTTGCCAACGAGCTCCGCGATCCTGCCTATGCTCGTGAGCGCTTGGCCGCCATGCTGGGCCCGCAGATGCAGGTGCCGCCGGCGTTTTCTGCTATCTCGGTCAATGGCGTTCGCGCCTACAAGTCTGCTCGCGAGGGCAATGCGGTGGACCTACCTCCGCGCCCCGTCGAGGTCTATGCCGCCGACCTGATTGCCGTGGGCGGCGAAGGTGATACGTGTGTGTGGACCGTGGCGTTCTCGGTGAGCAAGGGCACCTATATCCGTGCGCTCGCTCGCGACCTGGGCCGCGCTTGCGATAGCGCCGCGCATATTTCCGCACTTCGTCGCACCGCATCTGGTGTTGTTTCCATTGGCGCCTGTCATGCGGTGGAGGAGCTTTCTCCCGAGTCCGCCGCTGGCTTTGCCCTGGATCCCATTGCGGCCTTGGGCGCCATGCGTGTTGACTTGCCGGGCAATCTTGCCGACGACCTGCTCTGCGGCCGTCGCATTCCCGTTGAGCGTGCGCTTGCCGATTTCGATGTCTCGAAGGCGCTGTTTGCGCTGGTGCTCGATGGGGGACTCAAGGCGCTCGCCCGCATTGAGAGTGGCCGCTTTGTTATGGAGCACGTGTTTCCGCAGGCAATCGGCGGTGTTCGATGATGTTGTCCGCTCATGAGCTCGCGCGTGTCTTTTTCGCGGGCGAGTCGGACGAGGCTCGCATCGTTGCTGCCGATACGTTTGATGAGTGTGAGCACTTGGGTGCCGCATCGATTGCCATCGGCGTGTTCGACGGCGTTCACCGTGGACACCAGGAGCTCATTGCGGCGCTTGTCCGGGATGCCCGTGCCCATGGCTGCAAGGCGGTAGTAGTTACCTTCGATCCCGACCCGGACGTCGTGGTGAGCCCTTCGCCCGCTCAAAAACTGATGACGACGGCCGACCGTCTGCATGCCTTGGCTCAGACCGGGGTCGATGCGGTGGTGGCCGTTCCCTTTACGTCTGAGGTTGCGGCGCTTGACCATGTTGATTTTCTCTCGCTGGTGTCGCGTCTGGTCGACATTCGATCGATTCGCGTTGGCAGTGACTTTAGGCTGGGTCGTGGCGGTGCTTCTGGTGTTGCCGAGATGCGCTCCTGGGGTTCCGAGCACGGCGTTGACGTGTATGGTCACGACCTGCTTTGCGAGGGCGGTGAGGCCATTTGCGCCACCCGCATTCGTCATGAGCTGGGACAGGGCCATGTGGAGCTTGCTGCTGGGTTACTCGGCCGTCCGTATATGGTGCGTGGCGGTGTTATTCGCGGCCGTCACGAGGGTTCTGGCATGGGCTTTCCCACGGCAAACTTGCAGGTTCCCGACGGCATTCAGGTGCCAGCCGATGGCGTGTATGAGGGTCTGGTGCTGGTCGATGACACCGCGTGGCCCGCTGCTGTGAACGTCGGCCTGCCGCCAACGTATGCTGACGATGCGGCATCTGCGCATCTCGAGGCTAATTTAATTGGTTATACGGGCGACCTGTACGGCGCTTCCGTTTCGCTGGCGTTTACGCGCTGGCTGCGTCCCTCGCGTGTGTTCGATTCGCTGGATGAGTTGATCGCGACCGTCGAGGGTAATATCGAGGATATTCGTCACAACTTGGGCGATCAGGGGGTGAGCATCCGTGATTAGCGATGAGGAAAAAGACCAGGTACGCGCTGCGTCTGACCTGGTTGCCATCGTGCAGGAAACGGTCGAGCTCAAGCCTCGCGGCCATGAGTTTTGGGGATGCTGCCCCTTCCATGGCGAGAAGACGCCGTCCTTCCACATTATCCCCGCCACGCAGGTGTGGCATTGCTTTGGTTGCGGCGAGGGTGGCGACGTTTTCACGTATATCATGAAGCGCGAGAACCTGAGCTTTCCCGAGTCAATCCGTTACTTGGCCGATCGCGCGGGTATTGAGCTGCATGACACCGGAGATCGCCGCGAGCGCGGCACCAAGCGTGCCCGCATCTACGATCTGTGCGCCGAGACCGCCCAGTTCTACCACACCATGCTCATGCGCGGTAAGGACGGCCGTCCGCGCGAGTACTTTGCCAGCCGCGGCATGGGCGGCGACGTCTGCCGCCGCTACTGCCTGGGCTTTGCACCGGGCCGTAACGCGCTGGTGTCGCACCTGTCCCAGGCGGGTTTTACCCCGCAGGAGATGATCGACGCCAACGTTGCCGTGAGTCGCGGGCGCGGGCAGCTTGCCGACCGCTTTTACGACCGCGTGATGTTCCCCATCTTTGACGAGCAGGGTCACAACATTGCCTTTGGCGGTCGCATTATGGGCGACGGCCAGCCTAAGTATCTCAACACAGCCGAGACGAGCGTGTTTCATAAAAAGCGAAACCTCTACGGCTTTAATTGGGCCAAGGAGTTTATCGTCGCGCAGGATACCGCCATCGTGGTAGAGGGCTATACCGATTGCATCGCCTGCTGGGAGGCGGGGATTAAAAACGTTGTCGCCACGCTGGGCACCGCCCTCACGGAGCATCACGTCAAGACGCTCACTCGCTTTGCCAAGCGCATCGTGTATATGTTCGACGGCGATGCAGCGGGCCAGAAGGCCGCCCGTCGCGCGATTCAGTTTATCGAGCAGGATTCCATGGACCTGCGCTGCGTGGTGCTCCCCGACGGCAACGACCCCATGGAGTTCATCACCGCACATGGTGGCGAGGCACTGCAGACGCGCATCGACGCTGCCGAGCCGCTTATGGACTTTGTCTACCGTTCGCTGCAGGAGTCGAGTGACATCACCACGCCGGGCGGTCGCGCTAAGGCGCTGGAAGATGCGCTGACGCTTATCTATCCGTTGCGCAACAGCTATATGATCGACACGTACTTTATCCAGATTGCCGATCTGCTGGGTTTGGATCTGGAGACGGTGCGCGCGAGCTCGGGTCGTGTGTTTCGCGATGTCGCCAAGCGCGAGGATGCGGAACGACGTCGTGAGCAGAACTATGAGCGCCAGCGGGCACAGACTGAGCGGTCCGGTAGCGCGGGCGGTCGGGCGTCGGGTTCTCGCGATGCCGGTCGCGGTGCTTGGGCATCGGGCGCGACGCCGCCGGTGTCCGCGCCGGTCGAAGAAGAGCCGTACGACTACGTCCCGCTCGATGCCTACGGCGCCGCGCCCGTGGAGGTCGTCGACGACCTGCCGCCGATCGATGTGCCTGATGGTATGGGCGCTGTGCCTGTGGCTGACGGTTCGGGCGCACCGGCTGCGGCGGCGCCGATGGTTCTTACCGATCTTGAACGCAAGTCCTTGGCAGGGGAGCGCGAGCTGTTGACGATGCTCACGAGCTACCCCGACCTGTTCCGCACGTATGCCGACCGCATCTGCTCCATCGAGTGGGTTGACCCGCGTCACGAGTCCATTGCATGGGCCGTTCTGGCAACGCCGCCGGGAACCGATCCTGCAGCCTGCATGGATGCGGCGCGCTCAGTGTGTCCCGATGCGGCAACGCTTGTGAGTGCCGGGCGCATCTCCGCGACGAGCAAGCACCCCACCGAGACGAACATCGTGTTTATGCTTGATACGCTTGAGCTCTACACCATCAAGCGTCGCATGCGTGCCGCACAGGCCAAGCTGCGCCAGGACCGTTCACTCGATGATGAGGCCCGTCGCGCGCTGACCGTGCAGGCCGCGCAGGATTCGCAGCGTCAACGCGAACTGCAAAAGTCGATCGGCGGCGTGGCGGACCCTTTCCGTTTGATCGGCCTGGAGGCCGCAGGCACCGAACAAGCCTAGATGTTGTGGTCAACCAGCGTATTCTCGCCTATATCCAGCCCTCTTTTTGGGTATAGACGTCAATGTGTGTGCTAAAGTATTGAGTCCTGTGGACTATGAAGGGAGAATCTGTGCCAAAAAAGACTGAGAGCACGGGTACTGGGCTGGAATCCTACGTTGCAAAGCTCATGGGCAACGGCTCAAACAGGACTTCGGTAACCGAGGACGAGATTCAGGTCGCCCTGAAGGATATCGATGTTTCTGACGAGCAGCTCACCGCGGTGTATTCCGCGCTGCGCAACAGCGGCATCCAGATTATCTCCGCGAGCGGTAACGACGACGCCCCCATGGGTGTCGACGATGACGATACCGATACCGATACCGATACCGATACCGACGATTTCGATGACGACGACGAGCACGATTCCGGCTCGCTCGACGATCACGAGCTCAAGATGGCCCGTCAGGCCGACGCTGAGATGGGTTCTTCCAAGAACAAGAAGAAGCGCACCGTGCGCACGTCCCGTTCACGCTCCCGCGTGCGTGGCATCGATGCCTCCACGGTGATGCTGACCGGCGACCCGGTCCGTATGTACCTCAAGGAGATCGGCAAGGTCGACCTGTTGACCGCCTCCGAAGAGGTCGATCTGGCTATGAAGATCGAGGCCGGTCTCGAGGCTACCGAGAAGCTCGAGGCTGCCGATGCTGGTGAGCTCGAACTCACGCGTGCCGAGATGCGTCGTCTTACGCGCATTGAGAACGTGGGCCTCGAAGCCAAGCAGGCGCTCATCAGCGCAAACCTTCGTCTGGTCGTCTCCATCGCCAAGCGCTATGTCGGTCGCGGCATGCTGTTCCTGGACCTGATTCAGGAGGGCAACCTCGGTCTGATCCGCGCCGTCGAGAAGTTCGACTACCAGAAGGGCTTTAAGTTCTCCACGTACGCCACGTGGTGGATCCGTCAGGCCATTACGCGCGCTATCGCCGACCAGGCCCGTACCATCCGTATTCCCGTGCACATGGTCGAGACTATCAACAAACTCGTCCGCGTGCAGCGTCAGCTCCTTCAGGACCTGGGCCGCGACCCGACCCCCGAAGAGATCGGTGCCGAGATGGATATGAGCGCCGACCGCGTCCGCGAGATCCAGAAGATCTCGCAGGAGCCCGTGTCGCTCGAGACCCCCATCGGCGAGGAAGAGGATTCCCAGCTGGGCGACTTCATCGAGGACTCCCAGGCTATCGTTCCGCCCGATGCGGCCAGCTTCTCTATGCTGCAGGAGCAGCTCACCCAGGTGCTCGATTCGCTTGCCGATCGTGAGCGCAAGGTTATCGAACTGCGCTTTGGCCTTGTCGACGGACATCCCCGCACGCTCGAGGAAGTCGGTCGTGAGTTTGGCGTCACGCGCGAGCGCATCCGCCAGATCGAGTCCAAGACTCTGGCCAAGCTTCGCCACCCGAGCCGTAGCAGTAAGCTGAAGGACTATATCGAGAGCTAGTCAAGCAAGAGGCGCCCTCAAGCACATCCGCTTGGGGGCGCTTTCATGTAGACATTGGGTGTTCCTATAGTTTTGTCAACCGTCGGGGCTACTCCCGGTAGGGCACCCGGTCGCGCATCACGGCGTATATC
>NZ_JBDMSL010000023.1:0-39364 GCF_039758965.1 Collinsella aerofaciens | reverse complement strand
ACGGCAGGCCCCGCCGACCGATTGCAAGCGGTCGGCGGGGCCATTGTGGCTCTTGACAGCGGATTGGGTCATATGAGCGAGCGCCTACCAGAGCGAACAAATTGGCATGAAAAGAGGACGGCATAGACCTTCTGGTCATGCCGTCCTCTTTGAATGACAAGTTGTCGCTCTGGTGGGCGCGCAGCGTCAACTAGTTACGCGGTTTGGTAAAACCGCGTAACCCAACTAGAAGCGGTTACCGCGGAAGCCGCCACCGTTGCGGCCGCCACGGTCGCCACCGCGACCGCCACGGTCGTTACCACGGTTGCCGCCAAAGCCGCCACGGTTGCCACCGCGATCGCCATAGCCACCACGGTTACCGCCAAAGCCGCCGCGACCGCCACGGTCGCCGCCACGGTCACCAAAACCGCCACGGCCGCCGCGATCGCCACCGCGACCGCCGCGGTCGCCACCACGGCCACCGCGATCGCCAAAGCCGCCGCGACCGCCACGGTCGCCGCCACGGCCACCACGGTCGTCACGGCCGCCGCGAGGACCGCGGTCCTCGTCCAGGCCCATGGCGACGAGCGGAGCGATAACCTTATCGAGGGCGGCCATCAGCTCGGTGGCCTCCTCGTAAGAAAGCTCAGGCAGGAGCTTCTCCTTCTTGTTGGCAAGCTCGACCAGGCCCTCAGCGGCATCCTCGGCGGCGAAGACAACAATCTTGCGCATATCGCCCTCGGCGTCGTCGATGCGGCCGACCAGATCGGCGGCCTCGGCCTCGGCCATCAGGCCATCGAGCTCACGAAGGCGCATGCCCAGCAGGTCGGACATTTCCTTCTGCTCCATCTTGGGCTTGAGGTCAAGAAGCTTGATGGCGCGCTCGATGTTCGCCATGCGCTCGGCCTTGGCCTCCTCCTCCTTGGAAATAGCAAAGCGACGGCTACGCAGCAGGCGGGCGGCCTTCTGCATCTTGTCCATCAGCTCTTCGTCATCGTAATCAACGGCGGCCTCGACAACCTCGGCCTCCTCCTCTGCGGAAACCTCGTCAGCAGCCTCAACCTCGGCAGCTTCGGTCTCCACGGTCTCGACTGCCTCGACCTCGGCAGCCATGGTCTCGTTCTCGGTCTCGTTCATGATCTCTTCGTTTTCAGACATGAGACTCCTTCTTGGCCCTCTCGGGCATCATCGCCCCATTCGCGGGGCCCGTCGCGCACTCTTTGCGCTTTAAACATTCATGCCTCTCGGCAAAACGTCCATTAGTTTATGGTGTCGCCATCCAATCTAGCTGCAGAATCTATGTGCACACATTAATGCGACATGTGCGACTCGCGATGAGCGTACACCAGCGACGCCACGAACCCGACCACGGCAATTACAGCCGCCACACGCACGGCAGCTGCAAATCCAATCGCCTGGGCAACGTCGATCGCAGCGCCAGCGACGCTGGCAGCCGCCGCAGAACTCGAGAGCAGACCGATAAACAGCGACGGGCCAAACGATGCGGCAATCATGTTCCACGTGTTAAGCAATGCCGTTCCGTGAGGATGTTCAGCGGCAGGCAGCGTCTCCAAACCAGCCGTTTGCGAGGGGCTCAGCACCAAACCGACTCCGGCATACACCACAACGGTCAGCGCAACGACGACGCCGATGTTCATGCTTGCCGCCGTCATCGAGATGGCAGTCTGTCCCACGGCAATCAGGGCAAAGCCGACCGGCAGCAGCGGCCATGCGCCACGGGCGTCCATCACACGTCCGCCCACAATCGAGGTCACGGCGTTGCAGGCAATCGCCGGCAAAATGAGCAGGCCCGCAATAAGTGCGGTCATGCCGTATGCGCCCTCAAAATAGAGCGGCAACAAAACGCTCATCGAGAACGTCGTCATCATCGACACCACCACAAGCAAGCACGCAGGCCAAAAACGAACGCTCGCCATGGGACGCACGTTAAGCACCGGATGCTCGAGCTTGAGCTGGCGGGCCGCAAACAGGCCGAGCAGCACAACGGCAGCGAAAAGCGCCACGACACCGGCAATCAGATTGGTCGAGAACTCACCCACGGAATACACAAACGCCGTAATGCCGGCAGCGAGCAAAACAACCGACAGAATGTCAAGCGTGGTGTTCGAGCGCTCTCCGACATTCTGAACAAGCTTTACGCCCGCCGCAGCGACCACAACGCCGCCCACCAGCGGCACTACGAATACCGCCCTCCAGCCAAACAACGTGCACATAAGACCGCTGATCACGGGTCCAAACGCCGGCCCTAGCGTAATGCAGGCACCGCCCAGACTCAGATACAGACCAAGCTTCTCGCGCGGGGCGCAAGACAGCACCACGTTCATCATGAGCGGAAACAAGATGCCCGATCCCGCAGCCTGCAAAATACGGCTTGGCAGCAAAACGCTAAACGACGGAGCGATCTGACACAGGACTTCGCCGGCGACCATACATCCGCATGCGAAAAACAACAGCTTGCGCGTCGAGAAACGGCCGGACAGGAAGGCCATGATGGCCGTAAAGATCGACGTCACAATCATGTAGCCCGAGACGAGCCACTGCGCCGTGGTGGCACTCACCGAAAAGGCTGCCATAATGTCGTGCAACGCCACGTTAATGATGTTCTCGTTAAACGCGGCAACAAAGGCCGCAATATACATAACGACGAGAATCGCCGCAGTGGCCGATGGCGTTGCTTGAACTTGTTGCTGAGATTTGCTCCCCATGCATTTCCTTCCTCTTGGAACGACAGTCGCATCGCCCCAGAGGAACAGTCCAGGGCGAAAAATGAGCCCTAGACTTACGCCAGACGCCGTACACGACGAATCTGGCAACATGGTCCAACGTTGAAAGATTGTAACGCGGACGCGCAGCTTTCCTTCCGCGCTATTATTAAAAGTCCACGAAAGCATAAGACATGAGGAGCCCGCCATGATTAAGCCCATCATGAAATCCGAGTTCTTTTTGCGCCTGCCTTCCGAAGACGCGGGACCCGACGATGTCGTGACCGGGCAGGATCTCCTGGATACACTCCACGAGCATGAGCACGAGTGCGTGGGGCTCGCCGCCAACATGATCGGTGTGCGCAAGCGCATCATCTGCGTAAAGGACGGCAACAGGACACTCCTGATGTACAACCCTCAAATTCTTGAGCAGGTCAATGCCTATCAGACGAGCGAAGGATGCCTCTC
Organism: Collinsella aerofaciens; assembly: GCF_039758965.1. Taxonomy (GTDB): domain Bacteria; phylum Actinomycetota; class Coriobacteriia; order Coriobacteriales; family Coriobacteriaceae; genus Collinsella; species Collinsella aerofaciens_BR. The sequence continues at coordinate 36,194 of NZ_JBDMSL010000023.1, read as the reverse complement.
GCTGATCGGCGAGCGCCCCTGTACCCGCTATCGCCGCATTAAGGTTGAGTATTTGGACGAGAACTTCGTCCACCGCATCAAAAACTTCTCGGGCTACACCGCCGAGATCATCCAACACGAAATCGACCACTGCAATGGCGTCGTGGTTTAGGCCACCTGCCAAAATGAGGGTACCGGAGGCCTCCCTATGGATATCAGCCGCTTTGGCGAATTCGCCATCTTAGCGCAGTCACGCACGTTTCTTGATGCGGCGGAACTGCTTTTCATGTCGCAATCAACCCTCTCCAAGCACATCATGGCAATGGAGCACGAACTCGGCTGCAAGCTCATCGATCGAAGCCAGCGCCACGTAACACTCACCGCACAAGGTGAAGCGCTCCTCCCCTATGCGCAAAAATTGCGACGCTTCAGCACCGCTATCTTGCCGCCATTCAAATAGGCGCAGGTGAGCCGCTCGAGCACCTCACCGTAGGTTCTATCCCCATTATGGCCCCTTATGGGATCACGGACGCCGTCATCGATTTTCAGCAGGCGAACCCCTCATATTCTGTCGAGCTCATCGAAGGCGAGGGCGACACACTCAAGCGCATGCTCCTGCACGAGGACATTGACCTGGCCTTCATCCGTGACAGCGGCGCCATCGAGCCGGAGTTCAAAAAGATTCCCTTTACGACCGACCGGCTCGTGGCCGTCCTTCCGCTCGACCATCCACTCGCCGAATGTGACACCGTCGAGATAGACGACCTTATCGACGAGAATTTCCTCATGCTTCCCCAAGGCTCGTTCGTAAGCGAGCTCGTCCTTTCCCTTTGTCGCGAAGCTGGATTTGGCCCACGTGTTACGTTCACCGGCAAACGAGCCGAGAACATCATCTCTCTTGTCGCACGCGGCGCCGGCGTCTCATTCCTCATGCGCAAGCCGGCGGAATCGCTCGCCAGCGGAAAGGTAGCCCTGGTGCCGCTCGAGCCCGCGACGACCTCCGAGGTCAGGCTCTACCTCAAGCGAAACGCCGCGCACTCGCAGGCGGTCGTCTCGTTCATCGGCTTCCTCCCCTACCGTCAGCTCCTGCAGGGCGACCGTACGTCTTCCACCGCGGCACGACCGTCATAATCCCTGCTGCTCCACAACCGCAGACTTGTGTCCGCAAACACGCTGACAACGGCACAAAACACAAATATGCCTCGGGCGGCACGTCGCCGTCCGAGGCATATTTAGTTAAAGTGCGCAGACAGACTAGTCCACCGAGATGTTGAGCGCCTTACCGCCCTCGTCCTTCCTGGTACCGATCACCATAGCGGCGACAAGAGCCAGAACGAAAGCGACCACACCGGAGATGACAAGGCCGATAAAGCCCATGTCGATGCCGGCAGGGTTAATAAAGCTCGGAAAACCGAGCGGGCCGGAGGCACCGAAGGCATAGAGTTTGGCACCCATGAGGCCGGCGATGGCGCCGCCTACACCAGCGGAAATAAAGGTTGCCCACATAAGGCGCTTACGCGGCAGCAAGATGGCGTAAAGCGCAGGCTCGTTGACACCGAAAATCGAAGAGACAAGGGCGGGAATGTTGACGGCAGCATTTTCCTCGGAATCCTTGGTTCGGATGACCATGCCAAGCACAGCACCGGCGATGGCACAACCGCCTGCATACACGAGCGGATTAATGAGGTCATAGCCGTAGGTTGCGACATCGAGGAACCACAGCGGGATGATACCCCAGTGCAGGCCGAACATGACGAGCAGGCTCCAGAACGTGCCGATGACGAAGCCGGCGATGGCGGGCTGGAAGTTGATGAGCATCAAGATGATCTGGGCAACGATGTTGGAGAGGACCGTCATGACCGGACCGACCACAAGCAGGCCAAGGATGCCGCAAATGAGGAGCGTCAGGATGTTGGAGAAGAACGAGCTCACAAGCGCGGGCAGCGCGTTAGAAAGGGCCTTGTGCACCTTGGAGGCAATCCAGACGATAAAGATCGCAGGCAGAATCGTCGATGAGTAATTCTGCATGATCAGCGGGATGCCAAAAATATCACCGTAGACATTGGACTCGAAGACCGTACCGGCGCCGAGCGTGTAGAGCGGATCTCCGCCCATAAGGGCAACGAGCGTCGGGTAGACGAGGATACCGCCGAGCGCCATTCCCATAACGGGCTTAAGTCCGAACTTCTTGGCCGACGTCCAGCCAATGATTAGCGGAAAGTAATAGAAGACCGAATCTCCGATTGCCGAGATCGTCACATACGTATTGCTGTCCTTGGCAAGCCAACCGGCAACCGTGCAGAGCGCGAGCATCGACTTGATAAAGCCACCGGCCATAAGCACGCCAAGAACCGGTTGCAGAATCTCGGAGATGATGGCAAGCAGACGCGAGAATGGATCGCTCTTTTTGACGTCGTCGCCTTCATCGATATCGAGCGCGGGTTTGGAGTCGAACCCGCCAATCTGAACGAGGTCGTTGTAGACGGCCTCGACAGTGGCACCAATCACGACCTGATACTGTCCGCCGGCCTGGATGACGTCAACGACGCCCTTCGTCGCCTTAAGCTCATTGGTCTGGGCGAGCGATTCATCCTTGAGGTGGAAGCGGAGACGCGTAATGCAGTGGCTCACGTCTAACACATTGTCTCGACCACCGACCTTTGTGATGATTTCATCGCAAAGCTTCTGGTATTTCATGGAATTCTCCTTTTTCTGAGCGGGGTATAGCATCGATTTCATGCCTCCGTAGTCGACGTGGGAGGGCAAGGAACCCGCTTCCCCCTTTGAAATCCGCGGACGCACGTACGCCCGGGATGGGGAACGGCAGAGAAGATGGAAGATGCCGATCACATGGCAATGAGCCTCATTGGCCCATATCACGCAATCAGGCCTACAGACGCGAATCTGCTGCGCCGAGAAGTCTCGTCGTCTGGCAGAACTTGTCACACAGACGTTCCGGTTCGCCCTGGGGAATCTGAGTACGCTCGGTCTCAAAGGAGAGGCCGTACTCGCGTGCCGGAAGGAAATACTCAAAATAGCCGTTGGTGTAACCGCAGACTATTCCCTCGACCGGACATTCGCGCTTCATGCGAATGCCCAGGTCGCTGCCGAGTTCACTCGGGAACACAAAGAGATGCAAGCCGCCCAGACTGATGACGGCACACTTAAGCGTGAGTGAAAAGTCGTCACGGGCAACGGTGTGATAGAACGTCTGAGGCTCGATGCGGTCAAGAACGACCTCGCAATCGAGCTTGATCTGGGAAATCGCCTCGGCAAGACCGGTCGAAACACGCTCAACCTCGGGAATGCCGCGTCCCTGGCGAAAATTGCGGTCGCTACAGTCGCCAGCAGCACCGACGACCATGGCCGGATAGTAACCAAGACTCTGAGCGAGCTTTTTGCCGGTAAGACCGGCGAGTTCGCTCGTGAGCTCTGTGCAGTCGGGTCCGACGCAAGCGGAATGCACCGCCCAGTTCACAAAGCCCGCAAATGGCTTGCCTTCGGTATCGAAGAACGACACCACGATAACCTCATTGTCGGCAAGCTCACCGGGAATGATGCGGTTGTCGTAGAAACCGGTGATGACTTTTTTGCCCATGCGACAGGTCGCAGGTCGCGCGTTGGCGCGGCACTCTTCGAAGCATTGACAGATGGTATCGAGGAACCAGCGATAGTAGTCCTCGTTGAATTTTCCCGTCCACCAGCTGCGATGGTAGGCGACGATCGAAGTGTGGTCGTGCGTCGCGGAGAGCAGAACGCAGTCACGGTCGATTCCGTAGCGCTCGGCGAGCATCGTCTTAACCTCCTCGGCCATGCTCTCCTCAAACTCGAGAACATCAGCGTTGAAGAGAAAAACTTCGCGGTCGTCCTGTTGGAAAAGAATCGCGTTGGCAAAGACGTCGTCATGGACGCCTGTCGCAGGCTCCAGACGGTTGGGGAGGTTACGGTATCCGATTAGATAGATGTCGCCTTGCGGGGTAATCTTGCGGCGTGCATGTCCGATATTCATGCAAGTTCTCCTTTTTGTCGCGCCGCGTTCAAAGCGGCAAGGATGGTTTGGAGGAGGCGCTCATGGGAGCCGGCGGCAAAGCCGGAGTTCATGGCCTCATAGGTGATTTTCTCGTACGCATCGGGGGCCGGCAGGTACTTCTGTCCGCCGTTGACGAGCGTGGCAAAGAACACAGAGCCGGACCGAGCGGCGCGCACAGTGGCGCCGAATGCACTCGAGACCTCGGGTTGTACGCCGACAAGCTCGACGTTTCCCAGCCGGAGTAGATAGACCCTCGTGCGCTGCTCGCCAGCGGCATGAAACTCATACGTTCGGTGCGGAGCCAAAGAGTGAAAATCGGCGCGTGTCTGAGCGGGCAGGAGAACGTCGACCGTGCGGGCACCGATGCCGGTAGCGTCATCCTTACGCGCCATGCGAGTGGCCTCGATCAAAGCATCGCCCAAGGCCTGCCCCTGCTGGTGCAGCATGCGGTATCCGTCCTCATGGGCATCGAGCGTCTGCTTAACGCCGGCCACATCGAACATGACGTTCATGGCGCGCTCCGCCGGACCTTGGTCGCCCGCGGCGCCTGGCAGCAACAGGGCAACGCCGCCCAGCTCGCGCTCGAGTGACATGGCGGCAAAACCAAAGAGGTCTCCGCTCGCCATGCGCCTCCCCTCGGAGTCGCGCGACCCGTCGAGCACGGAGGACTGAACGTCCGCCGTCGCGAGCACGGCAACATACTCGCCCCCGGCATCCCTTATGGCGAGTACGGGCATCGTGTGGTCGGCAAACCCCCTGGGATTCGAGCCCAACCACCAGCCGGCAGGCGTCTCAATGTCGCGATTAACGTTCACGGGGCATTCGCCCTCCACAGTGGCGAGCGTGGCAGAGCGAATGCCCGCAACAGCGCGCTCGACAGCCGTGCGGGCGGCAGCGACGAGCGCTGCGCGATAGCGCTCGTTGCGGTTGCGGGCAGCATCGTCGACAAGATGCCCGGGAGTGCGGACGTGAGGCATGGAAAACGTGTGGGTAGGAACCACCCAAGAATAAGCACCGCTGCAATTGGCGGCATCCTCAACAACCTCACGCAGATCGGCGAGTAGAGCCGGAGCGATCGAGGTGACCTCAAGCGAAAGGACGCAGGCGCGTCGCCCCGTCCCCTCGATGATAAGGGCACGGGCGAAGACCTCATGACGGAGTTCGTCGAAACCGTCGAACGGCAACACGTCCCCAAGATCGATGGCCACACGAGCGGCCCCAGCCCTCATCTCTCCTTCGTCCATGGCAGATACTCCCCTCTGATTGCCGCTCACTCGACACCGTACAGTTGCTGCGCCGTACCGCCAAGCACAAGGTCGCTGTCTGTATCGCTCAGATTTGCAGCGCGAACGCAGGCGACACCCTCGGTGAGCCACTCGCGTTTAACGGGATAGCTCGTGCCAAAAACAATATGGTCTGCACCCAGCACGTCAACCGCGCAGGCAAGGAGTGTCTTGCCCCAAGGCTGAGCATGGGACATGTCGAAATAGATGTTGTTCTCGAGGCGCCTGGAAACGGTCTCGGTATCGACCTGAAAACGGCCAGAAGCATCAGGGCGCTTGGGACCATGAGGCAGCAGCATCTCCTTGAACGCAAAGTATGCGCCGCCGAGCATGGAGTGGACCATCTTGATATTGGGGTAGCGCTCAAAGAAATCGCCAAAGATCTCTCGGCCGATCGCCGTAGTTTGGTCGACGCAGCGGCCATAAGAGCGGCGAAGGTTGTCGTACGCGAGAAGCGATTCGTTCTCGACCGGCACGGGAACATGGTGCACGTAAACGGTGACATGGCGTTCGTTCAGGTGCTCGAAAAAGCTCGAGAAGACCTGGTCGTCGAGATAGCGCTTGCCGTAGTGAGCGCAGAGCTGCACACCCGCAAAACCATCGTCGAGCCTGCGATCGAGCTCCTCCAAATTCGCTTTGGTGCCAAAGGGCGGCACAGCGACAAGCGGAATCAGACGGCCACTTGACGCCTTCGCGTCAGCAGCCATACCGTCGTTGAAACGCCGGCACATCTCGAGCGACATCCACTCGTGACAACCGGGGAGCTTGAGGATCGCCTTGTCGACCCCCGCCTCATCCATATCGGCCAAGCGCTTCTCGAGGGTGTAGTCGCCCTCAATGTAGTTAAGACCCGGAGAACCGGCGGGCATCTCGATCACGATCTGTCGTTTGCCGGCGGAATTCATGGTCAGATAGCCTTCGGTGTCATAGGCGCGGGGTACCTCGGCCAAAAACTGTTCGCAGAGCGTCTCGTCATGAAAGATGTGCTCGTCGAACCAGTAGGAATTTGCATCGATAATCATTGGTTGGAACCGCCTTTCATCTTGTTGAAAACATTCTAGAAAAGCAGGTACCCGGACATCAATTCCAGCTTAAGCCCACTGTATTCCATTTTGGAATAGAACTTACCGCTCACACGCGAACCTCGCCCGCTCAACGAGACAAGCGCTAACAGCACGGGCTTAGACAGAAAACGGTCGGCCCGCATCCGTTGCGGGCCGACCGTTTCATTACAGTCTACCTTTGCCGTTACGCCTGGCGGTAGTGATCGAAGAAGTCGGCGAGGTCTTCGAGGGACTCTTTGAGTACTTCCATGCGCGGCAGGTACACGATGCGGAAGTGATCGGGCTCAGCCCAGTTGAAGCCGCCGCCGCGCGTAATCAGGATCTTCTTCTCGTGCAGCAGGTCAAGGGCGAATTGCTCGTCATCGGTGATGTTGAACTTTTTAACATCCATCTTGGGGAAGATGTAGAACGCCGCACGCGGCTTAACCACCGAGATGCCGTCAATCTTGTTGAGCGCCTCATACACAAAGTTGCGCTGCTCGTAGACACGGCCGCCGGGACGGATGTAGTCGTTGACCGACTGATGGCCACCGAGTGCCGTCTGAACGATCGACTGAGCCGGCACGTTGGAGCACAGGCGCATGTTCGAGAGCATGTTGACGCCCATGATGAAGTCGCTCATGCAGCGCTGGTTGCCCGAAAGCACCATCCAGCCAATACGATAGCCCGCGATCATGTGCGACTTGGAAAGGCCGCTAAAGGTGACGCAGGGCAGATCGGGAGCGAGCGAGGCAATCGAGACGTGCTCGTAGCCGTCCATGCACAGGCGGTCGTAGATCTCATCGGCAAAGATCATCAGCTGATGCCTGCGTGCAATCTCGACGATGCCCTCGAGCACCTCGCGCGGATAGACAGAACCCGTGGGGTTGTTGGGGTTGATGATGACGAGGGCTTTGGTCGCGCTCGTGATCTTGGACTCCATATCCTCCAGGTCGGGATACCAATCCGCCTGCTCATCACACAGATAATGTACGGGATGACCGCCGGCAAGAGTTGCGCACGCCGTCCAGAGCGGATAGTCGGGGCTGGGGATCAGGATTTCGTCGCCATTGTCGAGCAACGCGTTCATCGAAAGCTGAATGAGCTCGGACACGCCGTTGCCCGTGTAGATGTGCTCCATCTGAACATTGGGCAGGCCCTTGATCTGCGAATACTGCATGATCGCCTTGCGCGCGGAGAACAGGCCACGCGAGTTGGAATAGCCTTCGCAGTCGGGCAGCTGCTGGCGCATGTCCTTGATGACCTCATCGGGTGTGCGGAAACCGAAGGGCGCCGGGTTGCCGATATTGAGCTTGAGGATGCGCTCGCCCTCGTCCTCCATACGGGCGGCCTCGTCGACGACGGGACCGCGCACGTCATACAGGACGTTGTCGAGTTTGGTGGATTTAGAAAAAGTACGCATGGTGGTGCTCCTTGCAATTTGAGCTGAGGGATGGGGTTCGGGCTTGGAATCGTTGCGGGGTGATGATGCCTCGCCTTGATCGGCGTCGCCGGCGAGCAGCCAGGTAACATCGACCTCCAAAATACGGGCGAGCAGCTCAGCCACATCGCGCCGCGGGATCGTCTTGCCGCTCACATATTGGCTCATCTGACTCTTGCCGAGTTTTTTGCCGAGCATCTCCGATGCGCGGATTACGTCCGACTGGCGAACGTCGCGATTGGACATAGTCTGTCGCAGGCGATCGCTAAACGTCTCTTGGGCCACTAGAACCTCCTTGCTGGCAAAGTTCAATTTATAGAACACGAATTGAACCTGAGTTCAATTTAGGCAGCAGTATAGCGCGGCGCATTATCGGGAAGTTCAATTTCACAAGAAAACGTACCGAACTTCGAGATTTGCCCAAACCGGACAATGACGTGCACACGTTTAGAGGTATTCAAGGAATCGAGCGGCGGCAAGCGAAACGTCAGTCGTGCGATATATCGCATTGATCTGCCGATGGGGATGTCCCTCGAGTGGTCGCACGGCAACATCGAACTGACAGCGGCGCAAGATGAGCGCGGGAAGAATGCTCACGCCCAGTCCGTCCTCGACCATAGCCATAATCGCATAGTCATCCCAGGTCGACAGTTTTGAGCGCACCGTCAGTCCCGCCCGACGAAACAGCGGCGTAATCTCATCATCTGTGCCGCGTTCTAGCAGAATAAACTGCTCGTTGGCCAACTCGGCTAGAGAGATAGTCTCCGCCGTGGCAAACAAAGAGTCTGCCGGCACTACCGCCATCAACTCGTCGCGCACCAAAGACCGCGATGCCATGCCGTTTTCTCGGGGCTCACGCGGGATAAAGCCCAGATCGCAGCGCCCTTCCGCCACCCATTGTTCAATCTCTGAGTAATCACCCATCAGCAACTCATAATCGACGTCCGGATGATCGGCACGAAAGCGCGCAATCACCGGCGGCAGTACGTGGGTCGCCACGCTCGAAAACGTACCGATGCAGATTTTGCCGCGCATGAGCCCGCGCATCTCATCCACCCGTCGCTGCAAGCGAGTGAATTCCTCGCAGAGCGCCTCGACAGCCGGCATGACCTGCCGCCCGTCGGCAGAAAGCACTACGCCCTCGCGACTGCGGTCGAGCACCTTAAAGCCCCAATCGGCCTCAAGATCGGCCACCATACGGCTCACGCCCGACTGCGAATAGCTCAGGCGCTCGGCAGCACGCGTAAAGCTTCCGGCGCGCACCGTCTCCAGCAGCACCTGCATCTTTTGAATATTCGTTTCCACGGCGCCCCTCCACCTTTGCATGAGTTTTTGTCATGTTATCTATGCATTATATTCGCTTTTCTTCTAAAACCAGTTCACCCATAGTGAAGATGCTCAGATATAGAGGGGATGTCAGCGCATGAACAACGGGTTGTTTACGTACTTAGCAGCATTGCTATTGTTTGGCTCCAACGGCATCATCGCCGCTGCCATCGCGCTGCCGAGCTCGGATATCGTGCTACTACGCACGTTTTTGGGCGCACTCTCGCTTGTCACCATTCTCGCCATCACCCAACGCCATAAGTTGCAGGCGCCATCTCGCCCCCGCGAAGCCGCAGCCCTCCTCCTTTCGGGAGCCGCGCTGGGCGCCAGCTGGATTTTTCTGTTCCGCGCCTACCAGACGATCGGCGTCGGCGTATCCTCGCTGCTGTACTACTGCGGCCCCATCATTGTCATGGCGCTCTCCCCACTCATCTTTGGCGAAAAACTGACCGGCGGCAAAATCGCCGGGTTTATCGCCGTTGCTTGCGGTGCTTTTCTCATTGCAGCACAAGGTCTAGGCGGCAATATGCCCATTGCGGGTATCGTCTGCGGTATCGCCTCGGCATTTTGCTATGCGCTGATGGTCATCGCTAGCAAGGGTGCGCCACACATCGAAGGCCTCGAGAACTCCACGCTCCAGGTAAGCGCCGCCTTTGTGACCGCGCTGGTCCTCACGCTCATCACGCAGGGCGCTCCCTCATTCCTGTCCGCCGGCGTCGCCACCAGTATTGATTGGCGCGCCGTCGTCATGCTCGGCGTCGTCAACACCGGCATCGGTTGCCTGCTCTACTTTAGTGCCGTCGCCAAGCTGCCCGTCCAGACCGTCGCGGTCGTCGGCTACCTCGAGCCGCTTTCGGCCGTCGTGTTCTCGGCCGTCCTTTTGGGCGAAGCCATAACACCGGTCCGCCTGATGGGCGCCGCGCTTATCATCGGCGGCGCGATTTTTTGCGAACTCGCCGGCAAACGTGCAAACGCCAAGGCTGGCATCGCCCAGACAGTACGTGCTTAAAAGCCCCTGCTTTGAAATACTACCTGCGTATATGAATAATCCCCAGATGGGGATTATTGTCTAAAATAACCCGATGTGCCAAACTGCTCTTGTATGTATAAAGACGGCATAAAGTTTTTTGTCCTAGACAGATAACCGGATGTCTAAGGGAGTCCACGTGGCACACAACAAACTGGAGGCAAGCCCCCAAGACCAGCGTGGTCAAGGCGGGCATGGAGCCATTCCCCTCTCCGCTGGCATGCTGCTCGTAACGCTCGGCGTCGTCTATGGCGACATCGGCACGAGCCCCATGTACACCATGAAATCAATCGTCGCCAACAACGGCGGCATCGGTACCGTCAGCGAGGACATGATCCTGGGCGCGCTTTCGCTCGTCATCTGGACCATGACGCTCGTGACCACGGTCAAGTACGTGGTAATCGCCATGAAGGCCGACAACCACAACGAAGGCGGCATCTTCGCCCTGTTTAGCCTGGTACGCAAGGTGGCACCGTGGCTGATTCTCCCCGCCATGATCGGCGGTGCGGCGCTGCTCGCCGACGGCATCCTCACCCCCGCCGTCACGGTTACCACGGCCATCGAGGGTCTGCGCACCATCGAGTGGGGCCACGCGCTGTTGGGTGACGGGCAAACTAACGTCATCATTATTACCATCATCATTATCTGCGGCCTGTTTGCCATGCAGCGCGCTGGCACCTCGTCAATCGGCAAGCTGTTCGGTCCGCTCATGACGCTGTGGTTCCTGTTCCTGGCAGGCGCCGGTCTATTCAACATGCTCGGCAACCTGTCCATCTTGCGCGCGCTCAACCCCATCCGTGGCATCATGTTCCTGTTCTCGCCCATCAACCACTCGGGCATCATGGTGCTCGGCTTCGTCTTCCTGTCGACGACCGGCGCCGAGGCGCTCTATTCAGACATGGGCCACGTGGGCAAGGCCAACATCTACGCATCCTGGCCGTTTGTTAAGGCGGCCCTCATCCTTAACTATCTGGGCCAGGGAGCTTGGCTGCTCGCCAACAACTCCAATCCCCAGATGCTCGCAATGGATATCGTCAACCCGTTCTATATGATGCTTCCCGAGCCCCTGCGCCCCTTTGCCATCGTGCTTTCGGCCGTGGCGGCCATCATTGCCTCGCAGGCGCTCATCACCGGCTCGTTCTCGCTGGTATCCGAGGCCACGCGCCTCAACCTTATGCCGCATCTGCGCATCCACTACCCCAGCGACACCAAGGGCCAGCTCTATATTCCGCTCGTCAACAACATCATGTGGGTCGGCTGCATCTTCATCGTGCTGCTGTTCCAAAACTCCGAGCGCATGGAGAGCGCCTACGGCCTCGCCATTACCGTGACCATGCTCATGACCACGACGCTTTTGACGAGCTATATCGCCGGCATTCTCAAGCACAAGCTGGGCGCCTGCGTCTTCGCCCTGCTCTTCGGTGCCATTGAGCTGTGCTTCTTCGCCTCGTGCCTCACCATGTTCTTTGACGGCGGCTATGTGATGATCTTCCTGGCCGCACTGCTGTTTGGCCTTATGTACGTGTGGCGCCGTGGCACCGCCATCGAGCGCACGCAGACGATTCTGTTGCCCGTCTCCAAGTACATCGATCAGCTCAACCGCCTGCGCAACGACGAGACCTATCCCGTGCTCGCCGACAACCTGGTGTTCCTCACCAACAGCCCCGATCCGCTCACGCTCGACCGCGACGTGCTCTATTCCATCCTGGATAAACATCCCAAGCGCGCCAAGGCGTATTGGTTCATTAACGTGCATGTCACCGACGAGCCCTATACGCACGAGTATTCCGTCGAGACCTTTGGCACGGACTTCCTCTTCCGCGTTCGCCTGGACCTGGGCTTTAAGGTCAACCAGCGCGTCAACGCCTATCTGCGTCAGATCGTCGGCGACCTGATGGCTTCGGGCGAGCTGCCGCCGCAGCACCACACCTACTCCATCTACGAGACGCGCGGCAACGTGGGCGACTTCCGTTTTTGCATGCTGCGCAAGATGCTCGCCCCCGAAACGGACATCAACCGCAATGACCACCGCGTGATGGCCATCAAGTACGCCGTCCGCCGCGCCTGCGGAAGCCCGGCACGCTGGTACGGTCTTGAGAACTCGGCCATCATCATCGAGTACGTGCCGCTGTTTGCCCGCATGCGCCCGGTCGTTAAGCTCGTGCGCACCCAGGTGCCGCTCGAGGTTCAGATTGAAGAGGCCGAGGAAATGGAAGTCGACATCTTCTCGGACGACTTGGTCAACGGCAACGAGGCCGGTAGGGACATGAACATCGATCCCACCGAGCTGCTCGAGAGCGTCGCCGATACGCCCGAACAGCAACAGCTCGACGGCCTCGAGAGTGAACAACTCAACGACGCCAACTTCTAGCGACGTCACAAATCAACGACAGCGGCCCTGCGCCTCACGGGAGATGCAGGGCCGCTTTGCATTGCGGTAAAGCTATCGGCTACGAACGGCGCGGCTCGGGAACCACGAGCCTATCGGGGCTCGCGCCCTCGGCATCCATCAGGCTCACGTAGCGAATCGACGGATCCCCATACATCGCGTAGTAATAATTGCCCGTGCGCGCGCTAAAGCATCCGGTGTAGATAGTCTTCTCGAACTTGCCATCGCCCATCCTGGACGCTCCCTCGATCATCACCACGCCCTCGAGCGAGCGGAACATGCGAACGACGTTTTCGGTCTCGCTCTCCTTTTGCGGGTAATTGGCATTGAGGTACGCCGCCTTTACAAAACGGCTCGGCGAATAGCAATCGCCCGGAATGCCGCGCATGCCGGCACCGGCTCCATAGGGCTTGAGCTCGGCACCACGCCATGTCGCCGTCTGCGGAAAATCGCTTGTGGCGGTGATATAGGTGCGCAGGTTTTCCATGTGCCACGGGAAGGTCGGCTGGTTGGCAAGGGTGTCGACCGGATCGTCGTATACATGCAGGCCGTCAGCCATCATCTCGACCACGATGCTGCGCTGGCTGTCGCCGATAATCCAATGGAGCAGCGACACGCCCAGCCCCTCTCCGGCAGATTTGGCGACAATCACCGTGTCGCGCAGCGCGGCCTCGACCTCATCGACCGTCGAGAACGTCGCTGCCACCCACAGGGGGAACTCATAGGCCGCGATATTGGTCTTGCCGTCGACAGGGCCCTCGGCATACTCGGCATAACCCGGGAAATTGAGACCCGCCACGGCGAGGCCCGCATCGTTGCCGCAATCGAAGAACATAGGGTAGTTCCTGTAATCGATGCACATACCGATCACCGCGTGCGCCGCTGTCGCGTCGTCGATAAACGAATACGGAATGTGAAACCCGCGCGGCATCACGCGAACCTGTTGGCCGTAGTCAAAGCTCCAGTCGAGGTTGCGGCCTAGATACATGTGGCCAGAATTATCGGTAAATCGAATGCTCGTACACATAGCGCCTCCTAGCTTTACGTTCCTGCTAAGGTTATTGTCACCAAACAAAAAGGCGCTAAACACAAAAGCCCGGACATGACAACAATGTCATGCCCGGACTATTCAAGCAGGATAAACTCAACCAAGTTAACCCCGCAGGTCGTCTAAGGGGTCAAAGTGCCGCAGATTGCCACGAAAGAGGAGCGAAGCGTACTTAAGGTACGCGAGCGACGATTGAGCGGCAAGGTGCGGTGCTTTGGTCCCCTTAGACCAACTTGCCGAGACAGTGGTCGATCATATGCTGGATCATTTGTGCCTCAAAGCCCGCGTAGTCGCGGCGGCACTCCTTCATCTTGCCGTCGACAATCTGGTCAAAGGCAACCTTGCACTTGATATAGCGCGTGGACTTGGTGACCTCCTCGTGCGTCAGGCAGCTCTCCTCCATCTTACTGGCGCCCAGGCCAAACACCAGACGGGGGTTGTAGAGCACATGGGGCTCGCCGGCGTCGTCCAGGTAGACGCAGACCTTCTTGGTGACGCCGATCTGGTTGGCGGCAAGGCAGCCGGCATCGTCGAGCGACTTGATGGTATCGATCAGGTCCTGTGCCACCGACTCGTCCTCGACGGTCGCGACCTCGCAACGCTGGGACAGAATAGCCTCGTTGCGGCAAAGCTCTTTAATCATACGTTCCTCCATAGGGGTCGTTGTAACCGCTTAAGTATACGGTACCCACACATTTTCATGCGAAAAATACCGTCCGTCTGCTACAAAGCGCCGAACATCAACATGCGAGGAGCAACAGCGTCGTAAAGGGGCTATAGTGGGTGAGTTCGTGTCAATCGGCCTAAACTCGGGGCCGAACAAGGAAAGGGTATGCATGGACGAACTATTTCACGTCAGCGAGCGCAAGTCCACAATCGGGACCGAACTTCGCGCTGGACTGACAACGTTCCTGGCAATGGCCTACATCATTGCCGTCAACCCCGCGGTGCTCTCGGGCGCCGGCATCGATGCGGGAGCGCTCGCCTGCGCCACCTGCCTGGGCGCCGGCATCATGACCATCTGCATGGGCATCTTCGCCAACCGCCCGCTCGCCTGCGCGTCGGGTTTAGGCGTCAACGCGATGATCGCTGGAATCACCACCACCGTCTGCGGCGGTGACTGGCACGTGGCCATGAGCGTCATCTTCCTTGAGGGCGTCGTCATCTTGCTGCTCGTGCTTTGTGGCCTGCGCGAGGCCATCATGGACGCCATCCCGGTTGTCCTGCGTCACGCCATCTCGGTGGGTCTGGGCCTGTTCATCGCCATGATTGGCCTGTGCGATGCCGGCATTATCACCGCTGGCGCCGGTACACTCGTCGGTCTGGGCGACATCACCTCCCCCACCTTCATCGTCGGCATCATCTCCATCTTGGTGACAGTCGCCCTCGCCTGCCGCAACGTCCCCGGCTCGCTGCTCATCGGCATCGTCGTCGCCGTCATCGCCGGTATCCCCCTAGGTGTGACCCAGGCTCCGACCGGTATCATCGCCCCGCTCGACTTCTCGAGCATCGGTGGCCCCATCGCCGACGCCGGCGGCATGCCCGCCATCGTCAAGGTCCTTACCGACCCCGCGCTCCTCGTCATCTCGTTCTCGCTGCTCATGAGTGACTTCTTCGACACCATGGGCACCGCGATGGCCGTGGCCAAGCAGGGCGAGTTCCTCACCGACGACGGCAACGTCGAGAATATCAAGGAGATCCTAATCGTCGACTCCGCCGCCGCCGCTGTGGGCGGTTTCATGGGTGTCTCCTCCATCACCACCTTCGTCGAGTCCACTTCCGGCGCCGCCGACGGTGGCCGCACGGGCCTCACCTCCGTCACCACCGGCGTGCTGTTCATTCTCGCCGCGTTCTTCTCCCCCATCGTCACCATCGTTTCCAGCGCCGCCACCTGCGGTGCTCTGGTCTACGTCGGCTACCTCATGATGAGCGAGGCCTCCGAGATCGACTGGTCCGACGTGTCTCAGGGTTTCCCGGCGTTCATGATTGTCGCCGGCGTGCCCTTCACCTACTCCATCTCTGCCGGCATTGGCCTGGGCTTTATCGCCTACGTGATCGTCGCGCTCTTTAAGGGCGAGGCCTCCAAGATCAAGCCGCTCATGTGGATCGCAGCCCTCGCCTTCCTCGTCTACTTCTTCGTAGCGTAGCGGCAAAGCTGCCAAAGCAGAACACCAAAGCGCGGAGTCGCATCGAGCGGCTCCGCGCTTTTCTTTTAAAGCCAGGCAACGCACGGACGCGCGATGTATTGCTTCCCGAATTTTGGACATTTTGCCCTCCAAACGGCACTACCGCCGGTTACATCCTGCAGATATGCTGGGCGTAATCGCATAGGCCCTATGAGGATGGAAGTAACCATGGCCGCCTTGTTCACGACCCCCAAGCGCAATGACAAAACCTCTGGAGCCCATTTTGTCGAGCCCGACGTGCGCCGTCGCACGCTGCTCGCACACGGCAGTTGGCGTCGCGTGACGCGCCGCATCGTTGTAGGCGCCGTATGCGCGCTTACGGTGAGCTCGCTGCTCATGCCGAGCGTCTCGCTCGCGGCCGAGTGGGTGGACGTCGGCGGTACCCAGTACAACGCCGGCACCGCGGCAGGCGACGAGGCCGGCACCTGGAGCTGGGACGGCGCCGACGATATGAAGCTCAACGGCTATGACGGCGGCGCGATCGAGGCAGCGGGCAAACTCAACGTGAGCTACGAGGGCAACAACACCGTCACTAACGACGACGGCCGCGGCATCAAGGTTAAGGATGGCGCGAACGAGAACGCCGAGCTTAATATTCAGGGCGACGCGTCCAGCACGCTCAACGTGACATCTTCTCGTGACGCCATCACTTCCGTCGGCAACATCAACATCGACGGCGCTGGCACTGTCAACGCCACGAGCACCGAGCACGATGCCATCGATGCCGGGGACGATGTCACCATCAAGGGCTCGGGAAACGTTAACGCCACGGGCGATTCGGATGGCATCAGGGCCGACGGCAACATCACGATCGACAACAGCGGAACCGTCACCGCCAAGGCCACCGAGGATCAGGGTATCGATGCTAACGAGAACCTCATCATAAAGGGCGGCGGCAAGGTAGAGGCAAGCTCTATCAAAGACAATGCGATTTGGGCCGACGGCAACATCGAGATCTCGGGTGGCAGCCAGGTCAAGGCAAGCTCCGAGGAAGACACCGCCATCGACGGTAAAAACAGCCTCACGGTCACGAACGCTTCCCTCAACGCAAGTGGCGTTGGGTATGGCATCTATGTCTACAAGGGCATCACGCTCGATGGCGCGACCGTGACGGTCCGCGCAAGCTCAGATGGCGGGGAAGTCAGCGCACTCTTCACCGATGAGGACGACATCGTCATCAAGAACGGCTCGACTGTGGATGCGCTCGCAGAAGGCAGGTTCTCGGTTGCAATCTCCACCAGTAATTTCTACTCCGACGAAGCGGGTGGCCATATCTACATCAGTGACTCCGTTGTCAAGGCCATAGCCCGCTATGCCGAGACCGGCGGCGACGGCCCCGATCACTACAGCAACGACCAAAGCGGCGCGGTCATTCCCGAGCATAGGGGCGTGAACATCGGCATCTTTGCCCGGACCAAGGAGGGCATCACGCCCGCGACCATCTCGATTGTCCGCAGTAAGGTCACAGCTGAGGGAGACACGGCGGCAATCTTCGCCCTTGCCATGAGCGCGGACGGCAAGGCGATTGGCACCATCGAAATCAAGGACGCCATCATCCAGACGCCTGCAGGCGGCAAAGTCATTGACTATCACAACAAGGAAGAGCTCAGCGACGGCATCTCCTACGAGGCAGGTCAAACCATCGGCACGGGTGACGCCACGATCGACTCCCCCTATGACGCCGCTGTCGCCAAGAGCACGGTCATCGTGCCTCCCGAGGAGATCAAACCCGAGGAAAAGCCCGGCGAGACCAAGCCCGAGGGTTCCAAGTCCGAGGGCACGAAGACGACCAAGGCCGTTGCAGTTGCAACCACGGGAGCCAAGACCACCGGCAAGCTCGCGGCAACCGGCGACGCCTCGAGCGCAACCATCGTGGCAGCCGCCCTTGCAGGAACAGCCGCCATCGCCGTAGGCGCCGTGGTGAGCCGTAAGCGCTCGTAAACACTTTTTCGCACGGGACGGGTAGATCGCGGCCCTTGCCTTCCTCGTCTACTTCTTCGTAGCGTAAGGGCAAGGCTGCAAAAGCTGAACAATAAAGCGCGGAGTCGCCATGCGGCCCCGCGCTTTTCTTTTAGCGCCGGTCCCTGCGCCGGCGTGCGGCCTATTTCTCCCCCATTTTGGCCATTTTGCCCTCCAAACGGCACTACCGCCGGCAACATCCAGCAGATACGCTGAATCTAGTCGTATAGGCCCTATGAGAACGGGAGCAACCATGGCAGCCTTGTTCACGACCCCCAAACGCAATGACACTACCGCCGGAACCCATGTTGCCGAACCCGACGTTCGCCGTCGCATAGGACTCGCGCACGGCAGCTGGCGCCGCGTGACGCGCCGCATCGTCGCGGGCGCCGTGTGCGCGCTCACGGTGAGCTCGCTGCTCATGCCGAGCGTCTCGCTCGCAGCGGAATGGGTCAAGGTCGGCGGCAACAAGTACAACACCGCGGCGAGCGACGAGGCCAGTACCTGGTCGTGGGACGGCGCCGACGACTTGAAGCTCAACAACTATAACAGCGGCGAGATCCAGGCCGCAGGCAAGCTCAACGTGAATTACTCGGGAACCAACATCGTCACTGCCGAATGGATCGAAAGCATCAACGTTTCTCATGGCACTAACGAGAATGCCGAGCTCAATATCCAAGGCGACGAGGGCGGCACGCTCAGCGTGACATCTACTGAGGACGCTATCCTCTCCACGGGTAATATCAACATCGACGGAGCCGGATCCGTCAACGCCACGAGCACTGGGTTTGATGCCATCAATGCCGGAGGTGATCTCGCTATCAAAGGTTCGGGCAACGTCAACGCCACGGGTGCATCGGATGGCATCAGGGCAAACGGCAATATCACGATTGACGACAGCGGAGCCGTCACCGCCAGGGCTACCAAGGACAAGGGTATTGGAGCCGACAAGAACCTCACCATCAAGGGTGGCGGGACGGTCGAGGCAAGCTCGGCCGATGGTGAGGCCCTTTGGAGCGGCGGCAATATCAACATCTCGGACGGCAGCCAGGTCAAGGCAAGCTCCGAGAAAGACGCTGCCGTCGAGGCCAAGGGCAGCCTCGCAGCCACAAACGCCTCCCTCAACGTAAACGGTGTTGAATATGGCGTCTATGCCCACAAGGGCATCACCCTCGATCATGCAAACGTGACGGTCCGTGCAAGTAAAGGCAGATACGGTGGCGCCAACGCCCTCTTCACCTACCAGGACGACATCGTCGTCAAGAACGGCTCCACCGTGGACGCGTTTGCGGAAGGCGAGGTTTCGGCTGCATTCTCCACCAGAAACGATCGACCCAACGAGAAGGGCGGCCACATCTACATCAGCGACTCCGTTGTCAAGGCCATAGCCCGCTATGTCGAGAACGGCGACGGCCCCATCCCCTACAGCGAAAACCAAGATGGCGAGACGAGGCGCGAACCCCAAGGCGAGAACATCGGCATCATCGCCCAGACCAGCGAGGGCGTCACACCCGCAGTCATCTCGATCATCCGCAGCAAGGTAACGGCCGAAGGAGATACAGCGGCAATCTTTGCCCGTGCCATGAGCGCTGACGGCAAGACAATCGGCACCATCAAGATTGAGAACGCCGCCATCCAGACGCCCGAAGGCGGCAAGGTCATTGACTATCGCAAGCTCCGTGACGGCATCTACGAGGCAGGCCAAGCCATCGGCACGGGCGACGCCACGGTCGACTCCCTCTATATCAAAGCAGTCGCCAAAAGTACGACCATCGCACCTCCCGAGGTAGCCAAGCCGGAAGACCCCAAGCCCGACGAGACCAAGCCCGCAGAAAGCAAGCCCGCGGAGTCCAAGCAGAACCCCAAGCCTGAGGGCTCAAAGCCGACCAAGGCCGTTGCGGCTTCAACCACGAAAGCCAAGACTACCGGCGTGCTCGCGGCAACCGGCGACACCTCGGGTGCGGCCATCGTGGCAACCGTCCTTGCGGGAACAGCCGCTATCGCCGCAGGCACCGTGGCGAGCCGTAAGCGTTCTTAGACGCCTCTGCGCACATGGCAGCTCCCGCGAAGGCCCCGAGCCCCAGCACCGTTTAACAACGCCACCGCCGAGCTCCCCTCCGGCGGTGGCGTTTTCCATATGCGTCCGCAGGGGATGCACGAGATTGTCTTTGGTCTAGCCCAACCGGCATACGCTGGCGTGCGACAATTGGGGCTGCCGATATCACAACACTGAGAGAAGCCCGTCATGGAAGCGCATCAAAAGCAGATAACCGTTTATTCGAATCATACGGAAAGCGCGCCTGTCATCTACCTTCCTGTGGTCGTGGGCGACGGCAGCGAGGTTTATAAGTGTTGCCGAGAGCTCGACTGTCCGCCATTCGCCCTCGTCACCATTGGCGGGCTCGATTGGAATCGCGAGCTGAGCCCCTGGGCATGCGACGGGACCGTACGCGATGTCGAGCCTTTCGGCGGCCAAGCTGCCGATTTTCTTGATGAGCTGCTGAATCAGATAATCCCCCAGGTCGAGTCGTCGCTTCCTCAGCCGCCCACCTGGCGCGGCATTGCCGGTTACTCGCTCGCGGGCCTCTTCGCACTCTGGTCCCTCTGGCAAACCGACGCCTTTGACCGCGCCGCGAGCGCATCGGGGTCGCTATGGTTTCCCGACTTTGTCGACCGTGCCAGCACGGCCCCTTTTGCCGGCAGCCCGCAAGCCGTCTACCTGTCACTCGGCAAAAAGGAAACCAAGACGCCCAACCGCATGATGCGGCATGTACTCGACGACACACGCGCGATGGAAGCGTTGCTCGTCGAGCGCGGCATTCCAACAACGCTGGAGCTCAACCCCGGCAATCACTTTGCCCAAACCGACTTACGCATGGCCCGCGGCATCCACTGGATACTGACACATTAAAAATGGTGCCCACACGCATATACGCATGGGCACCATATCTTGTTTTAGCTGAACGCAGCTGCTACTCAGCAGCCTCCTCAAGCTCGGAGACATCAAACTCAAAATCATTACCCGGCAGAATCGCGTTGAGCACGATACCCACCAGCGAGCCCACGGCAAGGCCGGAAAGCGAAATCGTCACGCCGCCCAGCTCCAGCACGATGGCACCGGCGGTGCTATAGGCAATGCCGAGCGATAGCACGAGTACCAGAGCGGCAACCAGCACGTTGCGGTTGTTCTGGAAATCGACCTGGTTCTCGATGAGGTTGCGAACACCCACGGCGCTGATCATGCCATAAAGCACAAGCGACACGCCGCCGATTACACACGCCGGCATGGCGGCAATCACGGCAGCGAACTTGGGGCAGAACGAAAGCACGATAGCGCAGCACGCGGCAATGCGAATCACGCGCGGGTCAAACACACGCGTCAGGGCAAGCACGCCGGTGTTCTCGCCATACGTGGTGTTGGCCGGAGCGCCAAAGAGCGAAGCCAGAATCGTGGCAAGACCATCACCGAGCAGCGTGCGGTGCAGGCCGGGGTCGGCGATGTAGTTACGCTCGCAAGTGGAGCCAATAGCCGAGATATCACCGATATGCTCGATCATGGTCGCAAAGGCCAGCGGCATGATGGTGATGATGGCCGTCGTGGCAAGACCGCTATCGAACTGCGGCCCAAAGAGTGCAAACACGGTGTTGTCCCACACGATGGGCAGACCGACCCACGGAGCGGCGGCAACGCCCGAGAAATCAACCTCGCCGAGCGCAGTCGCAACGGCATAGCTCACCGCAACGCCCAGCAGGATCGGCACGATCTTGACCATGCCGCGGCCCCAGATGTTGCAGATGACGATCACTGCCACGGCGATAACGGCGACGAACCAATTGGTCTGGCAGTTGGCAATGGCGGAGCTTGCCAGGATCAGACCGATGGAAATGACGATAGGGCCAGTCACCACCGGCGGGAAGAAGCGCATAACGCGCTTGGCGCCAAAGGCGCGGAACAGGGCCGCCAGCACCGGATAGAGCAGGCCGGCACAAGCTACGCCCAGACAGGCGTAAGGCAAAAGCTCGGTCTCGCCGTTGGGCGCGATTGCGGCATAACCGGCAATAAAGGCAAACGATGAGCCCAAAAATGCCGGCACCTTTCCGCGCGACAGGAAGTGGAACAGCAGCGTTCCCAAGCCGGCAAACAAAAGCGTCGCCGAAACCGAGAGACCGGTGAGCACGGGCACCAGCACCGTGGCGCCAAACATGGCAAACAGGTGCTGCAGACCGAGCAGGAACATGCGCGGGCGGCCAAGCGACGATGCATCGTAGATGGCATCGGTGACGGCGGGCGTCGAGGATTGGGACATGGATGTCCTTTCGAATGGAAGGGCGCTCGGGCATAGCGGATAACCTGCCCGAACGATACAATCCGAACCATTGTACGCGATACGCCACGTCTCGCACGCGCCGTCACCTGCAAACGGTAGCGTTACTTCCAAACGCGCTCGGCAATGCGCTTGACCAGCGCGATCTTCGCCCACTGCTCGTCCTCGGTCAGCTTGTTGCCAATCTCGCAACTGGCAAAGCCGCACTGGGGCGACAGGTACAGATTCTCGAGCGGCACATACTTTGTGGCCTCGTGGATACGTTCGACGATAACGTCTTCGTCCTCAAGCTCAGCCGCCTTTGTAGTGACCAGTCCCAGCACCACCTTCTTGCCGGGGGCAACGTACTTGAGCGGCTCAAAGCCGCCGGCGCGGGGTGTGTCGAACTCCAGATAGAACGCATCGACATTCTCATGTGCGAACAGGTACGGCGCGATGGGGTCGTAGCCGCCCTCAAAGGCATAGGTGGAATGGTAGTTGCCGCGGCACACGTGCGTGTTGATAACCAGATCGTCGGGCTTGCCCTCGAAGGCGGCGTTGTTGAGCGCCACGCCCAGCTCGCTTACCTTTTGCAGGTCGACCGGGCTCATGCCGGTCTTGGACACAAAGTCGGTATCGCAATAGATGCCCCAGGTGCAGTCATCAAACTGGATGTTGCGGCAGCCTGCTGCGTACAGGTCGGTGATCACCGTGCGATAAGCGGCCGCAATGGCGTCGGCAAGTTCCTCATCGGTCTTATAGACAGCGCGCAGGCTCTCCTGCTGGCCGTCGCAGCGATCGAGTGTGACCTCAGAGAACGTCTGGATCGGCGCCGGAATGGTCTGGCGTGCGACCTGGCCCTCCCCCTCAAGCGCCTTGACGAACTTAAAATGCTCGACGAACGGGTGGTTCTCGCCGCTAATGGGACCAGTAACCACGGCGGTGTCGGCCGTCGTCTCCTCGTCATGGAACATATAACCCGTGCGTGAGGTGCGGCGCTCAATGCCGTTAAGGCCCCACATAAAATCGAGGTGCCAGTAGCTGCGACGGAACTCGCCATCGGTGATCACCTGCAGGCCGGCGGCCTTCTGCTTGACCACCAAATCGCGAATGGCATCGTCCTCGACGGCCTTAAGGCCGGAAGCGTCGAGTTTACCCGCGACATAGGCGGCACGGGCGTCCTTTACAGCCTGCGGACGAAGAAAGCTGCCGACGATATCGGCGCGAAACGGCGCGTTCGGTTGAATCGAAATGCTCATAGATATCTCCCTTTGCATTGGTTGCTTTACTGGGACAGAGTATGAGCGCTCATATGACCATCGTAAAATATACGTTTATAACAGTTTGATATAGATGTTTCCTATATCAGTCTGGACTGTCATAAAGAGACTTGAACCGTGCGGAGCACAGCAGCCTAGATATGCTGACGAATCGCGTCGATATAGGCCCGACCGTAGCGCGTAAGCGTCGTGTTCTTGCGCGTGATGATGCCAATCTCCATGTACTCGTCCACGTCGAGCGGAATCGAGATAATGCCGGGGCCGTTGAGCTCGTGGCTGATCACGCCCGAGCATACCGTGTAGCCGTTGAGGCCCATGGCCAAATTGAACAACGTCGCACGGTCGCGCACGCGGATATTTTTGCGACGCTCGAACGTCGAGGTCAGCTCCTCGGAATAGTAAAACGAGTTGTAGCTGCCCTGCTCGTAGGACAGGAACGGGTAGTCTTCCAGATCCTCGAGCGTCACGCTGGAGCGGTCCGCCAGCGGATGGTCGGCGCAGACGAAGACATGCGGCGTGGCGCAGAAGAGTCCTTCGAACACGAGCTCGTTGGCCACCAGCATGCGCTCGATGACCTCGCGGTTGTGCTCGGACAGATATAGGATGCCCAGCTCGCTTTTCATGTGCGCGACATCCTCGATAATCTCGTGGGTTTGCTCCTCGCGCAGGGTAAAGTCGTAACGCGCGGCATCGAACTCACGAATCACGTCAACAAACGCGTTAACGGCAAAGGAATAATGCTGGCAGCTCACACTAAAGTGCGGCACCTGCTCGGATGCGCCCTTGTACTTGCCCTCGAGCAGGTCGGCCTGGTCGAGTACCTGGCGCGCATAGCCCAAGAAGGTCTCACCTTCCTCGGACACAACGACGCCCTTGTTAGTGCGCTCAAAGATGTGCACGCCCATCTCGTTTTCGAGATCGCGAATCGATGCGGTAATCGAAGGCTGCGACACAAAGAGCCGGCGCGAGGCCTCGGTGATGCTGCCGCATTCGGCAACTTTGACGACATATCTGAGCTGCTGGAGCTTCATGATGGCCTCCCTAGACGTCCGCGATACCCGAACCCACCGCATCCATCTGACGCATAAACGGCGGCATCTCCCCCGTCGCGGCGCAGGCGGCAATCTGATGCAGAGCCCCGGCAACCGCATCGTCTGCCGCAGCGCCGATATGCCAGCGCGCGGCAGCAGTGACGGCCTCGTTGGCATTGGCGACTGCAACGGAGTTGGGAACGGCACCGATCATGGGCAGATCGTTATCGGAATCGCCAAATACGGCCACCTCATCGGGCGTCAGGCCCAAGGCGCGCGCCAGCTCCAGCGCAGCGCAGCCCTTGTCCCAACCATCCGGAAGGATGTCGAACAGGCGCACTCGGTTGTTGGGAAACACAAGCGAAAGTTCCGGTACCTCAACGGCAACGCGCTCGCGTAGCTCCGCGAGCTCCTCACGCGAACGGGCACTCCAGATATTCGCCTTAAACACCGGCGCGCCATCGACAACAGGACGGCACGGGGCCTCTTCGCCTTTGAGCCACGCATTACCGCCCGACTCCATGGCGCGACGAACGCGCTCGGGATCGCTCGTCACGCAGTAGGCATCGTTATCCCAAAAGTCGTCACCCAGGCTGTAGACCTTCAGATACGTATCATCGGTCTCTTGCTCCAGATAGTCGGCCAAACGCATCAGAGCATCGTTGTCGATTGCACGCGAAGCGACTGCTTCGCCGTCGACAAACATCACCTGGCCGTTACAGAACGCACCGGTCGAAAAACACTCGGAACGGTTTTTGAACATCCAGCCCATCGCGGACGGCTGACGACCCGAAACCGGCCCAAAGTGCAGACCCGCCGCCTGCATGGCATGAATACCCTCAATGGCGTAGTCGCTGGCGCCGTCATGCCCGGCTGGAATCAGCGTATCGTCCATATCGGTCAGCACAAGTTTGATCATAGAGTCCCCCAGTCATTTTCACCGTATCCATTGTAACGGTGCGCTAGTATAGGGAACAACAGATTCGATGCGGGAGTGCCGGCGGTGCAAACCACAAGGCTGAGAGGGCATGGGGCCCAATCCTTTGAACCTGTCAGTTAATGCTGGCGTAGGGAGCATGCCGCCTTTACAGGGGCGCTGTCTATGCACAGCGCCCCTTTTCTATGCCAAGGAGGCATGTGCAGTGATTGATTCGGAACAGCTTAAGCAACATGTGATCAAGGCCGTGGAGGAGATTCGCGCCACCAATCCGATGGCCGGTTCCATCACCAACACGGTGACGATCGACTTTGTCGCCAACGCACAGCTCGCCGTGGGCGGATCGGCCGCCATGGTCTATCTGCCCGACGAGGGCGAGGCGCTCGTTGCCGGCGGCGGCGCCATCTATCTCAATATGGGCACGCTCTTCCCCATCTACGAGCAAACGATTCCCCGCGCGGCCAAGGCGGCACACGACGCCGGCAAGCCCTGGGTGCTCGATCCGGTGGGCCTGGGTATCGGTAGTCTGCGCACCCAGTTGGTAAACGAACTCAAGCAGTACAAGCCCGCCATCGTGCGCGGCAACGCCTCCGAGATCATCGCGCTCGCCGGCCTGTGGGGTCTTGAGGGCGAGGCGGCCGATCTGAGCCGCGTGCGCGGTGTCGATACCACCGACACGGTAGACGCTGCCCGCGATGCCGCCGTGGCGCTCGCCCGCTACACCGGCGGCGCCGTTGTGGTCTCGGGCGAAGTCGACCTGATTACCGACGGCACAACCGTGGCCAAGTCCCACGGCGGCAGCCCGCTCATGTCCAAGATTACCGGTTGCGGCTGCTCGCAGGGCGGCGTGCTGGCCGTGTATGCCTGCGCCGCCGACCCGTTTACGGCAGCCGTCTGCGGTACCGCCGTCTACAACGTCGCCGGCACGCGTGCCGCCGCTGTCGCCGATGCCCCGGCAAGCTTTAAGGTTGCCTTTATCGATGAGCTCTACCGCGCGACCGCCCAAGACATCGCCGATAACCGACTCGAGCTCGAGGAGGCATAGGCCATGTCCGAGCCCACAACCAATACCGGCATGAACACGCTCGTCGCCGTGGCCATCGCCCCGTGCGGCACCGGCGATGAGCTCTCCGCCGAGGTCGCCGAGGTCGTGCGCGTCATACGCGAGAGCGGCCTTCCCAACCGCACCACCTCGATGTTCACCGAGATCGAGGGCGACTGGGACGAGGTCATGCAGGTCGTGCGCGACGCAACCTTTGTGTTGGCGAGCAAGGGCATCCGCACCGAAGTCGTGCTCAAAGCCGATATCCGGCCCGGATTTACCGACACCATGACCGGCAAGCTCGAGCGCATGGAAGCACAGATCAAAAAGCAGGAGGAAGCACGATGAGCATCCGCGACAACCTTGATATCTCGGCCTATCTGGTACTCGGCCCCGAAAACACGCTCGGGCGCCCCGTGGGCGATGTGGTGGCCCAGGCGCTCGACGCCGGCTTTACCTGCATCCAGGTGCGCTCCAAGGTGGCAAGCGCCCGCGAGATCATTGCGCTGACCGGTGACGCCGCGCAGGCAATCGCTCAGGCCGGCAAGACCGGTCAGGTTGCCTTGCTCATCGACGACCGCCTTGACTGTGTGCTTGCCGCACGCGAGCAGGGTATTGCCGTCGACGGCGTGCACGTGGGCCAAAGCGATATTCCCGTCGAGGTCTGTCGCAAGTTGCTGGGCCCCGACGCCATCGTGGGCCTTTCGGCCCGTTGCGAGGAGATGCTCGAGTACGTCAAGACCGCCGACATGAGTCTGGTCGACTACCTGGGCATCGGCCCACTCCACGAGACCGAGACCAAGCGCGATTGCGGACGCGCGGCCGACGGCTCCATCATCACCAAAAGCTTTGAGGACCTAGCCGCACTCCACGCGGCAAGCCCCGTGCCCATCGTGGTGGGCGGCGGCGTCAAGACGGCCGACCTGCCGCAGCTTAAGGCCACCGGCGTCAACGGCTTCTTTGTGGTGAGCGCCGTCTGCAGCGCCGATGACCCCTACGCCGCGGCCAAGGAGCTTGTCGACACCTGGCAGCAGGCATAGCCATAAGCCGAGCAGCCGATTCGCAGCCTCACATCTTCAGCAATGGAAAGCGCATCCCAGTTTGGACCTCCATTCCGGGATGCGCTTTCCGCATGCGACCCTTACCCCGCCAGGTACGCTTCCAACGCCGGTAAGGTCACCTCTGCATCGTGGCGGCCGATCTGATAGATGCGCTCGAGCTCATCGGGCTCGCGGCATAGTGACGGCACCTTCACCGATTCGCTCGGCCGCACCACAAAGACCTCGCCGGCGGCCTCACGACGTGCCAGGTCATCGAGCGTGGCATTGTAGACCTCATGCCGATGCTCAAGCGCTGCGACAAACTCCGGGTAGTGACGGAACACGCGACGCAGCATGGGCATCACGCTGTTGGGCTGCTTTACAAAGCCCGCCGGCTGCGTGAGTACCACGATATTGCGGTCATACCCCTGCGCAAACAGCCATGCACTGGGAATAGAATCAGCCACGCCACCATCCAGATACTTATGCCCGTCAATAGCAACGGGACGCGTCGCCACGGGAATCGCCGATGACGCCCGAATCCACTCGATATCCCTCTCGTCGCCATAGGGCAGGTCGTGGTAGACGGCCTTGCCCGTCTCGATATCGGTGCACACGCACGTAAACCGCATGGGACAGGCGCGATACGCCTCCAAGTCAATGGGATCGCGCTCGATAGGCACCTCGTGATAGGCAAAATCGGCATTGAACATGTCGCCGGTCCGCAGCCAGCTTGCTACACCCGCATAGCGCTTGTCGGCACAATAGGCCTTGTTGTAGCGAATGGCGCGTCCGATCTGGCGCGATTTAAAGTTGTAGCCAAACGCCGCGCCCGCCGAGACACCCACCATATGGTCGCAGGTCAAACCGTGCTCCATCCAAACGTCGAGCACGCCCGCCGTATACATACCGCGGTAGCCGCCTCCCTCGAGCGCGAGCCCCACCGTGCGCGTCGTATCCGGCTGTGCCATGCGACCATCTCCGTTCCTGCGTTTAAAACCGGAACAAGTATACCCGTCAACATATACCACCCCAGTCGCATTTTTATCGGACATCGCATCGTCGCGCTACCGTTTGTCGAATAATAGCCGCCCACAGCATGTGCACCCATATATAATTCTGCACTGTTGTTTATACTACTCAGCAGTTATCAACAGCGAACATTAGCCGGTAAATTAACCCAACAACGCAGCGAGGCGGGGGCCTGGATACACGCAAAGCGCCGAACAACAACGCGTGTGCACAACGAGCTCGCCCGACGCAATTCGCCCGACCCCAGAAAGCCGCTTACGACATGGATACTGTCAGCAATTACACCGAAACGCTCGAAAAGACCTTTCGCGACCTTCTCGAGCGTCAGGATGATCTGATTAGGACCGCCTTCACCGACCAGCTTACCGGACTTGGCAACCGCGGCGGTTTTGCCCGTTCCCTCGAGGAGCTCTGGGAGCAGGACACCCCCGTTACCATGGCGTACATCGATATCGACAATCTCAAGCACTGCAACGACGTCTTTGGCCATGACGAGGGCAACCGCTATATTTTGCAGGTAAGCCTCTATCTCAAGCTGTATATGAGAGTGGACGAAGCGGCGTTTCGCATAGGCGGCGACGAGTTTGCCATCCTATCTACGATTGCGACCGAGGACGACCTCGCCGAACGTCTGGAACACTGCCGAACGGTCCTGCTCAAAAACAACGATTCCGAGATGCCTCACTCGTTTAGCTATGGAGTGTCGCATGCCGACCCCGCCCTGGGCGAAGCCCCCAATCGCATGACGCTCGATGCCGACCATCGCATGTACGACTACAAGTTACGTCATGCCATGCACCTTGATCGACGCAATATCACGCAAGTCCACGCCGACGACTTCGAAATTAGCGATCGCATTTTCGACGCCTTTTCGATGCTCAACGAGGGCCGCTATTTCTTTATCGAGAACTTGGACAAACATCGCACCCTTTGGTCACAAGGTGCCTTGCGCGATCTTGGCCTTCCCTCGGAGCACATAGACAACTGTCGCGATTACTGGAAAACGCGCGTGCATCCCGATGACCTTGAGGCCTACATCAACGACATCGACCAGGTCTATAACAGCACCAAGCACCGTCGCGTCATGCAGTATCGTGTGCGCAATGCCGTCGGCGACTACGTCCTCTGCCGTGCTCGCGGGTTTCGCATCGACGGCGACGAAAATGTCCCCTCGCTCTATGTCGGCGAGCTCGTCAACCACTCACTTGCCGAAACCGTCGACGCCGCGACAGGCCTCGGCACCCAGCGCATGTTGGTCAATGCCATCGACGCCTGCCGCCGCGATCGTTGCGAGACAGGGCTTATAGCGGTGCGCGTTCGTGGCACGACAAAGCTCAACGAGCTCTACGGAGCCGAGGCTGTCGACAACATGCTCGCCGAATACGCAGGCCGCATGCTGTCGATCACCCGCGGCAGGAGCAGGGTCTACCGTTCACGTAGCGTCCAGTTCGTCGTGCTCAGCAACGACCTGGACCACGAGGCATTCGAGCAACTGACCCACCACCTTAAAGAGGCCGTTTTCGCTCCTGTGCAAATCGCGGGCGACACCATTACTCCCGTCTGTCTTGTCGTCCCGGCCTTTTACGAACACTTAACCCATCAGGCGACCGCCGTTTTAGGCGAACTCGACCGTCGCCTTCGCACGGCCGGCGGGCTTGTTCCCAACGACAGCCTCCCCATACCCGAGGCTGAGCGCAAAAGCGCCATCGCCGAACGTATCGACTCGCTCACGGGCCTCTATCGACCCAGCGAGTTTATGCGGCGCGCCAACGCTTTTCTCGAGGCAAGGCGCGACGGCGCCTGGTGCATCGCCACGGTCGACATGGGCCACATGCGCCTGTTTAACGAATGGTATGGACAGGCCGAAGGCGACCGCCTGCTTGCCGATGTGGGCACGGTCCTCAAGGACATCGAGAATGCCGGCATGGGCGTCGCAGGGTACTGGGGCCAAGATGACTTTTGCGTACTCATTCCCTTTAGGCACATCACCGTCCATCAAATCTACAACCGCGTTCGCGAGGCAGTAGCCAGGCATGATGACGGCGTAGGTTTTTGGCCGTCCATGGGCGTTTACCCCATCGACTCCAATGAGGAAATCACCATCGATGCGCAGGCGAAGGCCACGTTTACCAATCAACGCGCAAAAAACGACTTTAAGGAGCGCATTGCCATTTTCTGCCCCGCGGAGTACGAGCGCGAAGTCGCGTTCCACCGCACGCTGGCCGAATTCCAGTACGCGCTCTCAGATGGTCGTATTACCTACCACTTGCAGCCACGGGTCGATATGGAAACCGGTGAGATTATTGGCGCCGAAGCACTCACCCGCTGGATTGACAAGGACGGCTCTCTCATTTCGCCCGCAACGTTTATCCCCGCACTCGAGGAAAGCGGCTTTGTAGTGACGCTCGACAAATATGTTTGGCAGGGCGTCGCCATGTGGCTCCGCGAGCGCCTCAATCGAGGACTTCGCGTGGTTCCGATCTCCCTCAATGTGTCGCGCGTAGACATTCTTGCCTGCGATGTCGCCGAGCATATGGGGTCGCTCGCCGCCCAGTACAACCTGCCGCCCGAACTCATGCACATCGAGATCACCGAGACCGCCTATACCGGAGAGTCCGAGGCCGTGGATAAGCTGACCGCGGATCTGCACACCCGTGGCTTCTCGACCTACATGGACGATTTTGGCACCGGCCAGTCCACGCTCGCGATGCTCAAGAACGTCAACGTCGACGTCATCAAGCTCGACCGCACCTTTGTGCCCACCGACCGCGATCAAGGCCGCAGCGCGCAGATCGTGTCATCGATGCTCGAGATGGCGCAGTCGCTCCATCTGCCCGTCGTGGTTGAAGGCGTCGAGACAAACGAGCAGGCAAACATGCTACGACAAATGGGCGCCCGCTACGCTCAGGGCTTCCTCTACTACCGTCCCATGCCGGCGAAGGATTTTGAGGCATTGCTCGATGGTGGCAATAACAACTGATACGCTCGCGCGCAAAACGCCACCGCCGAAGGGGGAATTTGCCTCCATTAGCTAACTTATATCCCCAATTCAACCCGAATTGGGGATATGATACAAACCATTGTTCCGCCCAAGGAGGTTATCCATCATGAACAAGTCGTACCGCATGGGCGAGCAATCGATTATTGTCTATCTTCAGCGACTTGCAAATGGCATCTCGACCGCCGAACTCGATGTTGCCGCGCTGCCTGCTGAGCTACGCGCCGTTGGCGAGCAACTGCAAAAGACGCATGCCATCCTGCAACAAGAGCGCCGGCTGCTTGAGCGCAACGCCTATATCGACCCGCTCACCAACTTGGGCAACCGCAACGGATTCGACCGTCACGTCGAGCAGCTCTGGCGCAAAGGCGACCCCTTCACCTGCGCCTATATTGACATCGACCATCTCAAGCATTGCAATGATAGGTTTGGCCACGCCGAAGGCAATCGCTATATTCTGAGCATCTGCCGCACGCTCTCCGAAACCATGGAGCACGATGAGATGCTGTTCCGTATCGGTGGAGACGAGTTTGTGCTCATCTCGCTCTCCGCAAACGAGACTGAACTCGAGCAGCGCTTGGAGCAGATACGCGCCGGGCTGGTCGAGGCGAGCTCAGGTGGCAAGGCGCCCATGATCGCCAGCTTTAGCTTTGGCTGCTCGCGCGTCGATCCACTTGCTGGCGACACGCGTCGCCAGATGACGATGGATGCCGATCGCAAGATGTATCGCTATAAGCTTATGCATCGTGTGCAGCAACCGAAAGACGATGACGCCCCGCAACGCCCAATCGTCGATCAGCTTCCCTGCAACGACCGCGTATTCCAAGCGATCTCCATGAGCTCCGAGACGCGCTATCCGTTTATCCTCAATCTCGATACGGGCGAATCGCAATGGTCGGTTAACGCCGTGCGCGATTTTGACCTGCCCTCCCAGCACCCTTTTAACTCACTCGACATGTGGCTCGCCCGCGTTCCTCCCGAGGACCGCGACAACGTACGCGCCGAGCTCGACATGGTGATACACGGCACATGGCACTTCCACTACATGCAGTATCGCGTAATGGACGCCACCGGAAAATACGTGCTTTGCGACTGCACGGGCTACCGCTTGGACGGCACCGATACCGAGCCCAGCATGTATGTGGGCATTATCGTCAACCGAAGCCTAGCGGATACGACCGACTCGGTAACGGGCCTGGGCGATGTCCACGCGCTGGTCAACGCCATTGGCGAAATGCGTCGCGTGGCGCGCGAGGCAGGCTTTATTGCCATTAAGGTCGACGATATCGCCGAGGTCAATGCCCGCTTTGGATTCGATGCAGGCGACCGTGTGCTCGCCGAAAGCGCCGCCTGCCTCATGGATTGTTCGCGCGGCAAGGGCCGCCTGTTCCGCTCGACGGGGCCAACGTTCGTGGCGCTTTTCGATGACTTTGATCCCGAAGAAACCGATGCGATTGCAGAGGAAATCGAGCGTTTCCTGGGTTCGCCCGTGCTTATCGGCTCGCTTGAATATCAGCCACCCATTCGTGTGGCGACGCTTCATCTGGACGCTGTCGATCGACAACCCGTTTCCATTTTGAACGAGCTCAAAGCGTTGCTTAAAGAGGCACCGCAAGTACCGGGCACCAAGCTGAACTAGCGTCGTGGGGCGCGATGTGAAACACAAGCCGTTTCACATCGCGCCCCACGCCATCTACCCTCTCGTGCGATAATCCTCTGCAGAAGTCACCAAAAGCAGAGGGAGTTTGTGATGAAGGTTCTTTTGGTCAATGGCAGCCCCAAGGCAAACGGCAACACCGCCCGCGCACTCGCCGAGGTCGCCGAGCAGCTCAATGCCGAAGGCATTGATACCGAGGCGTTTCAGCTGGGCGCCAAGCCCATTCGCGATTGCATCGGTTGCGGTCAGTGCGGCAAGCTTGGCGGACGCTGCACCTTTGACGACGACGTGGTGAACGAGCTGATCGCTGCCGCCGAGCAGGCCGACGGTTTTGTCTTTGGCTCGCCCGTCTACTACGCGCACCCCAGCGGACGCATCCTCTCGGCTCTCGACCGCGCATTCTATGCCGGAGGCAAAGCCTTTGCACACAAGCCGGGCGCTGCCGTCGCCGTCGCCCGTCGCGGCGGTACATCGACCACCTTCGATGTGCTCAACAAGTACTTCACCATCAACCAGATGCCCGTGGTTGCCTCAACGTACTGGAACAACGTGTTTGGCGCCATGCCGGGCGAGGCCGCCCAGGACGCTGAGGGCCTAGCCACCATGCGCAACATCGGCAAGAACATGGCCTGGCTCCTGCGCTGCATCGAGGCAGGACAGGCCGCCGGTATCAACGCACCCGAGGCAGATCGAGCAACGACCAACTTCATCAGGTAGAACGGCGGAACAAATACATGAACGTGCAGATTTTTGGCACCAAAAAGTCCTTCGATACCAAGAAAGCACAGCGCTTCTTCAAAGAGCGCCGCATTAAGGTGCAGTTTATCGACCTTAAGGAAAAGGAGATGAGCAAGGGCGAGCTCACGAGCGTGATGCAGGCGGTCGGCGGCATCGACAAGCTGCTCAACCCCAAAGCCAAGGACGAGGAGACACTCGCGCTCATCCAGCACCTCACCCCTAGCCAGCGCTTCGACAAGCTGCTCGAGAACCAGCAGGTTCTAGCCGAGCCCATCGTGCGCAACGGCAAGAAGGCCACCGTCGGTTATTGCCCCGATGTATGGGGAGCCTGGGAGTAGCTTGTGTTATTTGCCGGCGCGTGGGTATAAGAGCAGGCGTTTGGCATAAGATTCAACTGTAAGCCATGTCTAACAAAGGAGGGCACATGCCCAACAAACCCGTGAAGATCATCATGCTTACCGGATACCTCGGTGCCGGCAAGACCACGCTGCTCAACCACATCCTCGCTAACGACGGCGGCATCCGCGCCGCCGTGATCGTCAACGACATCGGCGAGATCAATGTCGACGCCAGCCTTATCGCCGACGGCGGCCTTTCCGAGACCGACGACCTCATCCCGCTCACCAACGGCTGCATCTGCTGCACGCTTTCGGACGACCTGGCCAACCAGCTGCAGGGCATCGCCGATTCGGGCAACTTCGACTACATCATCATCGAGGCATCGGGTATTTGCGAGCCTATCCCCATCGCCTACACCATCTCGAGCTTCTGCGACGAGGCCAAGGTGGGCGGCGAGCCCAAGCTCGCGCTCGACAACATCGTGGCCGTGGTCGACTGCGCCCGCATGTACGACGAGTTCAACGGCGGTCGCGACCTGCTGGCAAAGGATATCGACGAGGACGACATCGAGAGCCTGCTCATCCAGCAGATCGAGTTCTGCTCCACGCTGATTCTCAACAAGACCGATACCGTGAGCCCTGAGCAGATCGCCGAGCTCAAGGCCATCGTGCGCAGCCTGCAGAAAGATGCCGTGATCGTCGAGGCCCAAAACGGCGAGGTCCCCATGGAGGAGCTGCTCGACACCGACCGCTTCGACTTTATGCGCGCCTACAATTCCGCCGCCTGGATCGATGCCATGGAGCATCCCGAGGAGCACGATGACCCTGAGGTGCTCGAGTACGACATCGAGACCTTTGTTTACTCGCGCCGCAAGCCGTTTGACCTGCAGAAGTTCACCGATTTTGTTGAGCAGGAGTGGCCCGACGAGGTCATTCGCGTCAAGGGTCCGTTGTGGCAGACCGGCGATCCGGACATGTGCTACATGTTTGAGCAGGCTGGCCACCAGATGCGCCTGATGGAGAACGGCCTGTTTGTCGACTCGGCGCCCGAGGGCGAGAAGCAGAAGATCATCGACGAGAACCCCGAGATCATGCAGATTTGGGACGACGAGACGGGCGACCGCATGACGAGCCTGTGCATCATCGGCCGTCACATGGACAAGGATGCGCTCATCGCCTCCCTCGATGCCTGCCTGACCGACTGGCACCGCGCCTAGGTTTATCCAAGCGGGTTTTTCCGCTACGTAACCGCCAAACCACCACGAAGGTGCCTGTCCCCTTCGTGGTGGTTTTTCGTTCTGAGCCAAGGAGATTCATGTTCAACATTGTGCTGTATGCGCCCGAAATCCCGGCCAATACGGGCAATATCGGCCGTACCTGCGTGGTCACCGGCGCCCGTCTACATCTGGTGGAGCCACTGGGCTTTTCGCTCGACGACAAGACAGTACGTCGCGCCGGCCTGGGCTACTGGCAAAACTTGGACGTGACCACCTATGCCGGCTGGGAGGATTTCCTTGCACGCAATGGTCTCTCCCCTGCCGACGAACGCCTGCATCTGCTGACCAAAAAGGCACGCCGCACCTATGCGCAGAGTGCCTACCGCGATGGCGACTACTTGGTCTTTGGCAGCGAGAGCTCGGGCATTCCCGAGCCACTGCTTGCCGCGGCGCCCGAGCGTTGCGAGCGCATCCCGATGCTGCGCGATTGCGACTCACTCGATAACGCCGAAGCTTGGGAAGCTCACGAGGAATCGCTGGGGCATACCGAGGACAGCCACGAGGCCATCCTCCAGCAGGATATCTGCGGCAACTTCATCAATCCGGACGACTACCGCATCAGCGCACTCAACCTCTCCAACAGCGCCGCCATCGTCCTCTACGAAGCCCTGCGCCAAACAGGCTTTGCCGGCATGTAAAACCTGCCATTAGGGGACGGGGTAGAAATGGTAGACTTTCAAACTCTCTAGTCCTCGACAAAATGGTTTTGACATCAAATGCGGCAAAGGGACATGTTAGCGCCGGGCGATTTTAGCCGCTAATAGTCAAACGATTTTGACCAATCCCGGTCACCGAATAATGGCCACCGT
>NZ_JBDMSL010000022.1:0-41741 GCF_039758965.1 Collinsella aerofaciens | reverse complement strand
GGCCAAAGGGAGCTCAAGCCCATAAGGAGGGCCTACGAGGCATGGGTCGAGGCCGGACTTCCGCTCGATTGGGACAGGCAGGCCTTCGAGGCCGAGCGCAAAATGGATTCTAAAAAACACCTTGCCAAATAGGAGCGTCAGGACGCAAGAAACCCCCGCCGCACGAAGTGCGCAGCGGGGGTTTCTTGCATGTCCGAGGACGTTCTGAAAAGTAACTTCAGGACGGGCCCGGACGATAACAACCGGCTACAAGTCGATGTGCGATTCCTTGATCGGGAACGGCTCCGCGAAGTGGCACGCGCAGCAGTGACCCGGTGCGACTTCCTTAAACTCGGGAAGCTTCTCAGAGCAAATACCCTGCGCGATCGGGCAGCGCGTGTGGAAACGGCAGCCGGTCGGCGGATCCAGCGGCGACGGCGGATCGCCAGCGAGGATGATGCGCTTGCGGGTCTTCTGGATATCAGGATCGGGAACCGGCACGGCAGACAGCAGCGACTGCGTGTACGGATGGTGAGGCTCGCTGTAGAGCGTCTTCCAGTCCGAAACCTCAACCATCTTACCCAGATACATAACGGCAACGCGATCGGAAATGTGCTGCACGACGGACAGGTCGTGAGCGATAAACAGATACGCGGTACCGAACTTGTCCTGCAGTTCCTTGAGCAGGTTCAGAACCTGGGCCTGAATGGACACATCCAGAGCAGAAACTGGCTCGTCGCAGATAATCAGCTTGGGCTTCAGCGCAAAAGCGCGGGCAATACCGACACGCTGACGCTGACCGCCGGAGAACTCATGAGGATAGCGGTTGATGTGCTCGGGGTTCAGTCCGACAACGTCGAGAAGCTCGCGGACGCGCTCAATGCGCTCCTCCTTGGTGCCCACGCCATGAATGGTCATGGGCTCGGAGACGATCTCACCGATGGTCATACGAGGGTTGAGCGAAGCATAGGGGTCCTGGAAGATGAACTGCATCTCGCGACGCATGTCCTTGATCTCATGTTTGCTCATCTCGGCAACATCTTTACCCTGGAAGAACACCTTACCGGCGGTCGGCTTGGTCAGGCGCATGATAGTACGGCCCGTGGTGGACTTACCGCAACCAGACTCGCCAACCAGACCGAAGGTCTCGCCAGGATAAATCTCAAAAGAGATGTCATTTACAGCAGAGACGACACGCTTGGAGAAGCGCTTGGCGAACATGCCGGACTCAGCGGGGAACTCCTTAGAGAGGTGCTCGACCTTCAGCAGCGGAGTACGCTCGTTGGTATCTGCCATTACGCCTCGCCTCCCTTCTTGGAATCCTTGCGCGTACGGGACGTCACAGGAGCGTTCTTGAGGAACTCGGGGTCGCCAGCGTAGTGGCACGCAGAATAGTGACCAGACTCGGTAACAAAACGCTCGGGGCGCTGCTTGCGGCACTTATCCGTCGCATAGGGGCAGCGAGGAGAGAACACGCAGCCCTCGGGCAGGTTCATGAGCGAAGGCGGGTTGCCATGAATCGGCGTAAGCGGCTTCTTCTCATCGATGGCCTGCTCCGGGATGGAGCGGATAAGGCCCCAGGTGTAGGGGTGGCGGCTCTCGTAGAAGATTTCCTCAGCAGTACCGAACTCGACGGGACGGCCGGCGTACATAACCATGATCTTGTCGGCCATATCAGCGACAACGCCCAGGTCATGGGTGATCATGATGATGGCGTTGCCGTTCTTCTCCTGCATTTCCTGCATAAGCTCAATAATCTGAGCCTGAATGGTAACGTCCAGGGCAGTCGTGGGCTCGTCGGCAATCAAAATATCGGGATCGCAGGCAAGAGCCATGGCAATCATGACGCGCTGACGCATACCGCCAGAGAACTGGTGCGGATACTCATTGACGCGCTTCTCGGGCTCGGGAATACCAACGAGGTCCAAAAGCTCGGTGGCACGCTTGAGCGCCTCCTGCTTGGAGTAGCCGCGGTGCAGACGAAGACCCTCGCCCACCTGCTTGCCGATCTTATAGACCGGGTTCAAGGAGGTCATAGGATCCTGGAAGATCATCGCGATGTCGTTACCGCGAATGTGCTGCATCTCTTCCTCGGTCATCTCGAGGATAGAACGACCGCGATAGCGAACGTCGCCGCCCTCGATCTTTCCCGGAGGCATCGAGATAAGACCCATGATGGTCATGGCGGTCACGGACTTACCGGAGCCGGACTCACCAACGACGCCCAGGGTCTCGCCGCGATCGAGCGTGTAGGAGACACCGTCGACAGCGCGAACAACGCCATCCTCGGTGTGGAAATACATCTTAAGGTCATCGACCTCGAGCAGATGCTGGCCCTCGGGAACCGGCTGGTCCTTCAGGTCCACATAGTTCTTGTTCTTCTTCATCCTTATGCGTCCTTCATCTTGACGTCGAGGGCGTCGCGCAGACCGTCACCCAGCAGGGTGAAGGCGAGCACCGTCGAGAGAATTGCCAGACCGGGCATGATCATCATCCAGGGAGCAGTCAGAAGATACTGCTGACCGTCCTGAATCATGGAGCCCCACGAAGGCGTAGGCGGAATAACGCCCATGCCGAGGAAGGACAGAGCGGACTCGGTCAGAATGGCGCCACCAATGTTCATGGTCGCGTAGACCACAATGGAGGCGACGGAGTTCGGGAAGATGTGACGCACGACGATACGAGCATCAGATGCACCCATCGCGCGCGCAGCGTCAACATAATCGTTTTCCTTGACCGTCAAGATTGCAGAGCGGAAGACGCGCGCAATCGAAGGCCAGCCGAGAATGCCGATGGCAAAAAAGACGTTCTGAAGACCACGGCCGATAACGGCGATCATGGCGACAACGAAAAGCACGTACGGGAACGCCAAGAAGATATCCGCACAGCGCATGATGATCGTATCCCAGATGCCGCCGTAGAAACCGGCCAGGGCGCCCATGACCAGACCGATCAACGTGGAGATGGCAGTAGCCATAATGCCGACGGACAGCGAAACGCGTGCACCGTAGATAACACGCACGAGAATGTCACGACCGAGGGCATCGGTGCCAAACGGGTGCTCTGCACACGGAGCCATCAGCGACGTCTCGGCCATGGTGGTCGAGTCGGAAGCCGTTGGCGAACCGAGCCAGGGCTTAGCCCACAGATCTGCGGTCAGGGCAACCACAACGACGATGATGATCCAGCAGACACCGATAACGGCGAGCTTGTTCTTACGAAGACGCTTAAAAGCGTCGCCCCACAGCGTGCGGGACTTGGCGGGAGCAGATGCGGCCTTGGTGGCGGTAGCCTGCTCCTGAGACTGAGAATCAGTTTCCTGCATGAGACGTACCTCCCTTAGGCCTTATCCGACGGACCGCCAAGGCGGATGCGCGGGTCGAGGAATGCATAGCTAATGTCGACGAGCAGGTTGATCACCATGACGACGACGACGATGAGCGTAACGCCGCCCATAACGATGGGCCAGTCACGCATGCTAATGGCGCGATAGACCTCATAGCCGATACCGGGCCAGTTGAAGACCGTCTCGGTCAGGATGGCGCCCGAAAGCATGCCGCCAAAGTCGACACCAATATAGGTAACGACGGGGATGAGTGCATTCTTAAGCGCATGCTTGATGATGATCGCGCGATTGGAGAGACCCTTGGCTTTTGCCGTACGAATGTAATCCTGGTTCATGACGTCAAGCAGCTGCGAGCGCATAATGCGGGCAGCATAAGCGGTCGAAACCGAAGCCAACGTAATGGTCGGAAGCACATAGTGCATCCAATCCTGATACTGAGAGCTGGCACCGCCGGCACCCGAGATCGGCATGGAGAATGCACCGCCCGTGGCGTCCTTGAGAATGACGCCAAAGAACAGTTGCAGCAACATACCGAGCCAGAAGGCCGGGACGGCAACGAGGATCGACGTGGTGAGCGTTACCAAAATATCCCAGAAGGAATAACGCTTTACCGCCGAAATGATACCCGCACCGATACCCATGATTGCCTCGAGCACGATGGCGCACGCGGCAAGTTTGACCGTATACGGATACTTCTGGGCAAAGATTTCCGTAACCGGCAGCTTGCGCTGATACGAATTGCCCAGATCGCCATGAAGCAGGCCGTTCATGTAATACAAGTAACGGTCCACGAGCGACGTTTGAACGGGGTCGCCGTTCTCGTCAAGGATCGCGTTGCCGTCCTCGTCCGACTGGACCAGGTGATAGCGGACGCGAAGCTGAAGCTCCACCTCGGGGGACAGAGCCTTGTCTCCACCGATCAGCTTGATCGGATCTCCCGGCACGATATTCTGGAGGGCGAACAAAATCAGCGTAACGCCCAAAAACACCGGGATGAACTGAAGCACACGTTTAACGATGTACTTACCCATACCACTCCCCTATCTAGGGATTAACCTAAATGGGATGCCGATCGCCAGACCGGCATCCCAAAATTACCATCAGCCAGTTTACCCCAGGTTAGGGAGAACTGTATGTTTCCCATGAGGTCTACGTAAATACTTGACCCTCACGGAAGCTGCAAACTCTTAGGCGAGCTCAGCGGTACCCAGATCGGCGTGCTTCTGCGGATCGACATAGAGGTGCTTGATGCGATCGGAGCCGGCGATGGTGTGCGTGTAGAACATCACCGGGATGACCGGGCAGTCGGCAGCGACCATTGCATCGGCCTCCTGCATCTTAGCGACGCGCTCTTCGTCGTCAACCGTGGTACGGGCCTCGTCGACCTTGGCGTCGAACTCGGGGTTGTTGTAACCAGAGCGGTTGTCGCCACCGAGGGAGTCGGAGTGGAACAGCGGATACAGGAAGTTGTCCATGATCGGGTAGTCGGCAATCCAACCCAGACGACCGAACTGATAGTTAAAGTTCTGATACTGCTCGAGCAGGGCAGACCACTCGGGGGTATCGGAGACAGCGGTAACGCCGACCTTGGCGAGGTCGCCGATGATGGACTCCATGATCTCCTTGTGGCCACCGTCCTGGTTGTAGGACAGAGTCACGTTAATGCCACGATCGCCGTTAGCGCCAGCGGGAGCAACCTTGTCGAGGTACTCGTTAGCCTTGTCGACGTCGTAGGCGCAGAACTCCCATGCGCCCTCCTTGTAGC
This sequence comes from Collinsella aerofaciens, assembly GCF_039758965.1. GTDB lineage: Bacteria > Actinomycetota > Coriobacteriia > Coriobacteriales > Coriobacteriaceae > Collinsella > Collinsella aerofaciens_BR. The sequence continues at coordinate 36,651 of NZ_JBDMSL010000022.1, read as the reverse complement.
CATCGATGCCCGGAGGAACAATGCCGTCGGCAGGGGTACGGGTACCCTTGAAGATGGTCTTGCAGATGGCCTCACGGTTGATGGCCAGGGAGATACCCCTGCGCAGGTCGGCGTTGTTGAACGGCTCGGCCGTGTTGTTGCAGGTCAGGTAATAGGTGGAAGGCTCGGCGCCGAGCAGCATGCGCTCGCCGTCACCCATGGTGTAGCCGTCCTTGGACACGCCGCGATCCTTCTTGGCAGCGTCGATCTGAGCAACGGGAACGTCGCAGACATCGAGGTTACCGGCCTGGAACTCCTTGTAAGCGGTCTCCATGTCCTTGATGACCTGGAAGTGGATGCCATCGATCTTGGCCTTGTCGCCATAGTAATCGTCGAACTTCTTGAGGTTGATCTCCTGACCATCCTCCCACTTGCCGTCCATCATGAACGGGCCGTTACCGACCGGCGCAAGGTAGAAGCTCTTGACATCGGACTCGGCGCACTCGGGAACCGGGGCCAGAGCCGGGTGAGAGGCGACGAAGGGGAAGTCGGCGTAAGCGGAAGACAGCTTGACGACGAGGGTCTCATCGTCGGGGCAAGTAACACCGCTGAGCTCGGTAGCGTTACCGGCAAGCAGGTCGTCATAGCCCTCGACCATGGAAAGGTGATAGGAGACCTCGGAAGGGCCGTACTCGGTAGCGATGGCCGACTTGGTGTTGACCAGACGCTCCCAACCGAGCTTGAAGGACTTGGAGGTAACGTCGTCACCGTTGTGGAACTTGGCCTTCTTGATCTTGAAGGTAAACTCGGTGGCGTCGTCGTTGGCCTCAAAAGACTCGCAAGCCAGCGGAACGATCTCGCCCTTCTCGGCGTCATAAGAGGTCAGAGCGTCAAAGAGCTGGTACTCGACCTGAGTGCCCTGGTCCTCCTGGACATTGTAGGGGTCGATGCAGACCGGGTTGTTGATGTAGAAGTTCAGCGTCGAACCGGACTCAGAACCGGAAGCGTCGCCGCCCTTCTTGCCGCATGCGGCAAGAAAAGCCATGGAGCTCGCAGCGAGGGTGCCGCCAACAAAGGCGCGACGACCCATAACGGGCTGGTGGAACATAGAATCAGCCATGCCATCCTCCTTATGAGATAGGACAAAGAAATGTTCAGTCGGACATATGTCGAGACAATCCGATCCGAACCATCAAAACGCCGCCCGCTGCTATGGCTGGTTATGCACAACGGACCAACGTTTCGCAATACAGTAGCGCATTTTATGCACGATTTGGGGCTAATTCCGGTTAACGGTCGAGAATTTCTTTAGTTGGGCGAAGTATGTGGGGATATTTTGACTCTGTTACAAATATGTAAACAAAAAGGGTCCCGCACCTGCGAGACCCATTGCAAACGTATATACGCCGATGCTTAGTAGCCGACGATGCCCTGCGGGAAGAAGAACATGCACAGGACGACGCACACGGCAAAAACAACGGCCATAATTACCGTCAGGCGATCGAGGTTCTGCTCCATGACGCCCGTGGCAGAGCTGGAGTTATACAGCGAGCTAGCGATCATATCCGAAACGCCGGTGCCCTTACCGGAATGCATCAGGACGAGAATCGTCAGCGCCACGGCAGAGACAGCCCAAACGACAAACAGAAGAATCTGGAACGGACCCATAGATAAGCTCCTTAATAGAATAGTTCAAACTCCAGTACTGTACCACAATCCCCCGCTCTCCCCTACCTGCCACTCAAGGACGGGGTGGAAATGGCAGAAATACCAAAAAGGGGGTTGTCCGGTTGTGGACAACCCCCTTCTTACTAGAAAACGGTATTTGTTTTCTATTAGGCCTCGGTGGCGAGCACGCGGCCCGTCATCTCGGCGGAAGGCTCAATACCAGCCATGGTGAGCATGGTCGGAGCGATATCGGAAAGACGGCCGTCCTCGATACCGGTGAGCTGTGCCTTCTCATCAACAATGATGAACGGCACGCGGTTGGTGGTGTGAGCCGTAAACGGATGCTTGGAACCGTCGGAAGCAACGTCAAACATGTGATCGGCGTTACCGTGGTCGGCGGTAATCAGCGCAAAGCCGCCCTTGGCGAGAATCGCCGGGACAACCTTGGACAGGGCATCGTCAACAGCCTCGACAGCCTTAACGGCAGCGTCGAAGACACCGGTGTGACCAACCATGTCGCAGTTCGCGAAGTTCACGATGTAGAAATCAGCGCGATCCTCGTTGATGGCGGCGACGAGCTTCTCGGTAACCTCGGGAGCGCTCATCTCGGGCTGCAGATCGTAGGTAGCAACCTTGGGGGAAGCGACGAGCACGCGCTCCTCGCCCTCCTTGGGCTCCTCGATGCCACCGTTGAGGAAGAACGTCACGTGGGCGTACTTCTCGGTCTCGGCAGTGTGCAGCTGCTTCAGGCCATTGGCGGCGATAACGTCGGCCAGGACGTTCTCGGGGAACGTCTTGGGGAAGGCGACCTCGACGTCAAACGTCGGATCGTACTCGGTCATCGTCACAAAGTGCGAAAGCTTGATCTGCTCGCGCTCAAAGCCGTCGAACTCCTTGTCCGTGAACACGCGGGTCATCTGACGAGCGCGGTCGGGACGGAAGTTGAAGAAGATGGCCGCGTCGCCCTCGTGAATGCCCTCGTTGTGGGCAGCGAAGGGCTCGACGAACTCGTCGCCGCGCGGATCCTTCTCGTAGTAGGCCTTGATACCGGCAACGGGGTCGGTATCGGCATCGGACGCGTTGACCATGACGTCGTAGGCGCGCTGGATGCGCTCCCAACGATTATCGCGGTCCATGGCCCAATAACGGCCCGAGACGGTGGCAACGCGAGCGTCGCAACCGGTCTCCTCGGAGATCTTAGCCAGGAAGGCGCAGAACTCACTCATGTAACCGGCACCGGACTGCGGGTCAACGTCGCGACCATCCATGAAGGCGTGGACGCGAACGGTCTTGACACCGTGCTCGGCAGCCATCTTGACCAGAGCCTCGACGTGGTTCATGTGAGAATGAACACCGCCAGGGCTCATAAGGCCCATGAGGTGGAGAGTCTTACCGTCAGCCTTGACGTCGTCCATAGCCTTGACAAAAACCTCGTTCTTGGCGATGGAGCCGTCCTTGATGGCGTTGTTGATGCGCGAAAGCTCCTGGAACACGATGCGTCCGGCACCGATGTTGAGGTGACCCACCTCGGAGTTACCCATCTGGCCATCGGGAAGACCCACGTCCTCGCCCGAAGCGCCGAGCGTGGTGTGGGGGTACTTCTCGTACAGGCTATCAAGGAAGGGCGTCTTGGCAGCGGCGACGGCGTTCTCGCCATCGGCCGGAGCCAGGCCACAGCCGTCCATGATAATCAGGAGTGCAGGAAGATGACGCTGTGCCATATGTCCTACTCGCCTGCCTTGACGACCATAGAGGCGAAGTCGGCAGCCTTGAGCGAAGCGCCGCCCACGAGGGCGCCGTCAACGTCGGGCTTGGCGACGAGCTCGGCAATGTTGCCGGGCTTGGCGGAACCGCCGTAGAGAACGCGGATGCCGTCGGCGAGCTCCTCGCCGAACATCTCCTTGAGGGTCTCACGGATAGCGCCGCAGACCTCCTGAGCGTCCTCGGCGGTAGCGGTCTTGCCGGTGCCGATGGCCCAGATGGGCTCGTAGGCGACGACGACCTGCTTGGGGCAGGTGATCTCAAGGCCAGCAAGGCCAGCCTTGACCTGGTTCACGACGTGCTCGACATAGGTGCCAGCCTCGCGGACCTCAAGGGACTCGCCGCAGCAGAAGACGGGAACAAGACCGGCGGCAACGAGAGCCTTAGCCTTCTTGTTCTGGTCCTCGTCGGTCTCGTGGAAGTAGTCGCGACGCTCGGAGTGACCGATAATGCAGTAGGTGCAGCCAGCGGACTTGAGCATGTCGCAAGAAGACTCACCGGTGAAGGCACCCTTGGCCTCCCAGTACACGTTCTGTGCACCGAGGGCGATGGGGGCAGCCTGAATGCGGTCATGAACCGTGGTGATGTCGATGGTCGGAGGGCAGACGAGCACCTCGACGCCAGCCGGAACCTCGGGCAGAGCCTGAGCCAGCTCGTCGGCGAGCTTGGCGGCCTCGGCGACGTCGTTGTTCATCTTCCAGTTACCAGCGATAAGAAGGGTGCGATTAGGCATCGAGAAGCGCCTCCACTCCGGGCAGGGCCTTACCCTCGACGAGCTCCATGGAAGCGCCACCACCGGTGGAGATCCAGCTCATCTTGTCGGCCAGGTTGAACTTGTTGACAGCTGCGACAGAGTCACCACCGCCGATGATCGAGGTGCAGTCAGCCTCGGCGAGAGCCTCGGCGATAGCCTGGGTGCCGTGAGCAAAGTTGTCAAACTCGAAGACACCCATGGGGCCGTTCCAGAACACGGTCTTGGCGCCCTTGACAGCCTCGGCATAGAGCTCCTCGGTCTTGGGACCGATGTCCATACCCTCACGATCGTCGGGGATAGCGTCGGAAGCAACAACCTCGGGGACAGCGTCCTCGCCAAAGTGATCGGCAACACGGTTGTCGATGGGGAGCAGGATCTTGACACCCTTCTCCTCGGCCTTCTTGAGCATCTCGCCGGCGCGCTCGACCCAGTCCTCTTCCTTGAGGGACTGACCAACGGACAGGCCCTGAGCCAGGAAGAAGGTGTAGGCCATGCCGCCACCGATGATCAGGGTGTCAGCGGAGTCGATGAGGTGATCGAGAACGCCGATCTTGGAGGAAACCTTGGAACCGCCGACGATGGCGACGAAGGGGCGCTCGGGCTCGGCGAAGATGCCGGTCAGCGTGTCGACCTCCTTCTCGAGCAAGAAGCCGGCGACGGCAGGCAGGTAAGCGGCGGGGCCCACGACGGAACCCTGGGAGCGGTGAGCGGTGCCGAAGGCATCGAGAACGAAGACGTCACCATAGGAAGCGAGCTTCTTGGCGATCTCGGGATCGTTCTTCTTCTCACGCTTGTCAAAACGGACGTTCTCGAGAACGAGGACCTTACCCGGCTCGACGGCGGCGACAGCCTCAGCAGCCTTCTCGCCGTAGGTGTCAGCGACAAAGGCAACGTCGAGACCAGAGAGCTCAGCGAGCTTCTTGGCGACGGGCTCGAGGGACAGCTCGGGCTGGAAGCCGGTGCCCTCGGGACGGCCGAGATGGCTCATGAGGATGACGCGAGCGTTGTGCTCAACGAGGTAGTTGATGGTGGGCAGGGCAGCCTTGATACGGGTGGTGTCGCCAACGACGCCATCCTTGATAGGCACGTTAAAGTCAACGCGGACGAGAACGCGCTTTCCGTCGACATCGATGTCGCGGACGGTCTTCTTGGTAAAGGCCATGTTTGCTTCTACCTTTCGTACGTGTCTGCCTCCCATTACGGCAGACGATTTCTTATAAAAAGGGCGCGACCCTAGGGTGTAAGCCCTATAAGGCCGCGCCCTTCTTTAGACGCTCAACGAGCTATTCGCTAAAAGCTAAATTAAGCAACGAACTTCTCGAAGTACTTGATGGTGCGGACCATCTGAGAGGTGTAGGAGTTCTCGTTGTCGTACCAAGAGGTGACCTGAACGAGGGTCTGGCCGTTGCCGAGGTCAGAGCACATGGTCTGAGTGGCGTCGAAGATGGAGCCGTGGGTCTCGCCGACGATGTCGCGGGAGACGATCTGGTCCTCGTTGTAGGCGAAGGTCTCGGGGATGGTCTCGGCGTAGGCCTTCATGGCAGCGTTGACCTCGTCGACGGTGACCTTCTTGTCAACGACGGCGTAGAGGTTGGTCAGCGAGCCGGTCGGCGTCGGGACGCGCTGGGCGGCACCGATGAGCTTGCCGTTGAGCTCGGGGAGAACCAGGCCGATGGCCTTGGCAGCGCCCGTGGTGTTCGGGACGATGTTCTCGGAGCAGGCGCGGGAGCGACGGAAGTTGCCCTTGCGCTGCGGGCCGTCGAGCGGCATCTGGTCGCCGGTGAAGGCGTGGATGGTGGTCATGATGCCGGACACGATGGGAGCGAAGTCGTTCAGACCCTTGGCCATCGGGGCGAGGCAGTTGGTGGTGCAGGAAGCAGCGGAGATGATGTTGTCCTCAGCGGTCAGCGTCTCATGGTTGACGTTGTACACGATGGTGGGCAGATCGCTGCCGGCCGGAGCGGAGATGACGACCTTCTTGGCGCCAGCGTTGATGTGGGCCTGAGCCTTAGCCTTGCTGGTGTAAAAGCCGGTGCACTCGAGAACGACGTCGACGTCAAGGTCGCCCCAAGGCAGGTTGTTAGCGTCGGCCTCCTTGTAGATCTTGATCTCCTTGCCGTCAACGGTGATGGAATCCTCGCCAGCAACGACCTCGTGATCGCGAGCGTAGTTGCCCTGCGTGGAGTCGTACTTCAGCAGGTAAGCGAGCATATCGGGAGAGGTGAGGTCGTTGATAGCGACAATCTCGGAGCCCTCATGACCGAACATCTGACGGAAAGCCAGACGACCGATGCGACCGAAGCCGTTAATAGCAACCTTTACTGCCATTGTGTCTCCTTTCGTAAGGCCCCCGCGAGCTACAGCGCCCGCCGTTGAGGCCCACAAACTAACCACTCGCCTAATATACCTTTTTTTTGACTTGAATTTCACGAGAATGCTCGAAATTGAAAATCAAATTTACGTTAAAACGTTTTAAATACTAAAATAGCAGCTAAATCCATATATAAGTCGTTACTTCAAACTACCTGTTTGCTTCAATGAGCTTTTCAAGCCGTAAAACACGATGGTAGAGGGCTGACTTCGACAAGGGAGGGTCAGCCATCTCCCCCAAATCACGCAGTGACAGATCGGGATAGCGCTCGCGCAGGTCGCAAAAGACTGCCAAGGCGTCCGGAAGCGTGTCGCGAAGGCCACGCTGCTCGAGCTCATCGATAAGCGCAAGCTGATGTTGGGCAGCACCGGCGCTTCTGGTCTGGTTGGCGAGCTCGGCATTCACGCGACGGTTCACATCGTTCTTAACCAACTTGACCGCGCGCGCCTCCTCAATCTCGGCAACGCTGCGCTTGGCACCGATCAGCTTTAATAGATGCTCGATTTCCTCGGCGCTCTTAATGTACACGGCATATGACCCCCGCCGTGCATTAACACGAGCATGGACCCCAATCTGCTCCAACAGATCGCAAAGTCCCTTGGCATATTGCTCGCCCTGCACAGCGATCTCCAAATGAAAATCGCCGCGTGGATCGGCCACGAAGCCGCCCGCGATGAGCGCGCCGCGGATATAGGCAAGTCTACAGCAAGGACGGGCAACGATATGTCGGGGTACGCCGGCGACAAGTCCTCCCCTACGGTCGAGGATACCCAGCAGAACCAAGGCCTTATCCAGGTCTGGCTGATCAGGCAAGGTGATGAGGTAGTTTCGAACCTTATGCAAGACAGATTTGCGGACGGTGAACTCCGTTTTGAGCTTAAGGATACGATGCGTCAGCGTGATCATCGTGCGCGCGACGGCTCCCGTCTCAGTCGCAACCGTCAAACGATACCGCCCAGAGCCGGCAAGCGAGAGCGTACCGCTCACGCGCGTGAGGGCGGCAAGCGTCGACAAGTCGCAGTATTCACATTCGGGTTCGCAGCGCGCAAGCTCGTCGCGCACCTCAGCGGTAAACGACATGCAGGCCTATGCCTTCGTGTTGGCGCGCGACAGGTCGCGGTGGGAGATGCTCACATGATACTGAGCGCCTTCCAGGTAACGGGCCGTGGCCTCGGCAATGGCAACGCTGCGGTGCTGGCCGCCCGTGCAGCCGATGGCGATAGAAAGCTGCGGCTTGCCCTCCGCGATATAGCCCGGCATCACCGTATCGAGCAGCTGCGTCCAAGCCTTCCAAAACTCCTGCGTCTTGGGATGGTCCAGAACAAAATCGGAGACCTTTTTATCGAGACCAGTCATCGTGCGCATCTCGGGATCGTAGAACGGATTGGGCAGGAAACGAACGTCGATCATAATGTCCGCCTCGACGGGCATGCCGTGCTTAAAGCCAAACGAGAACACGTGAACGTCCATGAGTTGCTGGTCGGACAGCTCGGAAAATGCCATACGTAGCTTGTTGCGCAGCGCAGAGGTGCGCAGACGGCTCGTGTCGATAATCATATCGGCTCGGTCGCGCACGCCCTGCAGCTGAAGGCGCTCGCGCTGAATGGCATCGGCCGTAGTCTCCCCCGGCTTGGCAATAGGATGACGGCGGCGATTTTCGCTGTAGCGACGAATCAGTACCTCGTCAGAAGCCTCCAGGAACACGATGTCGCAGCTCATCTCGCGCTCTTCGAGCGCGGCGACCGCATCGAGCAGCTCGTCAAACAGTCCCTGGCTACGCAAATCGCAGGTGACGGCGAGATGCCTGCCCACGCCCGTATTGATGCCGACGAGCTCGGCAAGCTGGGCGATGAGACGCGGAGGCAGGTTATCGATGCAAAAATAGCCCATGTCCTCGAACACGTGCATGGCCTGTGTGCGGCCCGATCCGGACATTCCGGTGATGATGACGATATCGGGGATGCGCTCCGAGCGCTCCGCCGCATCCATGGCATCTCCCTTTTGCATGTGCTGCCTCCCAAAAACAAGCGCGGGACCCAGCAACCCGGATCCCGCGCGGTCAATTGCCTATATTGAGTATACCGCCCCGAGCGAATACGAGGCCTGTCTTACGCCTCAAGCGCAGCCTTGAACCAACTCGTAATACTCGTGGGGTGCGTGATGGCGGTACCGACGACAACGGCCCAGGCGCCAGCATCGATCGCGGCGCGAGCCTCCTCGGGCGTGTGCACGCGGCCCTCGCAGATGATGGGAAGACCGGGGAATTCCTCGGTCGCCTGACGCAGGAGCGGCAGATCGGGACCGTCGGCCATGGTGCAATCGATAGCGGCAACACCATGAGACAGCGTGGTGGACACCAAGTCGAAGCCCATGTCGACAGCACGACGAATATCCTCGATGGTGGCACAGTCGGCCATCAGGAGCACGCCCTCCTCGTGCAGCGGACGGAAAGTATCCTCGACGGTCTTGCCATCGGGACGCGGACGATCGGTGGCGTCGATCGCCACGATATCGGCACCCGCAGCAACGCAGGCGCGAGCGTGGCGCAGCGTCGGCGTGATGTAAACGCCCTCGTGCCCATCCTTCCACAGGCCGATGACGGGAACCTCACAGCGACCCTTAATGGCGGCAATGTCGGCAAGGCCCTGGCAGCGAATGGCGGCGGCGCCGCCGAGCTCGCAAGCGCGAGACATTTGAGCCATGGTCTCGGGCGTACGAAGCGGCTCGCCCATATACGCCTGAACGCTCACGACGAGCTTGCCCTTCAGGGATTGAATCAAAGGATCGACGGTCATAAGGCTGCAACCTTTCTCAGAACAGCCTCCCGAGGCGTGTTGTCTCGGGAGGCTCCTACAGAAGATACGTTTACTTCAACGAGGCAAGAAGATGCTCAGCGGCACCGATGAGCGGAGCATCGCCCTCCAGAGAACCGATGAGGATCGGCGTGTCCTGAAGCGGATCGAGCGCCTGGCTGGCATAGCCCTCGTGTACCGAATCCTTCCACGTCTGTGAACGCCAATCGGGACCTTGGTGAATCACGCCACCCGAAAGCACGATGACCTCAGGGTCCAGGATGTTAGCGAGCGAGCCCAAGCTGGCACCCAGCGCAAAGCCGGCGTCATGGATGACCTCGGTCGCCTTTGCGTCGCCCGCACGGCACAGGTCGTTCACATCGCGACCGACCGAAGGACGGCTGGGGTCGACGCGACCAAAGCGCTCATCGTACATTCGACCAATGGAAGTGCCCGAAGCAACCGACTCCAGATGGCCGGAACGCCCGCAGGCGCAGGGAATGCCGGCGGCAGCCGAGCACTCGATGTGGCCCATATGGCCGGCAGCACCATGGAAGCCTTGCATCACGCGGCCGTTCTCGACATATGCGCCGCCGATGCCCGTACCGATGCCAAGACACAAGACGGAGAACTTGCCCTTGCCGACGCCCCAGTGGGCCTCGCCCAGAGCATGAGCCTGCACGTCGCCTACAACGGCAACGGGAAGACCGAGGTCCTCGCGCAGACGCGGCCCCAACTGGACGCCGGACCAGCCGGGCATGATCTCGTTGGCATACGCGATGGCGCCCGTCTTGGGATCGACAACGCCGGCGGCACCGATACCGACGCCAAGGACCTCGACATCGGGATTCGCCTCGAGAGCAGCCTTGATGGACGCCTCGATACGCTGGAAGACGGCCTCGCCGCCCTCTTGGGCCTCGGTGGGAACCTCGGCCTCAAAAACGGGATGAGGCACGCTACCGTCAGCCGGGTACTCCATAATGGCAGTCGCAATCTTGGTGCCGCCGATATCAACGGAGCAAATGTACTTGTTCTCCATGTCGCTCTCCTTAGGAGATAAAAACAACTACAGGAAATGCGCCGTCAGGCTAGCCGTCACAGCGCGGTAAAGGTTTTCCAGGTGCCCGAGGTTGGGGTGAAAGTGGTCGGGCGTTGACCTAATGGGTCACGCCCGACCACTTGAGCCCCAAGATCGGGTGCCCGGGGAAGCTTTACAGGAGACCGTTGTCCTGGAGGACCTTCTTAATAGCCTCGACGTTCTCGCCGGTCATGGCCTTCACCGGGCGTGGCATGGTCGGGCTGTCGAAGATGCCCATGAGGTTCATAGCGGTCTTGAAGGCGCCGACGCCACCGGCATAGCCCTGGACGCCCGAGGTGACATCCCAGATGTGCGAAATCTCATTGAGGCGATCCTGCTCGGCCTTGACGGTAGCCCAGTCACCAGCCTGAGCGGCCTTCCACTGACGCACGTAGCCCTCGGGCTCAACGTTGGCGAGACCCGGGACGGAACCGTCGGCGCCACCGAGGTAGGCGCCGTCGACAACAACCTCGTGACCGGTGAGAATGCTCATCGGATGGCCGTTCTTCTCGTTCTCCTGAACGAGGTAGCGGAACGAGATGTCATCACCCGAGGAATCCTTGACGCCGGCCAGAACGCCCTCGGCGCCGAGCTTGGCAAGGAGCTTCCAAGGGAGCTTGGTGTGGACACACACGGGGATGTCGTAGGCGAAGATGGGCAGGTCGAGCTCCTCGTGCAGGATGCGGAAGTGCTCCTCAACCTCGGTCATGCCCTGCAGGGCATAGAACGGGCAGGTGGCGACAAGCGCATCGGCGCCCAGCTCCTGAGCGACCTTGCCGTGCTCGATCATGCGCTCGGTCTCGGTGTCGATGATGCCGACCAGAACGGGAACACGGTGGTCGACGATACGAACGGCCTCGGCGATAATCTGGCGACGGCGCTCGTCGGTGGAGAAGACGACCTCGCCCGAGGAGCCCAGGAAGAACAGGCCATCGACGCCGGCATCGATCATGCGGTTGATGCTGCGCTCAAAGGAGGCAACATCGAGCTGGTGGTCTTCGGTATCGGGAACAACGACGGGAGGGATAACGCCGGTGAATTTCTGAGTTGCCACAAGAATCTCCTTAGTTGTCTGGCGGGCAGCCCTATGCCGCCCACTCTTGTTGGCAGTGTCCAGGCCGTCTAGGCCAAAGAACACGGGTAGAACGTTTGGTTAAAGAAGTCGACGACTTCGTTTTCGAACGCATTGATGCGCTCGTGAGCGTATTTTGCATAGATGATATGCCTCCGGTCACACTCAAGACCGTTGAATACGGCAAACTGATCCTTGGGATCGCTCACGGTATCCATAAGCGATGTGCCCATGAGCACCGATCCGCGCACCCGAGGCGACAGCGCCTCGAGGCCGCCAGGAAGCGGATTGGCAACCGCCGTGCAGGCGAGGCCCCGCTCGTCCAGAGCAGAAACCGCCAGCGCGACTCCGCCGCCAAGACCCTCGCCCCATGCAAAGATGCGGTCGGGGTCCATGCCATCAAGATTGCGCGCCACCTTCGCCAGCGCGCAACCCCAACGGACGCGCTCGACAAAAGCGGGCGAAGAAATCCCCCGCTGCAGGTCGTCCGCACCAGCAACATCGTCATCCAGCGCGAGGACGGCATACCCCATGGCGGCAAATCTCGTCATGTGATGCCAGCCGCGCACAGGCCGATCGATGTCGTGGAACATCAGGCACAACGGCACGCGCTCAGATACTCGGGCACGACCGACAGGCTCGATCAAACGAGCGTGAATCGCATCGTCACCGAGCTCAAAGGAGACCTCCGAGTAACGGGCGCAGAGGTTAACAAAGTCAATCGCCGTAATGGCCAGGCCTTGAATCTCAAGATTCGAAGCGCATGCCTCTAAATCAGAAACATCTGCTTGGACATCACCGCGCCAGTCCCGATATTCTGCGAGCCTTGACGAAACCGTTCCAGGAATTCCCACGAGCCCGGGGACAATAAGCTCGTCAACATTGCTCTCGCACTTAGACATGAGCCTCCCCTCCCTTGCAGAAAAACGGAATGATCAAATCGTCAAAATCCTGAATCTCCTCGTGGCCAAAGCCTTCAAAGAACTCATGACGCTTTTCGCAGGTCAGGTTGTTATAGACCGCAAACTGCGTCGCTGGCGGACAGACGATATCGGCTGTGCCCGTGCCAAACAGCACGGGGCATTTGACCATAGGGGCAAAGTTCTTGGAATCGAAGTACGCCAGCTTGGCATAGGCTTCGTCAATACGAGTCGAGTCCTCGTCAAACCAGCGAGACCAATAGCGCAGGCCCTCGTAGGCAATGTCGTCGGCATCCAAATCCCAGACCAGGCGGAAATCTGACAGGAAGGGATAGAGGATGGCGGCACGATTGATAAGCTCGCTGTTAAGCGCACAGGTCGCAATGCCCAAACCGCCGCCCTGCGACGCGCCGTTCACAAACACACGCGCAAGATCGATGCCCTCGAGCTCGCGAACGATGCGGCACAGGATGCGAATATCTTGATGCAAGCGGACATAGTAGAGGTTGGCCGGGTCGCCGTCGATACCGGCGACGATATGACCGGCAACCGTTGTGCCCTCAAATCCACCAATGTCCTCGGAGGGACCTCCTTGGCCGGGGCAGTCGAGGGCGATGAGTGCCATGCCCATGCCCGCAAACGACGCCTGCTCAAACCAGCTGCGGCTTGCACCCGGATACCCATGGAACTGAAGTACCAATGGCACGGGCTCGTCCGAGACAGGTTTAAGGTATTTGGCATGCAGGCGCGCGCCACACATGCCGGTATACCAGAGGTCGAAAAGCTGGCAGGTCGCGGCATCGGCGACCGATGCCGTCTCGATCGCATAGTCAAGCCCGACGGCGTCGGCCTCAGCCATGCGATCCTTCCAAAAGAGATCGAAATCTGATGGACGGGGCATGGCGCCTCGGTATTCACCAAATTGATGTTGTAGCTCCTGAGCACTTGGCATGGCTCGTGAACCCAACCTTTCGAAATCGCAACGGAGGTGCGCCCGGCAAGGGAACCGGGCGCACGGGAGGGAAAGCGAGGCTACTCGCCGAGCTTGGGATGCAGCAGCGACGGCGCAGCGCCGAGCAGCATCTTGGTGTAGGGGTCCTGGGGGTGCTGGAAGACCTGTTTGGCCTCGCCCTGCTCGACGATCCTGCCGCCATTCATAACGATGATGTCGTCAGAGATATAGCGGACCGTCTGGATGTCATGGCTGATAAACACCATGGCCAGGCCGAGCTCCTTCTTAAGGTCGGTCAGCAGGTTCAGAATCTGCGCGCGGACCGAAACGTCCAGAGCCGAGGTGGGCTCGTCGGCGATGATGGCATCGGGGTTCAGCGACAGGGCACGCGCGATAGCCACGCGCTGGCGCTGACCACCCGAAAGCTGGCCGGGAAGAACCTCGGCGGCGGAGCTGGGCAGGCCGGTGAGCTCCAAGAGCTCCTTGACGCGCTTCTCCTGCTCGACCTCGGTACCCAGGTTGTGGACGCGCATGGGGTCGAGCAGTTGCTCGCGAACGACCATGCGGGGATTGAGCGCCGTGGCCGGGTTCTGGAACACGACCGAGATGACGCGACCCATGTGGCGACGGTCCTCGGCGGTACGTTTGGTAACGTCCTTGCCCTTAAAGTAGACCTTGCCGCTCGTGGGGGCCTGCAGGCCGCACATGACGTTGGCGGTGGTGGACTTACCGCAACCGGACTCGCCGACGATGCCGATCGTCTGACCGGGCATGAGCTTAATCGTTACACCCTGGACGGCGTGAACCAGGTTGGGGTGCAGAATCGAGCCGGTACGGGTCCTAAAGGTGACGTGGACGTCATCAAGGAAGATGATCGGCTCGACGCCGTTGACTGCGGTCTCGCTCATCTACATCACCTCCGCGTGAGGGGTCAAACCATTTGCCTTGAGCACCTCGTCGGGGAGCTCGGAATAGAAGTGCTCGGTGCCGGGCACGCGCTTGAAGACCGGACGGGTGTCCAGGCCAATACGCGGATGGCTCGAGCGGGGCGCGAAGCGATCGCCCTTGGGGAAATCGCGCGGGCTGGGAACGGCGCCGGGGACCTGGTGCAGACGGCCCGAGCCGCTCTCGATGGACAGAACGGAGCCCAGAAGACCGCGGGTGTACTCGTGGATCGGGTTAGTGAGCAGCTCCTTGGTGGGCGCCTGCTCGATAACCTGACCGGCGTACATAACCGTGATGTTATGAGCGACCTCGGCGACCAGCGCCAGGTCATGCGAAACGAAGATCATAGCAAAGCCGAGCTTGGCCTGAAGATCGTTGAGCAGCTTGATGACTTGCTTCTGGACGGTAACGTCCAGAGCGGTCGTAGGCTCATCGCAAATAACCAGCTTGGGGTCGCGGGTAAGGGCCATAGCGATCAGGACGCGCTGACGCTGACCACCGGAAAGCTCGTGCGGATAGCTCTCGAGCGTGCGCTTGGGATCGAGACCGACGAGCTCCAGGAGCTCCTCGGCGCTGCGGGTGCCGCCGCGCTTGGTGAGCTGCTTCATCTGGGCAGAGATGAGCATAGAGGGGTTGAGCGAGGACAGGGCGTCCTGATAGACCATAGCGATATCGGTACCGCGCAGGCCGAACCACTCCTTCTTGCTCATCTTGAGCAGGTCGCGGCCCTCCCAAAGGACCTCGCCGGAAAGATGCTCGTCATCGTCGGTCAGGCCCATGATGGCCAGCGTGGTGATGGACTTACCGCAACCGGACTCGCCCACCAGGCCCATGGTCTGACCAGGACGGACGTCAAAGTTGACATGGTCGACGACGTTGATATCACCGTGATGCTCAAACTGGATGCAGAAGTCACGGACCGAGAGAATCGGCTCGACAGACTCGTCGGGCACATGGCGATCGTCACGCTTGAGCTCGACATCGCGCAGGGCGCCAAGGCGAGCGGAGAGGGACTGGGCCTGCTCCTTGTAGGCGCGAACGGGGTCGGAGACCAGCAGGTCGGCCTCGCGACGCTTGGAGGAATCGGTCGGATCCAGGGCGGCGGAGGGAGCAGCAGCCATGGCGTCGGTAATACCCTCGGAGAGGATGTTGAGCGCCAGGCAGGTGATCATAATGGCCAGGCCCGGGAACAGTGCCTGCCACCAACGGCCGGCAAGCACGCCGCCGCGGGCGTCGGCAAGAATGTTGCCCCACGTGGCGGTGGGCTCCTGGATACCGGCGCCGATGAAGGTCAGCGAGGCCTCGAAGATGATAGCGTCGGCGACCAGGGTAACGGTGAAGACCATGATCGGGGCGATGCAGTTACGCAGAACATGCTTGATCAAAATCCACGGAGCCTTGGCGCCGGAAACGATGACCGCGCGGACATAGTCCTCGCCGTACTCGGACACGATGTTGGCGCGCACGATACGGGCGATCTGCGGAGTGTACATAAAGCCGATGGCGAAGATGATCGACGGCACGGAGTTGCCCAGGATGGAGACGAAGACGGCCGCGAGAGCGATGCCCGGGATGGACATGATGATGTCCAAGATACGCATGATCGTCTCGGAGACGGCCTTGCGCGAAACCGCCGCAAGGGCGCCCACGACCGAGCCGCAGACCAGAGCCATGGCAGTGGCGCCAAAGCCGATAATCAGCGAGTAACGACCACCGTAGAGCATGCGCGACAGGATGTCGCGACCCTTATCGTCGGTACCGAAGATAAATCCGTTGCCGGGAGCCTGGCGAGCCGTAAAGATCTCGACCGGGCTATAAGGGGCAAGAAGGGGCGCCAGAATCGCAGTCAGGGCGACCAGCACCAGCACGACGGCGGCAATCTTAGATGACAGCGTCATCTTCTTCCAGCCACCGAGCTTGAGCCCCTTGGAGGCAGCCTTCTCGAGCTGCTCGGTTTGCTTCTCTCGAATCTTTACCATAATCTACACCGTCCTGATGCGCGGGTTGATGAGCAGGTAGAGCATGTCAACCACGATGTTGATGATGATGAAGGCAAGAGCAACGACGATAACGACGCCCTGAACCAGGTTCGCCTCGTTGCCCTGAACGCCCTGCAGAATCGCGGTGCCCATGCCGGGGAGGTTGAAGATAACCTCGATGACGACGGCGCCGCCCATGAGGTAACCGATCTTAAGACCGAGGGTGGTGACCGGGGTGATCAGCGCATTGCGAAGAACGTTGATACCGACGACGACCTTCTCGGGAACGCCGGCGCCGCGAGCCATACGGACATAGTCCTTGTCGAGCTCCTCGACCATGGCGGTACGCACGATACGAGTCATCTGGCCCGTCAGCGGAAATGCCAAGGCGATAGCAGGCATGATCATACGTCCCAGATAGCCAACCGGATTCGTAGTGAAGTGAGGCAGGGCACCCGATGCCGGGAGCACCTTAAGGTAGGAAGAGAACAGCAGGATCAACAGAACGGCAAGCCAGAACGACGGGGTTGCCAAGCCGGCGATGGAAAAGACGCGGATCACTTGGTCCGGCCATTTGTCGCGATACAGTGCCGCGATGACGCCGAGCAAAAACGAAACGACCGCACCGATGGCAAGACCGATAAAGGTCAGCTGCATCGTGACGGGCAGGGCCGTGGAGATGCGCTTGGCAACAGAGTTGCGAGCAGCACCATAGGTGCCCATGTCGCCATGGATCAAATCGCCCATATAGCGCACGTAGCGCACGGGCCAGGGGTCGTCCAGACCATACTTCTCATGGTACTCGGCAACCGCCTCGGGCGAGGCACCGTCACCCAACGCCGTGTAGGCGGGGTCGGTCTTGGAGAACGACATAAGGAAGAACACCAGGACGGTGACGCCCAATGCCATGATCGGCAGCGCCACAAGACGCCTTCCAATCAAACGTAGCAAGTTGTTCACGTTCTCTCCCCTTTCTTTTGTCGGTAGGACCAACTGGTATATGAGTACGGATACTCATTACAAGACCCGAGCGACATCGTTGCCGCCCGGGTCTTTGTTTCAACTATGAGGATACGGTCCCAACGACCGACATCCTGCATACAGACTCAAGCGAGTCTTACGCCTTGACGGTCGCAACGCCCCTGAAGGACATGCTCGTCGTGCCGATGCCCTTGAAGCCATCGAGGGCCTCGCCGTTGGGCGCAGTGGACGGATCGTCCCAGAAAGCGGAGACGGTCTTGACGTGGACAACGGGGTACAGAACGGCGTTGTCAGCGATGATGTCGAAGCACTCGTTCCACTTCTTCTGCTGCTCGTCGCCCTCGGCGGCAAGAGCCTCGTCCATGAGACCGTGGAGCTTCCCCCACTCAGCGGAATCCTTCCACGGGCAACGGGTCTGCATCCAGACGTTGTCACCGTACCACCAGTTGAGCAGCAGGTCGGGGTCGGCGCCGAAGCAGGACGGATCGCCAGGGGCAAGGAGGATATCGTAGGCCTCGCCGCCGTCGATGGCAGCGTAGGTGGCCGGCGAGGTATCGGTCTGGATGGTCACATCGAAGCCGAGAGCGTCGAGGTCGTTCTTGACCTGGGCGGCCATGCCCTTGATCTGCTCGTTGTCGGTGGTGCGCAGGGTGATGGCGCCCGGGGTGATGCCAGACTCTTCGATGAGCTTCTTGGCCTTCTTGGTGTCAGTCTTGTACACCGTGGAAGCCTCATGATAGTTGGTGAAGCTCTTGGGCAGGTAGCAGCTGGCAGCGGTGGCAAGGCCGGCGAAGGTGTTGGTGATCATCTTCTCGGTGTCGAGCGCGTACATGACGGCCTGACGGACCTTGACGTTGTTCCAAGGCTCCTTGGCGACGTTGAACATGATGAAGCGGGTGCCGAAACCCTGAACGTTATCGATCTTGCAGCCAGCGCTCTCGAGCTGGTCGACGGCGTCAGCGGTGACGAGCTCCATAACGAGCGTGGAGCCCTCCTGCTGAGCGGTAACGCGAGCGGTGGGGTCGGTCAGGATGCTGTACTGAATCTTCTTATCCTCGGCAGCATACTCACCGTTGTACTCGGGGTTGGGAACCAGAGTGATCTCGGTATCGGAGATAGAGTCGTACATCCAGGGGCCGGAGCCGATCGGCTGCTTGGCGCGCTCCTCCTCGGCCTGGGTAGCCGGGGTAACGCGGATGATGGCCAGACGATCCTTGAGCAGGGAGAAGTTGGGGACCTTGGTCTTGACCGTTACAGTGCTGGCGTCCTTGGCCTCGATGGACTCGAAGGGCTGGAAGAACGGAGCATAGGTAGCGGAAGCAGCACAAGCGGTGTAGGAGGCAACGACGTCGTCAGCAGTGACCTCGGTGCCATCGGAGAACTTGGCGCCCTTGCGGATGGTGACCTCGAAGGTAGTGTCGTCCACGGACTTGGGATCGTCGGTGGCGAGCTCGTTGAAGGTGCTGTAGTCGTGGTAATCGATGCCGTAGAGGCCCTCGATAACGTGCCAGTTAGCACCCAGGCCCACAGCGGAGCCGGTGCTGGCGGGGTCGAAGCTGGACGGAGCGTAAGCGGAACCAGCGGTGATCACGCCGCCGCCACGGTTGGCGGAATCGGTGGAACCGGAAGCGGAACCCTCGTCGCTAGAGCTGCCACCGCAGCCGGTGAGACCAAGCCCTGCGACAGCAGCGACGCTGCCGGTGAGGCCGAGGAACGAACGCCTGGACATACCCTTGTTGATGATGGCCATGTCTTCTCCTATCAATAGAGAATCTTACCCGGGAGCACCTAGACTTGCCCCCGCGCAACTTGCGGACGATATATACCTTACCTACCGACGGACCCAACTGAGGTGCCGCGCTCGGCGACCGATACATACATACGCTTGAACGGTATTTACTACCGTTCACCGAATTCATTGACAAACGATTCGCCAGACAGTATGTATCGACGAGGTGAGATATCAGTCTTCGTCAACCCGCAGGATAGCAGGGTTGTTCACCATGACTAGTCAAACGTTTTAGCGTTAATAAAACCCGAAACCAGCAGGCAATCATGGCGAAATAAATGGTTGAAAATCACGCAATCATGTATATCAGTAGTTTAGGCTCGTGTTTAGCTATCGGAATGGCCAGCCGCCGCCTCGGCGCGCTCGGCATTCCACGCAACGAGCGCCTCATGGACCGCCTTGGCAACATCGGCGGGTATGCCGCGAACTTCCGCGATCTCTTGCTCGCTCGCCGCGCGCAAACGCTTCATCGAGCCAAAATGGCGCATAAGGGCACGTTTTCTGGTGGGTCCCACGCCTGGAACGTCATCGAGTACCGAAACCGTCATGGCTTTATCACGCAACTCACGATGGAATGTGATTGCAAAACGGTGCGATTCATCGCGCACCTGTTTAATTAGATAGAGCGACGCGGACCCGGTCGGAAGCACGACGGGAGTCTCGTCCCAAGGCACAAAAACTTCCTCATCGGCCTTTGCCAAGCCACAAACTGGTATATCGAGCCCAAGAGCCTCAAGTTGCTTGATCGCAGCGGTCAATTGCGGCTTACCTCCATCGACAACGAGCAAATCGGGGCGCGAGCCAAAGCGCTCGTCGGTCATGCGCTCGGGAGCATAGCGTCGTCCCAAAACCTCGGACATCGACACGAAGTCGTTTGCCTCGTCCAATTCGGCCTGAATTTTAAAACGACGGTACTGGCTCTTGTCAGCGCGCCCGTTGGTAAACACCACCATCGAGGCGACGGTAAAGGTTCCGTGCAGCGTCGAGATATCGAAGCACTCGATACGCATCGGCGGCGCCGGCAGCGCCAGCGCGCTTTCGAGCTCCAGGAGCGCTTGATTGGTGCGGTCGTCAGCGTACCCCGTGCGCATCATGTAGCGCATGAGGGCATGGCGCGCATTTTTGGAAGCCATATCGAGCAGGCGGTGCTTTTCGCCGCGCTGCGGCCTATGGAGATGGCAAGAGCGTTCGCGCTTGCCTGCAAGCCACTCCCCCAACGCTTCGGCATCCTCAAGCTCGACAGAAAGATTGATCTCGGCTGGAATATCAGCCGTCTCGTCGTAATAGCGCTTAAGAAAGCCCGATTGAAGCTCTTCCTCGTCGACATCCAGGCCTTTATCGAGGATGAACTCGCAAGTTCGAACCGTTCGGCCCTCGCGAACGACAAAGACACACGCGGCAGAGATAGTCTCTTCGCGATAGAAGCCGATGACGTCGATATCGACGCTTGATGGAAAAACGACCTGTTGGCGATCGTCCAGGCCCCTAATGACTTCCAGGCGACGCTTGACGCGCGCCGCACGCTCAAAATCGAGCGTCTCGGCTGCCTCCGTCATCTCGGACGTAAGCTCGTCGACGACATCCTTGCGATGGCCCGACAAGAAGCGTTCGACACGCTTGACGTTCTTGGCATAGTCGGCAGGGGAAATCGCGCCGACGCATGCGCCCGGCCCGCGCCCGACATGGTAGTCAAAGCAGGGACGCCCGTTTTGCGCGCAAATCATATTGACGATGTCTTCTTCGCCCTTATGAGATTCGACGATGCGGCGGCAGCGGCGCCATTCAGCACAGGATGCCGAGCAAATAGGAATAACCTTGCGTAGCGTATCGATGGTCTCACGCGCCGCACGGCTATCGGTATAGGGGCCAAAATAGCGCGTGCCGGGCTTATGGCGCTCGCGCGTGTATTTAATAGCGGGAAATAGATCGCTTTTAGTGATGGCGATAAAGGGATAGCTTTTATCGTCTTTGAGATCGACGTTAAAGTACGGATGGTACTGGCCAATCAGGTTGCGCTCGAGTACAAGCGCCTCATGCTCGGTTTCGACAACGATGTAGTCAAAGCTCGCAACCAATTGCATCATGAGCGGTATTTTTTGGCGCTCATCCTGCAGCGTCACGTATTGACGCATACGGGCACGCAAGTTTTTTGCCTTGCCCACATAGATGACATCGCCCTTGGCATCTTTCCAAAGGTAGCAGCCGGGTTGCGTGGGAACGCGCGAAACCTGTTCGGCAAGTGTTGGAATGTTGTCGTGACCTGCCACGCGCACCTACTTGCGACGAAGCAGCGCCGAGACCTCGGGCATCTTAAAGACGAAGGCAAGGCCAAAAGTCACAGCGAGCGAGACAACGCCTGCAACACAAACGTAGCCCAGGGTAATGAGGATCGAGCTGCCAAGCGCTCCGACAAAGTGCTCAAGTGCCCACATAACGCCGGCGCCCGCGGCAGCGCCCAAGCCACCGAACAGTAGGCCGAAGAAACCGCCATGCAGGATAGACTTGACCTGAAGGCCATGCAGACGACGGCGCAGCCACCACAGTGAGCATCCGACCAAGACCACGTAGTCAACGACGTACGAAAGCGCAATTGCCGGCATACCGTAGCCCAGCACCACGCCAAACAGCAGCACCGAACCGGCCTGACCGATAGCTGAGTACAGGCAATAGCGGCTATAAGGTTTCATATCGAGCAGGGCCGAGAAGCTCTTCTGCATCAGCACGACCACGCCGTAGAGCGGCAGGGAAAGTGCCAGATAGATAAGGAACTCCGACACCAGCGCCACACCGGATTCATCGAACTTGCCGGCGCAGTAAATCATGTTGAGCGGACGCGCGAAGACGATCAGATACAGCGCAAACGGAATCAGAAAGAAGAGCATCTGGGCAACACCGCGCGAAATGCCCGTACGGACGCTGTCGTAATCCTTCTCCTGCGCATCGTGAGAGAGTTCGGTATAGAGTGCCGTCGAAAGCGAGGCGGCGATCAGCGCATAGGGCAATGTGTACCACAGGCGCGCATATGCGATGACGGAAGGGCCGGTCTCGGGCTGCACCACCAGCGCGGCGGCATTGGTAATAGAGGTCGAGACAAACATGCACACCGTGGCGAGCAGCGTCGGGATACCAAGCGCGATCGTCTGTCGCAGTGCGGGGTCCTTAAAGTCGATATGGATATGAGGATGCACGCCATGCTTGCCAAGCGCGGGAATCTGGCAGGCCATCTGGACAAAGACGCCGAGGGTCGTACCAGCTGCGATCAAGATAATACCGGCCTGCTCGCCAAATTGTGCAGACACGGGAGCAAAGCCCATAAAGCTGGCGATGACGATGACATTGTTGAGAACCGGAGCAAACGTCGACCAGAAGTAGTCGCGGTGTGCGTTGAGAACGCCCGAGAACACCGAACCCAAGCCATAAAACAGAATTTGGATAGCAAAGAAGCGGAACATGAACGCAGCGGAATCCATGCTGCCGCCATCGCCCGAAAGGAACGACTGCGTCCAAATAAAGCCGGGAGCAAACACGGTACCCAGCACCGAGATGCCACCCAGCAGCAGAAGCAGAATACCGAGCAGGTTACCGACATACTCGTTCGATGCCTCGCGACCCTGCTCACGCCTCACGCCCATGTACACGGGCAAAAACGCCGTCACGAGCATGCCGCCCATCACGAGTTCGTAGAGCATATTGGGCAGGTTGTTGGCGACCTGATAGGAGGACGAGAGTAGCGACATGCCAATAGCGGCCGCCATTGCCCACGTTCGGATAAAACCGGTAACGCGAGACACGATGGTCAGGATGGTCATAAGCCCGGCGGAACGACCAACCGTGGAGTAGTCCGACGAGCCCATGTCGTCAGTGTCATCTCGAGACGAAGAAGCTTCGGATGAGGGCGTCTGAGGCGCAGATTCTTTTGCAAAATGAGCTCCGCACTTCAATTCTTCCTGCGGCATCGCTCAGTCCTCTCTCGTAATCGCGGCAACCGTCGCCCCGCAAAATGCAATTAAATCATCGGGTGCAAGCTCGAGCTGATAACCACGCTTGCCTCCCGAAATAAAAATGGTATCCCAAAGGACGCATGTCTCATCAATGAGCGTCCGGTAGCGTTTTTTCATACCGACCGGGCTGCAGCCGCCACGAACGTAGCCAGTCGCCGCAAGCAAATCCTTCACATGCATCATGGCCAAGGACTTCTCCCCCGCGGCACGCGCGGCGGACTTTAGATCGAGCTCGTCGGCAACAGGGATGCAGCACACGACATAGTCGTTGGACGGTGTCACGCAGACCAAAGTCTTAAATCCTTGACCGGGCTCCTCGCCAAGCTGCTCCGAAATCGCAACCCCCAGGCCCACCGACTCATCACCATCGTCTTCGTACGTATGTAGAACATAGGAAATGCCGGCGCTTTCCAGCTCGCGCATCGCATTGGTTTTTGGCGTCTTTACAGCCTTTGCCATGACATATCCTTTCCCTCGCATTCGGACGCAAGGATTAAGTATATGTCCAATTCGACTGCATACGTCACTTCGGCACAGCAAGCGCCATCGAATCACAAGGAGTCGATGGCGCCCATAAACTGAATCGCCTATTTATTGAGCATCAAGTTGAGCCTGACGCTCCCGGTCACGCCTGAGCAACGGCGCCAAAAACTTGCCCGTATAACTCTGCGGACAGTCCGCAACCTGCTCCGGTGTGCCCGAAACCACGACGGTTCCGCCGCCGTTACCGCCCTCGGGACCCATATCGATCAGGCGGTCGGCAACCTTGATGACATCAAGGTTGTGCTCAATCACCAGCACCGTGTTGCCCGCATCGACCAAGCGCTGCAGCACATCGAGCAGCTGGCGGACGTCCTCAAAATGAAGGCCGGTCGTCGGTTCGTCCAAAATATAGAACGTCTTGCCCGTCTGGCGTCGATGAAGCTCCTTGGCGAGCTTCACACGCTGCGCCTCGCCGCCCGAGAGCGTCGTGGCGGGCTGGCCCAGGCTCACGTAGCCTAAGCCTACATCGTACAGCGTCTGGAGCTTGCGCTTAATCTGCGGGATATTCCCAAAGAAGGCCAGCGCCTCGGTGACGCTCATGTCGAGCACGTCCGAGATGGTCTTGCCACGGTAGGTGACCTCGAGTGTCTCGCGGTTGTAGCGTTTACCGCCGCAGGCTTCGCAGGGAACGTAGATATCGGGAAGGAAGTGCATCTCGATCTTGATCTGTCCGTCGCCCTTGCACGCCTCACAGCGCCCGCCACTCACATTAAAGGAGAAACGACCCGGCGAGTAGCCGCGCGCCTTCGACTCCGGCGTACTCGCAAACAGCGCGCGAAGATCATCCCACAGGCCGATATAGGTAGCAGGGTTGGAACGCGGCGTGCGGCCAATCGGCGACTGGTCGATATCGATAACCTTATCGATACACTCGATGCCCTCGATTTTCTTATACGGACCCACAGGGCGCGTCGAACGGTGAATGACATTCGTAAGGGCAGGCGCAATGGTGTCGGTAACCAGGGAGCTCTTGCCCGATCCCGACACGCCGGTAACAACCGTAAGCGTACCAAACTCGATCTTGGCGGTAACGTTTTTGAGGTTGTTGGCTCGAGCGCCCGTAATTTTAAGGCAGCCGCGACCGGGCTTGCGCCGTTCATCAGGCACCCGAATCATTCGTTTACCGGTCAGGTAAGCGCCCGTCATCGACTCAGGACACGCCATGATATCGGCAGGCGTTCCCGCCGCGACTACGTGCCCGCCGTTGACGCCGGCTCCGGGCCCCATGTCGATCACGTAGTCGGCGGCACGGATTGTATCCTCGTCGTGTTCGACAACGATAACGGTATTGCCGATATCGCGCAGGCGCTCGAGCGTCTTAATCAGGCGCTCGTTGTCACGCTGATGAAGACCGATCGAGGGCTCGTCCAGAATATAGAGCACGCCCATGAGACCCGCGCCAATCTGCGTTGCCAGTCGAATACGCTGTGCCTCGCCACCGGAAAGCGTCGCCGAGGCACGATCGAGTGTCAGATAGTCGAGTCCAACATCGACCAGAAAACGCAAGCGCTCCAGGATTTCCTTGACGATACGGCCGCCGATAAACTGTTGGCGCTCGGTGAGTTCCAGGCCCTCAAAAAACTCGAGCGACTCACGGCACGACAGGCAACAAACCTCGTAAATGGACTTGCCGCCCACGGTGACGGCGAGCATCTCAGGGCGCAAACGAGCGCCGTGGCAGCTCGAGCACGGCTCCTCGCGAATGTACTTCTCCAGGCGCGCCTTGGTGTTCTCGTTCGTCGTCTCGGTATAGCGTTCGTACAGGATGTTGCGAACGCCCGAAAACTTGGTATCCCACTGGCTGCGACGTCCGTCGAGCTTTTGGTAGTCGACCGAGATCTTCGTATCGCCCAGGCCATCCAAAAATGCACGACGCACGCGAGGGGGCAAGTCCTCCCACGGCGTATCGGCGCTCACCTTAAAGTGTTTGCAGACCGCAGCAAAAATCTGCGGATAGTAGTTCGAATTGCCAAACAGGCTACCAAAGACTCCGTCGGCAATGGACTTCGAGGGGTCCTCAATCAGCGCCTCGGCATCAACGGTTTTCTTAAAGCCCAGGCCGTCGCACTCAGGACATGCGCCATAGGGCGCGTTGAACGAGAAATCACGCGGCTGCAGGTCATCGATGGAGTGTCCATGCTCCGGGCACGCTAACGCCAGCGAATACTCCAGCAACTCGCCTTCGGTCCCCTCGGGAGCGTCGCGGTCGGGCAGCAAGTATACGTTCACATTGCCGTGCGCCAGCGCAGTCGCTTGTTCAACGGACTCGGCAATACGGCCCAGCGAGTTCTCGCGAATCACGATGCGGTCGACTACGACCTCGATATCGTGCTTGAACTTTTTGTCCAGATCGATCGGGTCGTCGAGCGAGCGCACTTCGCCGTCAACGCGCACGCGGCTAAAGCCCTCGGCGCGAAGGTCCTCAAACAGTTTGGTGTACTCGCCTTTTCGCCCGCGCACCACCGGTGCCAGCACAAACGCGCGGCGGCCCTCCCCCGCCGCCAAGACCTTGTCGGCAACCTGGTCGGTCGTCTGGCGCTCAATGACGCGGCCGCATTCGGGACAGTGCGGGGTGCCCACACGAGCGAACAGCAGGCGCAGATAGTCATAAATCTCGGTTACGGTGCCAACCGTCGAGCGAGGGTTTTTAGACGTCGTCTTTTGGTCGATCGACACCGCCGGCGAAAGGCCGTCGATTGAATCCAAGTCGGGTTTGTCCATCTGGCCCAAGAACTGGCGCGCATAGCTCGAAAGGCTCTCGACGTATCGACGCTGGCCCTCGGCATAGATAGTGTCAAATGCCAGCGAGCTCTTGCCCGAGCCAGAAAGACCGGTAATGACCACGAGTTGGTCACGCGGAATGGAAACATCGATATCACGGAGGTTGTGCTCACGAGCGCCGCGAATAACGATAGAAGAATCAGACATGGAAGCTCCTTGCCTCCTATTGCATCGAATCATACTGCCGATGAGTTTAGCGCACTCGACGCGCACAGATGTTCGTAATACAAGATTCGCAGACCTTTAGCTTTGCGTATCGGGTGCTTTGTTTCTCGAAATGCCGTGGAAAGGTTACGGTAATCTAATACTGAACTTAATTTGCTGTAACAGAGGAACGTCCATGACCGAAGATATCCCCCTTGAAATCACTTCGAGCGACATGGCCAATCTGCCCATATTCATCGCCGTCCTTATCGTGGCCATCGTCGTGGTGCGCGTATATTTTTCAATCAAACACAATGAAAAGCCGCCCATTGCCCGCGTCTTTTGGTGCGCGACGCTCCTCATCCCGCTCGGCATGGTAGCTGCATGGATTACGAATCAATTGCTCGTAAATGAGGACAATTCCCTATGGGTCCTTTCTTATTCGGCGCTCGGTGCTACCGCCGTCATACTTCTTGTCGAGCCCTTGGTTTCGGGACTTATCGACCAAACCGATCTTGCGACGGGAACGGTTGCCTGTATTTGCCGTGACATCCTTGTCATCGCCGCTGTTTCAGCGCTCTCGTTCGTTTCACTCGAAATTGCCTGTAACGAAACGTTCTATCGCATTCCCGCCAACTCATTCGGGTTTTCCGTCGGGCTGCTCGCGACGGTTCTGCTCTCCCTTTATTTGCTGGGACAGCGTCATGGAGGCGTCATGGCCCTCGTGCCCGTCGCCTGTTGCATCCTTGGCATTGCCGAGCACTTCGTCATAACGTTTAAAGGCGAGGCCATCCTGCCAAGCGATATCTTGGCCCTTGGCACCGCAATGGAAGTGAGCGAGGGATACGAGTTTACCTTTACCGCCGGAATCGTAACCTCTCTCGCCCTGCTGGAGATTTCCCTGGGGCTTCTTTCGCTTATCCGACCGAGAAAGCTCCGTACGCCCACCCATGTCTTCCCCGCAATCGCCGCTAACCTCTGCGCTTTTCTGCTAGTGACCGTTGTGGGGCTCTCGGGCTTTTCCAGCATCGACTTGGAGCAGGCGCTGAATTTTGGATTTGACCGTTGGCAGCCCATCACCACGTATGCGTCTCAGGGTTTTATCACTTCGTTCACCGAAATGGTCAACGAGTTGCCCATTGAGAAGCCCGAAGACTATACGCCCGATGAGGCGCAGAGCATCGAGCAGGAGCTCTCCGCCACCTACGACAGCACGTATGGCTCGAGCGAGCAGCGCGCGGCGGCCGTTGCCCAGTTCAATGAAATCAAGCCGACGATTGTTGCCGTCATGAACGAGAGTTTTAGCGACCTTTCGTGCTTTGAGCAGCTCCAGGCGGCCGGGTACACCGGCCCCGCATTCTACAACTCGCTTCCCGACACACTTGTTCGCGGCACCATGCTCGCTTCGGTCGCCGGTGGCGGAACGGCGAACTCCGAATTCGAATTTTTGACCGGAGCGACAACGGCCTTTGTCGGATTAGGCAAAATCCCCTATCAGCTATATCAGATGAATGGTGTCAACAGTCTGGCAAAGGACCTTAAGGAGCTTGGGTATACCGCTACCGCTATGCACCCGCAAAACCCCGTCAACTACCATCGAGATAAAATCTATCAGCAGCTGGGCTTTGGAGACTTTCTTTCGATCGGCGATTTCGAAGGTGCGCCCTGTTACCATGCCGGCGTATGCGACTACGCCACCTATGACAAGATACTCGACCTGCTGAGGACCGACGACGCTCCGCAGTTCATCTTCGATGTCACGATGCAAAACCATGGCGGATACGATGTCGGCACCGTTCCCGCCGAAGAGCTGACAAACTATTGGGTCGAGGGAGCCAGCGAGGGCGCCAATAGCGCGCTCAACACCTATCTCACCTGCATCAACGCATCCGACCGGGACCTCGAGTACTTTATCAACGAGCTCCGCAATATCGGCAGACCGGTTGTCCTTGTCTTTTTTGGCGACCATCAGCCGAGCGCCGCAACGACTCTCAACGACGAGCTGTACCCTCAGGAAGATACGGCAAGCCACGCTTTCCGTATCTATCAGTCGACATATTTTGTCTGGGCTAACTATGAAATCGCCGGCAATACCGAGCTCAACGTCTACGACACCGTCGGGGCAAACGAGATTGCAGCCATTACCCTTAATAAGATCGGCGCCCCGCTCACCGACTATCAAAAGGCTCTGCTTGCAACAAGGTCAGATGTGCCCACCATCAATGTCGCCGGCTACCTTGGTGCCGACGGGCTGCGCTACGACTTGGAATCTGAAGACAGCCCATACGCCTCGACGATCGACAAGCTGCAGCGCATGCAATATCTCGAGTTCGCCAGCAAAGTTCAGTAAGCCCGCCCATTCGCTTGGACCCATCGTATTGCAAGCACGCTCGGCCCAAATGCATCGCAAATGACTCCCGCTCGCAAACGAGGGTACAATGACGCTCGTGTCACATCACGGGGCCCCAGCCCCAACATATACAAAGGAGTCATACATGGGTTGCGAGCACGCACAGGCCGCCGGCGGACAAACGTCGCCGTCGCAATTTGAGGAGAACACGCTGTCCGAGGTCAAACGCGTCATCGCCGTACTTTCCGGCAAGGGCGGTGTCGGCAAGTCGTTTGTCACTGGTGCCATCGCCACCGAGCTTGCCCGTCACGGCCACAAGGTCGGCGTCCTCGATGCCGACATCACCGGTCCCTCTATCCCCAAGATGTTCGGTATGAGCGGACGCCACGTCCATGCCCTTGGCAACCTTATGCTGCCCGAAATCTCCGAGCACGGCGTCAAGGTGATGAGCTCCAACCTTCTGCTCCAAAACGAGACCGACCCCGTCCTTTGGCGCGGTCCGGTCATCGCAGGCGCCATTAGGCAGTTCTGGAGCGAGACCTCATGGGGCCCCATCGACTACCTGCTGGTCGACATGCCTCCGGGAACAGGCGACGTCGCTCTCACCGTCTTCCAGTCACTGCCCGTCGACGGCATCGTCATCGTCACGAGCCCGCAGGATCTGGTCTCGATGATCGTCGCCAAGGCGGTCAACATGGCCGAGAAGATGAACGTCCCCATTCTGGGCATCGTCGAAAACATGAGCTATATTGAGTGCCCCGACTGCGGCAAGAAGATCGAGGTCTTTGGCAAGAGCAAGCTCCCCGAGGTCGCAGAACGCTATAACCTCGACATCTTGGGCACGCTTCCCATCAATCCGTCACTCGCCGAGGCCTGCGATAAGGGCGAGGTCGAGACCGCGCTGCCCGATGGCATGTTGCCCAAGGCAGTCTCTGCCGTCGAGGCCATTACCCCGCACGAGACCGACGAGGCCTAAGTGAACACGAGCGCCTTCTATGACGTCCTGGTAATCGGCGGCGGGGCTTCAGGCCTCGCCGCCGCCATTACGGCCGCACGTGCTGGCAAAAGCGTCTGCATCGTTGAGTGCGATGTCGCCTGCGGCCTTAAGCTCCTTGCGACCGGCAACGGCCGCTGCAACCTCTCCAACGAATCGATTGATCCACAGCGGTATAACCACCCCGCATTCGTTGAATCCGTTATGGGCCCCCGGCCCGAACAAGAGCTTATGGGTTTCTTCTCCTCGCTGGGCATCATGACAACCTCCGAGGAAGGCCGGCTGTACCCGCGCTCCCTTCGCGCCGAATCGGTGCGCGACGCGCTTCTCAACGTTTGCGACCGCCTAGGTATCACCTTAATCTGCGGAGCCAACGTTGCCTCGGCGCACAAAGCTTCCGAAGGCTGGACACTCCAAATAGACCGTCCAGCGCGGGCACTCAAGGCAAAGAAGCACGACGACCGAAAATCGGAGCTCCGCTCGCTTCGGAAAGCGCTCACCGATGTCCCTCGCAAGAACGAGGCCCTGGAGGCACATGCCGTAATTATCGCCACGGGCGGCAACCCCACCGGTATCGCCGATACGTTTGGCCTCCCCCTCACCTCGCTGCGCCCCATCCTCTGCCCCGTATCGGCAACGGTCGTTGGCGATCGGGCGGCACTCAAGACGTTGGATGGTCTGCGCGTCCGCGCCCGCTTGACGCTCACCCGTAACCATAGTGAGCTCTGGCACGAAGACGGTGAAGTACTGTTTCGAGCCTTCGGCATCTCGGGCGTCGCTGTCTTCAACCTCTCCCGTCGTATCCAGCGCGGTGATACCATCCTGCTCGACGTTTTCCCCGACCTCTCCAAAGACGAGCTGCTCGATATGCTCAACCGGCGCGTTGAGCTGCTCGGCGGCTTTTCGCCCCGCGATCCCCGTTGGCTCGACGGCATGCTCGCCCCGCAACTCTCCCGCGTCGTCTGCACGGCGTTCGAGCAGTGCCATCCAGGCTCCAACGATGTCATCCACCTGGTCTCGATCCTCAAGCACTTTAAGTTGCTCGTCGAGGGAACAGCCGAGGAGCGCTCGGCGCAGGTCACGCGTGGTGGCGCATCTGTCGAGAGTATCTCAACACCCAGTCTACGCGCGCGCAGCGTTGTCGACGCCCCGCTTTACGTCTGTGGCGAAGCGCTCGACATCGACGCCGATTGCGGAGGCTTTAACCTTGCGTGGGCATGGCTCTCGGGCATTCGCGCTGCAAGCAGCCTGTAGCCGCGCAGTCTATAATCAAAAACGCATTCGGGCCGTCTGGGATACCGGACGGCCTCTTTCTTGCCTCTAAGGAGACCTCGATGATCGAAATCACCCAAGTCAACGCTTCGCTCGATGAAGCCGGCGATGAAAATGCCTGCCTCATTGTTGGCAAGCGAGTCGCCAAGCGCGTCCTACGTTGCAAGGACTCCGAGATCAAGTCCATCGAGCTCCACCGCAAGTCAATCGACGCTCGCAAAAAACGAGACGTCCATTTTATCCTGAGCTTTCGTGTTGAGCTGACCAGTCCCCACCTCGAGCGAGAAGCGGTCGACAGCGTTTCCGAACGTGACCGCTCGCGCGTACGCGCGATAGAAGACGATGAGCCTTCATTCCCCTTCCCCATTTCCGACGCATCCAAAGAGCGCCCCGTCGTTGTCGGCGCCGGATGCGCCGGCCTTTTCGCTGCGCTCACGCTCGCCGAAGCAGGTCTTAAGCCCTTGCTTATCGAGCGCGGCGACCCGGCATTTCGCCGCTCGCAGGCGATCGACCTCTTTCTAAAGGAGCGCATCCTCGACCCCGAGAGCAATATTCAGTTTGGTCTGGGCGGCGCGGGGACCTTCTCGGACGGCAAGCTCAATACGGGAACAAAAAATCCCGCCCATCGCCTTATCCTCGAAACCTTCGTCGAGGCAGGTGCGCCCCGCGATATTCTGTGGGATGCCAAGCCGCACATTGGCTCCGACATCCTTCCCACGGTTGTCACCGCTATATCCCGGCGCATTGAGCAGCTCGAAGGTGTCGTCCGTTATCGAACGAAGCTCGTCGACATTCGCATCGACGCGTCTGGCGCCATCACCGGCATTGATGTCCAATCGTCCCAAGACGCCGTTTACGAGCCAATCGAGACAAAGCACCTCATCCTCGCCTGCGGGCATTCCGCTCGCGATATTTTTGAGCTCCTTAAGAGCCACAACGTGGCCCTCGCACAAAAGACCTTTGCCATGGGCGTTCGCATCGAGCATCCGCAACGCGACATCGACCGAGCCCAATATGGAGCCTCGGCGGGACATCCTGCCCTCGGAGCAGCCCCCTACAAGCTCGTCGCCCATCTTCCCAACGGCCGCAGCGTGTTCTCGTTTTGCATGTGCCCCGGCGGACAGGTTGTTGCCGCCTCTTCAGAACCGTGCCATCTGTGCGTCAACGGGGCCAGCCTCAATGCCCGCGACGGACGCAACGCAAATGCCGCCCTGCTCGTTAACGTCACGCCTGAGGACCTTCCCAACGATGACCCGCTCGCCGGCATCGAGCTCCAGCGTGCCTGCGAGGCGGCCGCCTATCGCCTGGGCGGTTCCAACTGGAACGCACCGGCACAACTCGTCGGAGATTTCCTCGCAGGACGCGGCAGTAAGGCGCCCGGAAAGGTAAAGCCCACCTATCCGCTCGGTGTGACCTGGACGGCAATTGACGAAGCCCTGCCGCAGCATATCGTCGAGTCGCTCCGCCTGGGACTTCCCCTACTCGGAAAAAAGCTACGAGGCTACGACCGTCCCGATGCCGTTCTTACCGGCGTGGAGACTCGTTCGAGCTCACCGGTCACTGTCACCCGAGACCGAACGTGCCATGCCGTGTCGACCCCGGGCCTCTACCCTTGTGGTGAGGGAGCTGGATATGCCGGCGGCATCATGAGCGCGGCCACCGACGGCATCCGTTGTGCTGAAGCCCTGATCGCAGACCTCTAACGCACGAATTCCAGCGCGCAAAAGACATAGGCCCCGAGCTCCACAGGGAACTCGGGGCCTGTTCGCTATTTCTTAAACCGTGCACCCTGGCGTTTTCTGCCCGATGCGAACGTGGAACCCTTACGGGCCTGCGAACGTAAGCGCTCGATCGTCTCGCCCTCAGACGCACCCTCGAGCATCGCCCGAATCTGAACGACGGCATCGCGCAGACGCGCCGCCTCCTCAAAGTCCATGGCGGCAGAAGCGTTACGCATGTCCTCTTCCATGGTTTCGACGATCCGCACGAGCTCGTCATGCGGCAGTTCTTCCAACTGCTCCGCAAGCGTCTGCTCGGGCGCCACCGTTTCCGGCACGCCGCCCTCACCCGACTCATCGGGCGTATAGAATGCGCCATGGCCAAGAGAGTCGCCCTTCGAGCGCCCCTTGGAACCCACGGTTTTTTCGGCCTCGGCAATAAAACTTGAGATGTCGTTAATGGCCTTGTGCACTGTTTTGGGCACAATGCCATGCTCTTCGTTATATGCCATCTGAATCTCACGACGGCGCCGCGTCTCCTCGATGGCCTCTTTCATCGAATCGGTCACAACGTCCGCATACATGATGACTTCGCCATCGGCGTTACGGGCCGCACGGCCAATCGTCTGAATCAGCGAACGGCGGTTGCGCAAGAAGCCTTCCTTATCGGCATCGAGAATTGCCACCAGTGAGACCTCGGGGAGATCCAAACCCTCGCGAAGCAGGTTGATGCCAACGAGAACATCGATCTTGCCCTCGCGCAGCGTTCGCAAGATCTCGACACGGTCCATTGTCGCCGTATCAGAGTGCATGTAATTGACCTTAATGCCCGCATCAAGCAGATGGTCGGTCAGGTCCTCGGCCATGCGCTTGGTCAACGTGGTCACCAGCACGCGCTCCTTGCGTGCAACGCGCTCGCGAATCTCGTCCTCAAGATCGTCAATCTGCCCACGAACCGGACGCACATCGATCTTGGGATCGAGCAGACCGGTCGGACGAATAATCTGCTCAACGTCGTTCTGGCTAACCCGCAGCTCATAGTCACCCGGTGTTGCCGAAACGTAGATGAACTGGGGAATCCTCGCCTCAAACTCATCGAAACGAAGCGGGCGGTTATCGAGCGCCGAGGGCAGGCGAAAACCGTGTTCCACCAGCGTCACCTTACGCGAGCGGTCACCTTCGTGCATACCGCGAATCTGCGGCACCGTCACATGGCTCTCATCGATGATGCAGAGCATATCCTTAGGAAAGAAATCGATTAGGGTAAACGGCGGCTCACCCGGCTTGCGACCGTCCAGATGACGCGAGTAGTTCTCGATGCCGTTGCAAAAGCCCATCGTCTCGAGCATCTCAAGATCATAATCGGTGCGCTGCTGCAGACGTTGCGCCTCGAGCAACTTGTCGGTCGCCTTGAGCTCCGCCACGCGCTTCTCGCACTCTTCGCTGATCGATTTCAGAGCCGCCTTGACCTTCGGCTTCTCGGTCACGTAGTGCGATGCCGGCCATACGGGGATTGCCTCGTACTCACGAAGCATCTCACCGGTGACCTCATCGATCTCGGCAATCAGCTCGACCTCGTCGCCAAAGAACTCAAACCGCAACGGATGCTCGGCATAAGGCGGATACACGTCGACAACATCGCCGCGCACGCGGAACGTGCCGCGTGCCAGGTCATAGTCATTGCGATCATATTGAATGTCGATAAGTGCATGGATAAAGTCATCGCGCTCGAGCGGCACCTTCTTGTCGACGTTTGGAGCTAGGCCCGCATAGTCCTCTGGAGAGCCGATGCCATAGATACACGAGACCGATGCGACAACGATCACATCGCGTCGAGAGAGCAGTGACGCGGTCGCCTGATGGCGCAGCATCTCGACCTCTTCGTTAATCGAGGAGTCTTTCTCGATATATGTATCGCTTTGCGGCACATACGCCTCGGGCTGATAGTAGTCGTAGTACGAGACGAAGTAGACCACAGCGTTGTTGGGAAAGAACTCTTTGAGCTCGCTCGCAAGCTGAGCGGCGAGCGTTTTATTCGGAGCCATGACCAGCGTCGGCTTTCCCAGGGCCTCAATAGTCTTTGCCATCGTGAAGGTCTTGCCCGAACCAGTCACGCCCAGCAAAACCTGATAGCGGTCTCCGTCCCTCACACCCTGCACAAGCGACTCAATGGCTTTAGGCTGAGAGCCTGCAGGGTCATAGGGAGACACGACCTTAAACGGCACGTCAGAGCCTTCAACGCCAAAACGCTTAAGTTCACCACCAACGCGTTCTACTTCAAATTCCGCCATGGATACTCCTAACTCATATATCTGCAGTATACGCAGGCGGCAGGCATAGTCCTATACGAACCGATCGGGATAGAGGGTCTTGTAGCGAACCCAGGCATTATTGACACGAATCAGATACGCCTGCGTCTCGGGAAAGGTGATTGCATTATGAAGCGACGTACTCTGCTGCGCCCATCCGTCGACATTGCCCATGCCGGCGTTATAGGCGGCAATGGCACTGTCAGTCGACCCGTTAAAATACGCTAGAAGATACGAGAGATACGCACAGCCAAACTCGATATTCGTAGCCGGATCGTTAAGGTTGTCGGCCGAATACTCGCCACCGTCGACAAGGCCCTTGGCGATCATATCCTGGGCAGTCTCGGGCATCAGCTGCATCAATCCCTGAGCACCCTGATTCGA
Organism: Collinsella aerofaciens; assembly: GCF_039758965.1. Classification (GTDB taxonomy): domain Bacteria; phylum Actinomycetota; class Coriobacteriia; order Coriobacteriales; family Coriobacteriaceae; genus Collinsella; species Collinsella aerofaciens_BR. The sequence goes on along the minus strand of NZ_JBDMSL010000022.1, from coordinate 1,114 downwards.
CTCGGCCTCGGGATCCCAATTCGATTCAGACTTAATGACAGCGCACACCAGATACGGATCCAGATTATGCGAAATACTGGATTGCTTTACATACGCCTCGTAGTCAATCGGATACAGCGGCTTAAAGAAAGCGGCAGGAGCATACGAGTAAACGAATGAGATAAGGCCGAAGGCAAAAACGGCAGCCAGCGGTATAAGGCGATACCACGTAAGGAAACGTGTCTTAGGCATCGGCCTCCTCCTTATCCACTACATCCCCGAACCCATGGCGCGAAAGCCATGCGTCCAGTTGTTCAAAGAGCGAGTTATCGTCTGCCGCATTGTCAATCACAGTTGTAGCGAGATTGCACAGCGCAGACTCTTCGGGCTGGCAAGCAGAACGGGCATCGAAATCAGATGGCTCCATGCCACGTTGAATAGCGCGCTCGCGACGAACTGACAAAGGGGCGCTGATGACCAAAATTTCATCAGCCAAGCCAAATGCATCCTCAAAACCAGTCGGAGCAGAAACCTCGACCACTGCAAAGCGATAACGAGGAGATGAAACCGTACAACAAACCGGATCGAGAATCCTAAGCGAAAGCTGTTCAATGAGAACGGGATGCACAATGCCATTGAGCCGTGCGACCGAATCAGGAGAAGCAAAAGCTCGAGAAGCGAGGATGTTGCGGCGAATGCCGCCATCCTCATCCAAAATGTCCCAACCGAATTCATCCGCGAGAGCATTGACGATATCAGAGCCCGGCACATACAGCGATTTTGCAAGCTCATCCAGATCGATAAGCATAGCGCCACGAGATTCGAAATAGCGGCAGGCAGTCGACTTACCCGAAGCAATATTGCCCAAGACAAATACGGTAAACATCAAGCCCTCCCTAACGCCAATGCGAGTAATTATCGCTCAAATACTCTAGAAGGACTCAAAATACAGCCAAACAGTAAGAGCGCATACGGGGGAGCTAGGTCCCAAAGTACACCGTGTGTACAACGCAAAAAAGGGGGAGGCCGCGAGGCCTCCCCCTTCTCAGTTCAAGCGTACGGCTCGGTGCCGTCCACCGGTCAGCGGCGCCCTGGCCTCCCACGGGCTGACCCCGCAGTACTCTCGGCGCGATGG
>NZ_JBDMSL010000021.1:0-45980 GCF_039758965.1 Collinsella aerofaciens | reverse complement strand
GGGGCCGCGGGGGCGTTCAGCTAACTGCGGGAACGGCCTATCCGCTCAAAGTGTTCGGCTGAGATCGGAAATCAACCGCGCCCGAATCTATCCGGACGCCCCGCCCCAAAAAACTATCGAAATGGGCTAGCAATCGATGACGTGCAGGTCGTGAGGGGTCTTGGTGAAGGGCTCGTAGCCGTTCTCGGTGACCACGCCGTAGTCCTCCAGGCGCACGCCGCCCACACCGGGCAGATACACGCCGGGCTCCATGGTGATAACCGAGCCGACCTCGATAGTGTTCTTGCTGCGGTTGAAGTTGGGCAGCTCATGGATGTCGATGCCCACGCCGTGGCCCAGGCCATGGTTGTAGTAATCGCCATAGCCGGCATCGCCGATGATCTTCTTGGAAAGCTTGAAAATGTCGTTACCCTCGACGCCCGGATGGATGGCGGCGACGCACTCCTCGTGGGTGCGGCGCACGAGCGCGTACAGGTCGAGCTGCTCCTGGGTAGGCTCGCCCATCACGACGGTGCGCGTCATGTCGGAACGATAATCGCAGTAGCCCGCACCGTAATCCATGAGGACGAAGTCGCCCTTCTCGATCACGCGGTCACTCGGCACGGCATGCGGGTTGGCGGTATTGGGGCCGCTTGCCACGATGGAGCCGAAGGCCAAGCTGTCGGCGCCGTTGGCGAACATAAAGTTCTCGAGCTCGTTGCGAACCTGCTTCTCGGTCATACCAGGCTTAATAAAGCCGAGCATATGCTGGAAGGCGGCATCGGTGATCGACTGCGCATGGCGCATGAGCTCGATCTCCTCGGCGTCCTTGATGGCGCGCATCTTGCGGATGTCGTCATGCATCAGCGGCAACATGCAGGCGACGGAACGGTCCTCCAGACCACGCTGAATACCCTGGTAGAAGTTGATCTGCATGTCGTCCTCGACAGCGCAGACGCGGCACTTGTTGGCCGCAATCTTGCCGGCGACCCAACCGGGGATGGTGCCCTCGTCCATGTCGTAGACCCAGGGGCTGCCGGCGGGCGTGTTCTCCTCAAAGCTGTTGAGGTAGCGCGAGTCGGTATGGAACAGGCACTGGTCAGCCGTAATAAACGCCGCGTGCGGGAACTCGAAGGTGTAGTCGAAGACGCCCTTCACGCCCGTGAGCCAACGAAGATTGGCCTCGTCGCGTACCACGATGGCGTCGTAGCCGCGCTCGACCATCAGGGCACGGACACGTTCGATACGACCGGCAGGACCGGCAGCAAACTCAGACATGCAGATTCCTTTCTTATTGTCTCAAAAAGTGCGGGACGGGTCTCAACCGAACGTCGGAATCGCATGCGAACCGCAACCGATTGGAAACCCGTCCCTCAACATGATACGAAAGACGATGGATGTCAATAAATCTTAGAGAAGTTCTTTGCGAGAAGCCAAGTAGGCGTGAGCGTGACGCTCAAGAACCTCGTCCTCAACGCTCGTTAGACGAATGGCGCCGAGTGCCGCGGGCAGCGGCAACATGCTGCGGTTCGAGCGGGCGAACTGCTGCTTGCGGAACTCCTCGATAAACGCGGTGGGCTCCAGATCGAAGGCAAGCTCCTCGATGCCAAAGTCCTCCAGGCAGTCATCGACCTCAAAAACGTAATCGATATCGAAGTCGCAGGCATCGTGGGCAACGCGCGCCTCAAAGCGCATGCCCTCGGATAACAGCTGGTAGGCAGGGACCTGCGAAGCGGCATCGCCCAAGCAGGCGCGCAGGGTGCGCTCCCCCGTCTTACCAAAATCGAGCGCATGACGTGCGCTCGGGTTCGTGGCCATCAGTACGTCCTTTCGGGCAGTCTGAGACCACTGAACGGCATTGACGAGCGCGACCTCCTCGCCCGCGAGAATCTCGGGGACGGTCTCGGTAAACTGATTCCAGCGGGACTTGCTGCTCGAAAGCATGGTGCCAACAAGTACCACATAGCCGAGCTTGAGGTCCTCGGGGTCCGCCTCGCGAACAAGGTCGAGGTCACACACGACCAGGCCCGGCTCGGGACGGAACGCGATAGCGGGAAGCGCATTCGCCGACGAGGCGACGAGCGGCTTCATGGTCGTCGCGACCGTGAGCATGGCGTCGAACGTCGTCGGCAGCAACGCGCACTCGGTGCGGCCGCACCACTGATTGGCACACCAGCTAACAACCGAGCAGGTTGCGGCATCGCCAACGGCGACAACCAGATCGTCACAGGTAATGCCATTGGCAGTCAGGGCGCCAAAGATAGCATCGGCATCAGCAAGCGTGGCACCAGCAGGCGAAACCTCGAGGACGAGCAGCGACACGGCAAAACCGGCATCGACCAGCGCATGCTCGACGACCTCACCAAAACGCTCGGATGTGGCGTCGTTCCAAACCACCATCGCGCGCTTAGGCTTGCCCACAGCCGAGGCAAACATGCGCGACAACTCATCGAACGCGCCCAATCCGACACGGACATCGACGCTGCGGTTTTGGAAATTGATCAGTTGACGGCGAATCATAGCAGCCCACGCTCCAAAAGCATCTCGGCACAAAGGTAGGAAACGTCCTCGAAGGACTTGTTGCGAATATCAAGGGTAAGGTCGGCGGCCTGGCGATACAGCGGACGGCGATGCTCAAACAGGAGCGCAGCATGCTCGGGCGAACGGAAATCGGGGCGCGTGTCGGACCGACGAATCTGTCGAATCGAATCCTCGAAGTCGCCCTCGAGGTACACGCACGTACCCATTTCGTGCATCAGCTCAATATTCACCGGCGTTTCGACGATACCGCCCCCGCACGAAACCAACAGGCTGCGCTCGCTTTGGAGCGAACGGAGCGCCGAGGTCTCGAGCTCGCGAAAACGACCCTCACCCTCGGTCTCAAAAATCTCGGTTACCGACTTGCCGCAACGGCGCACGACCAGGCGGTCGGTATCGATAAAACGCCGCTTGAACATGGTTCCGACGTTGCGCGCGAGCGTCGATTTGCCCGCGCCCAAAAAGCCAATAAAGAAGATATGGTCGCAGCCGTGTTTGATGTGCTGGGACATGACGAGACCTATTCCTCGCAGGGAAGGTCGCGCAGGGCCCGGCGCTCAAAGATACGGAAGATCTGCGTATACCACAGGTCCTGCGTCGCCTGCGGCTTTACCAGGATGGTATCGACGCCGGCGAAGTTGCCGCTCCACACGTCCGTGTAGAGCTGATCACCGATCAGCACCGCCTCGTCGGCCGTGGCGCCGAGGCGCTTAAGACCCGCCTTGAGGGCAAACGGCGCCGGCTTCATGGCGTGGCTGATGGCCTCGAGTCCCAGCTCGCGTGCAGAGCTCATGACCTGGTCGCGATGCCAGTTGTTGGACACCATGCACAGCTTAAAGCCTTTGGCGCGGGCGGCATCGAGCCAAGCGGAAACCGCGGCGGGAACCTGCTCGGTATCGCGCGGCACCAAGGTGTTATCGCGATCGAGCAGAATGGCGCGTTTGCCGTCGGCCCACAGGGTATTAAGGTCGATGCGATCGACCGAGGCAACGTAACGTTTGGGGCTAAAAATCCTCATGCTAATTCCAAGACTGTTGATGCTCTTCGTAGGTTTGCGAGAAGTACTCCTCGTCCTGCGTAATGTAGAAATACAGGTCATCGGAGTCGGTCGGCTCAAGCGTGGCCTTGAGTGCCTCGAGCGACGGAGAGCAGATGGGCGTGGGTGGCAGACCCTCATGCTTATAGGTGTTATACGGACTATCGCTCTGCAGGTCGTCGGCGGTAACCTCGCCACCGGTGACATACATCATAGTCGCATCGCTATTGAGATAGCGCAGACCGTCGAGCTTGCCGGCAAGGCGGTTGTAGAAAACCGAGGCCACATGCGCACGTTGATCGGCGTTGAGGCCCTCGCGCTCAACGATAGAGGCCAAGTTGACGATGTCGTAGTCGGACATCTCCACACCGTAGCGTTCCTTGATCTTGGCTTCGCAGCTCGCAAAGTCAAGCGACTTGTACTCGGTCTTAAACTGATCGAGCATAGCGCGAATCACGTCATCGGCCGTCGGCGAATCGCCCAGCGAATAGGTCTTGGGGAACAAGAAACCCTCGAGCGAATCGTTGGCGGCGCCCTTAAGGAAGCTATAGTCGTCCACGTAGTTGGAGGCCTTGGCCTGGTTGAGGAAGTCTTCCTTAGAGATGCTGTCGTAGGCCTGGGCCACACGGTCGGCGACTTGATCGACCGTCAGGCCCTCAGGGATAGTCAGCGTATTGGAGCCCGCGTTGGGGCCTTCCATGAGCTGCTGAACAACCTTGGTCGCATCCATGAGTGTGGTGAACGAATAATCACCAGGCTTGAGCGACATATCGGCGTTGAGCTTTTTCACCGCCGCATAGTAATCCTTGGGATTTTCTACGATATGGTTCTCGGAGAGAATCGAAGCGATGCTGTCACCCGAGGCACCATCGGGAATCGTGATAGTAACCTGCTGGCCTGCAACGACTTTCGCACCCTCACCGCCAAAGAAGCCCTTGACGGCTGGCACGACAAAGAAAACGATCGCGACAAGCGCAAGCACGGCAACAACGCCACCGATAATCATAGGCACCGGGGAGCTTTTCTTTTGAGCACCGCGACGAGCATGCGTGTTGTAGCTCGAGCGGGTCGCCGGAGCAACGCCATGCGAACCACGAGCGTGATGCGAATGCGATTGGGGGGCCTGCGTTCGCTGGGTAGGTGCCTGCTGCTTAAAGCGGGTGCCGCCTGCAGGCTGGGCCGTACGAGCAGTGGGCTGCTGAACCGCGTGAGAAGCCGAATGCTGAACCGAACGAGCAGAAGGCTGCTGACCCGTCCGTTGAACAGGTTGGGCCGAACGAGAGAAGGACTGCGCCGGGCGCGCGGCAGGCTGAGCTGCGCGCTGCGTCGGCTGTGCCGGACGCTGGCCAGGCTGGGCAGGGCGCGACGCCGGCTGCTGTGTACGATTCGGCTGGCGCGGATCGGAAGCACTAGGCATGCGAAACCTCCTCGTTTTTACGATCGAGCCACGTCTGCAAAAACAGGCTGGCGGCAATCATGTCGATCTTGCCCCTCATCTGCTTTTCGTTGAGTCCCTGCTCGCGCAGGATACGCTTGGCCTCTTGCGAGGACAGACGCTCGTCCTCAAACTCCAACGGAAGATTGAGCTCGTCGGCAATCTTTTGCGCCACAGCGGCAACGCGCTCGGCCTGAGGGCCGGGCTCACCGGCCATGGTCAGGGGACGTCCGCTTACCAGGATGTCGGGCTCATAATCCTCAACCAGGTAGCGGAACGTCTTGGCCATACCGGTGACCTCGGCGGCCGGGAGCACCTTAACGGGCATCGCCATCTTGCCATCACGGCTCGAGACGGCGATGCCAATCCTGGTCTCCCCTATGTCCAGCGCGAGCGCAACCACAGCGACTTCTTAGATTCTTAGGCGCCGAGCGCGGTCTTAGCGGCCGCGAGGGCATCGGCGATGCCGGCAGCATTCTTGCCACCGGCCTGGGCCATGTTGGGACGACCGCCACCGCGACCGTCGACCAGACCCGCGATCTGCTTGATCACGTTACCGGCGTGGAAACCGGCCTTCACAGCGTCATCAGAGGCGGCAGCGAGCAGGGCCGGAGTGCCCTTCTCAGTCACGCTGGCGACGACACAAGCGACAGGGCCGGCGACCTTCTGATGCACGGTATCCCATACGTTGCGCAGGTCGGCAGCCTCAAGGCCCTGGAGCTCAGCGACAACGAGCTTATAGCCGTCGAGCTCGACGGCGCCCTCGATGGCGCTGGAGATGGCGTCGGAGGAGCCACCGGTCAGAGCCTTCTTGAGCTTATTGGACGTCTCGCGCAGCTCGGCCTGTAGGTTCTCCACGCGAGCGGGAACCTCGTCTACGCGGCACTTGAGCGCAGCGGCGGCGGCGTCGACGAGCGCCAGGCGGTCGGCCATATAGTCGAGAGCACCCTTAGAGGTCACGGCCTCGATACGACGGACATTCGAGCCCGTAGAGGACTCGGAAATGATCTTGAACAGGCCGATCTCAGCAGTGTTGGCAGCGTGCGTGCCACCGCAGAGCTCGCGGGAGAACGGCTGGTCCTCGGCGCCCACGGAGACGACGCGGACGACATCGCCGTACTTCTCGCCAAACAGAGCGACAGCGCCGGCGGCCTTAGCCTCGTCGATGCCCATGACACGGGTCACGACCGGCTTGGAAGCGAAGATCTGCTGGTTGACCAGGTCCTCGACAGCCTTGAGCTGCTCGGAGGACAGAGCCTCGAAGTGCGTGAAGTCAAAGCGCAGGTGCTCGGGCGTCACCAGCGAGCCGGCCTGGGAGACGTGCTCGCCCAGGACCTGCTTAAGGGCGGCGTCGAGCAGGTGCGTGGCGGTGTGGTTGCGGCGCAGGAAGCCACGGCGCTCGGCGTCGAGCGCGGCGGTAACAGCGGCACCGACAGTCAGCGTGCCATCGGCAACGTGCGCGACGTGGGCATACAGGCCGTTGTGGTTCTTGGTGTCGGCAACGGTCAGAACAACGCCCTCAGCGGAAAGCTTGCCGGCATCGCCTTGCTGGCCACCCATCTCGGCATAGAACGGGGTGCGGTCGAGCACGACCTCGACGTCCTCGCCGGCGGCAGCGGACTCGACGGACTCGCCGTTGCGAACGATGGCGACTACCTTGGCGCCCTCGATGACGTCGTTGTCATAGCCATCGAAATCGGTCGCAGCGACCTTGTCGGAAAGCTCGACCCACACGTCGTTGAAGCTGCCCCAGGCATCGCCCTTGGCGTTGGCACGAGCGCGGGCCTTCTGGTCCTCCATGCAGGCAGTGAAGCCGTCCATGTCGACGTCGTGACCAGCGGTGCCGGCGATCTCGACGGTCAGGTCGATGGGGAAACCAAAGGTGTCGTGCAGCTTAAAGGCAACATCGCCCGGAAGCGCAGCACCCTCGGCAAGCGCTGCCAGGGCCTCATCCAGGTAGACGCGACCGTTGTCGAGCGTCGTGGAGAAGCGCTCCTCCTCGGAGGCGACGATACCCTTAACGAGCGCGACGTTCTTGAGCAGCTCGGGGTAGGCCTCGCCCATCTGAGCGTTGACCTCGTCGATGAACTTGGTCAGGAAGGCGCCCTCGATGCCCAGTAGGCGACCGTGGAACACGGCGCGGCGGAGCAGGCGGCGAAGGACGTACTCGCGACCCTCGTTACCGGGCAGGATGCCGTCAGAGATCATGAAGTCGACGGCACGGGAGTGGTCGGCGATGATGCGAAGAGAACGGCTGGCGCCGGAGTAATCGTCGGCGTCATAGGTCTTGCCGCTGATCTCCTCGCCCAGCTTGATGAGGTGCTGCATCAGATCGCCGTCGTAATTGGCGGTCTTGTGCTGCATGATGGCAGCCATGCGCTCCAGGCCCATGCCCGTATCGAGGTTGCGGTGCGGCAGCTCCGGCATGGAGCCGTCCTCCTGACGGTCGTACTGGGTAAACACGAGGTTCCAGAACTCAAGGAAGCGGTCGCAGTCGCAGCCGGGCTTGCAGTCGGGGCTGCCGCAGCCGACCTCCTCGCCCATGTCAAAATAGATCTCGGAGCACGGACCGCAGGGACCGGTGGGGCCAGCGGCCCAGAAGTTGTCGTCCTCACCCAGGCGGGAGATGTGGTCCTCGGCAACGCCCAGAGAACGCCACACGTCGTGGGTCTCGTCGTCCTCGGTAAAGACGGTAAAGTACAGGCGGTCGAGCGGCAGCTTGAACTCCTTGGTGATGAGCTCAAAGGCCCAGGCGCAAGCCTGCTCCTTGGAGACGCCGCCGAAAGAGAAGTCGCCGAGCATCTCGAAGAAGGACAGGTGACGGCCGTCCTCGCCGATGCAATCGATGTCGTTGGTGCGAACGCACTTCTGGCAAGAGATCGCGCCGATCTCCTTCATGGTCTTTTTGCCCTGGTAGTACTCCTTAAACTGGTTCATGCCGGCGTTGGCAAGCAGCAGCGAGGGATCATCGGGGACGAGGGACGAAGAAGGATAGAGCTTAAGACCGCGCTCCTCAAAGAAGTTGAGGAACTTGGAGCGGATCTCGGCCGTAGTCATTGACGGGTAGTCAGCACTCATAGAGGGAATCTCCTCGGTTTCACATCGAAACAGTTCAAACGTAACGATATTACCATCCCACCGCGCCTGTGCAAAAAAGAGGGTCGCCAAACAGCGACCCTCCAGCGAAATTGCATGTTAGCACGTATGAATGTTAACCCGAATTACCCCGCTAGTTGTCGTCATCGTCCATGGAGCCGTCGATGCCGGTTTTGGTATCGTCGTCCGAGTTGGAGTCATCGTCCTTGGCAAAGGGGTTCTTGAAGAAGCCCGTGGCATCGGGCTGCAGACCAGAGAGCTTAATCCAGGGATTATCGAGCTCGGGCTTGGGCATGGCCTTGGCCTCGGGCGCAGTCTCGTTGCCGATGAGCTCAGACTCGTAGATGAAGGTGTCGTCGCCGAGCGCGTCGTAGGCGGCGACCGGGTTGCCATCGGCATCGCGGTACGGCGTGCCCTTAAACACGGCGCCGTCATAGGCCACAAGCTGGCGGCCGGTCTCATTCTCGAAGTAGTACACGAAGATACCCTTGAGGGCCGCACACAGCGGGATGGCAATAATCATGCCGATGGGCCCCATGAGTGCCGAGCCAATAACGAGCGCCGTGAGGCTCATGATGGGATGCACCTGCACCGAGCTCTGCATGACCTTGGGCGAAATGACGTTATCGGTGACGTTTTGCGCGACCATAGTCACGATGAGCGTCCATAACGCCAACATAGGGCTGAACATGAAACCGAGCACTGTGGCGATTGCTGCGCTCACCCAAGGACCGACGACCGGAACCAAATGCATGATGCCGGTAAAGATAGCCATGAGCGCCGCATACGGATGGCCGATGATCATAAAACCGATAAAGGCGAGGAAACCACCGCAGATGGACGTCACGACCATACCGCGCATGTAGCCGCCGACAGAGCGAGAAAGAATGGCGACCATAAAGCGGTACGAGGTCTCCTTCTCCTGACCGATGATGGTGCAAATCTCGTGGTGCATGCGAGGGTAGTCGCAGGCCATCCAGTAGGCAAGCACCAGACCAAGGAAGATCACGAACAGCTGCGAAGCCGTATTGGTGATGAGCGGGAACACACCGCGGCCAAGCTCGGCAGCGATCTGAGACACATACTTCGATGCCACGGCAACCAGCGACGAAAGATTATCGTCCAAATACTCCTTGAGCGGCGTGTTGTTGAGCGTCTTGGCATGCGAGATCATCTCGTTGAGATCACCGCCCGCAACACGAAGCTGCTCGGGCAGGCGGCTCAGGACTTCCATGATCTGACCAAAGAGAATCGGCGACAAGATGCAAACGACACCGACGAGCACGGCAACAACAACAATTAGCGCAATAAGCGAACCGATGCCGCGATTCACGCCATGGTGCTCGAGCCAGTTGGTGATCGGGGACATCACAAAAGCAATGATGGAGCCAACGGCAAGAAACTCAATAACCGGCGCCAGGATGCCCATAAGGTTAAAGATGACAGCGGCGATGACAATGCAGCCGACAACAGCCCAAATGCGCAGCGTCAGAACGCGGGTGTCGCGCAGCACGCGATCGGTTTGTTGGGGGTGCTCACTCATGAACGAATCATCACTCCGTCGGGGTCGATCTTGTCCTGAATCTTCTTAAGCGTGCGGCGCAGCAGACGCGAGACCTGCACCTGCGAGATGCCCAGCTTCTTGGCAATCTCGATCTGGGTCATGCCCTTCACAAAGCGCAGCTCGATCACCTCGCGCTCACGCGGCGAGAAATCGCGGATGGCTTCCTCGATCACCAGGCGGTCATCGGTAAAGTCGAGCTCGTTGTCATCGTCGGCGTAACGGTCGAGAATCGAGGGCGCATCGTCGGAATCGGACGCACCAGGAGCCTCGATGGGCACCGAGGTATAGGCCGAAGACGATTCCATAGCCTCGAGGACCTCATCGACAGTCACATCTAGATACTCAGCGATCTCCTCAACCTTGGGCGAACGCTGCAGCTCGTTGGTAAGTTTGTCAGTAGCCTGGTTGACCTTGGCCGAGAGCTCCTGCAGACGACGCGGTACGCGCACACTCCAGCCCTTGTCGCGAAAATGGCGTTTGATCTCGCCCAGGATAGTGGGTGTCGCAAACGTCGTGAACTCGAGTCCGCGCTCGGGATCAAAACGGTCGATAGCCTTGAGCAAGCCCAGATAGCCGACCTGCATGAGATCGTCGAGCGGCTCGCCGCGATTCTTAAATTTGTTGGCAAGAAACCTTACCAGGTTCATATGGGACATGACGAGCTGCTCACGGGCGTCCGGATCACCGGTCTCCTTGTAACGACGAAACAGCTCGCGAGTTTTCTCCTTGTCCCAAGCGGTCTTGCCGCTCCGGGAACGTTCGGTCATATTAGATATCCGCCTTGAGGTCGAGGGAAAGCGTCAGGGGCGCCGTAGTCTTTTCGTAGGAGTCGCACACGCTCGCGAGGATGAGCTCGGCATACACCGCAGCCTGGTCGTCTTCATCGACCGTAGCCTGGTCGCCAAAGGTAATAGTCATGCCAACGTGGGTCTCATCGACATCGAATTTGATGGTGATGTCATCGCAGTCGACCGCGGTGCAACCAAAGATGAAAGCCTCCTCAGCAGCCATGCGGATGTCCTCGATGCGATCGACAGACATAGAGCACAGGGCACCAACGTTGGCTGCCGTCATGCGCACAAGGCGAGCGAGACGCGGGTCACCGGCAACGGTCAGCGTGATAGGGCAGGTTGCTTCGCTACTCATCGCAGGACTCCTCAGAGGTCTCGGCGGGCGTATAGGTGTAATACTGAGCCGGCTTGGATACAGACTTCTGACCATCATCGTCGCCCGCGGCGGCCTCGTCCTCGCCAATTAGGACGCGCTCGGTAGGCTGCTCGGCCTCCGCAGCGGCAGCGGCGAGCTTGCGATCGGCGTTGGCTGCAGGAGCCTTCACCTTATTGAAGAGCTTCTGCACAGCACCGGCGGCAGAGTCGGTCACGCTCGACACAGCATTGCTGGCCTCGGCCATGCTGCCCGTAACCTCGGAAATGTCGCGAACCACGGCTTCGACCTCTACGAGATTGGAGGTAAGGGCATCAACTGCCGTCTTGCTCGACTTAAGCAGCGGCTCCATCTGGGCAAGCGCCGGCGTAAGCTCATCGACAGCGCCATCGAGCTTTGCCACCACAGGCTGAGCCTCGGCGATGGTGTTGTTGAGGTCGTTCACGGTCTTATCGAGCGAGTCGACAACATTGCGGGTCTTGCGCAGGGTAAGCGCGAGCTCAGCGATGGCCCACACGCCGGCAACGGCGAGCAGCAGCAGGGCGATTTGAATGGGACTCATACAAGCCTCCCGGAAGAATCGAAATACAGACGCTTTTCATGGTACCCCAAAGGGGACCGAACATGCCAAGAGCAGCAACGTGGGACAAAATTATCAGCAGCTACCTCGGTGCATTCCCGCTGCGGTCGCGTTCGCTTTGCTCTACGCGCCACTCTTCCCAGCCGCGCCCGGCAGGCTGCCAAAATGCACCGCGTTCCAAGCCATCGGGCAAATAGCGCTGATCGACCCAGCCTTCGGGATAATCATGTGGATACTTATACACACCGTATTCATCGCTGCCCGGGCGATGGCGATCGCGCAGATAACTCGGCACCTCGCGAAGCCCACTAGAATGGATATCGGCCAGCGCCGCATCGATCGAAGCCTCACACGCGTTGGATTTTGGCGCCAAGCACACATAGAGTGCAGCCTGAGCCAGGTTAATGCGGCACTCGGGATAGCCAATGACCTCGGCAGACTTAAACGCGGCATGCGCCACCAAAAGCGCCTGCGGGTCGGCGTTGCCAACATCCTCAGAAGCGTGAATCATAATACGGCGAGCGATAAACTTAGGATCCTCCCCAGCATCGATCATGCGCGCGAGCCAATAGATCGTGGCATCGGGGTCACTACCGCGCATAGACTTAATAAACGCACTGATGATGTCGTAGTGCATGTCGCCGTTTTTGTCGTATGTAAAGCCGCGACGCGGGTTGGCGATCTTCACGTCATCCACGGTGATGGGATAGCGCTCCCCCGCCGCGGGCGCTGGCGTTCCCTCGGTATCGGGACGCGTGACGGCAATCTCGCTCGCAAGCTCGAGCGTCGTGAGCGCCGAGCGAGCGTCACCCGCTGCCAGCGTGCAGATGGTCTTGACCGTATCCTCATCGGCCGAGAACTTACCGTTCAAGCCCTGCGGTGCCTCAAGCGCACGTTCAATAAGCGTGGCGATATCCTCATCCTTCAGATGCTCAAGCTCCACCACACGCCCACGCGACAACAGTGCCGAGTTGACCTCGAAGTACGGATTCTCCGTCGTGGCGCCAATCATAATGACGGTACGGTTCTCAACTGCATGCAGCAGGGCATCCTGCTGCGACTTAGAGAAGCGGTGAATCTCATCGATGAATAGAATGGTGCGGCGGTCGTAGGTATTCAGGCGCGTCTTGGCCTCATCAATCACGCGGCGCAAGTCCTTCACGGTGCCCGTCACAGCGCTGACCTCGACAAACTCGCTCTTAGTATGGTTGGCGATAATATGGGCCAGCGTCGTCTTACCCGTACCGGCCGGCCCATACAAAATCACACTGGAAAGCACGTCGTGTTCGATCGCGGCACGCAACCATGAGCCCTTACCGACGGCCTTTTGCTGGCCCACATACTCGTCGAGCGAATTGGGGCGCATACGCACCGCAAGCGGCGCATTCTGAAAGGAACGCTCGCGCGTCGAAGCAGAAAAAAGGTCGTCCATAGCCATCCCGTGTATCAATCAAAAACGTTTTCCACTAACAGTATACCGAATATATACGAACTACCGTTCGTTAATATAGGTACGGTGCGGAAACTCCAGACCGGGGAACAGCTTGCTCGTCAGTTCGCAGAAATAACCGTCCGTCATGCTCGCGATATAATCCACCACGGCTTGATCCTTGTCGTCCTGCCAGGCATAGGTGCGATCGTAGTAGGAAAGCTGCTGCTTAATGCGCGAAATATGGTGCTTAAAGATGTACGAGGACTCGTCACCACTGTTTAGATCCCGCAGGCAACGGTCGTAGAGCTTTTCGAACGCCTCGCGCAGCTCCACCTCGGAATCGCCTTCGATACCGCCCTTGCTATAGATCTTCTCGTAGTTCTCGCGCTTGGCTCGGCGGATTTCCTCAAACAGGTCCTCGCTCATCTCGATGCGCGGCTTACCATAGCTGTGCTCAACGATATCGATGGAGGCATGCGTGAGGATCCAACTGTTGTAGGCACCGCCCCGGCCATCATCAAAAGCGTCGGGTGACAGCAGGCCCGCCGCGATCGCATCCTGACGGTCACGACCGACGTAGGCAAGAATATCCGAGATGCGAACGACGCAGCCCTCGAGCGTCATGGGACGCAGATGCCCAATTGCGCTATAGCCCGTGGCAATGCAATCCTCAACCGTCTGGTCAAACTGGTCAAAGGAGCTCATGTCCGAGAGCTCAAACACACGCTGCTCGTACTCGCCGTTATGGCATAGCACGCCGTCGAGCGTCTGGAGCGACACGTTGCGGCCGTACAGTGTGTCGAGCACGCGGACCGACTGCACGTTATGGAAAAAATAACGCCCCGTACGCTCATGATAGATATCGTTGAGGAAACGCTCGCCGGCATGGCCGAAAGGCGTGTGTCCCAAGTCGTGACCCAGGCCAATCGCCTCGATCAGATCGCAATTGAGCCCCAGGGCGCGACCGATATCGCGCGCAATGCGGGAGACGAGCTGCACGTGCAAACCGCGGCGTGACAGATCGTCATTGCTACGGAAGCTAAAGACCTGCGTTTTGCCTGCATAACGGGTGTACGCCGGAAGATGAAGTATCTTTTCGGTATCGCGCATAAACGCCGGGCGCATAAGCGTGCCTTTGTCGGCGGCGCGATCAATACGACGAATGACCTGATCGTCGTTGCAACGATACGGGTTGACATAGCCCGAAGCACGATCGGCGGCAATGCGCTCGACAAGTTCGGGCGACAACGCCGAGGGAATACGGTCCATGCGCGCCTTAATGACGGCCGTTTCTTGATTAGTTGCCATGGCATGCTCCTTAAGAAGGATGCGCAATCGGTTACAAAGTGCAGCCCACGACCTCGATTATGGCAAAAATCGGCACCAAAAACGGGAGCAATGGCAGGGAGCGTGATTTTGTGAAGAGGCAGGAGAGGGCCAGGGCCAGGAGTGCGACGGCAAATGCCACGATGCCACCCATAGGGTCGAGCGTGCAAAGCGCGAAGAGCGCCTTGGCATCCCCCATGCCGATGCCCGGGGCGTGGCGAAGGCGCCGCCAGAGCGACTCAGTGAGCACAAGGGCAAGGTAGACGATGACCGCAAGACCGGCGTGGTCAACCGCTGTGTTCAAACCGAGGTCGAGCCAAACGCCCGCCAACGCCGCCACGGCACATGCGCCGGCAAGCCCATTGGGAAACCGTCGCTCTCGGGCATCAATTGCCACGCCGGCAAAGATGCAAATCCAAAACGGGATATAGGCCATCGGACTCCTCCTCGAGCTGCATCGCAAAAGCAAAAACCACCACAAAGGTGCCTGTCCCCTTTGCGGTGGTTTTGGTGGTGGTTATTTGGCGCCTTGCATGACCTCGTCAAGGGTAACGTTGACGGCGTGCTGCGTCGGCACCCAGTCGACCTTCAGGAACAGCGCGGCCACCGTGATGGGGATATAGCTGAACATAAAGATCGGGAAGGTAAACAGGTTAGTCACCAGGCGCCACTTTTGCGCGCAGTGAATATGCTTGTACTCAAAGATAGTCGTGAGCAGCGCCAGGATAAAGAACGTCTGATACATCATGGCGAAGGTCATAATGAGCGAAGCGGCGCACGCCTGCATCTCGACTTCGGTTGCCAAGAAACCATGCGAAAGGCCACCCACAATCAAGAACGTCGCATTAGCGAGCATCGAGATCAGCGATAGCAGCATACCCGGGGCGATCGTCATGAACATGTCGTAGGCGGCAAAGCGATGATAGCGGAACGTCGACTTGACCAGATGCTTACCGTAGGTAAAGAACACCTGGTAAAAGCCCTTGGTCCAGCGCATACGCTGCTTCCAGGATGCCTTGAACGTCACGGGTTGCTCGTCAAAGAACTCCGCCGGCGCATAGCCAATGCGAATACCGTGAATGGCGCAGAACGTGGTGAACTGAATGTCCTCGGTCAGCGTATGGAACTGCCAACCGTGCATGCCCTCGATAACGCTGGCGGAGATGAGGTAGCCCGAACCCGAGACGGCGCAGGACGTCTTGCAGATATTACGCGCGTTGTTGAGGAAGCGCGCCTCGCGTAGATACCACGTGGCATTAGCAGCCGAGATCCACGAGCTGCCGAAGTTCTTGGAATTGCGATAGCTCGTGACCACATGGAAGCCCTGGTCAAAGGCATCATTCATCTTGGAAACGTAATCGCGGGAGATAACGTTATCGGCATCGAAGATAAAGTAGCCCTCAAACGTGTCGGGATACTCGTTGAGAATGCGGTCGAAGCCAAAGTCCATGACCCAGCTCTTGCCCTTGCGGGCCAGGTCATTGCGCTCGTAAACAATGGCACCGGCCTCGCGCGCGAGCTGCGCCGTGTTGTCGGTGCAGGCATCGGCGACCACGAAAACCTCGATGAGCTCGGACGGATAATCCTGGTCCTTGATGGAGCGAACGAGGTTGGCGATCACGGCCTCCTCATTATGCGCCGCGATAAAAAAGGCATAGCGATGGAGTTTTTTGGCCTTGGGAGGCGCGACCTCGCCACGAAGAGCGCCAATGACAAAGAAGACCACCTGGTACAGAAAGCAGACCGTGAGCAGCGTGACGACAATCTGGTTGAAGATCACGATGGGTGTGTTGGTTTGTAAAAAGGCGAGCATGCAGGCTCCCAGCAACGTGTAACGTAAACAATCGTATATCTTACCGCAGGCTTACCGAGTTCAAGAAACCACCTAATACTGGCTAGGCTTCGAGAAGACCGAGCTGCGGAACGATTTCATCTCCAACGGCCGTGCGACCGAGCGAGCGCGGAGCCAGATCGTCGAGAACCGCAGCGAGATCCCACGGCAACTCGTCACGGCACTCAATGCGCTTCCCCGTTACGGGATGATCGAACGCAACGCGCCAAGAATGCAGGAACTGCCTGGTCAGGCCCTGATCGGCACGCGCATCGCACTTGCCGTAGAGCGGATCGCCCACGCAGGCGTGGTTGATATGGCGCATATGCACGCGAATCTGATGTGTGCGGCCCGTAAACAGGTGGCACTCAACGAGCGTATAGCCGTCGTCAAAACGCGTGGAATCAAAGCGCTCGAGGACCTTAAAGGTCGTAATGGCCTGACGGGCAAAGGGGTCATCCGAAACCGCCATCTTCACGCGGTCGCGCGTGGAACGGGCAATACCGGTGTTGATAGTGCCCTCGTCCATGGCGATGTGACCGTGAACGAGCGTGATATAGCGACGGTCGAGCGTGCGCGTGCGGATGAGATTCTGAAGCGCGCGCTGGGTGTCGTCGTCTTTTGCCGCGAGCATAAGGCCCGAGGTATCGCGATCCAGGCGATGCACGATGCCGGGGCGGTCCTCACCCTGCACAGTACCAAGATGATCGATGCCGCAGTGGTAGACCAGAGCGTTCGCAAGGGTGCCGCTCTCGTGGCCATGGGCGGGATGGCACACCAGGCCCCGCTGCTTGGAGAGCACGATAAGGTAGTCGTCCTCGTAGCGGATATCGAGGGGAATGGCCTCGGGAATCACGTCGGTCGGGTCGTGCGGCTCGGGCAAGTCGACCGAGATGCGATCGCCGGCGCGTACGGCGTACTTTTTAGAGAGACAAGTCTCACCGTTGACGGCAACGGCGCCTCCCTCGATCAGATGCGCGCAGGCAGAGCGCGTGGGACAGCCATCGTTGGCGCCCAAATAGGCATCAAGACGCTGACCAGCGGAATCGTCGGCAACAAGAATATGGATGTCGGCCATTAACGCTCATTCCTTTCGCGAATCTTGCGGGCACGCTCCCCACGCTGCTTGGCTTTGCGCTTAGCGCGGGCCTCATCACGGGCATTGAGCTCGGCAGTCGCATCAACCTCGCGGGCCGCGGGACTCAAGAACATGTAGCCGAAGAGGGCGAGCACAACGCCCACGGTAATGCCGATATCGGCCACATTGAAGACGGGAAAGTCGATGAAGGTGGTGGCAATAAAATCGGTCACAAAGCCAAAAGTCAGACGGTCGATAGCGTTGCCGATAGCACCGCCCGCAACCATCGCCATGCCCACAACCTCAAGATGGGCGAGCTGGGGTGCACGAACGAGGTACACGGCAATAGCGATAATGACCGCCAACGCCAGCACGGCAAACGCGATGCCATGCCCCTCGCCCATGCTAAAGGCGGCTCCGATATTGCGGACAAATAGAAAGTCGATCACACCGGGGATAACAGTCACATGCAAAGCGTCGCCCACGGCACGAACCGCAAGCTTGGTCAGCTGGTCAACAAGCAGCACAACCAGCGCCACCCCACCAGCAACACCCAACCGCCAACGCAAAGGCGGCGTCATATCCCCAGCACGACCCAAATTAATCCCCTACCCTCAAGATCATCGAATTACGTTTAATACAAAGAACTATCTTATATTGCCATACGCAGAACGCACGACATATCCACCAACGCAAGCGAAATAACCAGCTAAAAACGAAAGCGACATTCCGAATAACGGAATGTCGCTTAATAGCTTTCGACTAAAAACGCAAGTCGAAAGAAAGCCTCTAGCTCCAGCAATGGAAACGCCGCGTTATCGTCACCAACAGCGAAAACGTCCCTAAGCGAGCAAGGTGACGTGAAAGAGGAGGGAAGCGTACTTTGGTACGCGACCGACGATTGAACGTCAGATTGCCGCTTAGGGGCGTTTGCAGCGTCGGTAGGTTACGGCGTTCTACGAACGCCGTAACCTACAGCGCATCAGCGCAGCGCTTACAGATATGCGCGTGGCCGTTGTACTCGCCAACGGTGGTGCGGTAGTTCCAGCAACGGTCGCAGCACTCGCCCTCGGCAGCTTCAATGGCAACGGAGAGTTCCTCGCCCTGGGTCAGCTCAACATCGGAGACGATGTAGAACTCGGCCAGGTCGACGGCCTTATCACCGGTCAGCAGCGCGTACATCTCGGCGGGAACGACCGCCTTGACGCGGACCTGCTGGCTCTTGGTGAAGGTGCCGGCAGAACGGGCATCCTCAAGGGCCTTGGTCACGGCGCTACGGAGCTCGAGCGAAGCCTCGAGCACGCCCTCGAACTCATTGGCCTCGTCGACCGTGATGGGCGACTTGTACCAATCGAGCAGCGCGGCGTACTTCTGGTGATCGACGCAGCCAGCGGGCGCATATGCCATGGCCTCGTCAACCGTGTAGGACAGGATCGGCTGCAGGTCGCGCATGAGCATCGAGAAGAGCTCGGCCAGCACGGTCTGGGCGCTGCGGCGCTCGAGCGAGCCGGGCTTATCGCAGTACAGACGGTCCTTCAGGGCGTCGAGGTACACGTTGGAAAGCTCGGTAACCACGAAGTCATAAATCGCACGGTAAGCGCGCGGGAACTCGTAGCAAGAGTAAGCGTCGTCGACCTCGGCCTGAACCTGAGTCAGGCGGGCAACCATGAGCTTGTCGAGCGGCAGCAGGTCGGCAAAGGCGACGCCGTCGGTCTCGGGCTCAAACTGACCCTCGAGCTCGGAGAGCAGGAAGCGCAGCGTGTTGCGGAAACGACGGTAGGCATCGGACGTACGAGCGAGAATCTCGTGGTCGATGGAAACGTCGGAGCTGGTGTCGACGGAGGCAACCCACAGGCGGATGATGTCGGCGCCCATCTCGTCACAGACCTTATTGGGGTCGATGACGTTGCCGAGCGACTTGGACATCTTGCGGCCCTGGCCATCGAGCGTGAAGCCCTGCGAGACGACCGCCTTGTAAGGAGCATGGCCGTTGGCGCCCACCGAAGTGAGCAGCGAGCTCTGGAACCAACCACGATGCTGGTCGGATCCCTCGAGATACACGTCCGCCGGGTACTCAAGCTCGGGGCGATACTCGCAGACGGCCTTCCAGGAAACGCCGGAGTCCCACCACACATCGAGGATGTCCTTATCGGCCTTGAGGTGATGGCCGCCGCACTTGGGGCAGACGCAAGCCTCGCCCAGGTAGCTCTCGGGAGCGTCAGTAAACCAGGCGTCGGAGCCCTTCTCGTGGAAGAGCTTGATGACGGCGTCGAGCGTGGCGTCGTTCATGACCTTCTCGCCGCAGTCGGCGCAAGTGTAGCTGGGGATAGGCACGCCCCAGTTGCGCTGGCGGCTGATGCACCAGTCGGGACGCTGCTCGACCATGGCGCCAATGCGGTTGGCGGCATGGGCCGGATACCACTTGACGTTCTCGCGGACCTCCTTGCCAGCCTGCTCACGCAAACCGGTCTTGTCCATCGAGACAAACCACTGGTCGGTAGCACGGAAGAGCACCGGGTGCTTGCAGCGCCAGCAGTGCGGATAGCTGTGCGTGATCTTCTTCTCGAGGACCAGGGTGCCGCGCTCGCGCAGGAACTCGATGATATGCGGGTTGGCCTCGTCGGTATCCATGCCGCTGAAGGGGCCACCGGTGCCAAACTCCTCACCGGTGTAGAACTTGCCGTCGTCATCGACCGGCATGCAGATGTCGGTGATGCCCTCCTTGAGGCAGGCAAAGTAGTCGTCGACGCCGTGGCCGGGCGAGTTGTGGACGATACCGGTACCGTCATCGACACCGACGTAATCGGCCAGCAGCGCCACGCCCTCGACACCGTCAAAGATCGGCTGCTTATAGTGAATGTGATGGAAGGTCTCGGCGGGAACCACATAGGGCTTGCCATCGACCACAACCGGGGTGTACTCCCAGCCAAACTCCTCGCAGCACTTGGGAGCCAGGTCCTCGAGCATGACCTCGGCGCGGCCGTCGTGCTCAACGGCGACGTAGGCGGCGCCGGGCTTGAGAGAAACGGCCTGGTCGGAGGGGATGGTCCACGGCGTGGTCGTCCAGATGATAAAGTCAACCGGGCCGTCGAAGTTCTCGAGGCCGGCGGGATTGGAGGTCATCTCAAAGCGCACGAAGATGGACGGGCTCGTCTCGTCGGAGTACTCGATCTCGGCCTCAGCGAGTGCGGTGTGGCAGTGCTTGCACCAATGGACGGGCTTGTGACCGCGATAGATCATACCCTTATCGAACATGGCCTTGAAGACCTCGATGTCGGCAGCGTCATGCTGGTGATAGAGCGTCAGGTAGGGGTTGTCCCAGTCGCCAAGCACGCCCAGGCGACGGAAGCCGGCCTTCTGCAGCTCGATGTTCTCGACAGCGAACTTGTTGCAAAGCTCGCGGATCTTAGCCGTGGAGGTCTGGTTGAACTTCTCGGTGCCGAGCTTCTCCTCGACCTTATGCTCGATCGGCTGGCCATGGCAGTCCCAACCGGGGACATAGGGAACCTCATAGCCCTGCATCATCCAGTAACGGTTGATCATGTCCTTGGAGATCTTGTTCATGGCGTGGCCGATGTGGATCGGGCCGTTGGCGTACGGAGGGCCGTCGTGCAGCACGAACTTCTTGTGACCCTCGTTCTTCTTCAGAACCTGCTCGTAGACCTTGTTGTCCTGCCAGTCCTTGAGTCGCTTGGGCTCGGACTTGGAAAGACCGGCACGCATGGGAAAACCGGTCTTGGGCAGATTCATCGTCTGCTTGTACTCGTTTGCCACGGTACCCCTTTCATGTCGTGGGCGCGCACGCCCGTTGGGCACCAAAAAAGCGCCCGTCCCTACAAGCTGGGACGAAGCGCCACAAAACGGACTGTACGCCCGCAAAAGCTCTTCGTTTAACCACCCAGCTTAGATGCCCTCGCCCGCGTATTCGCGCGCTCGCATCCGTTACTCGGCTGGCCTGTATCGACGACCATCTCGGCGATATCTACTAAGACGAGCCTGTGCGACGCGTCCGTTGGGACCGCAGCTCCGGGGTGATTTTCATCGGTCGCATGCACGGGTTCTCAGCGCTCCCCGCTCTCTGTAACATGCGGACGGCCGACTACTCGTCCCCATCAACGCTTATGCGGAGTATGCTAGCACGTTCCGCGCCGGCGAAAAACCCTCAACACTGGTTTTATACGTTCGAAATTTCTCGCGGCTGTGGACCTTCTCTAGGAGCAAAATACCTGAAAGCACTTTAACTAACGAAAGAAGGCTGCCATGCGCACAATCGGAATGAGCGACTACACCGTCGGCGAGGATTGCTTTACCGAGCTGCCCGCCGCACTGGCGGAGTACGGCGCGAAGAAAGTCGCCATCATTGGTGGCAAGCGAGCCCTAGCTGCGGCGCTGCCGGGCATCGAGGCGGCGCTTGAAGGTACCGACGTCGAGATTCTGGAGACGCGCGTCTACGGCACCAACAGTACGCGCGCCAATATCGCCAAGGTCGTGAACTCCCCCGCTTGCCAGCAGGCAGACGTGCTTATCGCCTGTGGCGGCGGCAAGGCACTCGACACCGTCAAGACAGCGGCAATCGAGCTCAAGAAGATTGTCTTTACGGTGCCGACGATTTGCTCTAACTGTTCCGCCGCGACCGCCATTGCCGTCGTCTACAACGACGATGGATCGCTCGAGGGCTATTCGTACCCCAACCGACCGGCGCACATCTTCATCAATCCCAAGATCATCGCCGAGGCTCCGGCGGAGTACTTCTGGGCCGGCGTGGGCGACGCCCTGTCCAAGCAGCCCGAAGTCGAGTACGCCACGAGCGCCGGCGACCTGGAGCACACCGCCGGCCTTGGCCTGGCTCTTGCCCACACCTGTTCCGAGCCGCTGTTTACCTACGGTGTTCAGGGTCTTGAGGACGTTCGTCAGAATCTGTCGAGCGAGGCCGTCAAGCAGATCGCGCTCGACATCGTGGTCAACACGGGCTATGTCTCGAACCTGACCAACCAGAACGATTACTACTACAACTCGAGCGTGGCGCACGCGTTCTACAACGCCACCTGCAGCATTCCGCGTGAGGGCACCTACCTGCACGGCGAAGTCGTAAGCCTGGGCGTGCTGGTGTTGTTCGCCTACACGGGCGACACCGAGAACCTTAAGCGCTATGCTGACTTCAACAAGCAGATGGGGCTGCCCGTAACGCTTGAGCAGGTCGGGCTTTCCGAGACCGATATCCCTGCCCTGTGCGAGCACGCGCACGCCACCAACGAGTGGAAGCAAGGCAACCCGGAGCCCTTCACCAACGAAAAATTCGCCGCCGCCATCAAGGCCGCCAACGCCTACGGCCACACGCTCTAGACCCAGGCCAAAACCACCACAAGGGAGCAGCACCTTTGTGGTGGTTTTTTATTGCTCCAGCATGCTGGGGTCGAACTCGCTAGCCGGGATCACGCGATAACCGTGGCGGAGCAGTAAATCAACGAAGACGCCGTTGCCCGCCGTGAGGGTGCCACTGAATGTTCCGTCGTAGATGAGGCTCGCGCCGCACGAGGGACTACGGTCCTGCAGGATGCACGCGGCGATCTCTTCCGGCCCACCCGCCTGCTCGCACATGTCGAGCGCACGTTGGGCGCCTAGGCGAAATTCCAGGTCAACGGACACGCCCTCGCAGGTACAGACCTCGCCGTTCACAATCTCGGACGGCTTGCGCGGCGTGGGCAGGCCCCCAAAGACCTCAGGGCACACCAAGAGGACCTCGGTCCCTGTACGCTCGCAGGCCTCGACCAACTCGCGATGATAGTTGTCGAGCCCATTATACTTGCAGCTCTCGCCCATCAAGCAGGCGCTCACCACGATCTTCATTTCCATCCCTCTCAAGCAAAACGCCCCATTTGAGAAAGCTGCTCAAATGGGGCGTCGGCGTTTACTGGCTCGGCCGCGGCTTTACTGCTGCTTGGGCATCAGCGGATTCTCGCGCGTGAGGAGGTTCATGAACTCCTCGCCCGTGATGGTCTCCTTCTTATACAGATAACGAGCCAGCTCGTGGAGCTTAAACTTGTTCTCCTTCAGAATCTGCAAAGCGCGGTCGTGCGCATCCTCGATCAGCTTGGCGACAATCGCGTCCACGCGCTCGGCCGTACCGGGGGCGCAGGTGAGCGACGTGTCCTGATTGAGATACGCGTTCTGCACGGTACCGAGCGCCATCATGCCAAACTCGTCGGACATACCAAAGCGCGTCACCATATTACGGGCGAGCTTGGTGGCCTGCTCGATGTCGTTGGCGGCGCCGGTCGTCATCTCTCCAAAGATGAGCTCCTCGGCTGCGCGGCCACCGCAATAGACAGCGAGCTTGTCCAAGACCTCCTGGCGCGTCGTCAGGAAGCGCTCGTCCTCCTCGACCTGCATGGTATAACCAAGAGCACCGCTCGTGCGCGGCACGATGGTGATCTTCGTGACCGGCGCAGAGCCCTTCTGGCGAGCGGCAACGATGGCATGGCCGATCTCGTGATAAGAAACGACCTGCTTCTCGTGGTCGGACAGCACCGTGGACTTACGCTGTTGGCCGGCAATGACGACCTCCACCGACTCCTCGAAGTCGTCCTGGGTTGCACGCTTGCGACCCTCGCGAACGGCGCGCAGGGCGCCCTCGTTGATGATATTGGCCAGGTCGGCGCCCGAGGCACCGGGCGTGGCGCGGGCAATCGCGGTCAGGTCGATCGGCGGCTCGGTCTTCACGCTCTTAGCATGCAGCTCGAGGATGTTCTTGCGGCCGGTCAGATCGGGCAGCTCGACGGGGATGCGGCGGTCAAAACGACCGGGGCGCAGTAGAGCGGGATCGAGACTGTCGGGGCGGTTGGTTGCGGCAAGGACAACGATACCCTTGTGGTTATCGAAGCCATCCATCTCGGTCAGCAACTGATTGAGCGTCTGCTCGCGCTCGTCGTTGCCGCTAAAGCCGCCGCCATCGCGCTTCTTACCGATGGTATCGATCTCATCGATAAAGACGATACACGGTGCCTTTTCCTTGGCCTGCTTAAACAGGTCACGAACCTTAGCAGCGCCGCGACCAACAAACATCTCAACGAACTCAGAGCCCGAAATGCTAAAGAACGGAACGCCCGCCTCGCCGGCAACAGCCTTGGCAAGCAGGGTCTTACCGGTACCCGGAGGGCCAACAAGGAGAGCACCGCGCGGCAACTTGGCGCCGATCTCCTCATAGCGCTGCGGCTTCTCCAGAAAGTCGACGACCTCCTTGAGAGACTCCTTGGCCTCTTCCTGGCCGGCGACATCCTTAAAGGTCACGCCCACGTCCTTGGAGGCGATCACGCGCGCGCCGGACTTACCCAGTCCGCCGCCGCCAAAACCGCCGCCGCCAAAGTTCATCGACGGGCCGTCATCGCCCATAGCCTTCTTCATGCGGCGGTTGAGCCACCAACCGATGAGGAAGAAAATCGCCATGGGAAGAATGAGTGTGAGCAGGTAATAGGTCATCAAACCCGAGTTTTTATCGGGAACGACCGACTCCAGCGAAGCGCCAGACTCAAGCACGCGATCGGTAAAGCCCGCATCGTTCGGCACACCGGTCGTCTTATAGGCGATGTTCTCGTCCTCGCCCTTCTTGGTGTAATAAATCGAGTAATCGTCCGTGTTGTACTCGACCTTGTCGACACTCTTCTTATCGAGCGCTTTGACAAACGTCGAGTAATCGGTCTTCGTAATCTGCTGCGTGTGACCGATGTTGGGGAACAGAACGGTCGAGAGCACGAGGTAGACGACGAAGGCGATGAGCACGTAGAGGATCATATTCCGTCTACGCTTGTTGTCATCCATCTCCATCTGCTTGAACTCCATCTACTGGGGTTGATAATGCTTTCTAGAATACCCAACCCGAACGGCGATAAACCGACGCCGGGCACGAAAAGACAGAGATGGCATCACTGGAAGTCGGCAAGGTTCAAATCTATACGGGCGACGGCAAGGGCAAGACGACGGCTGCGCTGGGGCTCGCGCTGCGTGCCACGGGCTATGGACTTAACGTGCTCATGCTTCAGTTTGCCAAGAAGCTGCACTGCGCCGAACATGATGCAGCACCTCGTTTAGGGCTACGCATCGTACAAGCCGACCGCGACACACCCGAGGCTTGCGCCGCGCAGATCATGGAGCTCGCATGCGAGCAGATATCACAGGTCGACGTTCTGATTTTGGATGAACTCGGCGAGGCCATGCGCCGCGGCTTCGTGACGCGCGAGGATGTCGAAGCGCTGATCGCGATAAAGCCCGCCACCACGGAGCTCGTGCTCACCGGCCGGGGCTTGCTGCCCCTCGCGAACCTCGCCGACCTTGTCACCGAAATGCGCCCCATCAAACACTACTTCGACGAAGGACTCCTAGCCCGCCAAGGCATCGAATACTAGCCATTGGGGACGTCCCGAATGGCTAGGCGGTGGCGCGGCCGAGCCAGTTGCCGCTGTGGTGGTAAATGGTAAACATCGTGGCCGTGATGAGCCAGGTTACGGGGTAAACCAGCAGTAGATGCTCGAGCGACGGATCGAAGGGCATGATCGCAAACACCCAGATCACCCTCAAGACAACGGTGCCAAAGATGGTGAGCATCATAGGCTGCAAACTCACGCCGGCGCCGCGGATGGAACCCGAGGCGTTCTCGATAATCGAGAAAATCGCATAGAACGGCGCAATGAAATGGAGGATAGTCGTGGTGTACGCCGAAATCGAAGCATCGTCGACAAACAAACGCGACAGCGGGCCCGAGAACACCAGCAGCACGGCAGACAGGCCACCAATGAGCATAAACGACAGCACGAGCGACGTATGGTAGCCCTTGCGCATGCGCTCGTAGTTGCGCGCGCCAAAGTTCTGCGCCGAGAACGTAGTGATCGATACGCCGAGCGCCTCGGTCACCATCCAGATAATGCCATCCAGGCGCCCAGATAGACCCCAAGCAGTCGTGACATCGGCGCCAAACGAATTAACCGACACCTGGATCAGCACGTTCGAGATCGAATAGGCAGCCGATTGAAAACCGAGTGGCAGACCACACGAGATCATACTCTTGCAAATACCGCGATCGATACCGAGCTTAGACAGCGAAAGACGCCATGCACCCGGAGCGCGCATCATGCGCAACACGATCATCGTTGCATTGGAGCAAATGGTCAGCGCCACTGCGATGCCGCAGCCCAGCGCCTCCATATGCAACACAGCGACAAAGATGATATCCAGCACCACGTTAACAAGGCAGCCAGAGGCAATGATCACGGCGGGCCCGCGCGTGTCGCCCACGGCACGCAGCAGTGCGGTTCCCATATTCAGCAGCAGTGCCGCAACCATCGCGGCAAAATAACAGCGAGCATAGGCCACACCCTCGGCCAATAGTTCATGCGGCGTGTTCATAAGCACCAGCATGGGCTCAACGAACACTATGCCAAGAATCGAGAAAGCGATACCGCCCACCAGCGCGAGCGTCATGGCTGTATGGACCGAACGACTCAGTCGCTCATCATCGTGCTGACCAAAATACTGACCGGTAATGACCGCGCAGCCGGCGCCGACGCCAACGCAAAAGCCAATGCAGAGCTCGGTGAGCACCATCGTAGCTTGAATGCCACCTAGCGCGAGCTTGCCGCCAAACTGACCGACGATATAGGTACCGATAAGCGTGTAGGCCTGCTGAAAAAACGAACTAAAAAAGATGGGAACGCACAGCGAAAGCAGCTGCTGCCAAATGACTCCTTGCGTTACATCGATCGCCGTAGATTTCTTAGCCACACGCCCTCCCCACACGCATACGTCAAACAGCAAAACAGCAATTTAAAACCAAAGCCAAAACCAGCTTAGCACCGACTGGCGGCGACCGAAACACCCCGAATTAGAGCGCGGTGCGGAATAAGTGCCTAGTGATACAAACCCGGCTGGTAGTGATACTCATTGCTCACGTGCGGGCACAGCTGCCAAAAGGCGACAGCGCTCGCCGCGGCCACGTTGAGCGAATCGACCCCGTGCGCCATCGGAATGCGCACGGCTCGGTCGCAGCCCGCGATAGTCTTGGCGCCCAGGCCGGCACCCTCGGTGCCCATAAAGATCGCCAGGCGATCAACCTCCTGCAGCGCAGGATCGTCCAGCGAAACGGAGTCGTCCGTCAGCGCCATCGCAGCGCACGAAAAACCGGCTTCGTGCAGTGCCGCCAGGCCATCGTGCGGCCACACACGAGCCTCGCTGCCAATACGCGTCCACGGCACCTGAAACACCGTGCCCATGCTCACGCGGGCCGAGCGACGGTACAGCGGGTCGCAGCACGTCGGACTGACCAAAATACCGTCGACATTGAGCGCGGCGGCCGAGCGGAAAATCGCACCCACGTTCGTGTGGTCGACAATACCCTCGAGCACGCACACGCGCACCGGGCGCTCCCCCGCCGCCTCGACGACGCCACCCAAGAACTCATCAACCGGAATCTGCCGCGGGCGACGAAACGCCGCGAGCGCACCGCGCGTCACGTTAAAGCCCGTCAGCTGCTCCATGAGTTCCATGGAAGCCACGAACACAGGAACCGGACCTGCGCCCTCGCGCACAACCAGGCGCTCAAACAGCGGCATCATCTGGTCGAGCCAGCGTTCGCCCAAAAGAAAGCTCACCGGCTCGTATCCGGCACGCACCGCGCGCTCAATAACCTTGGCACTCTCGGCGATAAAGATGCCCTTTTGCGGCTCTAGCACGCAGCGCAGCTCACGCTCGGTCAGTCGCACGTAGGCATCGAGCCGCTCGTCCTCGAGCGAATCAATTCGCAGAACCTCAACGGCATCAGTCATAGCAGCCTGCCCGCACCCTTCTTTACAGCACATCTATACCAAACGAGGCGACGCTAAGCGCCGCCCCATACATTCAATCAACCCGATAATACCGTTCACGCCAGGCGATTTACGCCTCAACGCGACGATACGTCACGAACTCATAATCGACACCCTCGTCGCCCTCGCCCGAGGCAATCGTGGCAACACCGCCACGCCACGCAATCTCCCACGCGGGATCGGCGTCCAAATCGGGAAAGTACGTGTCCACGGCATGAGTGCAATGGTTGTGCGTGACCTCGGCCTCGGCGCAATACGGCAAAAACTGCCGATAGACATCGCCGCCGCCGATCACCCACGCAACGGGCTCATCGGCAACCGCGGCGAGCGCCTCGTCGATGCTATGCACCACGTCGACGCCCTCGACAGCAAAATCCTCGTCGCGGGTAAGCACGATATTGCGACGGTTCTTGAGTGGACGCCCACCGGGAAAACTCAGCAGCGTCTTGCGCCCCATGATGACCGGGCAGCCCTTGGTGCAGGCCACAAAATGGCGCATGTCGGCGCGATTGGACACCACCATGTCGCCCTCGCACCCAATGCCCCAATCGTCACACACGGCAACGATAGCAGATAGCTTACACGTCATGAGCACCACCTACACCGCAATGGGAATGTTCTTGACCTGCGGACCGTGCTCGTAGCCCTCCACAATCAGGTCGTCGGTCGTAAACGCATAGAAATCGTGCACGTCGGGGTTAAGCGTTACCTTAGGCGCCGCAAACTGCGGACGCTCGATAAGTTCGCGGACAATATCGACATGACGGTCGTAGATATGGGCGTCGGCGATCACATGCAGCAGCTCGCCAGGAATCATATCGACCGACTGCGCAACCATCATCAGCAAGATGGCGTACTGGCACACATTCCAGTTGTTCGCGGCCAAAATGTCCTGGCTGCGCTGGTTGAGAATCATGTTAAGTGTGGGCTTATCGTCCTGCGGACGCTGCGTGACGTTATAGGTCACGCTGTACGCGCACGGGTACAGGTGCATCTCGGACAGGTCGCTAAACACATAGGTGTTCGTCATAATGCGGCGGCTGTACGGCGTGTGCTTAAGGTCGTACAGCACGCGGTCCATCTGATCGAAGTCGCCCTCGGCGTAATGGCTCTTCTGCCCAATCTGATACCCGTAGGCCTTGCCGATGGAGCCGGTCTCGTCAGCCCACTCATCCCAAATATGGCTGTTGAGGTCATGCACGTTATTGGACTTCTTCTGATATATCCACAGGATCTCGTCCATGGCAGATTTGAGGGCCGTGCGGCGCAGGGTGAGCGCAGGGAACTCCTCGCGCAGGTCGTAGCGCGCCGTAACGCCAAAGTTTTTAATGGTATAGGCAGGGGTGCCGTCCTCCCACACCGGACGGACCTTTTGGCCCTCGGTGGTGGTGCCATGGTCCAGAATGTCGCGGCACATGGCTACAAACTGTTGATCAGCCTTGCTCATTGACCCTCCTGTCAGTCGTCTATAAGCGATTTTTATTGTAGCCCAGGCGCACGCGGCCCCACAGCCCAAACATAACCCCTCATTTTCTGACATATGCCAGGAATTACTTGCGCAAATCCGCACGTTCGCTATTCTATTGTTGACATATGTCAGATTTGGAGAGTGTATGTCAGGAAGACGAGAAAAATTACGCCGCGTTGGGATCATCCCCGAATATCGCGGCTTTACCCCCGATGGCCTTGCCAGCGGAGACGCTATCGATATGACGGTCGATGAGCTCGAAGTACTGCGCCTGTGCGATCTGGAGGGCCTCAATCAGGAGGCCGTCGCCCTGCACATGGGTATCGCCCGCGCCACGGTGGCGGCAATCAGCAGTCGCGCGCATCGCAAGGTGGCAAACGCGCTGGTCAATGGACGGGCGATCGTCATCGAAGGCGGCAACATCGCGTACTCCCCCATCACCACGACGACGGCCGCATGGCCAGCAAAGGAGGTCGGCACCATGAGGGTGGCAACAACGTACGACAACGGCAACATCTTTATGCACTTTGGCCGCAGCGAGCAGTTCAAGATCTACGACATCCAGGATGGCAAGGTGCTCAACGAGCAGGTCGTAGGCACCGGTGGCACCGGCCACGGCGCCTTGGCGGGCCTGCTTGCCAACGGTGGCGTTGACACGCTCATTTGCGGCGGTATCGGCGGCGGCGCTATCAACGCGCTTGCCCAAGCCGGCATCACGGTCTATGCGGGCGCCCAGGGCAGCTGCGATGCCTGCGTCGAGGCCCTCATTGCCGGCACGCTCGCACAGAACGGCGAGGCCACCTGCGACTGCCATGGACATGACCACGAGCACACCCATGAGCATGGCGAGTCCTGCGGCTGTCACGGCCATCACGACCACGACGGACATGAGGGCTGCGGCTGCCACTAGCGGCACATACCCCGGCGCCAGCACGCTTCCGCGCGTGCGACAACCTGCGAACGAACGGCGAAGGCCGCCTGGAGTACCATCCAGGCGGCCTTCGCCATACTCGACTCAACCAGCCGTTACTTCTTATTACGCATCTGCGCTTCCATCTGGCGCAGCAGGTCCATATCGGACTTGGGGCCGCCCGTACCCAGGCCGCCCATGCCGCCCAGGCCCATAGCGTCCAGGCCGGGGATATTGGGCATGCGCATCTTTTTGCCCTTCTTACCCTTCTTGCCCTTCTTGCCGCCGGCCTGCGCCTGAT
Source organism: Collinsella aerofaciens (assembly GCF_039758965.1). Lineage (GTDB taxonomy): Bacteria > Actinomycetota > Coriobacteriia > Coriobacteriales > Coriobacteriaceae > Collinsella > Collinsella aerofaciens_BR. Next base: position 15,392 of record NZ_JBDMSL010000021.1, on the reverse strand, counting down.
TGGCCATTGTGCGCATGCGGCCCATCATCTTATTCATCTCGCCCCACTGCTTCATAAGGCTATTGACCTCGGTGGGGGTCACACCGGCGCCCTTGGCAATGCGGGCACGGCGCTGGCCGTTGATGATGGAGGGGCGAAGGCGCTCCTCCTTGGTCATCGACATGATAATGGCCTCGTTCTTGTCGAAGATGCCCTCGTCCAGGTTGCCGCCCATCTGGTTAAGCGCACGCTGGCCGCCGGGGAGCATGCCCAGGATGCCCTTCATGCCGCCCATCTTCTTGACGGCCTTCATCTGGTCGAGCATGTCGTTCATGGTGAAGCCCTCGCGCAGCATACGCTCGGCAGCCTCGAGCTGCTCGGCGTCGGCTGCCTCCTGGGCCTTCTCGATGATGCCGACAACATCGCCCATGCCCAAGATGCGCTTGGCCATACGATCGGGATAGAACGGCTCCAGCGAATCGGGCTTCTCGCCCATGCTCACGAACTTGATGGGCTTACCGGTCACCTGGCGCACAGAAAGCGCGCCGCCGCCACGGGCGTCGCCGTCGAGCTTGGAGATGATCACACCGTCAAAGTCGGTGCGCTCAGCGAAGGTCGAGACGACGTTGACGATATCCTGGCCGGTCATGGCATCGACGACCATCAGCACCTGATCGGGCTTGACGGCCTTCTTGATGTCCACGGCCTCCTGCATCATCTGCTCGTCGATCTGCAGGCGGCCGGCGGTATCGACGATGACCACATCGCGCAGGTGGTCGACGGCCTCCTGAATGGCGCCCTTGGCGATGTCGACCGGGTGCTCGCCGTCACCGCGGAAGACCGGAACGCCAATCTCGCCGCCGAGCGTGGCCAGCTGGTCGGCAGCGGCGGGACGGTAGACGTCGCACGCGGCGAGCAGCGGGGAGCGGCCCTGATTCTTGAGCAGGTAGGCCAGCTTTACGGCCGCCGTAGTCTTGCCGGAGCCCTGCAGGCCCACGAGCATGATGACATTGGGAATGCGGTTGCTAAAGACAAGCTTGCTCTCGGTGGAGCCGAGCATCTCGGTAAGCTCGTCGAGCACGATCTTGACGACGTTTTGCGCCGGCGACAGCGACTCCATGACCTCGGCGGTCATGCAGCGCTCCTTGGTCTTAGCGACAAACTCCTTGACGACCTTGAAGTTGACGTCGGCCTCGAGCAGCGCCATACGGATATCGCGCATGGCCGAGGTGATATCGGCCTCGGTCAGCTTGCCCTTGCCGCGCAGGCGGTCAAATGTGTCGTTGAGGCGATCGCTCAGAGAATCAAACACTAGTCACTCCTTAATTGGACTCGCCCACCAGGGCGCGGCAGAAATCTTTGGCATTGAACTCCTGCAGGTCATCGACCTGCTCGCCCACGCCGATGCGCAGGATGGGAAGCTTGAGCTTCTCGGCCACGGCCATGGCGATACCGCCCTTTGCCGTGCCGTCGAGCTTTGTCATGATAATACCGTCCAGGCCAAGCGCCTCGTTAAACTCGAGCGCCTGGTTGAGGCCGTTTTGGCCCGTTGCGGCATCGATCACGAGCACGACATAGACGGGCATGGGGCCGGCGGCCATATTGGCGGCGCGCTTGCGGGTCACATTGACCACCTTGGCAAGCTCGCGCATGAGCTCGGGGCTCGTGTGCAGACGACCGGCGGTATCGATGAGCACCAGGTCGCTGCCGCGCTTGTCGGCCTCGTCGAGAACGTCGTAGCAAACACTTGCCGGGTCGGAGCCGCGGTCGCGCTTGATGACGGGGACGCCAGCGCGCTGACCCCACACATCGAGCTGCTCGATAGCGGCAGCGCGGAAGGTATCGGCCGAACCGATCACGACGTTCTTGCCGCGGGAGGCCATGGCGCTCGCGATCTTACCGACCGTCGTGGTCTTGCCGGCACCGTTAATGCCCACAAACAGCACGCAGCTCGGCGTATCGGAGAACGGATCGCGCTCGATGGGCACAAAGTGCTGCTCAAGCTGCTCGGCCAGGGCACGGCGAAGCTGTGGAGCGGTCTTGAGGTTCTTCTTGGCCGCGGCATCGCGCAGGTCATCGGAGACCTGAATGGCGATCTCGGCGCCCATGTCACCCATGACGAGGGTGTCCTCCAGGTCCTCCCAAAAATCCTCGTCGACCTCACCGCCAAAGTAGAAGACCTCGTTGAGGGCCTCGCGGCTTCGCTCAAGTCCGCGCGAGAGAGCATCGAAGAATCCCATTATGCATTCACGACCTTTCCGGTTTCGCGATCGAGTTTTTGCGAGACGACGCGACTGACGCCGTCGGCTTGCATCGAGACGCCATAGAGGACGTCAGCGTCCTCCATAGTACGGCGCTGATGCGAGATAACCAAGAGCTGCGTATCGGAACGCAACACATCGAGCGCGCCGATGAGCTTGGACAGGTTGGCGTCATCGAGCGCCGCCTCGACCTCGTCCAGCACATAGAACGGCACCGTGCGCGTGCGATACACGGCAAAGAGCAAGGCGAGCGCCGTCAGACTCTTCTCGCCGCCCGACATGAGCATCATCTTGGTGATGCGCTTGCCGCGCGGCTGCGCCACGACCTCGATACCCGTCTCGGCAGGATGCTCGGGATCGGTCATCTCCAGATGAGCCTGGCCGCCCGGGAAGAGCATAGCGAAGATCTCGCGGAAGTTCGCGTCGACCTTCTCAAACGTCACCAGGAACGCCTTGCGCATCTTGCGATCAATGGCCACCGTGATCTTGGTGAGCGCCTTGCGCGCGCTCTCCAGATCGGCCAGCTGCTCCTCGATGTAGTCGGCGCGGCGCTTGAGCTGCTCGTACTCCTCCATGGCAACTTGGTTAACGGGACCAAGGTTGTTGATCTGGCGCACAAGCTGGTTGAGTTCGCGCTCGGCGGCATCGCGGTCGGTAGGAGCAGGAAGCATGAGCGCTTCCTCGAGCACCGTCGTGCCATCGGCGGTAATGGCCTTGATGGCAGCCTCGACCTGCACCTCGAGCTTGCCACGCGCGACCTTGAACTCGTTTTGCGTGGCGGAGGCGGTATCGACTCGCTCCTTAGCGCGGGCAACCTCTGCCTTGGCATCCTCGATGGTCTTCTTGAGCGAAGCGGAGTCCGCCTCCTCCAGAGAGGCCTGGTCACGCAGGCGCGCTGCCCAATCCGACGCGCGTTCCAACAGGGCAGAATAGCGTTCGTGCATGGGATCGACGCGCAGGCGCAGCAGCTCGAGCGAGCGCGAGGCCTGGCGTGTTCCGCGGATACGACGGTCGATGCCCTCAAGACGATGCTCAAGGTCGGGCACGCGGCCCTTCAGCGAACGCAGGCGTTCGCTCGTCTGGGCTAGGCGAACCTTGGCGTCGGCGAGCTTGCCGGCAGCCTCGGAATCGTCACGGCGAACGCGGTCGAGTTCGTCGTTGGCCTCGGAAATCTGCAAGCCCAGATCGCTTGCCTGCGCGCGGGCCTCGTCACGCGAACGGGTGAGCTCGTCAACGCGCGGGCGCGCAGCGCGAACGGCTTCGGAGGCCTGCTCGCGGCGCTTGGAGATGCGCACGCGCTCGACCTCGGCATTGTTGGCGCTTTGCTCCAAGCGGCCGATCTCGGAGAGCAGCGAGCGGCGCTCGCCCTCAAGACGGGCGATCTCGCCGGCGGCATCGTCCTCAGCGGCACGCGCTTCCTCAACGGCCGCGTTGGCCTCGACGACCCGATCCGACACATGCTCAAACACAGCGGCCAAATCGGGCTCAAGCCCCTCCAGCTCGCGAATGCGACGCTTACGCTCCAGAGCACCCGACGCCTCGCCGGCATCGAGGCCCACACGCACCAGGCCGCCGCAGGCGACGCGGGCGCCATCGGGGGTCACGTAAGTCACGCCGTCAACGACCGGCGCCGAAAGCGCGGCAGAAAGATCGTCCACGACGTAATAGCCGCCGAGCAGCGCCTCGACGACGGGTCCGTAGCCTGCGCGCACGGACAGACGATCAACCAGACGGGTACCGGAGGCGCCCACAGCGGCGGTAGAGCCGCTCACGCCGCGCGCCACCAGCAGTGCCTCGCCCGAGGCCTTATTTTGGTCCAGAGCCGCACGACCGGCACGCTCAAGCGTGGCGGCGTCATCAAACAAAAGAGCATCGATATCGCCGGCAAGCAGCTGCTCGACCAGGCCTTCGAGCTCACGAGGAGCCTCGAGCACGTCGCCCAAACGACCCGAGACATCATCGCCCAGCGCACCCATCAGACGGCTCACGAGCGGCGAGCTGTCGGCCATGCGGGCATCGAGTTTCTTTTGGCTGGCAAGCTCCGAGCGCACCTCGGATAACTTGTTGCGTGCCTCGCTCTCGCGGGCACGCAGGTCCTTCAGGGCCGCGCGTGCCGTCTCGGTGGCCTCACGCGCATCAACCTGAGCCTGGCGCGCTTCCTCAAGAGCGCCCTCAAGCTCCTCGGCGCGGTTGCGACGGCTCTCGAGCGAGGCCGTGACCTCCTCGAGCTGCTCGTCAATCTGCTCCAGGCGCGAGGCATACATGTTGTCCTCGACCTCGGCATTGCTCAAGGAATCCTTCACCTTGGCGAGCTCAAGCGCGGCGTTATCAGCCACACGCTGCACATCGCGCTGCTCACGCGTAAGCTGCGAAATCTGATTGTCGAGCGCCACGCGCCGCTCGTGGAGCTCAGCGGCGGCAGGACCAGCGGCGTCAACGTCCTCCTGGGCCTGCATATGCGCACCGGTCACTTCCTCAAGCTGCGCACGCGCGTCCTCGAGCTCCTCGACCACGCGACGACGCTGATGCTCGGAGCTCGAAATCTGACCGCGCATGTCAGACAGGCGCGACACCATGTTGTGGCCCTTTTCCTCGAGCAGGCGCATGTCGGAGTTAATGCGGCCGACCACATCTTGCATATGACGGCGTTGCTCGCCCAGGTCGCCCACAAACAGGCCCTTTTCCTCAAGCATAACCTGGAGCTTCTCGAGCTCGCGCTCCTTTTCGCTCATGCGGTACTGCGCAAGCTCCAGCTCGGCAGCACCTTCCTTGGAGCGGCTCTCCAGGTCGTTCCACTGCGACTGCAGCGAACGAAGCTCATCGACAGCCAGCATCTGCGTAAGCTCGTTCGCGCGCGAGGACAGCTCTTTGTACTTGCGCGCGCGATCGACCTGACGCTCCAGCGGTCGCAGCTGACGGGCGATTTCCTTATTGATGTCGCGGGCACGCGTCAGGTGCTCGTCCATCGACTTAATCTTTTTGAGCGCACGCTCCTTGCGGCGCTTGTGCTTGGAAATGCCGGCGGCCTCCTCGATGAGGGCGCGACGCTCCTCGGGGCGGCTCTGCAAAATGGCGTCGAGCTTGCCCTGGCTGATGATGGAATGCGTATCCTTGCCCAGGCCCGAATCGTGCAGGATGTCCTGAATGTCCATCAGGCGGCACGGACTCGAGTTGATGAGGTACTCGCTTTCGCCCGAGCGATACATGCGACGGGTGATGGCGACCTCGTCAAAGTCGACGGGCAACATATGGTCCGAGTTATCGAGCACCAGCGTGACCTCGGCGACACCCACCGGCTTGCGCGCCGACGAGCCCGAGAAGATGACATCCTCCATGGCCTGGCCGCGCAGCTGCTTGGCGCTCTGCTCGCCCAGGACCCACAGAATCGAGTCAGAGATGTTCGATTTTCCCGAGCCGTTTGGACCGACGATGACGGTCAGGCCCGGCTCAAACGTCATATGGGCGCGGTCGGCAAACGACTTGAACCCTTTGAGCGTGAGGGACTTGAGATACACGGTTCCTCGCTTACACGTGCTTCTTGTTCAGAATCACGCCGTTGGTGGTGTAACCCATGCGGTCGAGCGCTTCGAGCGCGGCAGCTCCCTCGGCTTCCTTCTTTGAGGAGCCGGAGCCGCGACCCTGGCGAATACCATCGATCAAAACCACAGCGGTAAAGGTGGGCGCATGCGCCGGGCCCTCGGAGCCAACGAGCTTGTACGCCGGAGGTTCGTGACCGTCGGCTTGCACGCACTCCTGCAAAAACGACTTGGGGTTCGCAGGATGCTCGGCACGCTCGGAAGCCAAATGCGGCTTAAGCGTACGGTGAATGAACTCCGCCGCAACGTCCCAGCCGGCATCCAGGTACAGCGCGCCCACGAGCGACTCATAGACGTTCTCGAGGGCCGAATGCAGGCCGCGCGCACCGGTACCGGTCTCGGAGGCACCAAAGATGATGATGTCGTCGATGCCCAGCTCGTGAGAAACCTCGGACAGCGTAGCGCCCGAGACAAGCGACACCTTCAAGCGCGTGAGCTTGCCCTCGTCAAACTCCGGATAGGACTCAAACAGGGAGCGTGCGACCACAGCGCCCAAAATGGAATCGCCCAAGAACTCAAGGCGCTCATAGCTGGCAGAAACCGGCTGGCCCTCGACTGCCGAGGGATGCGTAAGCGCCGCGCGCAGCAGCACCTTATTGTTGAACTCGTGGCCCAGGATTTCCTGGGCGCGCGTAAGTCGGTCGGATAAAGCCAAGACTTAAGCCTCCTTGGCAGCTTCGATAGCGTCGACGGCGTCGGCGACAGAGTTGAGCGAGAGCAGGGTCTCGTCATCGATCTCGAGGTTGAACTCGTCCTCGATAGCCGTAACCAGCTGCAGGCGCTCGAGCGAGTTGGCATCGAGGTCGTCAAAGGTGGTCTCCTCGCTAATTTCGGCAACATCGACGCCCAGAACGTCAGCAGCGACCTCGGCGATCTTGTCGAAGATTTCGGAGCGGTCCATAGCGCTTCCTCTCATAGTGCATGAATACCAAAAGAATGGTACCGCCCGGGCGGTACCAAGACACGGTTCTGATTCTACCCCACGACGTGCACCGCGAAGCACATAACAGCGCTCTAACTCGCTCTTATAAAACGATACCGTCCATAGAGTTGGCGACATTCTCGACCAGCCCGGCGCGCACGGCTTCGGCCGCCGCGAGCGTACCGTTTTTGACAGCCTCGACCGAGGTGGCACCATGGCCGATCAGGACCACGCCGCGCAGGCCCAAAAGAATCGCGCCGCCCTTGGCGTCGCCCGAAAGTTTGGCTTTAATCTCGCGCATCTGCTTTTTGATGAGCAGCGCGGCAATCTTGGTGCCGAGCGAAGACATAAAGACACCCTTGAGCTCCTGCAGCAAAAACTTGGCAGCGCCCTCGGTGGCCTTGAGCGCAATATTGCCCGACATACCATCGGCAACGACGACATCGAAGTTGCCTGAGGTGAGGTCGGTGCCCTCGCAGTTACCAACAAAGCCGGGAACGGCGGCCTTCATAGCAGGGAAACAGGCCTTGGTAAAGTTAGAACCCTTCTCGTCCTCGGTGCCGTTGGCAAGCAGGCCCACGCGAGGATGCTCGATGCCCAGGACGACGCGGGCATAGGCGCTGCCCATCTGGGCAAAACGCACCATATCGTCAACCTCGACATCGGGGTTGGCACCCATGTCGCACAGCACCGTCAGACCGCCGGCGCGATTGGGCAGCGCATTGGTCAGACAGGGGCGCACCGGCTGCTTCTTGCCTTCGGCCTGATACCTAAACGGCGTCACGTAGGCGGTGGCAGCGGCGGTCATGGCACCGGTCGAGCCGGCGGAGAAGAACGCATCCGCGTTGCCCTTCTTAATGGCGCGGCAAGAAAGCACGATCGACGACTTACGCTTGGTCATCACGGCGCGAATGGGATCGTCATCCATGGCGATAACGTCAGGTGCCTCAAGGGCCTCAACACGTGCATGGGAAGCTGCAAAGGGATTGACGATTTCGGCCGGGCCAGCCGCCAAGACCTCGATATCGGGATCGGCGGCAAGCGCAGCCTCGATACCATCGAGAACAACCTGAGGTTTCTCGTCTCCGCCCACAACGTCTACACAAACGCGAACGTTACTCATATACATGCTCCTTATACAAAAATGGCCGACTCATTGAGCCGGCCATTGTGGTTCCATTTGGAACGGCATCGCATCCAGAGTATACCGTTACTCGGTAACGATAACCTCGCGGTCCTTGTAGAAACCGCAGCTGGGGCACACGTGGTGCGGAAGCTTGACAGCGCCGCAACGGGGGCACGTGGACTGAGCCGCAGCCGAGATCTTCATGTTGGCGGAACGACGGGTGTGAGTGCGGATACGACCCTGCTTTTGTTTAGGTACGGGCATAGTGACCTTCCTTATGAACTATCCAGTGTGGCGATTACGCGCAAGTAGCGATACTACCACAGTTTTACTCATCAAGCTTGAGATTCTTCAATGCTGCAAATGGATTTTCCGTGGCAGCGGCCCATTCCGCCTCTGCCTGGGCGGCGCAATCGCATTGCTCGACGTTGAGATTGCAACCGCATGTGGGGCACAGACCACGGCAATCGGGCTTGCAGAGCACCACAAACGGCGTGTCCATAACGACCGCGTCATTGATGGGCTCGCCCAGATCGACGATGCGGTCCTCACCCAGGAGCTCGTAGCCGTCCTCGTAGGCCTCGGGATCCTCGGGCTCCTCAAAGAGGTAGAACTCCTCGATCTCGCCGGCGATATCAAACGAGGCGGGCTCCAGGCAACGGTCGCACTCGCCGGTGGCGTGCGCGCGGACCATGCCCGTGAGCAAGACACCGGTACCGGCATTGGTAAAGACAACGTCGTAGTCGATGCCGTCCTGAAGCTGGTACTCCTTCTCGCCCACCGTGTAGGTGGCGACATCGACCTTACCGGTCAGCGGATACGAATCTCCAGGAAACTCGAGCTGCTCGGAAAGATCGACGGTAACGCTCGGAAACTCAGCCATTACCACTGACCATTCTGTTGGGCGGCACCCTCGTTGAGCTGCTGACGGCAACGGGTAACGGTGCCAGTCAGGCTCTTGAGGTTCTCCTCCAGGTGCGTAAAGACCTGCTCCGCGTAGTCCTCGGCAGCATAACGCGTCTCGCGCTCGTACTGCTGGGCACGATCGCGGATGTCGTCGGCCTGCTGCTGCGCAAGGCGGACGATCTCCTGCTCACCGGCAATGGTGAGGGCCTGCTGCTGAGCGTCGGCGATGATGGAATCAGCCTGAGCGGCGGCGGAAGCCATAAGCTCCTCGCGCTCCTTAAGGATACGGCGGGATTTCTGCCACTCCTCGGGATAGCTCATGCGGATCTCGTCGAGGATATTGAAGAACACGTCGGCGTCGATGACCTTGAACTGAGCGTTCTTGCCGAAAGGCGGCTTGGCTTCCTCGATCAGCCCTTCGAGCTCATCGACCAAGCTGACGATCCTATCGCCAGGAAAATTCTCGCCCGGCATCCGGTCTCCTTTCATAGGTAACTTATCATCGTGCTAGTTTACCACATGCCACCAGGCAATAAAAAACGTCACGAAAAGCGATGTCTGAGCGCTTCGACCACGTTGGGCGGCACAAACGTCGATACATCGCTGCCGAGCGAGGCGATCTGGCGAACGACCGAGCTCGAGATGTAACCGTACTGCGGAGCACTCATGACAAAGATGGACTCCAGCTCGCTATCCAAGCGATAATTGAGGTCGGCCTGCTGCAGCTCATACTCAAAGTCGGTCATGGCGCGCAGGCCCTTGACCACGGCCCCCGCCCCCTGCTCACGAGCGAAGTCGACCAAGAGGCCGGTAAAGGGCAGGACTTCGACGCCGTCGATATTACCGAGCGCCTCGCGGGCCAGCGCCACGCGCTCATCGAGCATAAACGTGGTGCCCACACCGTTTTTACCCTGCGACTCTGCAACAGCGACGATCACACTGGGAAAGATGCGGCGGGCGCGGCGGATCACATCGATATGGCCAAACGTGATGGGATCGAAGGTGCCCGGGACGATCACGCGGTTGATGGTGTCATTCATGGGCGTCCTCCTGAAACGTCGTGGCATCGTTGTTATCGGCATCGGTGACGGCACTATCGTCCTCACCGTCGTCATCGCCGACCCAACGAAGCAGGTCGACCGAGGTAATGCCGTAGCGCTTCTCACGTACAGTCTCAAAGCCTGCCGGATGCGCGCCCGCATCGGCGGAGGCATGCTCAAACAGGGCATAAGCGCCAGGCGCAAGCAGACCCTGCTGAGCCAGATTCTGCAGCAGTTCCTCGACCGGCTCGGCGCCAAAAGCATACGGCGGGTCGAGCAGGACCAGATCAAAGGGGCCGCCCGGCACACGACCGCGCGAGGCACTCATCAGCATGTCGCCCGTTACCACGCGCCAACGCGCACGGTCACGGCAGAGCGACTCGATATTCTTGGTAATGAGCCGCGCGGCGTTGCGATCGATCTCAAACGTCGTGAGCGAGCGGGCCCCACGAGAGAGCATCTCGATACCTAGGGCACCGGAGCCGCCAAAGGCGTCCAGCACACGGACCTCGTCCAGATCGAAATCGAATGCCGACATGACCATAGATGCGCACGCCTCGCGCACGCGATCAGTCGTGGGGCGGGTGACATCGCGACCACGGGGCTCCTCGATCTTACGACCGCGCCATTCGCCGCCGATGATTCTCATCCTCCGCTGACCTCCTTAAAGATATGTCGATAACGCATGGCGACCGCGTCGCGCAAGGGACGCGTCGCCACAGAGTCAAGGTTGCAAGCATACCGCAAGAGCTCGACCGCGTCCAAATGGGCCCATTCGATAAGGTCCTCATCGGCGTCCAGGTCGACAAAGCGCAGGGTCACACCACCATGCTGACGATAACCCAGGATCTCGCCTTCATGGCGCAGGCGCAGGTCCATCTGGGCGAGCGTAAAGCCGTCCGAGGTCTTTTCGAGCGACTGGAGACGGTCTTGTGCCGCCGATGCGCCGCCGTTGCCCTTGGAGTGCGTCATGACCAGGCACGTGCCCGACACGCTGCCACGGCCCACGCGACCGCGCAGCTGGTGCAGGGCAGCCAAACCAAAGCGCTCACCGTTCTCGATAACCATGACGGTGGCATTGGGCACGTCGACGCCCACCTCGACCACCGTAGTCGAGACGAGCACGTCAATCTCGCCACGCTTGAAGGCATCGATGACCCGATCCTTCTCCCCCGCCGGCATACGGCCGTGAAGGCGCTCGACGGTAAGCCCCGGCAACGCAAGACGCAGTCGGTCGAGCTCGGTTGCCGTATCGTGAAGCGGCACGGGGACCGTCACGCGGCCCTCCTCGTCGCGGGCGATACCGGGTACGTCCTCCAACTCATCGGCCGAATCGCTCGGCTCCACGAGCGGGCAAATCACGTAGGCCTGCTGACCCTTTTCATGCGCCTCGCGAATGGCGCCATAGGCGAGGTCGCGGCTCGACTCGGTGAGCACGCGCGTGGTCACACCGGCACCCGGAACAGGCCGGTGGCGGATGATGCTCGTATCCAGATCGCCGTAGACCGAAAGCGCCAGCGTACGCGGGATGGGCGTTGCCGTCATAACGAGCAGATCGGCACCGGGGCCCTTCGCGCGCAGAGCGTTGCGCTGGCCCACACCAAAGCGGTGCTGCTCATCGATGACCACGAGCGATAGATGCTTGAACGCAACGTTATCCGAAAGCACCGCGTGGGTGCCAAAGAGCACATTAAGCTCGCCCGATTTCAGCTGTGCATGGATGCGCTCGCGCTCTGCAGCCGGCGTGGCACCCGTCAGAAGCGCCCAGGACATGCCGGCCTGTGAGAGCAGAGGGCCGGTCTTATCGGCATATTGGCGCGCCAGCACGCCCGTGGGCGCCATAACGCAGGCCTGCGTGCCGCTATCGGCAGCCACAGCCAGTGCGCAGGCGGCAACGGCGGTCTTACCGGTACCGACATCACCCAACAGCAGGCGGTTCATCACACGCCCGTCATCGCACATATCGCGCAGGATATCCTGGAACGCGGCCTCCTGCTCGTCGCTCAGCGAAAACGGCAGGGCTTGCTTGAGCGCGGCCAGGTGCTCGCCCGCGGTGTGGGCATAGGGCACCACATCGACCAGGCCGCCGTCGTTGCGCAGACGCAACGCCAGCTGCAGGTAGAGGCACTCCTCGTAGGCCAGGCGACGACGCGCGATGTCGCGCTCTGCCATACTCGATGGAAAATGGATTGAGCGCAACGCGCGGGCATTGCTCATGAGCTTCCGCTTTGCGCGCAGCGGCGCGGGAATCGGATCGAACGGATTGCCGACGACCTCGAGCGCGCCGCTTACGATGCGGCGCATCCACGCCTGGCTCACGCCATCACTCACGTAATGGACCGGCAGGATGGTGCCTGCGGCACGCCCGTCCTCGAGCTTTTCAAAGTGCGGCGAGGCCATCTGCTTAAAGCCGTAGGCAAACTCGACCTTGCCCATCACGGCCAGGCGGTCGCCCTGCTTAAGCTGCTGGGCAATCCAGGGCTGGCGGAAAAAGGCGACCTGCAGCACGCCCGTCTCGTCAACGAGTGAGACCTCGGTCACCTGCATGCGCGGACGCGGCTGCTTTTGGACGATACGGTCGACCGTGGCGATGATGGTGCACATGGTACCGATGGGCGCCATCTCGATGGACCACGAACGGGTAAAGTCCAGGTATCGATGAGGGATATGGAGAAGGAGGTCCCCCACCGTCCGAATTCCCAGACGGCGAAGGGCCTCCTCACGTTTACCCGAAACATATTTGAGTCGCGCGATATCTTCATCGAGCGCATTGCTCTGGGCAAAGCGCTCCGAGACGCGCGGCACGGAGCACAGCTCGGACATGACGAGATGCCTACTCGATCGAGAAAATCACGGGATAGAGCGGCTGCTCGCCACGATGGGCGTCAATCTCCAAGTCGGGCTGAGCCTCCTCGATAGCGTCGACGATCTCCTGGAAGGCCTCATCGGACAGCTCCTCGCCGGCCAGAATCGTCAGTGCGTCGCCCTCCTCTTCCTCCTGCATGCGGTTGATGCAGTCGAGCGTGACCTGCTTCACGTCGGAGCCGACCACGTCGATGGAGCCGGCGATGATACCCATGACGTCACCGGAGTGAATCGGCGAGCCGTCGGAGGCGCTGGAGTCGCGCACAGCGCGGGTGACCTCGCCATCGCGGACCTCGCTGATGGCGTCGACCATGGCGGCGACGGCGTCCTCGAGCTCGGAATCGGGCAGGACCGCGAACAGCGCGGAGAACGCCTGCGGGACGGTCTTGGTGGGAACGACGGCAACCTTCTTGTCCGTGCAGGCAGAAGCGGCAGCCTCGGCAGCCATGCGGATGTTGCCGTTATTGGGCAGGATGATGACCGAGGTCGCGTTGACCTGGTCCACCGCGCCCAGCAGGTCGGCGGTCGAGGGGTTCATGGTCTGGCCACCCGACACGATCACGTCGACGCCGAGGGACTTAAGGATGTCGGCCTCGCCGGAACCGGCGGCAACGGCGACAAAGCCCAGGGCCTTCGCGGGCTCGGCGGCCTTTTCCTGGTCCTCGTGAATCTTGGCGGTACGGTCGTGGGCCTCCATCTCCATGTTGTGGATAAAGACCTCGTAAATCTGACCGAGCTGCAGCATGTGCTCGAGCACCAGGTTGGGGGTGTTGGAGTGCACATGGATCTTGTAATCGGGGTAGGCACCCACGAGCAGTTCGCAGTCGCCCATGGAACCCAGGAACTTAAGGCACTCGTCCTCGTCAAACGGGGCGTCGGCCTTAAAGAGGAACTCGTTGCAGTAGCGGAACTCCGAGCCCTCCCAGTCGTCGTTGGCCTCGATCTCAACGCGACCAAGGGCCGCATCGCGGGCAGAGCCAGCGGAATCAAACGTGGCGGAGAAATCCTCGACAACGGTGCTGCGGCCAAGCGCGGCGGCAACAAAGTTCTCCAGGAAGATGGCAAAGCCAAAGGCGCCGGAGTCGACCACGCCGTTCTCCTTCAGAACGGGCAGCAGGTCGGGCGTGCGAGCAACGGACTGGTACGCCTCGACGACGATAGCATCGAGCGCATCCTCGGCCGAGAACTTCTTCTTCTCGCACTCATCGGCCTTGGTCGAGACATCGCGCAGGACCGTGAGGATCGTGCCCTCGATGGGCTTGCGGACGGCCTGGAAGGCGACCTTGACGGCACGACGGAAGGCGAAGGCAATATTGGCGGACGTAATAGGCTCGTCGGCAGAGACAAGGCCCTCGGCCACGCCGCGAAGAATCTGCGAGGTAATAACGCCGGAGTTACCGCGAGCGCCCATGAGAGAGCCGTGGGTGATGGCACCGGCGATGGCCTCCATATCGGCATCGGCGGGAAGGACAGAGAGCTCCTTGGTCACCGAGGCGAGCGTGAGCGACATGTTGGTGCCGGTATCGCCATCGGGTACGGGGAAGACGTTGAGCTTGTTGATCTCCTCGGCCTTGTCGGAAACGGCAGCCGCAGCGATCGGAAAACAGGTGCGAATGGTCTTTGCAATCATGGGTATTTGAATCTCCGTTTTCGGATGCTAGTTCAGACGGCTCTTGAGCGCGTCGATATGGATGCCGATCTTAAGGCTGGCGGGATCGATCTGGGCGATCTCCTGCAGGGTGAAGGCAACGGAGCTCGAAAGATTGTGGCAGACGGACTTCATGTTGACGCCGTTCTCGAGCACGACGTGAAGATCGACCGTAAGGCCGTTCTCGTCGGCGGAGACAAGCACGCCCTTGCGGAGGCGCTGACCGGCAAGCAGGCGCACGCTCTCGGCGCCCTGGAGCTGCTCAGCCATACCGACAACGCCATAGCACGTCATCGCGGCATAACCGGCAATATCGGCAATAACGTCGTTCGAGACGCTCAGGCTGCCGTTAATGGTCTCAGACACAAGAATCTCCTTTTCTTGGTGCTCGCGGCACCATGTCGTGGGAGCAATCATTGCAATATTCTACAACGACCGCGGCATGTTGAGGTGGCGGGCCTCGGGATTACATCCTCGACACGAAATGTTGATATGGTAACGTTCGCGAACGGCGATCGCGGCATGAAAAAACCCGCCGCATAAGCGACGGGTTTTACAACCTGGCTCCCCGGGTAGGACTCGAACCTACAACAGCGCGGTTAACAGCCGCGTGCTCTACCATTGAGCTACCGAGGAATTTAAAGCCCAACGGAAAGGGCTGGAAAATTCTGGCTCCCCGGGTAGGACTCGAACCTACAACAGCGCGGTTAACAGCCGCGTGCTCTACCATTGAGCTACCGAGGAATTTAAAGCCCAACGGAAAGGGCTGGAAAATTCTGGCTCCCCGGGTAGGACTCGAACCTACAACAGCGCGGTTAACAGCCGCGTGCTCTACCATTGAGCTACCGAGGAATAGGTGCGTGCTCTCAAGCAACGAAGTTTATTATACGGACGAATCAGCTCAGGGCAAGAACTTTTTTAAGAAATTTTCCGACCCAGTCATTGGGGACGTTCTTAAACGACCAGTCATTCAAGAACGTCCATTACAGTCGAAATTGTCAGCCTGGGACCATCTCGGGCTACGATTGAGGCGCGCCCAGAACGGGCCG
>NZ_JBDMSL010000020.1:0-48051 GCF_039758965.1 Collinsella aerofaciens | reverse complement strand
ATTGTGGCATCCCGAGCCCGCGGAAAGAAGCTGCGCCGCGGGGGAGGCGGCCCAAATGGCTTTCTCATATCGTCTTGCTTCGTACGCTGCTTAAGTGCCTCGGAAAGTCCGATAAGCGCCGTGA
This sequence comes from Collinsella aerofaciens, assembly GCF_039758965.1. Taxonomy (GTDB): domain Bacteria; phylum Actinomycetota; class Coriobacteriia; order Coriobacteriales; family Coriobacteriaceae; genus Collinsella; species Collinsella aerofaciens_BR. The sequence goes on along the minus strand of NZ_JBDMSL010000020.1, from coordinate 47,927 downwards.
GGAGCGAGACCAAAGCGGTCAGGAGCTTCACGAAATCAATCAGATCGGTCATGGGCATCACCTCCCGTCGCATGGAGGGCGCTGCCCGGCACATGGAACTGCCGTCAACAATAACCAGTCTATCAAACTGCAGCCATAAATACGAATATATGTTCGATAATAACAGCGATCTGGCCATCTCAAAACGCAGCTTTACGCAAGGATGCCGGGTAGCCGCGCTGGGCGATTTCATGTCCGCACGGGCGCCTATCCTTACGGCAATGTAGCCACCTATGTAGCAAGCGGCAGTTGACGGAGAGAGGCCGTAACCGTGTCAGCTGAAAAGACGCCGTGTATCTCGGCTATCGATACGACGAACTTTGCGCGCCAAATTGTGCTGGATTTTGAGTTTGCGCCGGTGCCAAAGCAGCGCCAGCGCCGCGGACTGCGCAACGAGATTATCGAGGTCGGCGCTGTTAAGCTCGATTACCACGGCAACGTGATGGGCGAGTTCTCGCAGTTTGTGCAGACGGAATATGCCGAAGGCGTTGCGTATCCCGTCCGCGAGCTCACGGGGATATCGGCCGTGGATACCGCCATGGCTGATCCTCTCTACGTGGTGATGAAAAGGCTCAACGATTGGATCGGTCGCTACTCCGCCCAGGTGGTCTGCTGGAGCGGGGCGGACCGGCGACAGCTTTTGACCGAGTGTCAGGCAAAGCACATCGACCTTTCCGCATTTCCTACGGACTGGGCCGACCTGCAGGCGTTTTACACCTCGATCATGGATGTGGGCAGCCACGGGTGCGTCTCTTTGGGTGACGCGGCAACGTGGTTTGGCATCGAGTTCGACGAGTCGACGTGCCACGCCCACAGTGCCCTAGCCGATGCCCGCGTGACCGCCAAACTACTCAAACAAGTGATGGACGGGGACTACCGCGTGAGTCCGCACGCCCAGGAGATCCGCCAGCGATGGGGGATGGGCGAGTGCGTTCAAACACGCCTTTCCAGCAAGTGCCCTGAGCTGAGTGATCTGCTGCTGCAGCTGAAGTTGGAGGGGAGGTAAGGAGATGTGCTGAGAACGGTGGTCGAGTGTTGGATATACCTTGGCATCAAGGCCAATTTGATAGATCAACGCATGCAGATAGGCTGCCTACCGATAGTCCCAGGAATGACCTTCGATTCAAGTCGCCAGGTTTCAAGCTGTATATCATTTGGAACATCTGAACGGCTGGCGGGCTTGGAGGGTTCACGGCTGTAGCGTGCCGTGAGTGAGTTCGGCTCTCGCTTTAACTTGGGGCCTCGCTGATTTCTCATGCGTGACGTTTAGAATCTGATGCAAATTAAAGGCCGTATGCTCTTTTGCGGGACATGTTGTTGAACGACCGGCTTCATAAACCTGTAGCAGCTTCTCAGGGCAGATGAAAAGGGGCTAAAAACTGCTTATTTTGTTCGTGATATACGATGCTATTCTGCCAGGACTAACAACTTTCTCAAGGACGTTCCGGATCGCATTCGCGATTTGAGTTATCGACTGGACCTTGCAGACCTCGAGCGGGAGAGCTTGGATGAAACCCTCGGCAAAGTTTTGGGGCGGTAGCCACATTGCGGGCCCTTATTGTCTAACCTAGCTCGTCAAGCAGAGAGGGGTTTGCGTCTATATCCATGCCAAGGGCTTCTGCGACAGATTGCGCAACCGCAAAGGCCATCTTGGGAGGAACGGCGTTTCCAATTTGCCGATAGCGGGAGCATTGCGAACCATACCAAGGCATATCCCTCGGGAAGGTCTGTATGGTGGCGGCTTCCTGGACCGAGATGCGGCGAAGGCGAGGAGGAACGCTATCGGCTACTTTCCCGCCTTTCTGAAGCTCTTCGTGGTATTTCTCGACCCATTGGGTCGCTCCGGTTTCGAGCGTCTCTTGATCGACAATCGGCGTTCTGTTCCCGCCCATTGAGGCGGGAAGCGTCGGCGCGGGCTTGTCCATGTCCATCGGGCGGCCTTGGCCGTTGAACAGCATGCCTGCAAACGGCGACGGGCGGAGCACGGGGCTTTTTGCCGTAGTTACCTTCGCCTTGCAAGTCTGATCATTGCCCGGCTCGCCGAGAGGAGGCAGCCCGCGCAGGGCGTCGGCCACACCCACCCATTCCTTGACTGTCGGCTGCGGGTAGTTGTACTCGATGCAGGGGTCCTTGATCCCGACAAGGAACATGCGCTCTCTGGTCTGCGGGACGCCGTAATTGGCACTGTTCAGCACCTCAAGGTTGGTTTTGTAGCCAATCTCTTCCGCCTTCTTGCGGATGTCGGCAATAGTTCCAGCCCAGCGTTTGTTCTTGGCGAGTGCCTTGACGTTCTCCATCACGAACGCTTGGGGCTGGACCCTCTCGACCATGCCGAGGAAGTCGAAGACGTGACGCGAGCGGGGGTCGTTCGGGTCCATCTTCCCCGCGACCGAGAAGCCCTGACAGGGCGGTCCTCCAATGACTAGCTCCGCCGAACCCCTTCCGGGCAGTTCCTCAACCTCCCTAATATCTCCCGTGACTATCCTGTGGCTCAGTGTTTTGCCGGTCTTCTTCGAGATCGCGTCCATCGCGGCAGCGTAGGTTTTCATGGCGTCCGGGTTGATATCGTTCGCAAATACGGGGGTGAACCCGGCGGCGATGAAGCCGAGGTCGAGACCGCCCGCTCCCGAATAAAGGCTGACGAAACGCTTCATTAAAGCAATCCTCCTGAATAGTAGAGCTCATTCCAATATGGAATGAACTCATGAGATGATATCATATACAAGCATGGGTTGCTGCCGGAAGGGGGCGTTTATGGAAGACTTCAATCTTTCTCTCGGGAGACTTATCGCTAAATGGCGGAGACGCTCCGGGATGTCACAGGCGGCGCTCGCTGAGGCAACGGGATGCCAGCAAGCGTCGATTTCGAAACTGGAAAGCGGCTCCAAGCGCATAACTGTCTCTGAGCTTTCTCAAGTGCTTTGTGCCTGCGGATTAACCTTCAGTGCGGTAAGCGACGATCTTGATGGCCTTATCGCTTATGAGCCTCAACCTTTATGGGAGCGTGTAAATGAGTAGCAGTGCAAACATTTCTGAAATATGCGAAGCGCTTCTGGCGGCGTCCCTGCCTATAGATCCGAACTCGATGGAAAGCGCCGCGATTCAGGTTGCGGACTATTACGAGAACGGCCCTGAGGAATCCAGGATTCCCGCCGAAGAGATCTCCGATCGCTTCGGCGAGATGTGGAGCTTTTGGCTTGAGAACTACGATAGTCCCTCAAAGGAATTGAAGGACGTCATTAGCGCCGCGGTTGGCGTCGACCATGAAATGGAAGAGCTCGCGAACGGCTACTTCAAGCTCGAAGAAAAACTCGAGGAGAAGCAGTTCATGGCAAGGAGTCATGCAATCGCTTTGATTGGCTGTGCTCCGCTCATTCGTACCCTTGTCGTGGAGCAACACCTCGGTCTCGATAGGATTAGAGGCATTCTTAACGTTCCTGCCGCAACTTTCGACGCCATCAATGCTGTAATCAGTTCTATCGGTATTGACCCGCCCTTCGGCTCTGAGAGGATAGCCGGAATACATGAAACTGACGTTTCAGACGTCGCCGCCCTGTTTGGTGATATCGAACCTGACGTCGCTGGAGAAACTTTCCGAGGCCTTCTCGGATCGTTCTCGAGATGCGATACGCTTGCCGACGATGTTATCGACTTGGGCCTCATTCCTTTTGAGCCGTACCAGTTTATGCTCTACTTTGAGTTGCTTACGCTTGAGATGGTTGACAGATTCCCCGGCAGGGCGATTTACGAATGCACGCCCCGTTCGAGCAATGTAAAGGCGCTTTGGAACTCCATGTATCATCCCACTCAGGAGAATCCATACCTCAACAACGCCAAGTCCGTCTATTCACTTGACGAAGCATGGGCCGAAACGAAACTCTCCCGGCAGACTGGGAACGGCTCGATTCTGCTTGCCGATGTCTTTAGCATTCTGGCAGAGTTGCCCTACACGACGAGAAGACGCGTTGCTCACATTATTCGTTGTTATTTGATTCTCATTGCCGATTCTCGTCAAACGAAGACGCCTTTGGAGCCGATCGGCGTCGATTCCATCAAGGCTTTTGTCAAGCGCGTGGGGATCTCAAACAGTTTAACCAAGGGCGTTCTCGATCAGAGGCTGGTAGATTTCCTTACCCGCTGCATTCATCCGGAAGAGGGCTGGTTCGCAAGGGGTCTCGGCTCTTCCGTGAACGAGACGAACGCTTCGGGGCGCAAATATGGCGATGTTGAATACTTGGACCTTTCAAATCGTGCACATATCGAGGCCTATGAGGCACACGGTGGCGGTCTGCGGGATGAGTACATTCAGGCGCACATTAACTCCCTGCATGAAACTGTGCGCTACCACGAGCACGAGGCGAAGTTGCGCAACGAACCCTACGACATGACCGTTAGAGTCACGTACGTTGCCCATGACGTTTCGAGACTGATTGACTTTCATGATGGATGCACAAAGGAAATCGAGGGCATTCCGTTCGAGTTTCGCTTTATGACGTACGTCGATTTGCTCAACGCTGCTGGCGGCATCGATGTCGTAATCGGAAATCTGGCGGATTTTAATGAGTTGATTCATCAGAGGATCTCTAGGCTTCCCGATGCGTATACGTTGAAGCGGCGCTATCAGGAGATTACTGGATTGGGATTATCCGAAAAGAATTAGTTGCTGGGGCCCGCGTTCCGAGCTGTGGTGGTTCGGAACGCGGGCCTCTCTGTGCTTCCATGTAGCATAAGCGCTCGGGTATCTGTGCTTATTTTGACGTGTTGGATCCATTGGAGATGGGTGCGATTTGTATTCAGCATCTCTTTACTGCTGCGCATCTAGCCGCGGCATCAATGAACTTCGCTAGCGCTTTCGGACTGTCAAAAGGCATACACAAGTGTCAGTCTTTTGACATCGCGTGGCCTGAGCGGCGGCGTGCAACGGCTGCACGCCGCCTGCGTCTGCCTACATCCCCGCAACCCCACGCGCGGCGCTCAGCAGCTCGTACTTCCTCTGGCTCCACTGCCGCAGCTCGGCTGTGCGTACGGCGTCGCGACACAGGTCCAGAAACACCTCAGCTCCCTCGCAGAAGCACTCGCGGGCAAAGTCGCCCGAGCCGCTTGCGACGCACGCGCCGTCGGCAAAGAGCTTCCAGCTAGACGGCTCACGCAAATCGTCTCCGAACAACTTAATCTGTAGCACATGCGGATTGCCAGCAGCGCAGAGCTCTTCCTCGAGCTTCTGTACCGTGAAGCGCATCTGGTGGGAGAGGCTGTTCTTGACCATGGCCGAGGCATAGCCGCTCGGCTCGTCCAGAAGATGCATTCGTTTTGGCTTGGCTGCCAGGTTGTGGAAGTTGCGCTCACTGCGCACGGAGAAATTGTCCATACGGACTCCTTTCATCAATGTTGGCAGGGCCACCGTGCCTCTTGGCCGGTTGGCGTCGGGATCGTGGAGCCAACTCTCTACCCCGACTCTGGATAAAACGCGCCCGCTCCTTGCGGGCAAGATGGAGTCTATCAACGTGTACGGACTCAACGTGTACGGACAGAAATCAAGCGCCATCCGCGAAATGACGCGCGGATGGCGTTGGTTTCCCAAGTGATTATTTGGCTTTCATCCGGAAAAGTGTCGAAATCAGCCGTGTAAAAGTACGGAAAAGTGTCGAAATAGGCACCTTAAAACTTCGGAAAAGTGTAGTTGGATGACAAAACAGCACTTAGAAGCCGATGCTGGATGCGGGATCCTGCGGCTGCCTTCAGCCCTCGCTACTCGTCGTCTCCGTCGTTGGGGTCGCCCTTGAGGGTGTTGATGTCCAGGTACTGGTTATCGTCCTCTTTTTGCTGGGTTTCCGACTCCGCTTGGGTGGGGCCGCGGAACAGCTGGAATCCCTCAAACGCAATGACACCGAGCAGGGCAATGATAATGGCGATAAAGGCAACCTTGACTGCCTGCGGAAATTCCGAGAAACGCTGCGCCTTTTCCTCGGCGTAATAATCGGCGAAGCGCTCTTCGCCCGTGCTTTTGGTATACGCCGGCGCGGACGCGGCCTCCGGGTCATATTCCGGTGCGGGCGTGGCAGCGTACGGATCGTTGAGATAATCGCTCGATGCGGTGCCATAATCCTCGGTCTCGATGCGACCGTTGCCAGCATAGCCATCGGAATAATCGGAATATGCCGCACCGCCCTCATAGTCCGCGGCGCTCGTGTTGGCGGCAAAAAGCGGGTTAACTGGAACGTCGAGCGCCGGCATGCCGGTAGAGGTCTCATCCAGATCGGCTGCAGCCCAGGAATCGTAGGCAACCTGATGGGCAACGGGCTCATCGAGCCTTGCGACCGGAGGCTTGCGTGCCGCAGGAACAGGCAACTGCTGGGCGCTGTACATAACGGTGCTGTCGGCCGATTTGCCCTGCGTCGCTGCAGCGAGAAATGCCGCCGTCTCGGACGGGTCGCTTGCGGGGCGGGGAGCGGGCGTGGGCGGCGAAGTGGGTGCGGGCGTAGGCGCGGGCGTCGAAACAGGCGACTGCGCAGGAGTCGGCGCAGATGCGGTCTTAGGCGCAAGTGCGGGATTGGGGTTTGACGGGCGAGCCCCGCCGCTCATGAGTTCGTCGGCGGTCCACGGGCGATCATCCATCACGTCGTCAAGGCTCAGCGAAAACAGGTCGTCTTCACTCTCATCGAACATGTGGTGCACATGTCCACCAATTGCCGGAATCAATCCGCGACCGGTGCATGATGCCTTGCTCAACGCCATTCTGTTCCATCCTTTCGAAATACTAATGACATCGATTATATGGAACTTCCCAAGCTGCTCGGTCTTGGATTCGTGCTTTCCAGAACTCGCGCCCAAAAGGGGAGGGGCAATCCATGCGAGTGCCTACTTGTCGCCGGCCGCCGCCTTGGCCTCATTGAGGTAGCTATAGAAGCTGTACTTGGAGATGCCAAAGAACTCGCAGGCGCGCTCGCTCGACTTGGAAATGAGGAAGGCGCCGCGACGGTCGAGGTAGCCAATGGCACGAATGCGCTCGTCTTTGGTCATGAGTGCCGCGGGCTTGCCCACAAACTGCTCGCACTCGTGCAGCAGGTCCTCGAGCAGGTCGCCGATGTTCTTGGTAATGGGCTCGGGCTCGGTATAGCCCGTGCCGCCGGTGCCGGTAAAGGCGTCGAGCGAACGCTCAAAAGCCTTCATGAGCGTAATGTCAAAGTTAATGCCCAAAATGCCGACGGGCTTGCCCTCATCGTTGCGGATAAAGATCGTCGACGATTTGAGCAGCTTGCCATCGGTGGTTTTGGTGAGGTATGGCTCGCGGTCGTGTACGTCGGTGGCGCCCTCGTGCATGGACTCAAACACGATATGGCTGGGGCCGTCACCCAGTTTGCGCCCGCTGACGTGGCCGTTTTCGATCACTACGATGGAGTGGTCCACGTCCTCGGTCTCCAGATCGTGGACGACGACTTCGCAGTTGGGGCCAAATTGGAGCGCCAGGCCGTGTGCGAGGCGCTTGTAAAACTCAATCTGTGCGGGGGTCATGGGTGCCTTCCTAAAAATTAGTTTGGGCACACTTTGCCATAAACCACATCTGTTCGCAAACAAATCCATCAACAAGGCAATTCATGACCGTTCGGCGGCGAAAAAGTACCGATTACGGCAACAAACAATTTGTTAGGTTTGCCAATCAAAAAGTGTGATAGAACAGTGCTAACAAACTTTTTGTTTGGCATCCACATAAAAGTTCAGTCGCATGAATGGGAATGGGCTGAAACGCGTATGCGGGGGCCGGCAAGAGAGGACTTAAGGAGTTCACCGTATGGCCGATAAGATCCAGTGGGCGGGCAACACGATGCCCAAGAGCGATGACAAGCACTTGGGAATCATGAGCCTCGACCACGTGAAGAAGGCCCGCGCCTTCCACCAGTCGTTCCCTCAATATACCGTCACCCCGCTTGCCCGCCTGGACGGTCAGGCTGCGCGCTTGGGTCTGTCCAACCTGTGCGTTAAGGACGAGAGCTATCGCTTTGGCCTCAACGCCTTTAAGGTTCTGGGCGGATCGTTTGCCATGGCCAACTACATTGCCGACGAGACCGGCAAGGACGTTGCCGAGTGCACCTTCGATTACCTGACCTCCGATCAGCTTGCCAAGGACTTTGGCCAGGCCACCTTCTTTACCGCTACCGACGGCAATCATGGCCGCGGCGTGGCATGGGCTGCCAACAAGCTGGGCCAGAAGGCCGTCGTTCACATGCCCAAGGGTTCCACCAAGCCCCGCTTCGATAACATCGCCGCCGAGGGCGCAACGGTGACCATCGAAGAGGTCAACTACGACGAGTGCGTGCGCATGGCCGCCGCCGAGGCCGACGCCTGCGAGCGCGGCGTCATCGTTCAGGACACCGCCTGGGAGGGCTACGAGAAGATCCCGTCTTGGATCATGGAGGGCTACGGCACCATGGCTTCCGAGGCTGCCGAGCAGCTGCGCGAGATGGCCATCAACCGCCCGACGCACGTGTTTGTCCAGGCTGGCGTGGGTTCGCTCGCCGGCGCCGTGGTGGGCTACTTCACCAACCTGTATCCCGATAACCCGCCCACCTTCGTCGTGGTCGAGTGCGCTCCGGCCGCCTGCCTGTACAAGGGCGCTGCCGCCGGCGACGGCGATCCGCGTATCGTGGACGGTGACATGCCCTCCATCATGGCCGGTCTGTGCTGCGGCGAGCCCAACATCCTGGGCTGGGATATCCTGCGCAACCATGCCACCGCCTTCGTGTCCTGCCCCGACTGGGTCACCGCTCGCGGCATGCGCACCCTGGGCGCCCCCGAGAAGGGCGACCCGCGCGTCATCTCCGGCGAGTCCGGCGCGGTGACCACTGGCCTGGTCGAGACCCTCATGCTCGATCCCGAGTACGCCGAGCTCAAAGAGCTCATCGGCCTGGATAAGACGAGCTCCGTGCTCTGCTTCTCCACGGAAGGTGACACGGACCCCGATCAGTATCGTCGAATTGTTTGGGAAGGCGAATATCCCACTTGCTAATCGTTGGGGCGGAGTAAATAGGTATCGCTCCGCCACCTCACAGGTAGATTCCTTCGTTTGAAAGGTTATGAACAATGGCTAAAGAACTCGATTTCGACGCTATCAAGGCTGCTGCTGAGTCTCATCGTGCTGATATGACTCGCTTCCTGCGCGCTATGATCTCTCACCCCTCTGAGTCCTGCGAGGAGGGTGAGGTTGTTGCCTGCATCAAGGCCGAGATGGAGAGCCTTGGCTATGACGAGGTCAAGGTCGACGGCCTGGGCAACGTCATGGGCTTTATGGGCGAGGGCGACAAGATCATCGCCATCGACTCCCACATCGACACCGTCGGCATCGGCAACATCGAGAACTGGGACGCCGATCCCTATGAGGGCTACGAGACCGACGAGATCATCTACGGCCGCGGCGGCTCTGACCAGGAGGGCGGCATGGCTTCCGCTACCTACGCTGCCAAGATGATGAAGGACATGGGCCTCATCCCCGAGGGTTACAAGATCATGGTCGTCGGCACCGTCCAGGAAGAGGACTGCGACGGCATGTGCTGGCAGTACATCTACAACAAGGACGGCATTAAGCCCGAGTTCGTCATTTCCACCGAGCCCACCGACGGCGGCATCTATCGCGGTCACCGCGGCCGCATGGAGATCCGTGTCGACGTTCACGGCACCTCCTGCCACGGCTCCGCTCCCGACCGCGGCGACAACGCCATCTACAAGATGGCCGACATCATCGCCGACGTCCGCGCCCTCAACAACAACGGCTGCGACGAGTCGACCGACATCAAGGGTCTCGTCAAGATGCTCGACCCCAAGTACAACCCCGAGCACTTCGAGGATGCCCGCTTCCTAGGCCGCGGCACCTGCACCGTCAGCCAGATCTTCTACACCAGCCCCAGCCGCTGCGCTGTCGCTGACTCCTGCGCCATCTCCATCGACCGTCGCATGACCGCCGGTGAGACCTGGGAGTCCTGCCTGGACGAGATCCGCAACCTGCCGGCCGCCAAGAAGTACGGCGACGACGTGAAGGTCTCCATGTACATGTACGACCGTCCGTCCTGGACCGGCGAGGTCTACGAGACCGAGGCTTACTTCCCCACGTGGATCAACAAGGAGACCGCTCCGCACGTCAAGGCCCTCGTCGACGCCCACAAGGCCATGTTTGGTGACGAGCGCATCGGCTGCGAGCCCAGCATGGACAAGCGCACCGGTCGCCCGCTGTGCGACAAGTGGACCTTCTCCACGAACTGCGTCTCCATCCAGGGCCGCTACGGCATCCCCTGCGTGGGCTTTGGCCCGGGTGCCGAGTCTCAGGCTCACGCTCCCAACGAGGTCACCTACAAGGACGACCTGGTCACCGCTGCCGCCATGTATGTGGCTGCCCTGAACCTCTACGATCCGAGCCAGGCCGATGGCGACGCCACCGTGTTCCGCGCCGGTCTGACCAACAACAAGATCGACTAGTCCCATTCCTCGATTTTGTTGAGCCGGGGACAGTTTATGCCCCCGGCGCCTCCTGTTGACTTGGGGCCCGCGGTCGTTATCTCCCATGCTTCCTCAACGGTAGCGGGTCCTCGTCATAGCGCTCTGCATGTTCTAGCCACACGCGCATGCCGGAGCACATCTACTCATTGCGATCGTTTCACCTTTAGAAAGGACATTTACATGGACGCCAAGTTTACCGAGCTCGTCGAGCAGCTGAACGGCCTCGATTTTAAGGGTATGTACGGCAGCGACTTCCTGCACACCTGGGATAAGACCACCGATGAGCTCAAGGCTCTCTACATCGTCGCCGACGCCCTGCGCGAGCTGCGCGAGAACAACGTCTCGTCCAAGATCTTCGACTCGGGCCTGGCCGTCTCCCTGTTCCGCGATAACTCCACCCGTACGCGCTTCTCCTTCTCTAAGGCTGCCAACCTGCTCGGCCTTGAGTTGCAGGACCTGGACGAGAAGAAGTCCCAGATCGCTCACGGCGAGACCGTCCGCGAGACCGCTACCATGATCTCCTTCATGGCCGACGTCATCGGCATCCGCGACGACATGTACATCGGCAAGGGCGACGCCTACATGGCTGAGGTCTCCGAGTCTGTCCAGCAGGCCTACGAGGACGGCGTTCTGGATCACCGTCCCACGCTCATCTCCCTGCAGTCCGACTCCGATCACCCCACGCAGTCCTCTGCCGACATGCTCTACCTCATCAACGAGTTTGGCGGCCTCGAGAACCTCAAGGGCAAGAAGGTTGCCGTCACCTGGGCCTATTCGCCCTCTTACGGCAAGCCGCTGTCCTGCCCGCAGTCGCTGATCAGCCTGCTGCCCCGTTTTGGCATGGACGTCACCCTGGCTCACCCCGAGGGCTACGACCTCATGCCCGAGGTCGTCGAGCGCGCCAAGAGCTATGCCGCCGAGTCCGGCACCACCTTTAAGCAGGTCAACACCATGGCCGAGGCCTTCGAGGGCGCCGACATCGTGATCCCCAAGAGCTGGGCTCCGTTTGCCGCCATGGAGAAGCGTACCAACCTGTACGCCGAGGGCGACGACGCCGGCATCGCTGCGCTCGAGAAGGAGCTGCTTGCCCAGAACGCCACCCATCAGGACTGGTGCTCCACGACCGAGCTCATGGAGAAGACTGCCAACGGCCAGGACACCATCTTTATGCACCCGCTGCCCGCCGACATCTCCGGTGTCTCCTGCGAGCACGGCGAGGTCAACGCCGACGTCTTCGACATGCACCGCGTGGGCATGTACAAGGAGGCCAGCTACAAGCCGTACGCCATCGCAGCCATGATGTTCCTGCAGAAGGTTGCCGATCCCGCCGCTACCCTCAAGGCCCTCGACGAGCGCAATACCGCCCGTTGGTTCCAGGCCTAAAGCTGGGCTGAGAAATGGCTAAGCGTATCGTTGTCGCCTTGGGCGGAAACGCCCTCGGTGCCAACCTTCCCGAGCAGATGGAGGCCGTCAAGACGACTTCCAAGGCTATCGTCGACCTGATCGAGGAGGGCAACGAGGTCGTCGTCGTGCACGGCAACGGTCCCCAGGTGGGCATGATCGCCAACGCGATGGCTGAGCTCACGCGCTCTAATCCTCAGAAGTACGTTCCCTGCCCCTTGTCCGTTTGCGGCGCCATGAGCCAGGGCTACATTGGCTATGACCTGCAAAATGCGCTGCGCGAGGAAATGCTCGACCGCAATATCGACAAGGGTGTCGCGACCGTGCTCACCCAGGTCGAGGTTGCGGCGGACGACCCGGCCTTTGCCGACCCGGTCAAGCCGATCGGTCCGTGGATGAGCGAGGCCGAGGCCAAGGAGCTGGAGGCCGATCGCGGCTATCAGTTCATCCACGACGAGAAGCAGGGCTTCCGTCGCGTGGTTGCCTCGCCCAAGCCCGTGAACATCGTCGAGCTCGACACCATTAAGTCGCTCGTCGAGTCCAACCATGTGGTGATCTCCTGCGGCGGTGGCGGCATTCCCGTCACCAAGTCCCAGGGCAACCACCTTAAGGGCGCTGCCGCCGTCATCGATAAGGACTTTGCGGCCGAGAAGCTCGCCGAACAGCTCGATGCCGATGCCCTGGTTATCCTGACGGCCGTGGAGAAGGTTGCCATTGGCTTTGGCACCGACCACGAGCAGTGGCTCGACACGCTGACCGCGGCTGACGTAAAGCGTCTGTCCGAGGCCAACGAGTTTGGTCGCGGCTCCATGCTGCCCAAGGTCCAGGCTGCCTCGACGTTTGCCGAGAGCAAGCCGGGCCGCACGGCGCTCATCACGCTGCTCGAGAAGGCGCGCGATGGCCTTGCCGGCAAGACCGGTACCACGTTTACCGGCGACGCTGAGTAGGCATATCTGCACCATTGAGGAGGGTGCCCTGCGTCGCGGGGTGCCCTCCTTTGTGCTATGGGGAGCCAGGGGGCGTTCGCTGGAAAACGAGTGCGTGCCTGTTCCGACGGAGTGCGAGCTTGCTATGGTGGGTATAGCAACTATGGTGTCCAAGGCAGCCAGGGGAGGTTTGCGGAGATGAAACTCGGTTGCGTCATTATGGCTTCGGGCGAGGGCAAGCGGTTTGGCTCTAACAAGATGCTCGCCGATATCTATGGCGAGCCGCTGATTGCCCGGACCATCGATTCGGTTCCCCGGGGCTTTGACGTCGTGGTTTCGACGCGTTGGCCCGAGGTCGCCCGGATTTGCGAGGACAAGCATTGCCCGTGCGTGCTGCACGATGGCGAGCTGCGCAGCGAAAGCGTCCGTGCGGGCCTTTCGTGGGGAGTCGAACGCAACTGGAAAGGTTGCCTCTTTTTGCCGGGCGACCAGCCGCTCGTGAGTTCGGATTCTTTTGATGCCATGGTTCGTGCGTTTGACGAGCGTGGCCGCAAGCATCCGGTGCGTCTTGCGTGCAACGGTGAGCCTTCGAGCCCGGTGCTCTTTCCGGCAGAACTGTTCGATGCACTTATGTGTCTTGAGGGCAAGGACGGCGGCGGCTCGATCCTTATGGACCGTACCGACGTGGTGCTGGTCGATGCGCGTGCCTACGAGCTGTGGGACGTCGATACCGCCAAGGGACAGCGACGCATAACGGAGCATATCGCCGCCTGCTCGTATTTTGATCGCGTGGCCAACAGCATCAATCAATAAGGAGCAATTATGATCATCATCAAAAACGGCGCGCTCGTGACGCCCCAGGGGCTTCGCCGCGCTGATCTTGCCATGGATGGCGATAAGATCGTGCGGATCGCCGGGGCGATTGAGCCAGCCGAGGGCGATACCGTCGAGGATGCCGCGGGCTGCTGGGTGTTTCCCGGCTTTATCGACGGCCACACGCACATGCAGTGCTGGACCGGCATGGATTGGACAGCCGATAGCTTTGAGACCGGCACGCGCGCGGCTGCCTGTGGCGGTACGACGACCATTGTGGACTACGCGACGGCCGATCGCGGCGTGACCATGCCCGATGCCTTGGCCGAGTGGCATCGCCGTGCCGACGGAACCTGCACGGCTAACTACGCCTTTCATATGGCGCTCGCCGAGTGGAACGAGCGCAATCGCGTCGACCTTTCGGCCATGCGCGAGGCGGGCGTATCGTCGTTCAAGACCTACTTTGCCTACGATCATCTGCGCCTGGACGATGCCGAGACGCTCGAGGTGCTCGAGGAGCTCAAGCGCTTGGGCGGTATCCTGTGCGTGCATTGCGAGAACGGCACGCTGGTGAATGAACTGCAGAAGCGCGTGTTTGAGCATGGTATTCACGGGCCCGAGGGCCATGCGCTCAGCCGTCCAGACGTGTGCGAGGCCGAGGCCGTGAGCCGTCTGCTGTATCTGGCGCACTTGGCCGGGGACGCTCCGGTCAACGTGGTGCACCTTTCGACCAAGCTGGGGCTCGAGGCCATCCGTGCCGCCAAGGCGCGCGGGCAGAAGAATATCTATGTCGAGACCTGCCCTCAGTATCTGATGCTCGACGATACTTGCTACTTGGAGCAGGGTGAGGACGGCTTTGCGGGTGCCAAATATGTGATGAGTCCGCCGCTGCGCCATGCCGGCGACCGTGCGGCTCTGCGCGAGGCGCTTGTGGCCGGCGAGATCGATACGATTGCGACCGACCACTGCAGCTTTAACCTGCATGGGCAAAAGGACCGCGGGCGCGACGATTTCCGTGCGATTCCCAACGGCGGGCCCGGTGTGGAGCATCGTCCCGTCGCGATTGCCACGAGCTTTGAGGGGCAACTGGGCCCCGAGGATCTGTGCCGCTTGATGAGCGAGAACCCGGCGCGCGTCTTTGGCATGTATCCGCGCAAGGGCTGTCTTGCCGAGGGCGCCGATGCCGACGTGTGCGTGTGGGATCCGAGCGCTCGTTGGACGATCAGTGCCGCGACGCAGCATCAGGCCGTGGACTACACGCCGCTCGAGGGCTTTGAGGCACACGGCCGCGCCAAGGCTGTGTTTGTGAACGGCGTGCTGGCTGCGCGCGACGGCGAGCCCACCGGAGCCCAACCCGGCCGCTACGTCCCCCGCTAGCAGGAAGATCACCGGATTCCCCTCCGCAGTTGCGGTGGAATAGTTCCTGTTTAGCCGCCAAATAGGCCGTTTCAGGAACTATTTCACCGCAACTTATAGGTCTGCTGGGGCAGCGCCGGCTATTTGAGGCTGGTGGCGACGACGGAGCGGCCGAGGGCTGTCTCGAAGCGATCGGCCATAGCCGGGTCGCTGAGCGTGTCGACTTGGTTGAGCATGATGCGGGCATTGCTGAGGTTCAGCATCCGTAGCTCGGCATTGAGCACCATGGCGACGCGCTCTGGGGTGGCAGTGTCGGTGGCCTCGCAACCGCAGCGCTCGCAAAAGAGCTCGGGGCGGTGGACGGCTTCGTTGATGGGCTTGCCGAGCCCCAAGGCGCCGACGATCCAGACAACGTTTGCCGTGGCGGCGGGAATTACCGGCTCCCAGGCGGCATGCGCTTTGAGCGGGAGTCGCTTGCTGCCATCTGCCTCGGCCAGCACATAGTCAAAGCGCCGTGCCAGCTCGTTGAGCGGCTCGGCGGGGGCGGAGAGCTTGCCTGTCTCCGGGTCCAAAACACCCGCCTGGCAGATACTTCCGCGGTTCATGCCCGCGCATGCCTCGCAGGTGCAGCCGGGAACATGCAGGGTCCCCGGCTTCCAAGGCGCGGCGTCCAGGCGACGGCTCGACCCGTCCCATGGCACGCCGGCGACGGGAAACATGTGCGTGGTGGTACAGAGGAGCACGCGGCCGCCAGCGCGCATAAGCTCAAGGCCCAGCGTCTTCAGCAATGTCGACTTGCCGCCACTGCCGATAATTGCGGTAATGCCCGGCTCGATCTTGAGCGCGGAGGCAAGATTGCCGCTAACCGTTTCCATCTGTTCACCGCCGTATAATACTGTGATAATAAATAATCATCAGAGTAGCGGTCGAACCGCTTTTGCTCTGCTCAAACCGTAGCACAGGGAGGTGCCCCGGGAATGCTCGTTTATATTCGCGGTGCCGGCGATATCGCCACGGGCGTCGCCGCTCGCTTGGTGCGCGCTGGCGTGTCGGTCGTTATGGCCGATATCGCGGTTCCCACGTGCATCCGCCGCACAATCAGTTTTTGCGAGGCCATTCGCCTGGGCGAGGTCGAGGTCGAAGGCATTCGCGCTCGCTTGGCACAGACGCCGGCTGAGGCGCTTGCGATTACCGAGGCCGGAGACGTCGCCGTTGTGGTGGACCCCCAGACCAAGATGCTCGGCGAGCTGAAACCCGCTGCCGTGGTCGACGCGATTCTGGCTAAGCGCAACTTGGGCACCACGCGCGATATGGCTCCTGTCGTCATCGCCGTGGGGCCGGGCTTTACCGCGCCGGTCGATTGCGACGCCGTGGTCGAGACCATGCGCGGGCATTTTCTGGGCCGCGTCATCACCCAGGGTTCGCCCCAGCCCAACACGGGCGTGCCAGGCATTATCGCCGGCTATGGCAAAGAGCGCGTTATTCACAGCCCCGCCGCCGGCGTGTTTCGGTCCGACCGCGCAATCGGCGACATCGTGAGTGCCGGAAACGTGATTGGCTTCGCGGGCGATACGCCCATGTGCACGCAGATCGATGGCTGTCTGCGCGGACTTTTGGCGAACGGCGTGCAGGTGACTGAGGGCTTTAAATGCGCCGATGTCGATCCGCGCGGCGATGCCAGCTATATCAACTACATTTCGGACAAGGCGACGTCGGTCGGCGGCGGCGTGCTCGAGGCACTCGCCATGCTCACCGATGTCTTTAGAGGATAGAAGGCGGCAATGGAAAAGCTCGATGTTGTGAATGCGGCGCTTGCCGCCCTGCGTGCTGGCGAGACGTGCGAGCTCGTGGTCGTGGCCGGTACGGCGGGGTCATCGCCGCGCGGTGTGGGCGCCTGGATGACTGTCTTTGCCGATGGCAGCCAGGCGGGCACCATCGGCGGCGGCAAGATTGAGCTCTTTGCGCTGGATGAGGCGCGCGAGCTCCTGAGCGCGGGACAGTCGCGTCTGGTCCGCTACACCATGGGCGGCGAGAACTCCGATACCGGCATGATCTGCGGCGGAGCCATCTGCCTGTGCTACCTGCATCTGGATGCGACTCAGGCGTCGTTGTTCCAGGAAATAGCCGACGTCTTGGCCTATCGGCGCATCGGCGACTTCGTCATCGACTTTGAGCCGTTTATCGCGAGCGCGCTCGAGGGCGATGTAGCCGAGTACCATGGCGAGGAATCGCGCCGCACCATTGCGGGCTGCCCCGGGCTTTCGCTGGTGGAGGAGGGGAGTAGGGTCACCTACACCAACGCGGCCTCCGAGATTCCCGCGGCGCACATCGAGACGCTCTGCCCCGAGGGCCTGACCTATATCTTTGGCTGCGGCCACGTGGGCGCTGCGACGGCGCGGGTGCTCACGGCGGCGGGCTTTGCCGTCGTGGTTTGCGACGACCGTCCCGGCACGCTGACCCCCGAATGGGTGCCCGGTGTCTACGACCGTCGTCTGGTCGACTACAAGAACCTGATCAAGCAGTGTCCCATCGGCCCGCGTGACCTGGTGGTCGTCGCCACGGCGGGTCACAAGTCCGATATCGACGTGGTGATTCAGGCCATGCGCGCCAAGCCTGCCTACCTAGGCTGCTTGGGATCGCGTCGCAAGACGGCCTTTGTGTGCGCCCGCCTGGAGCAGGAGGGCTTTACGCAGGAGCAAATCGACGAGCTGCACCTGCCGATCGGCGTTGCCATTCAGGCCGAAGATCCCGAAGAGATCGCCATCTCCATCGCCGCCGAGATGATCCACCTGCGCCGCACCAAACTCGTCCCCCGCAAGCGCTAATCGCATCCCCACCAATTAAGTTGCGGTGAAATACGGACTGTTTAAGCCTGTTAGGCCGCCAAACAGTCCCTATTTCACCGCAACTGCTTGTTGGGACCCATTTGTGCGGGGGAGTTGTGGAGTTGTGCAGGCAGACGAGGTTTTTCTGGAAATACGCTCCCGATGCGCGTATAGTACCGATTGTTTTGTCGGCTCCTGCTGCGTCGAGTCCAAACCGCGAAATGCCATGAGCGGCGCGGATGCAGCCAGGAGGCACGAGGACAACCCATCGTGGCCACGCCCCGTGCTTAAAACCCCAAGAAGGAGTGAACAATGGCAGAAGAGAAGTATGTGCCGCGTCTGAAGACCAAGTACAACAACGAGGTCAAGCAGCAGCTTCAGGACAAGTTCCAGTACGAGAACGTCATGATGATCCCCAAGTTTGAGAAGATCGTCGTGAACATGGGTGTCGGCGAGGCCGCTACCGATTCCAAGGCCATCGACGGTGCCGTGCGCGACCTGCGCGCCATCACCGGCCAGCAGCCGATGATCACCCGTGCCCGCAAGTCCATCGCTACCTTCCGCCTGCGCGCCGGTATGCCGATCGGCTGCAAGGTTACCCTGCGTGGCGACCGTATGTGGGAGTTCTTCGATCGTCTGACCTCCGTCGCGATCCCCCGTATCCGCGACTTCCGCGGCATCTCCGCCAAGAGCTTCGACGGCCGTGGTAACTTCTCCATGGGCGTCACCGAGCAGCTCATCTTCCCCGAGATCGACTTCGACTCCGTCGATCACCAGCGTGGTATGGACATCACTTTCGTGACCACCGCCAACACCGATGAGGAGGCCAAGGCCCTTCTGGACGCCTTCGGTTTCCCGTTCAAGAAATAGGTTCACCTGCCCTATAAGCGCCGTTCCCACAAGGGGGCGGCGCTTGGGGCGAACAATACTCTATGTGAGGAGGATATAAGTGGCTAAGACATCGATGATCGTCAAGTGCAATCGCAAGCAGAAGTTCTCTACTCGTGAGTACACGCGCTGCCAGCGCTGCGGCCGTCCGCACTCTGTGTACCGCAAGTTCGGCCTGTGCCGTGTCTGCTTCCGCGAGCTTGCACTCAAGGGCGAGCTTCCCGGCGTTAAGAAGGCCAGCTGGTAAGTCACTACCAGCGTTTCAAGCATCAGTTTGGAACAGGGAAAACGCGCTAAAAAGGCTTTGCCGTTAAGGGCGGCGAAGAACCAAGAGCACGTGTTCATCAAGAACGAAGGAGAATCTGTATGAACCTTACAGACCCGATCGCAGATATGCTTACGCGCATCCGTAACGCTAACTCTGTGAACAAGGCCACGGTCTCCATGCCGAGCAGCAAGAAGCTCGTCGAGATCGCTCGTGTTCTGCACGAGGAGGGCTACATCGAGGGCTACGATGTCGAGGACACCGTTCCCCAGAAGACTCTGCACATCACGCTTAAGTATGGTCCCAAGAAGGCTAAGGTCATCAACGGCATCCGCCGCATTTCCAAGCCGGGCCTGCGTAAGTACACCGGCGTTGCCGACATGCCCCGCGTCCGCGGTGGCCTTGGTACCGCCATTATTTCCACCAGCCATGGCGTCATGACCGACCGCGATGCTCGCAAGCACAACGTCGGCGGCGAGATCATCGCTTACGTCTGGTAATTCGCTCGGTAGGTAGAAGGAAAGGAGATCACCGTGTCTCGTATCGGTAATAAGCCTGTCCAGATTCCCGCCGGAGTCGAAGTGGCAGTCAACGGCAACAACGTTGTCGTCAAGGGCCCCAAGGGCCAGCTCGAGCTCGATGTCTTTGAGAAGCTCGCTATCAACGTCGAGGACAACGTCCTCACCGTTTCCCGTCCCGACGACGAGCGTGAGACCCGTGCCCGCCACGGCCTCACCCGCGCCCTCATCCACAACATGGTTGTTGGCGTTTCCGAGGGCTTCGAGAAGAAGCTCGAGCTCGCCGGCGTCGGTTACCGCGTGCAGCAGAAGGGTAAGAACCTCGAGTTTTCCCTGGGCTTCTCGCACCCCGTGATCGTCGAGGCTCCCGAGGGCATCACCTTCGAGGTTCCCGACAACACCCACGTGAACGTCAAGGGTATCAACAAGCAGCAGGTCGGTCAGATCGCCGCTGAGATCCGCGGCCATCGTCCTCCCGAGCCTTACAAGGGCAAGGGTATCCACTACGTTGGCGAGCACATCCGCCGCAAGCTGGGTAAGGCCGCCAAGTAGTCGTAACCGACTCACTCGCATAAGACCAGCACCCCGTCAGGTGCTGGCAAGATCAACCTTTTTAGGAGTTTACGTATGAACAAGCATAAGGCGAAGCTGGAAGGCCTCAAGCGTCGTCAGCGTCGTGTTCGCGGCAAGGTCTCGGGTACCTCCGAGCGTCCGCGTCTTCGCGTGACCCGTACTAACGCCAACATCTATGCCCAGATCATCGACGACAGCAAGGGCTCCAGCCTGACGCTCGTCTCCGCCTCGACCCTCGAGGCCGAGTTCAAGGGCACCCACACCTCGAACAAGGAGGCTGCGGAGAAGGTCGGTCAGCTCGTTGGCAAGCGCGCCATCGAGGCCGGCATCACCAAGGTCGCCTTCGATCGCGGTGGCCGTATCTACCATGGCCGCGTCAAGGCCCTCGCCGACGGTGCTCGTGCCGCCGGTCTCGAGTTCTAGGAGGTATGTAGCACATGGCTCGTAATCAGAAGCAGCAGCGCGAGGCCTCCGAGTTCGAGGAGCGCGTCGTTTACATCAACCGCGTGTCGAAGACCGTCAAGGGTGGTCGTCGCATGAGCCTCGTCGCTCTCGTCGTCGTTGGCGACGGCAAGGGCAACGTCGGCGTTGGCATGGGCAAGTCCGCTGAGGTGCCCATGGCCATCTCCAAGGCATCTCTCGATGCCAAGAAGAACATGTTCCACGTGCCGGTGACCGAGCAGGGCACCATCCCGCACGAGGTTCTCGGCCACTTTGGTGCCGGCCGCATCATCATCAAGCCCGCTGTCGAGGGTACCGGCGTTATCGCCGGCGGCGCTGTGCGTCCCCTCTTCGAGCTTGCTGGCATCAAGAACGTCCTGTCCAAGTCCCTCGGTACCGACAACGGCCTCAACATCATCAAGGCTGCCGTCGAGGGCCTCAAGGAGCTCTCCAGCCCTGAGGACGTCGCGGCTCGCCGTGGCCTGACGGTCTCCGAGATGTTCGTCGGTAAGGAGAACTAAGCATGGCTGACACCATCAAGATCAAGCAGGTCCGCAGCACCAATGGTTGCAAGCAGGACCAGGTCCGTACTGTCCGTGCCCTCGGTCTCCACAGGATCCGCGAGGTTCGCGAGATTGCTGACAACGAGTCCGTCCGCGGCATGATCTTCAAGGTCAAGCACCTTGTCGAGATTGTAGAGGAGTAGCAAATGCAGCTTCACGATCTTACTCCCGCGCCCGGTTCCACCAAGAACCGTAAGCGCGTCGGCCGTGGCAATTCTTCGGGTCACGGCACCACTTCTGGCCGCGGCCAGAAGGGCCAGGGTTCCCGCTCTGGCGGCACCAAGGGTGCCGGCTTCGAGGGTGGCCAGACTCCGCTGGCTATGCGCCTGCCCAAGCTTCCGGGCTTCCGCAACCCCCGTCGTATCGAGTACACCGCTGTTAACGTTGAGCGTCTCGAGCGTAAGTTCGAGGATGGCGCTGTGATCGACGGTGCCGCTCTTAAGGCCGCTCGCATCACCAAGAGCGAGTTCGAGCCCGTCAAGGTGCTCGGCAATGGTGAGCTCACCAAGAAGTTCACGGTCAAGGTCGACAAGGTCAGCGCTTCTGCGCAGGCCAAGATCGAGGCCGCCGGCGGAAAGGTCGAGCTGCCGTGCTAAATGGTCTTAAGAATGCTTTCCGCATCAAAGAATTGCGCGAAAAGATTCTTTTTACCATAGCTATGCTCGTCGTGTACCGCATTGGTGCGCACGTTCCTGTGCCCGGCATTCCCTTCCAGGGGATGCTGGGCCTTTTCTCGACCGATAACAATTCGGTCGCCGCAGGTGCTATGGCCCTCCTGAATCTTTTCTCTGGCGGCGCGTTGAGCTATGTGTCGGTGTTCTCTCTGGGCATCATGCCTTACATCACCAGCTCGATCATCCTCCAGATGCTCCAGGCCGTCGTGCCTTCCCTGCATGAGCTTGCCCGCGAGGGCGAGGTCGGTCAGACCAAGATTACGCAGTATTCGCGTTACCTCACCCTGGCTCTGGCAATCCTCAACTCCGTGGGTTACCTCTTCCTCTTTAAGAGCTTCGGCATCAGCTTCAATGGCGCCGGCGCTCCCGAGATCATTTTCGACCTCATGATCGTCGGTACGCTCACCGCGGGCGCCATGCTGATCATGTGGATTGGTGAGCTCATCACCCAGCGCGGTATCGGCAATGGCATGTCGCTGATCATCTTCGCGAACATCATGGCCGGTCTGCCGCAGGCTATCTTCTCCAGCACCGAGGGCAATGCCGGTGGCATCATCACCATGGTGATCATCTGCGCCATCATCCTGCTGGTTATCCCGCTGATTGTTTTCCTTGAGCGCGGCCAGCGCCGCATCCCGGTCTCCTACGCCAAGCGCGTCGTGGGCCGTCGCATGATGGGTGGCCAGACCACCTACCTGCCCATCAAGGTCAACACCGCGGGTGTCGTGCCGATCATCTTCGCTTCGGCGCTGCTGTACTTCCCGGCTCAGATTGCCGTGTTCTTCCCCGGCATCGGCTGGATCCAGGCAGTTGCCTCCGCGCTTTCGACCGGTTGGCTCAACTGGGTGCTCAACGTTGTCCTCATCGTGTTCTTCGCGTACTTCTACACCTCCATGGTGTTCAACCCCGATGACACGGCAGATAACCTTAAGAAGCAGGGCGGCTTTATTCCGGGCGTCCGTCCGGGTAGGGCTACCGCGGCCTACATCAAGAACGCGCTCAACAAGATCACGCTTCCCAGCGCTGTCTTTTTGGCGCTCATCGCCATCGTGCCTTCGATCATCTTCTCCTTCACGGGTAACCATCTGATCCAGGCATTTGGCGGCACGTCCATCCTCATCATGGTCGGCGTCGTGCTCGACACGGTCGATAAGCTCGAAGGCCAGATCAAGATGTATGATTACGATGGATTCTTTAAATAGGCTAGAGGAGGATTGCTCATGAACCTCGTATTGCTCGGAGCTCCGGGTGCCGGTAAGGGCACCGTCGCACAGGAGCTCGTCGCCGAGTTTGGCGTCGCCCATATTTCCACGGGCGACCTGCTGCGTGCTGCCGTCAAGGGTGGCACCGAGCTTGGTATTCAGGCTAAGAAGTACATGGACGCTGGCGAGCTCGTTCCCGACCAGCTCGTGATCGACCTTGTCAAGGAGCGCCTTGCCGCCGATGACGCCCAGCAGGGCTTCATCCTCGACGGCTTCCCGCGCAACACCGCCCAGGCTGTGACGCTCGATTCCGAGCTTTCCGCCATGAGTCGCGAGATCGACTGTGCCCTTCTGGTCGATGTGGCCCCCGAGGTCATTATCGATCGTCTGTCTTCGCGTCGCACCTGCCGCGCCTGCGGTTACACCGGCACCGCTGCCGATGCTACCTGCCCCAAGTGCGGTGGCGAGATGTATCAGCGTGACGACGACAAGCCCGAGACCATCAAGAACCGTCTCGACGTCTACGAGAAGTCCACGAGCCCGCTCGTCGACTACTATCGTGGCCAGGGTCTGCTCAAGTCGGTCAACGGTGACCAGGCTCGCGAGACCGTGTACGGGGATGTCAAAGAGGCTCTCGGTCTATGATCAAGATTAAGTCTGCAACGCAAATCGAGCAGATGAAGAAGGCAGGAGCGCTATCTAAGATGGCGCTCCGCCACGTTGGAGCCATGGTGCGCCCCGGCGTTTCGACTTTTGAGCTCGATCAGCTCGCGGAGCAGATTATCCGCATGCATGGCGGCACCCCGGCCTTTAAGGGCTACGGCGGGTTCCCGGGGACCATATGCGCATCGATCAACGATGCCGTGGTCCACGGTATTCCCAATCCCGACATGATCCTGCGCGATGGCGATATCATCTCCATCGATACGGGAGCCGTTGTCGACGGTTGGGTCGGCGATAACGCATGGACGTTTTTCGTCGGCACCCCCACGCCCGAAGCCAAGGCTTTGTGTGAGGTCACGCGCGATTGCCTTAAGGCTGCCATCGAGCAGGCTGTTCCCGGTAACCATATCGGGGACGTCGGTTATGCCGTTCAGTCCCTCGCCGAGTCTCACGGTTACGGCGTGCTTCGTGATTATGTTGGCCATGGCATTGGCCGCGTGATGCACGAGGACCCCAACGTTCCTAACTATGGAAAGAAGGGGAGGGGCGTTCGCCTCCAGGCCGGCATGGTCATTGCCATCGAGCCGATGGTTACGATGGGTTCCAACCATGTGAGCACGGGCTCCGACGGTTGGATTGTTACGACCAACGACCACCTGCCCGCCGCGCACTACGAGAACACCGTCGCCATTACCAATGACGGTCCGGTGATTCTCACCACGGATGCCCAAGGTGCTTGGTGTTCGCTCCAAGGCGGAGAAATGTAACAAGTTCCACTTAGTTGTGGAGCCATTACGAAGTTATTACGATGCGTGCATACGTGTTGTAGAATACTCAATCGCTGTCGTTTTCTAGAGAAAGATGATTGCTTGTGAAGAAGGAAGACGCAATTGAGCTCGAGGGTACGGTAAAGGAACCGTTGCCCAACGCCATGTTTAAGGTCGAGCTCGAGAACGGTCATTCGGTTCTGTGCAACATTTCTGGCAAGATCCGAATGAATTACATCCGTATTCTCCCCGGTGACAGGGTTGTCGTGGAGCTTTCCCCGTACGACCTGACCCGCGGCCGCATCACCTATCGCTACAAATAGCGGCACGCATACACGCACTCCATTTCCGACTGCAGGCTTAGCTCAACCTACGGTCGGATTGTGTGTGAAGACCAGCCATAGTTTTAAACGCCTGCGGCTGGGCGAGTAGATAGTAGGGAAGTAGTTTGAGCGCTACCGAAAGGAAGAACGATGAAGGTACGTCCTTCGGTCAAGAAGATGTGCGATAAGTGCAAAATCATTAGGCGCCATGGCAAGGTCCTCGTCATTTGCGAGAACCCCCGTCATAAGCAGCGTCAGGGTTAAGAGAGGAGACTACGTTGGCCCGTATTAATGGTGTCGACCTCCCGCGTGAGAAGCGCGTTGAGATCGGTCTGACCTACATTTACGGCATCGGCCGCACCACTGCGACGAAGATTTGCGTCGAGTGCAACGTTAACGTGGATACCCGCGTTAAGGACCTCACCGAGGATGAGGTTAACGCCATCCGCGATTATATCGACAAGAACCAGATCATGGTTGAGGGCGACCTCCGCCGTGAGCGCAACCAGAACGTCAAGCGCCTTATGGACATCGGCTGCAACCGCGGCCTTCGTCACCGCAAGGGCCTCCCGGTCCGCGGCCAGCGCACCCACACTAACGCTCGTACCCGCAAGGGCCCGAAGCGTCAGATCGGTGCTAAGAAGAAGAAATAAGGAGCGCTAGATAGATGGCTACTGCTAAGAAGAACGTTCGCGCTGCCCGTCTGAAGCGCGCGGACCGTAAGAACATTTCCGTGGGCCAGGCTCACATTCGTTCTACGTTCAACAACACGATCGTTTCAATCACCGATCCCCAGGGCAACGTCATTTCCTGGAAGTCGGCTGGCCAGGTGGGCTTCAAGGGCTCCCGTAAGTCCACGCCGTTCGCTGCCCAGATGGCTGCCGAGGCTGCTGCCAAGCAGGCCATGGAGCACGGCATGAAGAAGGTTTCCGTCTTCGTTAAGGGCCCCGGCTCCGGTCGTGAGACCGCCATCCGCTCCCTCCAGGCTGCTGGCCTCGAGGTCTCGAGCATCCAGGACAAGACCCCCATCCCGCACAACGGCTGCCGCCCCAAGAAGCGTCGCCGCGTGTAACTGAAAGGATCGTATCAATATGGCAATCGACAGGACTCCTGTTCTTAAGCGCTGCCGTCAGCTCGGGATCGATCCCGCTGAGCTCGGTTACAGCAGCAAGAAGGAATCTATCCGTCAGCCCAAGCGCCGTCGCAAGGAATCTGAGTACGGCATGCAGCTGCGCGAGAAGCAGAAGGTCAAGTTTATCTATGGCGTTCTGGAGAAGCAGTTCCACGGCTACTTCAACAAGGCCCGTAAGATGAACGGCGTCACCGGTGAGAACCTCATGATCATCCTTGAGTCTCGCCTCGACAACGTCGTCTTCCGTCTTGGCTTCGCCCGCACCCGCAAAGAGGCTCGTCAGTCCGTCCGTCACGGTCACTTCACCGTGAACGGCAAGCGCGTGGACATCCCGTCCTACCGCGTCAAGGCCGGCGACGTCGTCGCTGTCGGCGAGAAGTTCCGTGACCTCCTCCCCATCAAGGAGGCTCTGATTTCCTCCGAGCGTTTCGAGGTCCCTGGCTGGCTCGAGGTCGATATCGAGAAGCTGTCTGGTAACGTGCTCGCTCTGCCGACGCGTGAGCAGATCAGCGGTGATATCAACGAGCAGCTCATCGTCGAGCTCTACTCTAAGTAGTCCATCCGGGCTGCTGAGGCTGGAGGTAATACATGTCAGAATTCATTAGGCCTCAGGTTCAGGTCGAAGAGATCAACGAGACGTCTGCTCGTGTCTCCGTCGAGCCGCTCGAGCGTGGCTACGGCGATACGCTGGGTAACTCCCTTCGTCGCGTTCTTCTGTCCTCGCTCGAGGGTGCCGCCGTCGAGGCTATTCAGATCGATGGCGCGCAGCACGAGTTCATGACCATCCCTAACATGGTCGAGGATGTCACCGACATCGTCCTGAATGTCAAGGGTCTTGTCTTCAGGGCTCTCGGCACGACCGACGAGGCGACCGCCACCATTTCGGTTGACGGCCCCTGCGAGGTCACCGGTGCGGACTTCTTTATTCCGTCCGAGTTTGAGCTGGTCAACCCCGAGCAGCACATCGCTACGCTCACCGAGGGTGGCCATCTCACCATGAGCATGCGCATCGGCTATGGCCGCGGCTATGTTTCTGGCGAGGCCAACAAACGCGACAACGATCCCATCGGTGTGATCCACGTCGACTCGCTGTACTCGCCGGTTTCCCGTTGCGCCAAGCTCGTTGAGGCTTGCCGTGTCGGTCAGCACACCGACTACGACCGCCTTGTCCTCGAGATCGAGACCAACGGCTCCATCGCCCCGCGCGACGCCGTGGTCCAGGCTGCCAATATCATTAACCAGCATATGGCTGCCTTTATGAACCTTGCCGAGACCCCCGAGGTCGAGGAGGAGGCTTCGATCTTCGCTCCCGAGGTCACCAACGACAACGCCGAGCTGGACAAGCAGATCGAGGATCTGGACCTTTCCGTCCGTTCCTACAACTGCCTTAAGCGCGCCAGCATTCACTCGGTCCGTCAGCTCGTTGAGTTCTCGGAGAACGATCTGCTCAACATCCGTAACTTCGGTGTTAAGTCGATCGAGGAAGTGAAGGACAAGCTTGAGTCCATGGGCCTGAGCCTGAAGGCTTAATGCTTCGCATATTTGAGGAGAAACTAGACCATGCGTCACAACGTTAAGAAGGGCCTGAAGCTCGGCACCGATGCGAGCCACACCAAGGCCATGAAGAAGAGCCTGGCCAAGGCCCTCTTCGAGAACGACCGCATCAAGACCACCGAGACCCGCGCTAAGGCGCTGCGTTCGGTCGTCGATCCGATCATCACCTGGGCCAAGAAGGGCGACCTGCACTCTCGTCGTCTGGCCATCGCCAAGCTCGGCGATAAGCAGCTCGTTGCCGAGATTTTCGACAAGGCTGCTCAGGGCATGTGGCAGGACCGCAACGGCGGTTACACTCGCATCATGAAGCTCGGTAACCGCAAGGGCGACAACGCTCCTATTGTTATCATGGAGCTCGTCACCGAGCCTTGCACGCCTAAGGCCAAGAAGGCTGCTCCGGCCCCCAAGAAGGCCGCTGCTCCCAAGAAGGTCGAGGCTGTCGAGGAGACCGCTGCCGAGGAGACCGCTGAGTAGACAATCCGTCTGCATAGGCTATATTCGAGGGGTACGTTCGCGTACCCCTCTTTTTTTGTCGCGATACCGTTGATTGTTTGTTGGGAGCGCCCATGACCGCGCCGTCTGATTTCAATTCGATTCCAGAGCTCGATGCCACGCTCGTATTCCGCGTGGCCTACGATGGCTCGTCCTATAGCGGCTTTGCGGAGCAGCCGGGGCAGACGACGGTTGCGGGCGAGCTGCGCCGTGCCATTGAGACGCTCCTGCGCCGTCAGATCGACCTGACGTGTGCGGGTCGTACCGATGCCGGCGTGCATGCGGTGGCGCAGTACATCAGTGTGCCCGTAACGGACGCTGAGCTGGCTTTGACGCGCCGTAGATGGCTGAGGGCTATGGATGCGCTGCTGCCCAAAGATATCGCCATAAACGAGGTCTACAAGGCCCGTAAAGGCTTTTCTGCACGCTTTGATGCGCGTTCCCGTACGTATACGTACCGTATTGCCGACCGCGATGCGCGCCCCGTGCTCTCACGCGTTGCGGTGTGGTGGCATCGCTATCCCTTGGATGTCGATGCTATGGCTGCCGCGTGCCCTGCGCTCTTGGGCGAGCAGGACTTTAAGAGCTTTTGCAAGGTGGCGTCTGCCGTGGGCAAGCCCACGCACCGTTGCGTGATGCGTGCCGAGTTTGGCCACGAGGTCGCTTTTGGCGAGGATATCCTGACCTTCACTATCGAGGGCAACGCGTTTTTGCACTCGATGGTGCGAACCATTGTGGGCACGCTCGTGGAGATCGGCATGCATCGTCGCGATCCCCAGTGGATGCGCGAGGTCATTGATGCCTGCGACCGAACCGCTGCGGGTCCCACAGCGCCTGCCTGCGGCCTTACGTTTATGGGCGTGGATTACGGCCCCAACGAGCTTGTCGTGCTTGACTAGGGGAGTGCCCGGCGCGTCCGTACCTGTCACATACTATGTGTGAGCTGCGCGTGTGCAACATCTGTTCTTGGCGTGCAACATGTTAGGCGGCTCGTTGCTTTTATAGCTCGGGTGTACCATGAACGACGGTTTGATTTGGCGCTGTCGAGAGGACGGAAAACTTGGTTCGACGTGGTTCGCATCCGCGACTTTCGGTGATCCTTATTGTTGAGGGTTCGCCCAGCTATGCGATGCGCGCGCTCGAGAGCCTCCAGAACCAAGACCTCTATGACCTGCAAATTGTCGTGGTTTGTCGCGACGTTGCGCCGGGCGTGCGCCATTCGCTCGAAGTTGCCGCAGGCAGGGATATTCACATCGATTTGATTGACGTCGAGGATTCGGCGCGCGGAGCATGTCTCAAGGCCGGTTTTGCCGCCTCGCGTGGATTGCAGATTGTTGCCATGAACGCCGACGAGTGGTTTGCCCCACAGTCCCTTTCCAAGATGGTCGATGTTGCGTGCGATGCTGCGGCAGACATGGTGATTCCCACGGCATCGCTCGACTGCTACGATGCTCATCGCGAGCGTCATTCGCGCGTACTGGATGCCACCTCTCTTGCGATCGATGACCGTGCCTCTTTGGCGGCTGGTCTGCCTCAGATGATTTCCGGCGGCCTGATTGCCCAGACTTCCGGTGTGATGTACAGCCGTTCGCTGTTCGAGACGTGTTTGTCGCGCGACCGTGTGTTTCGCTCGATTGGGTTTATGACATGCGCCCTTTCGCAGGCGCAACGCATATCCGGGTGCGGTGGCGCCTGTTTCCATGCGGTGGCGCCACGGCTTACAGATGCTTTTGACCCCACATTGTTTGCCAAGCTTACCGATGACGCCCGGGCGCTCGACGAGCTCACTGATTCGCTTGCAGAGGCGAGCGGCGACACGCAGCTAAAGGTTGCGAGCCATATGTTTTACTTCGCCGGGCTGGTCGCCTGCATCGAAAATTTGTGCTTGAGCCCGCATGGGGTTTCTTCAATCGAGCGTTCCGCTCGTATGCGTGATATGCTCGATGCATCTCGAACTCGTCAGATGGCCGCGGCACTCAAGGATAACCATCGTGGACTCGGCCTGTTGTTTGGACCGATTGCCAGTGCCAAGCCTGCGCGTTGCGTGATGTATACGCACCTGGCCGCTTTTTTTAACCGGACGGGCCTCAAAACTGCTTAAGACGGCTATGTTCGAAACAATCTTGCATGGAATTGTTTCGAAATGCGTTCTTATTCACAAATACCGTCAAATAGCGCTAAACTATTCAATCACTGATTGATTGTCTCCGCCATCGATGGAGTGAGGTTTTGTATGGCTAAAAAACGCAATGGGCGCCAGGATGCCATCAGAGATATCGTGCGCAACAAGGATGTTCGCACGCAGCGCGTGCTGGTGGATGAGCTTCGTGCTATGGGTTTCGATTGCACACAGGCAACCGTTTCGCGCGATATTGCCGATATGGGTCTGCGCAAGCTTCCCGAGGGTATCTATGTTCTGGCCGAGGACTTGCATCTGCAGCGTATGGTTTCCGAACTGGTAACGGGCGTTCTGCGCACCGACAACCTGGTTATGATCAAGGCTCAGCCCGGCACCGCTTCGGGCATTGCCGCTGCGGTCGATGCCGCCGAGCTGCCCGACGTGCTCGGCTCGCTCGCCGGTAACGACACCATCTTGGTTATCGCCCAGACCGCCGAGGACGGCGAGCGCCTGGAGGCGTTGATTAACAAGCTGAGCAACTCTCGCAAGTAGGCGAGAACCGCGTCGTGCAGGCGGCTACAGAGCCTTGTAAGGGGGCGTCGACGATGGTCGGCGCCCTATTTTATTGCCGTATCGTGTTGAGGCGCGTGCGAGGTTTCTCGTGACAAAAAGGCGCCCGAGCAGCATTTGATCTGCTCGGGCGCCTTTGATTGGCTATGGCTGGTGCCTACTGACCCGTAGAGGGGTCGGGCGTTGGGGTAGGTGTAGGTGTGGGCGTGGGGGAGCCACCCTCGCCGCCTTCACCGCCACTACCGTCGCCGCCCGTCGAGCCGCCGGTCGTTCCGGTGCCACCCGTGGAGTCACCGCCCGTGGTCTCGGTGGTCGTGGTCGTAGTGGTGGTCGTCGTAGTCGTGGATTCTTCCTCGTCTTTGTCCTCGGCGTCGCTATCCGACTTCTTGGTGTTGTTGGTGCCGTAGAACTTCCAGACGTTGTTGTTCTTATACGTGGGGGCAGTGCCCGTCGGGAACTCCTCGCGGTCGGTGCCGGCAAGGACGGTGTTCATGAACTTCTTAAAGACGGGCAGGTTGGTGCTGTCGCCCAGCAGGTCCGTGCCGTACTTTTGGATGGGGATCTCGCCTGCGGAGTAGCCGGTCCACAGGGCGCATGCAAGCTGCGGGGTATAGCCGCAGAACCACAGGTTGGTGGTGTTGTCGGTGGTACCCGTCTTGCCGGCATAGGGCTGGTTGACGCTCAGAGCGCCGGCGGCACCCGTGCCGCTACCCTGCATAACACCGGTCAGGACGTCGGTCACTGCCGCGGCCTCGCCGGTGGAGAGCACCTGCGAGGGGTTATCGGTGTGCTGGTACAGCACCGAGCCGGTACGCGAATCGATCTCGGTGATGGCGATTGGCTGGCGATAGTAACCGCCGTTGGCGAACGTGGCGTAGGCCGCGGCCATCTCGAGCGGCGAGATGGAGCCGGTGCCGAGCGTCATGACGGGAACGTCCTCGATATTGTCCTTAGTAGGATCGATGCCGAGCTTTTTGACGAGCGACATGATCTTGTTATTGCCGATAGCCTCTGCAACCTGGATATAGCCGGTGTTGGAGGAGTATGCCGTCGCCTGCTTGAGCGTGATGGTGCCGTAGCTTTGGTTGGCGTAGTTTTGCACCTTGGTCGTGGTGCCCTTGGCTGTAAGAGGCGAGTTGCAGTTGAGGGTGACGTTGGGGTTCATGCCGTTTTGGATGGCGGTGGCCAGCGTAAAGGCCTTAAACGTGGAGCCCACGGGACGCTTGGCCGTGGCGTGGTTCACGTGGTTCTCGTCGGCGTTGTAGTCGTATCCGCCCACCATGCACTTGATGTAGCCGGTCTTGGGGTCGACGACGACCATGCCCATGTCCAGGCCGTCGAGCGAAAGCGTGTCGAGCTGGGCGCGCACGGCCTCCTCGGCAGTCTGCTGCATCGTGGGGTCGATGGTGGTCTTGACGGTCAGGCCGCCCTTAAAGAGCACGTCGGTGGAGAACTCTTGCTCCAGAAGCTTCTTAACGTAGGCCACAAAGTAGGGCTGAGAGTAGACGTCGACACCGCTGCCCGAAATCTCGGTCACGTTGAGCGTGATGGGCTCGGCCTGGGCGGCATCGTGCTCCTCCTGGGTGATATGGCCCAAGCGCAGCATGTTGTCGAGGACCTTGTTGCGGCGGGAGAGCGCTAAGTCGGGGTTGACCGTGGGGTCGTACTGCGACGGCGAGTTGGGAAGGCCGATGAGCAGCGCGGCCTCGCTCAGGGTGAGGTCGGCGGCGCTCTTGGACAGGTAGGTCTCGGCGGCGGCCTCGATGCCGTAGGCACCGTGGCCGTAATAGATGGTATTGAGGTACATCATGAGGATCTCGTCCTTGGAGTACATCTCCTCCATCTTGATGGCGATATAGGCCTCGCGCACCTTACGCTCGATGGTCGAATCGAACTGCTCCTCCTGCAGGATGGTGTTGCGTACCAGCTGCTGGGTGATGGTCGATGCGCCCTCGTGGCCACCGGAGACGGTTGCCACGGCAGCACGCGCGATACCCCACAGGTCGATACCGCCGTGCTCGTAGAAGCGCTCGTCCTCAACGTCGACGGTGCCCTGCAGCACGTACGGAGAGACCTGGTCCTTGGTGACGGACTTGCGGTTTTGCGTGTAGAAGCTCGCGATCTTGTTGCCGTTGCAATCGACGATCTCGGTGGGTTCACTCACCAGATAGGCGTTGGCGTCGGTATAGTCGGGCAGATCGGACAGCCAACGGTTGACGTTGCCGATCATGCCGATGCCAAACGCTACGCCCGCGATGAGCAAAAAGCCCAAGAACGAGAGCAGGATCATGGGCAGGGCGTGCGTCTTGGAACGACTGCGTCCCTGTCGTTGGCGAGGACCCATATATTGACCTCCAGGTATGTCGTGCCGGGCGGCGGGTGCGCCGCTGGGGCAGGATGGACATAAGTTATTACACGATAAACCAAACGAGGCGCGCGAGGCCTCGTGTATGCTGGATGACGGCATTTTTCAGAGTGAATGCATACCTTGTTGGTAAGGAGTTTGCCGATGGCGATTCGGACGATGGGGCCGAGTGGACAATATGGGAGGAAGCCAGGGGCTGCCGGGATGGCGCTGCCCGAGCTGTTGGCGCCTGCGGGCGGGCTCGATCAGATGCTCGCTGCCATCGCGGCGGGCGCCGATGCCATCTATGCGGGCCTGGGCGGGTTTAACGCTCGCGTGAGCGCACGCGGCTTTACCGACGACGAGTTTTTGCGCGGCTGCGCCGCGGCGCATGCGCACGGCGTGCGTGTATACGTGACACTCAACGTGTTTGTGTTCGATGACGAGTTGGCCGACGCGGTGGCGCTGGGGGCGCACGCACATGAGTTGGGTGCCGATGCCCTGATCGTGGCGGATGCCGGTCTGGCCTGCGCGTTGCGCGCGGCGATTCCCGGGGTCGAGATTCACCTGTCCACGCAGGCGGGCGTCCATAGCGAAGGCGCCGTGCGCCTGGCTGCCGACGAGCTCGGGGTCGAGCGCGTGACGACCGCCCGCGAGCTGGCGGTCGACGAGATTGCCGCCCTGTGTGCTGTCGGCGTGCCTATCGAGGTGTTCTGCCACGGAGCGATTTGCATTGGATATTCGGGCGCCTGCGAGTTTTCGGCCCTGCGGCGTGGGCGATCGGCGATGCGCGGCGACTGTACGCAGCCGTGCCGCTTGGCGTACGACCTGGTGGACGAGGCGGGGGAGAGCGTCGTTTCCGTGGAGGGCGATCGTCTGCTGTGCCCGCGTGACTATCTGGGCATTGCGTACCTGCCCGAGCTTGTTGGGGCCGGGGTGGTGTCGCTCAAGATCGAGGGGCGCATGAAAAACCCCGACTACGTGTTCAACGTGGTGCGGGTGTGGCGTCGTGCACTCGATATGCTGCGCGATGGCACGTGGGATGCCGCTGCCGTATCGGCGCTCGAGCGCGAATTGGGCAGGTCGTTCAACCGTGGATTTACCGACGCGTATCTGCGGGGGCGTTCGGGCGCCGAGCTCATGAGCTTTGAGCGTGCGATTAACCAGGGCGTGCGCGTGGGCCACTTGGTGACGGTGGGTCACGAAGAGGTGACCGTCGAGCTCGATGCTGCCGTGGCCGCGGGCGACACGCTCGAGATTCGTTTCTATCCGGGTGCCGATGCACGTCCCGATGTGCCCAAACGCTGGCCCCAGGTGCCCTGCCCGGTGGACGCGGCGGCAGGGGAGCGCATTGTCGTGCACTGCAAGCGTAAGGTGGATGCGGGATGCGAGGTGTACCTGATCCGCAGCGCCGGCGTGTTGGAGCAGACGGCGACGGCGCTGGAGCGCATGCGGGTCGAGGCGGACGCGGTCGTACCCGTTCCACGAGCCGTTGAGATGCTGCCCTTTGAGGGCGCCGTGGCTGTTGGCGACGTGCCCGAGGCGGCGTTGACGGAGCCGTCGGAAAAGGGGGCTTCCGCTCGCATGGTTTTTGCCTGGCAGCTGATGGATGCCGACCCGTGTGGCGAGCGCGATCTGTCCGATGCGACCGTGGTGCTCGACGAGGTCTGTCGCGCAGCCGATGCCTCGCGTATCCGCTCGCTTATGCGGCGTGCCGGGCGCGTCGTCTGCCGTAATCTGGGACAGGTGGCGATGGCGCGTGAGCTGGGCGTGGCGTTTGACGTTGCGGCACCGGTGTTTTGCGCGAACCGGGTTACGCTTGCCTGGCTACGCGGGCTCGGCGCGGGCCGTGTGTATTTGCCTGCCGAGCTTGTCGCCGACGACGCGGAGCGTGTTGCCGAGCTTGCCGCTTGCCCCGGTGTCTTGGGGCCTGTCGACGCCGACCGCCCCGAGCTCATGGTGTGCGAGCACTGCTTGCTGACCGCCGAGGGCGCCTGCGCCACGGATGTGACGGGGCAGGTCCGTTGCCGTGACTGCTCGCGCCGCCAGCAGGCGCGCTTTTTGGTCGAACGTGACGGCACGCGTTTGCCGGTCGTTATCGACGCGTGCGGCAGGACGAGGATTTTCCTGTCGTAGGTGTTCGGCCGCGCCGTTTTGGTTATTATTAGTGGGTTTATGAACTTCGAGCACCGCCGTATCCGGTGAGGGTGCTATAGCAAAAGGAGGATACCCAATGCTGTCTGTCGACGAGCAAATGCGTATCATCACCTCGGGCGCAGCGCAGATCGTCCCCGAGGCCGACCTTCGCAAGAAGCTTGAGAAGGGCGAGCCCCTCAACATCAAGCTCGGCGTCGATCCCACCAGCCCCGACCTGCACCTGGGCCATGCCGTGCCCCTGCGCAAGATGCGTCAGTTCCAGGACCTGGGCCACAACGTCACCCTCATCATCGGTAACGGCACCGCACTGATCGGCGATCCTTCGGGCAAGAACTCCACCCGCCCGCAGCTTTCGCAGGAGCAGATCGAGGCCAACGCCGAGACCTACGTGAGCCAGGCCATGAAGATCCTGGATCCCGAGAAGACCACCATCGTGCACAACGGCGACTGGATCCTGTCGATGGATCTGGCCGGCCTGCTGCAGGTGTGCTCCAAGTTCACCGTCGCCCGCATCCTCGAGCGCGATGACTTTACCAAGCGCTACCAGTCCCAGACGCCGATCGCCCTGCACGAGTTCCTGTACCCCGTGATGCAGGCCTTCGACTCCGTTCAGATCAAGGCCGACGTGGAGATGGGCGGCACCGACCAGCTCTTCAACCTGCTCGCTGGTCGCGAGCTCATGGAGAAGATGGGCATGGAGCCGCAGATTGCGCTTACCATGCCGCTGCTCGAGGGCACCGATGGCGTGCGCAAGATGTCCAAGTCCTACGGCAACTACATTGGCCTGACCGATGCTCCCAAGGATATGTTCGGCAAGACCATGTCCATCCCCGACGAGATGATCGGCAAGTACTATCGTCTGGCCAGCTCGCTCACCCCGGCCGAGGTCGACAAGATCGACGCCGCCCTGGCCGACGGTTCCGCCGACCCCTATGAGCTCAAGCGCGCGCTGGGCCGCGACCTGTGCGACACCTATCACGGTGCCGGCGCCGGTGACGAGGCTCAGGCCGAGTTCGACCGCGTGTTCAAGGAGGGCCAGCTTGCCGACTTCCCCGAGAAGCATGTCGAGCTGACCGTCAACGACGAGGGCCAGATCTACCTCGCAGGCCTGCTTAAGGACCTGGGCCTTTCGGCGAGCGCCGGCCAGGCCCGTCGTGACATTGACGGCGGCGGCGTCAAGATCAACGGCAAGGCCGTGGCTCCCAAGAGCTATAACATCGACCCCAGCGCCCTCAAGCCGGGCGACACCCTCTCCGTAGGCAAGCGCAAGGGCTTTAAGTTGGTCTAGCAAGTAGGTCAACCTAACATGTGCAATAGGGCCGCAGCCGGAACTCCCGACTGCGGCCTTTTGAGTTGCGGTGAAATAGTTCCTAAAAATGCCATACGGGCGCCCAGGCAGGAACTATTCCACCGCAACTTTTTTCTCCGTCCCCAAGGGATCATTTGGCGGTGCCGTTAAGCGGATGGGATGTTAGCGGGACCTTCTTTTGGGCATACAATTGCTATTGGCTTGCTGTGGTGAAGGCTCGTCCGCTCCGCAGCGTTTTCTACGGTTAAAGGAGTATGTATGTCCGTTGAGGTCATGAGGTCTGTGATCGAGGCCGCCGAGGGTCGCGTGCCCGTCGACACGCTGTTTACCAATGCACAGATTGTCGACGTATATGGCCAGCGCGTGGCGCCTGGTAGCGTTGCCGTCAAGGATGGCGTAATCGTCGGCGTGCTCTACGACGGCCGCGACGATGCCGCCGGCACCTACGAGGCGACCGAGGTCATTGACTGCCAGGGTCGCTATATCGCCCCCGGCTTTATCGACGGACATCTGCATATCGAGTCCTCGAACATCCGTCCAGCCGAGTATGCGCGTATGGCGGCGACGCGTGGCACCACCACTGCCATTGCCGACAGCCACGAGATCGCCAACGTAGCGGGGCTCGACGGCCTGCGCTTTATGATCGAGGACGGTCGTCGCGTGCCCATTTCCATCAAGTATATGATGCCCTCGTGCGTGCCCGCGCTGCCCGACGAGCAGGCCGGTGCCGTTATTTCGGCTGCCGATATGCAGGCGTTTTTTGCCGAGCATCCAGGCGATGTCTTTGGTCTGGGCGAAATGATGAACCTGCCGGGCGTCTTTATGGCCGACCCCGAGACCTGTGCTCGCATCGATGCTGCCAACCAGACGCCGTCCAAGCAGGTCGACGGCCATGCGCCGCTCGTTGCCGGTAAGGACCTCAACGCCTATGCCGCAGCGGGCATTATCGCCGACCACGAGTCGACGATTCCCGAGGAGGCGCTCGACAAGCTATCCCGCGGCATGTATGTGATGCTGCGTGAGGGCACGTGCAGCCACGACTTGGCCAATTTGTCCCCGATGCTGCTGGAGAATCCCGCGCGCGCCCGCCGCTGCTGCTTTGCGACTGACGACCGCGCCCCTTCCGATGCGCTTGCGACCGGCATGATCGACAATGCCTGCCGCGTGGCGATTGAGGCCGGTATCGACCCCGTGGTCGCTATCTCCATGGCGTCCCTCTCCACGGCCGAGGCGTTTGGCCTGGACCACGGTTGCCGCGACCCGCACGAACTGCGTGGCGCCATCGCCCCGGGCAAGCGTGCCGACCTGCTGGTGCTCAATGACCTGACGTTTGCCACGGCTCCGCATCGCGTATATGCCGCCGGTGCTCTGGTGGCGCAGGACGGCACCTTTGTGGGCGAGATCGCACCCGAGATGGCCGAGGTCGCAGCGCTTGCCGATGAACTGCGTGCTTCCGTTAAACTGCCGAAGCTATCGCTCGACGTGTTCGACTATGCCTTTAAGCCGGGCGAGGCCGTGATCGACGTGGTGCCGGGTAAGGCCATCACGGGTATGGCTCGCCCCGAGAACGCCGAGGGCCTGCGCCGCATTATGCTGATTGAGCGCCACGGCCGCGGCGTGTCACTGCAGGCCGAGGGCGCCGACGGCGACGGCCCCGCTGGCCTGGGTCTTGTTGGCAAGCACATCGGTCGCGGCTGGGTGCGCGGCTTTACCATCACGGGCGGCGCCATTGCCTCTACGATCGGCCACGACTCGCACAACGTGTGCGTGGTGGGCGACAACGCGGCCGATATGATGGCCGCCGTTGAGGCCGTGGGCCAGGGCGGCCACGTGCTGGTGTGCAACGGCGAGGTCGTGGCGCGTATTCCGCTGGCACTCGGCGGTCTGATGAGCGAGGGCACTGCCGAAGACGTCGCCGCGCAACACGACGACTTTATGGTCAAGGCGCGCGCCATGGGTATTGAGCCGCCGCTCGACCCCATCATGGGCATCATCTTCCTGCCCCTGCCGGTGATCCCGACGCTCCGCATCCGCCCTGAGGGCATGTTCGACGTCACGACCTTCACCTACGCCGACTAGTCATTGGGGACGTTCTTAAACGACTAGTTGTAACGTTTGCGCCCGCGGAGTCTTATCTGAGCTCCCTTTGGGTACGTTGGAATCGGATACACGTTCGATTCCAACAAGCCCGAAGGGAGCTTTTCTATGTTTAAACTGATTGCATCCGATATGGACGGCACGTTGCTTGACGAAAACGGCCAGGTGCCTCCCGAGACCTACGAACTGATTCTGGCGCTACACGAGCATGGCGTGCATTTCGCCGCATCGTCAGGCCGCCGCTACGATCGCCTGTGCGAGTTCTTTGCGCCCGTTCGCGACAAGATGGACTTTGTCGCAGCTAACGGTGCCCAGGTCTACGCCGACGGCAAAATGGTAGACCGCGAGGTATATTCGCACCTGGCGATTCGAAAGCTCGCCCAGGCCGTCGCGACGTTTCCCAATCTGCATCTTGCGCTCTTCGACCGAACCAAGTCCTTTTTGCTCGATGACGAGTGCAAGTTTGTGCGTGAGGTCGATAAAGACCTTCCCAATGCCGAGCGCATTTGGGAGCTGCCCGAGCCCAGCGTAAATATCATCAAGGCGAGTATCTTTTGCGACGACGGTGCCGTTATGGACAGTGCGTACGTGCTGCAGCGCGAACTCGGTCAGCTCTTTACTTTCGCGCCTTCGGGCAACGCGTGGATCGACGCCATGCAGCCCGGCGTGTCGAAGGCCTCGGGCATCGCGCAGCTCGCGGAGCATTACGGCATTGGGCGCGACGAGGTCATGGCGTTTGGCGACTCGATGAACGATTACGAGATCATTCGCTTTGTCGGCACGGGTTGTGCGATGGAAAATGCACGCCCCGCGCTCAAGGCCGTTGCCGATCGCGTGGTGGGGCGCAACCGCGACCACGCCGTCCAGCAGGAGCTCCGCCACGTTTTGGAGAGCCTCGCCTGATCCGGCAGTTGGGGACGTTCCTTTTCCGCCGGCAGTGGGGGACAGTCCTTGCAACTTTTTCGCGAAGAGTGTCCCCAGTGACTAGTCGTTTAAGAACGTCCCCAATGACTAGGCGAGGGCAGCCATGATGGCGCGGGCGACGCCGTCGTGGTCGTTATCGTATTCGGTGATGGCGTCGGCGGCGTCGCGGTCCTCGGGCTCGGCGTTGATCATGGCCATGCCATGGCCCGCCGCCTGCAGCATGGGGATGTCGTTGATGTTGTCGCCGAAGGCCCAGGCGTCGGCAAGACGCTCGCCCAGATGCCCGCATAGCCAAGCCAATGCCGTTCCCTTGGTGGCGCCCTCGCCCATGACCTCGATATTCATGGCGTACGAACGCGTGACCTCAATGCCTCCGAGCGTTTCGAGCTCCGCCGCGATGGCGTCGCGATCGGCCGGGTCGTGCCAGTACATGGCGATGCGTTCGAGCGTCTCGACCTCGTCGATCTTGCTGTCGATATCCATGTCGATCGGCGTTCGTGTGCGCTTGAGCGAAGCCGCGATGTGGGGGTCGCCGCCGCAGAATTCGTCCAGGCGCGTGTAGAGCGAGCGGGGAAGGAAGCACTGCCCGTCCGCGAAGATATCGAAGGTGACGTCATGGCCGGCGGCGATGCGATGGACGCGGTGGGCGATGGCACGGTCGAGCGGTCGGCTCAAAATGCGCGTAGCGTGTGAAGTATCGGTGGGCGTACCGTCGTCGAGCTGCCAGACGCTGGCACCGTTGGCGCAGACCGCGTAGTGTACGGCGGGGTGGGCGAGGATGGGCTCAAAGATACCCGACAGCGGGCGCCCCGTGCAGGGCACAAACTCAATACCGCGGCGCGCAAGCTCGTCGAGCATCGCCCAGGTGGCGTCGCTCATCTGCTTATCACTCGTCAGCAGTGTTCCATCCATATCGGAAAACACAATCATTCGTTGCGATCCTTTCTACTGGCATAAAAAGCGTGGCCGAGGGCGGTGATGCCCTGGCCACGTTCGGGTTCTATAACGGTCCGCGTCTTAGCGATCGGCGAGCGGCTTGTACTCCAGCGGATCGATCACCGGACGGTATGCCGGGCGGATGATGCGATGCGCGCAGAAGAGCTCTTCCATGCGGTGCGCCGACCAGCCGGCCATGCGGGCGACGGCGAACAGCGGCGTAAAGAGCGTCTCGGGCACGCCGAGCATCTTGTAGATAAAGCCCGTGTACAGGTCGATGTTGGCGCAGATGGGCTTGGTCATGCCGTGATCACGCATTACTTGCGGGGCCAGGCGCTCGATACGCTCGATGAGCGCGAACTCCTCGCCCAGGTCCTTCTTGGCGGCAAGCGTGCGCGCGTAACGGCGGCACACCTCGGCACGCGGGTCGCTCAGCGTGTAGACGGCGTGGCCCATACCGTAGATGAGGCCCGTGCCGTCGAAGGCCTGCTTGTCGAGGATCTTGCCCAGGTAGGCTGCGACCTCGTCCTCGTCCTCCCAATTGGAAACATGCGCACGGATGTCCTCGTGCATGGACACGACCTTGGCGTTGGCGCCGCCGTGGCGCGGGCCCTTGAGCGAGCCGATGGCCGCGGCGTAGGCGGAATACGGGTCGGTGGCCGAGGAGGACAGCACACGGCAGGCGAACGTGGAGTTGTTGCCGCCGCCGTGCTCGGCATGCAGCATGAGCATCACGTCGAGCAGCATGGCTTCGTCGCGGGTGAATGCCATACCGCCGCGCAACACCTGCAGGATGGTCTCGGCGGTGGAGAGGCCGGGTGTGGGGTGCGGTACATGAACCTCGGAGCCGCGGCGTTTGGCGACCGAGGCCATATGCGCGAAGGCGGCGATGCGGGGGAGACGGGCGAGCATTGAGATGGCGACGTCGATTTCGTGCTCGGGTGTAATGGCGTCGGGCTCGGCGTCGAAGGCGTAGAGCAGCAGCACGGCGCGCTGAAGCACATTCATGATGCTCGACGACACCGTGGTCATGGGGAACTCGCGGACGTATTCGTCGCTCAGATGCCTAAAAGCACCCAGGCGTTCGCAAAAACCGTCGAGTTCCTCTTTGGTGGGCAGCGAGCCCGTGATGAGCAGGTAGGCGACCTCTTCGTAGCCATAGCGATCCTCGGCCTGGGCGTTGTTGACCAGGTCTTCGATGCTGTAGCCACGAAGCGTGAGTTTGCCCTGATCGGGCACGACCTTTCCGTCGACCTTGTTGTAGCCATGCACATCCGAGATACGGGTGAGACCCGCGACCACGCCCGAGCCGTCGGCATTGCGCAGGCCGCGCTTGACGTTGTGCTCTACGAACAGGTCCTCGTCGTACGGGGCGGTCGGCAGGCCGTGGTAGAGGTTTTCGCTTTCGGGCGAAATCTGACGGCTCGCCTCGTAATCCAGAACCAGGCGGCTCAGGTGATCGTCGAAGCGGTAGTAGATTTTCTTGGCGTCGTAGGCCATGCGCGCTCCTCTCCGGTCCGCTTTGGGGCCGCGCGCTTGGACGATATGACGTCAAGCTGCCCCGAGCGGCTTGTTCGCTACAGGCGGTACATAAAGTTAAAGACGTCCTCGCGCTGAATGGACACGTTGACGCCCGAAAGCTCGCCGGCCTCGGCCAGCGCCTTCTGCAGCTCGGCGAAGTCGAGCTTGGACTCGGCGGTATCGGCCAGCATGGTCATGGTGAAGATGTCCTCGATAATGGACTGCGTGATGTCGCGGATGTCGACGTTGGCCTCGCCTAGGACACGGGTGACGCCGGCGACGATGCCGGGGCGGTTCTTGCCAAGGACGGTGATGACGATACGGGAGGACGAGATCTCGGCCATGGGAAACCCTTTCGCGTGATTGCGGCGCGCGCGGGGCGCTCCGCTACGGTACAGTGTTCATCATTGTACCTGTCTGGCGCAAAAAAGGCGCGCTCGCTGCGGCGTTACATGCCTGCAACATGAGCGTAAGGGGGAAGGCCGTACGGGGAAGAGCCGTCTTGCGCGTGTCCGGCTCGTGTTGGGTTGATTTCCGATCTCAGCCGAACACATTGAGCGGACAGGCCGTTCCCGCAGTCAGCCGAACGCCTCCGACGGCTGATTCCGAACTGGAAGCGGAGGGCATCCCCGCCCTTCGGTAGGGGATACCGCTCCGCGGCGCATGCCGCGGGCGGCGCCCCTATCGGACCACCGTGACCTCAGTTGGGATGGGCCCAGCACTGCCGCGTACTCGGTGAGCTAGAGCCAACTGTTCGTCTTCACGTCGCGTATGGCGATATTTCGGTCGTCCGGCTCGGTGATGCCGTAGCCGAACGCCTGGAGCGTCTCGATGGACTCCTGGATCCTCTGTTGGAACATGGGACCCGGATCGACCCTCGGCCCGAGGTGCCCGCGCCAAAGGCACGGCGTGGCGCGCAGCATGTTATGGATTTTGGAGATGGGCTCGATGTCGGCGTAGACGTTGAGCGTCGCCATGGTGTCCTTGTGGCCGAGGATCGATTGGAGCGCCTTGATATCGCCGCCTTGGCGGATCCACTGCGTTGCGAACGTGTGGCGAAGGCCGTGGAACGTGATCAGCTCGTCGTTGGTGCCCATGAGGCCGTTGGTCTCCGAGAACGTCTTGAACGCCCTGCGGATATAGCTTGTCGTCGCGAAGGTCGCGCCCGGCTCCGACAGGATGTAGCAGTCCCCGATCTCGACCGCCCCGGTAAGGCCGCGCAAGCGCAGCTTTCCGCAGTCGATCTCGTGGGTCTCCTTCAGGAAGGGGAGTAGGCCGACCGGGTCGATGGGGATACCCCTGGCGTCATGGGTCTTGGTGTCCTTGATGAACGAACCCATTCCCTTCGCGTACGCCACCGAGTGTTTGATCGAGATCAGGCCCGTCTCGAAATCCACATCGCACCACCGAAGGCCGCAGACCTCGCCGATTCGCATCCCCGTGTGCAGGGCGAGTACGACCGCCCTCTAATCCTCGGCGGACCAATCGAGTCCGAACTCCTTTCGGGCATCCTCTTCGCTCATGACTTCGAGAAGGTCTCCGGGTTGGCAACGAAGGGCGAGGCATAGCTGCTCGAGTGTGTTGAAGCGAATGCCGCGAATATGCCCTTTTTTAATACGGGACAGGTTCACGGGCGTGGTTCCAATCCTTTCGGCAAGTTCGTTCGAGGAAATCTTTCGCTCGGCCATGATCTTGTCGAGGCGAACAATTACGGGCATGGCGTTTCCTTACGCAATCTCGTCGGAGTCGAGGTACAGCTCTCGGGCGTACAAGAAGAGCTGGGAAAGCATGAACAGGACGATGCCGAGAACCAGAGAGGTCCAATCGAATG
Organism: Collinsella aerofaciens; assembly: GCF_039758965.1. Classification (GTDB taxonomy): domain Bacteria; phylum Actinomycetota; class Coriobacteriia; order Coriobacteriales; family Coriobacteriaceae; genus Collinsella; species Collinsella aerofaciens_BR. Next base: position 4,219 of record NZ_JBDMSL010000020.1, on the reverse strand, counting down.
ATGAAGCGATCTCTTGGGCGCCGACGGCCCCCTCGCCGCCAAACATCGAAACGGAGGTTTTGAGTGGGCCGGCGTAGAGGCTGGTGGCAGCTTGAACAACGAAGAGAATGCCGAGCACCTTCAAGCATGTCGCAGACCCTTTCTTGAAGGGGTCTCCGCTCTTGATCGTCCACACGAGAACGGCGCTGAGGATGGTCGTAGCGATACCGATGACGGCAGGGACCAATGTCGAGATCGCAAGGGCTGGATACGCGGGGGAGTCTGCAATTACAGGGTTGTCGAGCACTTCGATTGCTGGCTTTAAGGAGAACGCCACTTGTGCGATGGCGGTGGCGCAAAGGGTCGCAGAGGCTATCGCACATGCGATGCGGAAGGAATGAAGCCGGGGAGTGCGATTGTCGGAACTCATAATAACCTCCGAAGAATTTAAAAAACTCAGGTTACTTTTTAACAGTTTATGTTAAATTGACTTTGCCGGCAAGTAATAAGGCCGAGCATTTTGTTCGGCCCCTCTGTTCCGACTGGATGAGGTTAAGGTTGGCGATGAATATGCTCAAAATCTCGAAGGCGATCTTTAGGTCGCTTCTCTCCTCCAGGTCGCTCTGTGTTGTCGTTGTTGCGTTGATGGTTCTTTGTGCTCTGCCCGTCTTCAGGAGCGCGGCTGGCATCGACGGACGGGTCGAATACCTCGAGTCGGGAATAACCCGTGTTGAGCAGGAATTGTCAGCATCCTATGCGGATGCGCTTGTGAATGCGGGGGAGGACGGTGTCTATACCTCTTCATCAAGCATGCCCGCGCTTCTGTACCCTCTTGCCGCGGGACGTCTTATCTTGGCACCGCTCTCTCCCCTACTTCCGTTTCTGCAGATATCGGATGGAGAGTACACCTATTATGACGGATCGAAGGAGTACTTGCTATGGGTCGCAACGGCCGTTGCCGTCTCGTTCCTTGCCGCGCGTCTTAACAAACGTGAAAAGCTCATCATCCAGGCACCGATGGGCGAGCTGGGTAGACTTGTTGCATCGAGCGTATGGGCGAGTGTTTTTGCAATGCTTGCCGTCCTCGCCATCAATCTTCCAGGGATAATCGCCGCGCTTGTGAAGAATGGCCCGGGCTCGTCGTTCTATCCGATAGGCTACATTCAATATGCGACTCCGGTTATCAAACCGGCTTGGCTGGTGTTCGCGCAGACGGCCATCTTGCAATTCTTGGTGGCAGCGTTCATCTCGCTTGTCGTTCACCTTGCCGTGAAGATTGCCAATAACCCTACGCTTGGAATCGTGTTCGTATGTGCCCTGATGGGGGTGACGATGGTTCCCGGGTATTACGGAAGATCCATCGCTTTACGTGAGTTCGCCCTGTTGAATCCCCTTACGTATGCGAACACTGAGTTGACCGTCGGCGCCTATAGCCCGTACCCGACAACGCAGATAGTGAATCTGCCTGGACTTTGCTTCGAGCGTGGCGCGATTGCCCTCGTATGCGCAATCGGGATCGAGGTGCTGGCAATTAGCCTGCTTTGCGTTGCTGGAAAGAGCGGCTGCGCGTGCCCGATATCCCCGATTTGTCTTGAGAGAGGTTCCTTCATTGCATCGAGAACGGCAACTCGTTCGAGCGCTTGTGCCTCCGCCGTTGCATACGTAAGAACGATGGGGAAACTGCTCCTGCGTTCTCCTACCCTCGCCGTATGCGCGATTGCAATGTCGACGACGATGCTGGCCCCGGCTCTGGTCGAGATGTTTCCTGACGCTGATAACGTTTCCGCTGTTCGGTATAGGGATGGGGAGCTCCGTTCAATAGATCGGTATCTAGAGCAGAACGCTGCGAATATGGACGTCGAGGGCAAAGCGGCCCTGGAAGACATGCGGGATGCTCTTTCGGGTTTCGTGTACGCGCCTATGCCTGCGGAGGGGTTTCGAAGCCTTGCGACGTACGAGCGCGCTCGAGGTGAGCTGGGCGCGGCAGATGCGACTCTCCTGCAATCGATCGGAATCGAGCCGGAGACTCCTTCTCGTGCGGAGGCGCGCGCCCTTCTGCTTGAGTCGATCGCGAGCTTGCCGGACCCCAAGGTTTACGAGTTAAGTACGAAGATGCCCCCATTAATCCTCCTTTCGTATCTCCAGGCAGCGCTTCCCTCCTTATTTTTGCTGTTGCCCGTGGTTGTCACATCGCTCGCGTGCACCCACCTGCAGTGTCGTTCCCTTCTGGTTCTCCAGATCCCCGCAACAGCGCATGTGCGTTTTCTGACGGCTGTTGCGCTGGCTCTCCTGCTTGGCTTGGTGCTGCTTTTGGTGTCGATGGTTCCCGCTGTCGTTGTGTCCGTGATTAAGAACGGTGCGGGTGGATCGGAGTATTCCGTCGCTCTCATTCGGGCGGGAGCTTCGACAACGTCCACGGTGGGGGAGGCGGTGTTGTGCAGTATTCCGTTGCTGGTCATGGCATACGGCGTGATTTCCGTCGTCGCTGCGTTGACAGCGGCGATTAGCCGCAACCCCGTTGTCACCGGAATGGTTTGCGCGGTTCTCTTGGTGTTGGGTTCGTTGAGCGCTCATGTTGAAAGCGTGGGCATGGGCGTCGCGCTGCTGGCTCCATTCGCCTCGTTTGATTCCGCTTCCCAGGTGGGGACGATTGGGTTCCTTGGGCGAGGGACGAACGCGATGCCTTTTGGAGAGGTCGTCGGCGCATCGGGCGCTCTGCTGGTGGTCTTGGGCGCCGTATCTCCGTTGATGGTGCGCCTGAGTGTTCCAAAGATCGAAAGGGGATGATCTCGATGATTGACCTTCAAACGCTGACGATCTCTTATGGAAAGAAGGTGCTCGTAGATTCGGTGAACGCTGAGTTTGCCCCGGGTACGGTCTACGGTCTCGTCGCTCCGAACGGGCATGGAAAGACGACGTTGCTGCGTGCGATGGCAGGTTTGCCGGGTCCTCGCGTGGACGGGAGCATCGTTCTGGATGAGGTGCAGGGTACGGGTGCGAGAGAGGTCCGTTCTATGATCTTCTATGCACCTGGTGAGGGGACGCTGCTGTATCCCGGATTGCGTGCGGAAGATCACCTCAAGATGGTTTGCGATATGTGGCCGCATGCTCGCGATATCGAAGAGATAGTGGAACAAACGCAGATAGGCGAGTTCGCGAAGATGAGGATCTGCACTCTGAGCCAGGGCATGAAGCAGCAGCTTACCCTGGCGATTGCGTATGCGACGGGCGCGCGGTACCTTCTATTAGATGAGCCCATGAACGCGCTCGACCCCAGCAGGGTGGACTTGCATTCCGAGATTCTCAGGAAGCTGGCCGATTCTGGTACGTGCATCATCATGTCATCCCACATCTTGGATTCGGTCGATAGGCTGTGCGATGAGATTCTGTTTTTGAAGGATGGGAGGCTCATTAGAAGCATTCCGCAAGATGATGCTGCGCCGAAGTCTCCTGGATCCCATTTCGCAAAGCCTGCCGGACGCGCCGAGGGTGCGCTAAGCACGTATCGGCGACTTTACGAAAAGGGCGGGTAGAAATGCAAGTTAAAAATCTATGTGGCCAATGTGATACCGTTGAACCCGCGTATCGATACCGTTCAGTCATTCGCCTCGCCCCCGTCGCACGTATCTTCATCCGGTCTGTTACTTTTAATCTAACGATTCTTTGAGGAATGCAGGTGCTTCTGAATGTACTGTCGACTTCTTCTCAAACTAATCCTAAGAGACAAGGCCGTATGGATTTGTACGCTCGTTCTCGCTGCAGCCTTTTCCGTCCCCATTGCGTTCAATTCACCCATCTACGGGCCCTTCTTTATGAAGCAGGGCATGCAGGGCTTTGTCGACGCATTCAATACGCGCGCGCCCCAGGCCAGCGGCACAGACCTATCTCCAGAGCAGCAAGCTGACGCGGAGCTTGCAAGATACGCGAACGCCGCCCTCGCCGCTCAAACCGACGCCGCCTTTCTCGACTCTGCCGAGAGCTACTACGCGCTCATGGACGAGGGCTTCCAATCCGGGTCCATCGTGGGGGACCAGGAGACCAATGACGCAGAGCTCGCATATTGCCGCGCTCTGAGCAGCTCCGGCATCGCGGATATCCCGGCCTCCGCAAACGACCTGCCGTTCCTCTCCTTCCTGCCCTACGCCATTGCCCAGGCGCCGTCCTTCCTTCCCTTCATCCCCTTCCTTCTCTCGTCGATACTCGTGCTCGGCGCCACAAGGCCCGGGACCCTGGCGGCAAA